>NZ_JBSFDI010000022.1:0-164298 GCF_053593835.1 Streptomyces sp. NPDC002076
CAGCTGGCAACTCGCCCCGGCCACCGCATAGCGAACAGGGGCTGCCCGGCCTATGCCCGGACAGCCCCTCACCAAGATCTTCATGAGTCTTCTAGTCGACGCGCAACGCCGGCGGACCCCGGTGTCCGGCTGGTGAGCGTCCCGCCGCGCCATGACTGACCTGCGGAAAACCGGGATGACAGGATCGGCGGCGGTATTGTGCGGCCGGGTGGCTGCCCAGCCTGAGGGGATGACCATGGCCCGCCCCGATGTCCCCGACCCGCTTCAGGACGAACTGCGTGACGCGCTGGTCGACCTGCACCTGGTGCCCGAGGGCTCCGTGCGGGTGGGATGAGCCCCTGGGGCGTCCCGACCGGAACCGGGGCGCCCCAGGCCCCCGCCAGGAAGGACAGCACTGCCGTGATCCAACTGCCCGCCGACGAACGCGAGTCGAGTCCGTACACCGGTTACACCCGGGCCCACTGGGAGGCCGCCGCCGACGCCCTGCTGGCCGCCGTCCAGCCCTACGCCACCCCCGACCGCGCCCTCTACCACCTGCCCGGCGACCATGTGAGCCACTCCGGGCACCTCTCCGACGGCCTGGAGGGGTACGCCCGTACGCTGCTGCTGGCCGCCTTCCGCCGCGACGGGACCGCGCTCGGCCGCTATGCCGAGGGCCTCGCGGCCGGGCCCGGCGGGGTCTGGCCGCGCATCGAGGACCGCGGCCAGCCGCTCGTCGAGGCCGCGTCGATCGCGCTCGCCCTGCGGCTGACCCGGCCGCTGCTGTGGGACCGGCTCGACGACTCCGTACGGCAGCGCACCGCCGACTGGCTGGCGGACGCGCTCACCGCCGAACCCTGGCCGTGCAACTGGGAGTTGTTCCCCGTCACCGTCGGCGGCTTCCTGGCGGAGATCGGCCACCGGCCGGAGGCGGCACGCAAGGCGATCGACCGCGGTCTGGAACGGATCGAGGGCTGGTACCTCGGCGACGGCTGGTACACCGACGGCGACGGCCGGAAGTTCGACTACTACAACGGCTGGGCCATGCACCTGTACACGGTTCTCCACGCATGGCTGGCCGACGACAGTGAACTGCTCTCCATGTACGGTGGACGGCTGTCGCGCCACCTCGCCGACCACGCCCGGCTGTTCGGCGGCGACGGCGCGCCCCTGCGCCAGGGCCGCTCCCTCACCTACCGTTTCGCGACGACCGCCCCGCTCTGGCTCGGCGCACTGATCGGGCAGACGCCCCTGGCCCCCGGTGAGACACGGCGCCTGGCCTCCGGTGCGCTGCGGTACTTCCTCGACGGCGGCGCGGTCGACGAGCGCGGACTGCTTCCGCTGGGCTGGCTCGGCCCCGACGAGTCACTGGTGCAGAACTACTCGGGACCGGCCTCCCCGTACTGGGCCGGTAAAGGGTTTATCGGCCTGTTGCTGCCTGCCGAGCACGAGGTGTGGACGGCGACCGAGCAACCGGGCCCGGCCGACCGCGCCGACGAGGTGCGCCCCGTCCGCGCCCCCAACTGGCTGCTTCAGTCCACCCGTTCGGACGGGCTGGTCCGGCTGCACAACCACGGCAGCGAGGACGTCCGCTACGACCCCTACTACACCCGGCTCGCCTACTCGACAGCGACGGCGCCCGCGGCGTCGTACGACAACAGCGTGATCGTCGGCGGCGATCCGAGCCGCACCGGGATCGAACCGCTCGGCACGGGCGAGGGCTGGATCGCCTCCCGGCACACCGTACGCGACGGGATCACCGTCACCAGCCTCGTTCTCGCCGAGGGCGCGGTGGAGGTGCGCGCCCATCTGGTGGCCGGGGCCGAGCCCGGGACACCGGTGCGGATCACCGGTTGGCCGGCCCCCGACGGGCTGCGCGCCGAACTCCTGCCCGTCTCGGGCCTGTCGCAGGAGATGACGGGGGAGACCGGGACGGGCGAGGCCACGCTGTTCGTGGCGCTCGCCCGGCTCACCGGCGAGCCGGACCCCCGCCCCCTCGCGGAACTGGTGTCCGCGCGGGTGGGGGAGGGGTACCAGGTGAGCGTCCGGTGGGCGTCCGGCGCGGAACGCGTCTTCGGCTTCACCGCTGCGGACGGGCGCGCCAAGTGTTCGGACGGGCGATCCGCGGGCTCGTCGTGGTCGGTGACGCGCCGGTGAGACGGGTGGCGACGGGGGACGGGTGCGTGGGCCCAGAGGGAGAGCGCGGCACCGTTCGGCCGTCGCCGAACGGTTCCGCGCCTAGCGTGGCCGTATGACCGCAGAGCCCACCGTGACCTCCTTCGCCGCGCTCCACCACCACCCGGGCGAGCCGCTCCTCCTGCCCAACGCCTGGGACCATGCCTCGGCCGCCGCGCTCGCGGCCCGCGGCTTTCCCGCGATCGGTACGACGAGTCTCGCGGTGGCGGCGGCCGTGGGGCTGCCCGACGGTCGGGGCGCGACCCGCGAGCACACCCTGCGCCTCGCCCTCACCCTCGGCTCGGAGCCCTGGCTGCTGTCGGTCGACGCCGAGGACGGCTTCGCCGACGATCCGGACGAAGTGGCGGAGTTCGCACGGGAGTTGTGGGCGGTGGGCGTGGTCGGCATCAATCTGGAGGACGGGCTGGGGCGCATGGACCGGCACGCCGCGAAGATCGCCGCCGTGAAGGCCGCCGTACCCGGCATGTTCGTCAACGCCCGTACGGACACCTGCTGGCTGGGCGACGGTGACGGGACGCAAACCCTGCGCCGCCTGGAGGCCTACCGACAGGCCGGTGCCGACGGGGTGTTCGTGCCCGGGCTGACCGACCCCCAGCGGATCGCCGGGCTCGTCCGGCACCTCGACGCCCCGCTCAACATTCTCTACTCGCCCACTGGGCCCAGTGTCGCCCAGCTCGCGGACCTGGGCGTGCGCCGTATCAGCCTCGGCTCGCTGCTCTACCGGCGGGCGCTCGGCGCGGCCCTGGACGCGGTGACCGACATCGCCGCCGGGCGCACCCCGGGCGGCACCACCCCCACCTACGCCGAGGTTTGCGGACTGGAGCGCAGCGTGTCGGCGAGGAGGTCCGCGAACGCCGACGGGTGATCCAACGTGCCCAGGTGCCCGCCCGGGAACTCCGTGAACGCACCGCCCAGCCGCTCGGCGAGCGACACGGCCGTCCGGTGCAGCACCCCGTCGCGCGAGTCGGCGCCGGCGGCGAGCGTGAGCGTGCCCGGTGCGGCGGTGAAGGCCGGCATGTACGACGTGAACGGGCGCAGCACCCGGGCCAGGAACACGCCGAACGGGGTCGCCGACTCGCCCTCCGCGGGTGGGCGTCCGGAGCCGTCCAGCTGCCCGATCAGCTCGGCCCGCCGCTCCTGTCCGTCCGGCAGCACCGTCACGCACGGCGGCTCGTGCGCGACCACGTGCGCCAGCCGCCCCGGGTGCCGGGCGAGCAGGTCCAGGGCGGTGATGCCGCCGGAGCTGGTCCCGAACACATATGCGGACGCGCCCTCCGGCAGCACGGCCTCCAGCACCCGGTGCGCGCCCTCGCTCCAGTCCGCCACCCGCTGCCCGGCAACCGGCAGGCCGAGCCGGCCGTGGGCGAGGCCCAGCGGGTCGTACGTCACCACGGTGAAGTGCGCGGCCAGCCGCTCGGTCAGCGGCCCGAGCCCCATCGGATGCCCGGCCCCGCCCGGCAGGACCAGCAGCACCGGACCGCGGCCCGAGACGTCGTAGTGCAGCGGTTCAGTCATCGTTCCTCTTCTCCCGGGGCCAGTGGGTGAGGGCCAGGTGCAGGGCGTCGATCGCCTTGTCCCAGGAGGCCCGTACGTCCCGGTCCGCGCCGAAGCCGCCGGCGGACTCCAGGGCGCAGTAGCCGTGGAAGGTGCTGCGCAGCAGGCGTACGGCGTCGGTCAGGTCGGGCTCCTGCAGGCCGTAGGCGCGCAGCATGCCGTGGGTGATCTCGGCGGTGCGGCGCATCGCCGGGGAGCCGGCGAGCAGGGACTGGTCGATGCGGATCTGGGTGGCCGCGTACCGGCCGGGGTGCTCCAGGGCGTAGGCGCGGTAGGCGCCGGCGAAGGCGGCCAGCGCGTCCTTGCCCGCGCGGCCCGCCACGGCCGCCGCGATCCGGTCGATCAGCTCGCCGCCCGCGTGCAGCGCGAGCCGGGTCCGCAGGTCCGCGAGGCCCCGGACGTGCGAGTACAGGCTCGCGTCCTTCACGCCGAAGCGGCGGGCCAGCGCGGACAGGGTGACGTTCTCGAAGCCCGCCTCGTCGGCGAGTTCGGCGGCGGCCGCGACGACACGGTCGGCGGTGAGGCCGGCTCGGGCCATGGGGAGCCCCTTTCCCTAAGGTCTCTAGGTTATACCCTAGATGTAACAGGGAACGCGCCCGAGGTCCAAGCGATACCGCCGCGAGCCGTGCTGAAGCCGTTCTGCAGCAGCCGGACGCACAGTGGTTCCCGGCCTGTTCGGGAACTCTCGGTGCGAGGTGGTGCCGCATGACGTCGACGACGGACGCGAGGCCCGCGCGGCGGGCGCCGCTCTTCCCCCGGGCGGCACCCCTGCCGGAGTCCGGTTACTGCCCGCCTCCCGGGCAGGTGGACGTCTGGCTGGTGCGCGTGTCACCCCGCCAGTGCGCCGAGGCCGAACGGTCGGCGCACCTCCTCGGTCCGGACGTGGTGCGACGTCTGGACCGAGGGGTGCACCCCCGACTGCGCCCCCGGGTCCTGCTCGCCGAGGTCACCCTCCGGCTGCTGCTCGCCGCCTGCGCCGGACTGCCGCCACGGCAGGTGCGCCCGCTGCGCGAGCGGTGCGCCGAGTGCCGCGTACGGCACGGCAGGCAACTGCTCCCCGACATGCCGGGACTGCACTTCTCCACCGACCACACCGGCGAGACCGTGGTCTGCGCCCTGGCCGCCGCCCCCGTCGGCATCGCCGCCGAGGAACGCGAGCCGTGGGACGCCGGACTGCTCGACGCCGAGGCCCTGGCGCCCCAACTGCACCCGGCCGAACGGCTCGCCATCGCCGTCCAGCCGCCCCGCCGCCGCGGCGCCGCCCTGCTCAACTGCTGGACCCGCAAGGAGGCTTACCTGCGCGGCTGCCACAACGGCCTGGAGGCCGACCGCGGCACCATCTGCGTGGGCCCCGGACCGGGCTACGGCACCCCGCTCGCCCGGGTCGACCGCTGGGCGCTGCTGCCCGTGCCCGCCGGAGCCGGCGTGTCCGCCGCCGTCGCCCTGCGCCAGGCCGGTGAACTACCGCCCCGCGTCCGCACCTTCGGCGCCGATCTGACCGCGTGGCGGCACTCCGCGCCGCGGCGGCCCGGCGAAACCTCCCGTCTTCCCCACGAGTTGGAGAAGGGCAACTAGGCTGCCGGTAAACCTTTTTCCAAGTGGCAAGCGCCCCCGGCCTCCCCCGTCGCGCTGAGGTTACGATCACGCGCGGACCGTGACACGCGGGTCGGCTGGATCCACGGGGGGTGTCAGAGCGTGTCGGTCCCGGCACGCCTGGACGTACAGCGCTGTGCGTCCGGCGCACGACGACTCGATGTCCCCCCGCCGTCGAGTCCTGCCGGTCGATGCAGGCCCTCGGGACCTGGAGACGGAGAACATGACGCAAACGGGGGAGCAGGGCCCAGCGGTGTTCCGCGTGCTGGGGCCGCTGGAAGTCCGTGTCGGTGACCGGCCCGTGGAACTGGGCGGCCTCAGACAGCAGCGGCTGCTGGCCACCCTGCTGCTGGAACCGAACCGGGTCGTGCCCGCCTCGCATCTCGCCGAGGCCGTCTGGGAGGAGGACCCGCCCGCCACCGCCGCCCAGCAGATCCGCAAGACCGTCGCCGAACTGCGCCGCCGAATACCCGGCGGCGCGGCACTCATCCGCACCGAGGGCGTCGGCTACCGCACGACGGTCGGCGACGACCAGCTGGACTCGCTGCGCTTCCGTGCCCTGCTGCGACAGGCCCGCGACGGCCGCGGCAGGGACAGCGCGGGCACCGCCGCACTCCTGGAGGAGGCGCTAGGCCTGTGGCGCGGCCCCGCCCTCGACGGACTCGGCGGGCTCGTCGTGCAGAGCGCCGCCACCGCCCTCGACGACCAGCGGACGACCGCCGCCGAGCAGCTGTACGCGATCCGGCTCGACCAGGGCGCCGGCTCCGAACTCATCCCCGACCTCAGACGGTTCGTGTCCGCCCATCCGCTGAACGAGCGGCTGCGCGGCCAGTTGATGCTCGCGCTGTACCGCTCGGCCCGGCAGGCCGAGGCCCTGGAGACCTACGCCGACATCCGCCGCCGGCTCGCCGACGAACTCGGCGTGGACCCCTCCGGCGAACTCAGCGGCCTCTACGAGGACATCCTGCGCAACAGCCCCGCCCTGGGCCTGCGTTCCTCGCTGTCCGAACAGGCCCGCGCCGACGCCTTCCGGCCCGCGCCCGTACCTGTGGGCGGACCGCCGAACTCCCTGCCGTACGACCTGCCCGGCTTCACCGGACGCCAGGAGGAGCTGCGGCTGCTGGAGAAGTGGACCCAGGGCCAGAGCGGCGAACACCTGAAGATCGTCTCGCTGGAGGGGATGGGCGGCAGCGGCAAGACCGCGCTCGCCGTGCACTTCGCCCACCGCGTCCGCGAGCGCTACCCCGACGGCCAGCTCTACATCGACCTGGCCGGCTTCTCGCCCGGACGCGAACCCCTCGCCTCCGGACGGGCGCTGGAAGTACTGCTGCGTACCCTCGGCATCCCCGGCGAGCGCATCCCCGAGGATCCGCTGAGCCGGATAGCGCTGTGGCGGGTCACCACCGCCGGCCTGCGGCTCCTCGTCGTCCTCGACAACGCCGCCGACGCCGCCCAGGTCAGACCCCTGCTGCCGTCCTCCGCCGACTCCCTCGTCCTGGTGACCAGCCGCAGCCGGCTCGCCGGACTCGACGGGGTCGCCGCCCTAGCCGTCGGCGAACTCACTCCCGAGGACTGCCGGGCGCTGCTCGTGCACACCCTCGGCGCCGAACGCCTCGCCACCGACCCGGCCGCCGCCGAGGCACTGATCGGCCTGTGCGGGCGGCTGCCGCTCGCCCTGCGCATCGCCGCCGGACGGTTCGCCGACCGGCCCCGCTGGACCCTGTGCCATCTCGTGCGCCGGCTGCGCAACCAGGAGCGCACCCTCGCCGAACTCAGCCAGGGCGACCGCAGCGTGGAGTCCAGCATCCGGCTGTCGTACGACGCCATGCAGCCCGAACGCAGACGCGTCTTCCGGCTGCTCGGGCTCTTCCCCGGCGACGACCTCGACGTCGCCGCGGCCGCCGCCCTCCTCGGCGCCGACCACTACACCGCCGAGGAGCACCTGGAGGCGCTGGTCGACGTCAACCTGCTGGAACAGCGCACCGACGAACGGTACGGCTTCCACGACCTGGTGCGCAGCTTCGTCCGTGCCCTGCCCGACGAGACCACCCACGCCGAGGACCACCACGCCCGCCGGCGCCTCCTGAAGCACTACGGCGAGCGGGTGCGCGCCGCCCAGCGGGTCCTGTACCGGAGACAGGACGAGCGGGCCGGTGACGGTGACGACAACGACACCTTCGACGACGGCGGCACCGGGTTCAGCGGATCCGCGCAGGCGGTCGACTGGTTCAACCGAGAGCGCGGCAACCTCGTGGCGCTGCTCCGGCTGGCCCGCGACACCGGCCTGCCCCGGGAGGGCCTGCCCCTCGTCCGGCCGCTCGGCGCGTATCTCGCGGTCAACGGCAATCTGCACGACCACCTGGACGTCGCCGAGACCGGGGTGGCCCTCGCCCGTGCGCTGGGTGAGACCGGGCCGCTGCTGGACATCCGGACCGAGCTGTGCATCGCGCTGTGGGGGCTGAGCCGCTACCAGGAAGGCATCGCGGCCTTCCGGCAGAACAGGGAACTGGCCCGGAGCGTGGGCGACACCGAGACCGAGGCGATCTGCCTGCGCGGCATCGGCGTCATCCTCGGTGAGCTGGGCGAGTACCAGCAGGGGCTCGAACTGCTGGAACGCGCCGCGGAGATGCATCGGGTGCTCGGCGATCCACGCCGGGTCGGCATCGCTCTGTTCAACATCAGCTGGACCAGCGGTGTCCTCGGCGACTACGAGCGGGCCGCTCGCTGCGCGGACGAGGCCGTCGCCCTGATCCGCGCCGCCGGGGACGAGGTCCTGGAGGTGGACGCGCTGCTCAACGTGGCCCACGCCCAGGCCGGTCTCGGCCGGCTGGAGGCGGGCCTCACGGCGCTGGCCCGGGCCGAGCACCTCGTCGCCCGGCACCGCACCCGGCCCCGGCTGGCCCGGCTGGCCGCCCGCTCGGCCGAACTCCTCGCCCTCGCGGGCCGCCACCGGGAGGCCCGGGAACACGCCAACCGGGCGCTGCGGCTGAATCGCATGGAGAGCTCGCCGTTCCTCTCCTCGCGCGTGCACACCGCCGCCGGGCTGGTGTACCGCGTGGGCGGCGAGTTCGCGGAGGCGCTCGACCACTTCCAGAAGGCGTACACCCTGGCCTCCGGCATCGGCCGGCGGCTGGGCGAGGCGCTCGCCCTGCAGGGCATGGCCGACGCGCACGAGGCCCTCGGCGACACCTGCCGCGCCCGCACCGACCGGGAACTGGCCCGGGCGCACTTCGAGGCGATGGGGGTACCGAGGGGGTTGCTCAGGACTTGCTGACGACCTGCTGAGGGACCGCTGATGACCTGCGAGGACGGCTTCGGCCGGCGGTCCGGTGCACGGCTTCGGTCCGAAGGGCCCGTGTACGGCTGACGGGTACGTGCGGCGCCCGGGCCGCGGTACGGCGGTGCGCCGGGCGCCTGCGCCGTGGTCAGCCGAGGACGAGCGACGGTGCGCTGCCCGGCGTCCTGTTGCCCACCTCGGGGTCGGCGACCACGCCGTGCCCGGCCGGGGAGTGCCCGTGGGCGGTGGCGGCGAACGGCAGCAGGGCAGCGACGGCCACCAGGGCGATGACGGCACGCTTGAACACGGATCCTCCTAGGGACGGGACAGGGCGGGCACACGGCCGAGGTACGGCCGGCGTAAGTGGCCGGCGCGGGGCCGGCAGGGGCCGGCACACGGGTGGAGCCCGTGCGGGGGCCGGACATCCGGTCCGGCGACGGCCGGGCCCGGCTCGGTGACTCCACCCTCGCCCCGCCCTGTTCCGAAGAAGTACCGGGAACGCTCCGCCGTGCTTCCCGGCGCCGGAGCGGGAACGGAACGGGCCGCGCCCACACTGCCGGTATGCACGCAGACTCCGTCATCGCCCGCGAACCCGAGCCGCTGCACCACCTAGTGCACCGGCCCGGCCCCGCCCTGGACGCGCCCGCCGCGGCCGGGCCGGTCCGCCAGGAGTTCGGTCTCGCCACCGTGCTGCCCCAGCCCTCGCCGCCGTTCGCCGAGGGCACCGGTCCCTGCCACGACCCCTGCGTCCCCGTCGAGATCCTGCGCAAGATGGCCCTCTTCGTCGCCCACCAGCACTTCGACGTGCCGGCCCGCCGCGAGACCGCCTTCGCCGAGGCCCACCTCGCCCTCGACCCCGCCGACGCCTGGCGACGCGGTGCTCTGCCCGCCCAGCTCGACCTGGACCTGAGCGTCGACCCCGTCGACGTCGTGGGCGGGGTGCCCCGCGGACTGCTGTGCCGGGCCGGACTGCGCGTGGACGACGTCCCGTGCGGTACCGCGAGCGCCCGGCTGGTGTTCCTCACCCCGGGCGTGTACCGCCTGCACCGCGCCCAGGGACGGGACAGGGCACTGGACGGGTGGGAAGCAGCCGCATCCTCACCCGGTGCGGACGGGCCGGATGCGCCGGTCGGGGCGGCCGACGTGGCCCGTACCGACCCCCACGACGTGCTGCTGACCGGCGTCCGCCACACCGCGGACACCCTGACCGCACACGTCCGCCCGCACCCCGGCCGCCTCCTGCGCCACATCAACGGCGTCGGCGACCACGTCCCCTCCCTGGTGCTGATGGAGGCCACCCGGCAGGCCGCCGTCCTCTTCGCCCAGCGCGAGCGGTCCCTGCCCGCCGGCTCGTGCGTGCTGACGGAGTGGCAGGCCCGCTTCCTGGGATTCGCCGAACCCGACCTGCCCCTGCGGCTCGATCTGCGCGCCCGTGCCCCGTACCGCACCCCGGACGGGCCGCCCGCGCTCCGCGTCGACGTGCAGCTCACCCAGCACACCCACCAGGTGGGGGTCGTCCGGACGACCGTCGCCCAGGACGTCTGAGCCGCCCGGGACATCTGGAGAACGCACGGGAGAAGTCAGAGAAGAACGAGGAGACACGGGGGACATGAACCGCTACCGCCTGCTGGGGCCGCTGGAGGCCGAACCGGCCACTCCGACGGCCGGAAAGGTCCGCACGGTGCTCGCCACCCTGCTGCTGCGCGCCCGTGAGGTCGTGCCCAGCAGCACCCTGATCGACGAGGTGTGGCCCGACGGTCCGCCCCGCTCGGCGCCCGGTGTGCTCCAGGTGTACGTCTCCCAGCTGCGCACCGCGCTCCAGCCCCCGGCCCCCGGCCCGGCCGCCCGGCTGCTGCTCCACGTGCCGCCGGGCTACCGCCTGGACAGCGCACCCGGCGACACCGACCTGGAGGTCTTCGCCGGGCTGGCCGGGCAGGGCCAGGAGGCGTACGACGCCGAGGACTTCGCGACCGCCGCACGGCAGCTCGGCCGGGCGCTGGCGCTGTGGCGGGGCCCCGCCTTCTCCGGGGTGCCACAGGGACCGCTGCTGTCCGCGGCGGCCGTCCGGCTCGAGGAACAGCGGCTCACCGTGCTGGAGCGCCGGATCGCCGCCGAACTCCGGCTCGGGCGGCACGCCGCGCTCGTCGGCGAACTCCTCGGGCTCACCACGGAACACCCCTACCGCGAGGTCTTCCACGCCCATCTGATGGTCGCCCTCTACCGCTGCGGGCGGCAGGGTGAGGCGCTGCACCGGTACGACAGGCTGCGCCGCATGCTCGCCGACGAGCTCGGCACCGACCCCGGCCGCGGGCTGCGTCGGCTGCACCAGCGGATCCTGCGGTCCGACCCGGCCCTGCTCACCGCCCCGGCGGCGGACCGCAACGCCGGCGCCAGGACCCGACTGCCGGAGCGCGCACGGCAGTTCACCGGCCGGGAACGGCTGCTGACCGAGGCCGGCAGCCTGCTCACCGCTGGTGGCCCCGCCGGCCCGGCCGTCCTCCTGCTCGCCGGGACGGCCGGCGTGGGGAAGACCGCCGTCGCCCTCGAACTCGCCCACCGGCACGGCGGTGCGTTTCCCGGCGGCGCGGTGTTCGCGGCGGTCGCGGCGCAGGAGGACCGGAGCGGCCGCGCCCTCCGCGCGATCCTGCGCGCGCTCGACCCCGGCGCGGCCGACGGCGCGGACGCGGACATACGGCACCGGGTCGCCGAGGCGCTGCGGGAGCCGCGCCGCCTGCTCGTCCTGGACGGACTCGACGGCTCCGACGCGGAAGCGGAACTCACCACCGTCACCGCGCTCCTCCCCGCCGCCACCCTCCTGGTGACGACCCGTCACACCCTCACCGGCCCCGGCGGAACCCGCCACCTGCCGGTGGACCCCCTCCCCCAGGGTGAGGCGGAACGCCTGCTGCGGGCGGTACTCGAGGCGGGCACGGAGGGGGGTGCGGGGATCGGCCTCGGCGGTGGCTCGGGTCAGGCCGGGTCAGGCTTCGACGGTGGCCCGGGTCGGACCGGGGCGGGTTCTGACGACGCCTCGGGGTACGTCTGGTCCGGTTCCGCATCCGGCACGGCCCCGGGTGGGCCAGGTTCCGGCACCGTCGAGCCCGGTGCCGGTGCCGAGCCCGCGGGGAGCGCGGTCGAGCGCGGAACCGGAGCGGGCGGAGTCGGTGACGACGAGGCCGTGCGGGATGTCGTACGGGCCTGCGGCGGGCTGCCGGCGGCCGTGCGGGCCGCCGGGATGCGGCTGGCCGAGCGGCCGCACTGGTCCCTGCGGACCCTCGCCGACGCGCTCACGGACCCCGGAGCCCTGCTCGACCTGCCCACCCGGGATCCGCAGGGCCCCGACCTCCGGGCCCGGCTGCTCGGCGCCTGCCGGCCGCTGTCGGCACCGGCCCGCCGGGCCTTCCGGCTCAGCGCGCTCGCCCCGCGCCAGGGCTTCCCGCTGTGGACCCTGGCCGCGCTGCTCGGCGCCGACCCTACCCAGGCCGCGGGCGTGGCCGCCGAACTCACCGCACTCCACCTGCTGCTGCCCCGGCGGCAGGGCGGCGGGGCCGAGCCGTGGTACGACTGCCTTCCGCCGGCCCGCGCCCTCGCCCTGGACCTGCTGCACACCGAGGAGCCGACGGAGAGCCGCAGGGCAGCCGTACGACGGCTGGCCGGCGCCTGCGCCGCGCTCGCCCGCCACGCCGACCGCCTGCTCGCCCCGGGCCGCGGGCCGGCGAGGGAACCGGAGGCCGAGGCGATGCCCGGCTGGCTGGACCCCGCCCGGATCGTCGCCGGCGACCCGGCCGCCTGGTTCGGCACGGCGCTGCCCGGCCTGACCACCGCCGCCGGACACGCCCATGCCGCCCGGCTGTGGCCCCAGGTCTGGCGGCTGGCGGACGCGGCGAGCGGCTACCTGGAGGCCAGCGGGCACTGGGACACCTGGGCGGAGCTGCTGCGGGCGGCCCGGGACGCCGGACGCCGGGCCCGCCGCCCCGACGTGCTCGCCGGGGTCGAACGCTCGCTCGGCGATCTGGCCTGGCAGCGCCGCCGTATCGAGGAAGCCGCCGCGCACTACCGGCAGGCCCTGGCGTACGCGGACCTCGCCGCCGGCGGCGCCGAGGCCGGCCGGGCCCTGGTGGGACTCGCCGACAGCGCGCTGAGCGCGGGGGACCCGGCCGGGGCCGAGGCCCTGTACCGGCAGGCACTGGAGCCCACCGGGCCGGACGGGACCGCCGGGGGCGACGAGCGGTGCCGTACCGACGCGCTGCGCGGGCTGGCCCTGGCCGAACTGGCCGCCGGGCGGCTGCCCGAGGCGCTGCAGGGGTTCACCCGCTTCACGGAGGCGGCCGAACGGCTCGGCGACAACCGCTGGCTCGACTACGGCCACCGCACCGCCCGCCGCATCCTGCGCTACCTCACCGCCGCCGAGCACTCCGCACCCCCCGCCGAACCACCGGCCCTGGAGGTCCGCCCCGGAGTCTGGCTCATAAGAGAGCGCAGTACCGAACCCCTCACTCACCTGCCGCGATGAAGCCACTCTGAAGCACCCCCCGGCAGCGTGTCCGACCGGTCGCCCGTCCGTGCGGCGGGCGCCGTGCCGCATCGCGGTGGCCCGCCCCACAGGACAGCGAACCGAGACACCGGGACCACGAAGGTGACCTGAAGATGACCACCGACACCACCACGCTCCCCGCCCCGGACCCCCGCCCTGGCGCCGACCTGTTCGCGCAGGCGCCCTGCCGCCGGCTGGACCCGGAGCTGTTCTTCCCCGTAGGCGAGGGTTTCGCCGCCGCGCAGCAGGTGCGCCGCGCCAAGGCGGTCTGCGCCGGCTGCCCGGTGCGCCGCGCCTGTCTGCGCGAGGCCCTGCGGCTCGGCGACACCGAGGGAATCTGGGCGGGCATGACCGCGGCCGAACGCCGTGAACTGCATCAACTGGCTCGCGCCCAGGCCCCGTTGTCGCGCGTCACCCGGGCCGCGTTGGAGCTGCTCGCCGGCCGCCCGGCTCGGATGCGCAACGCCGAGAAGCCCGCCGTCGCGCTCGCCCTGGTCGGCCACGGCTGGAGCGAGGAGCGCGCCGCCGGCGCCGTCGGCGTCAGCCCGCACGTGGTGCGGCAGGCCCGCGAGACGGTCCGGCAGCTGAGCCGGACGCTCGATGCCGCATGACCGGCACCGCTCCCGCGCCCCGGCGCGTCTCGGAACTGCGCACCCGCCACCGGGTGATCCACGGCCACCGCATCGCCTTCCGCATGGCTGGCCGGGGCCCTGCGGTGCTGCTGATCCACGGCATCGGCGACACCTCCGACACCTGGGCCGACATCCTGCCCGGGCTGGCCCGCGACCACCGGATCATCGCCCCCGACCTCACCGGGCACGGCGCCTCGGACAAACCCCGCGCCGACTACTCGGTGGCCGGGTTCGCCAACAGCATGCGCGACCTGCTCACCGTCCTCGGCATCGAACGGGTCACCCTGGTCGGCCACTCCCTCGGCGGCGGCGTCGCCATGCAGTTCGCCTACCAGTTCCCCGAACGCTGCGAGCGCCTGGTCCTCGTCGGCACCGGCGGGGTCGGCCGCCAGGTCACCCCGCTGCTGCGCGCCGCCACCGTACCCGGCGCCGAACTCGCCCTGGCCGCACTGCAGTTGCCCGGCATGCGACTCCCGCTCGGGCTGCTGGTACGGCTGGCCCGGCTGCTCGGCGGCGGACTCGCCCTGGACGCGCCCGAACTGCTGCGGGTCGTCGAGGCGCTGCCCGACGGCCCGTCCCGGCAGGCCTTCGTCCGCACCCTGCGTTCGGTGGTGGACTGGCGCGGCCAGGTCGGCACCCTGATGGACCGCTGCTATCTGGCCCGCGGCATGCCGACGATGCTGGTGTGGGGGCGGCACGACGAGGTGGTGCCGGCGATCCACGCGGGCCTCGCCCACATGGCCATGCCCGGCAGCAGGCTGGAGATCTTCGACGGCGCGGGGCACTTCCCGTTCCGCCACGACCCACAGCGCTTCCTCGCCCTGCTGAAGGACTTCATCGCGCACACCGAACCGGCCCGGTACAGCGCCGAGGAGTGGCGCACCATGCTCCGCGCCCGCCGCCCGCACCCGCGCAGCACGACCGTCACACCGCCGGCCCTCCCGCACGCCGTGTGACACACCGGCCGTACGAACGGCCCGCCCGCCGCCGCGTGAAGCGGCCCTGAAGCCGTCCGGCGCAGCATCGACGCAGATCCAGGGGCAGCCCGCAGGCCCCGAGACATCCACGAGGGGAACAACCGTGCCCGCCTTCACCAACTTCACCGACCTGGTCCTCGACCGGTGCCGGCAGCGCCCCGACCAGGACGCGTACGTGTTCCTGTACGACGACGGCGCCGACGTCCGGCCCGAGCACCTCACCTACCGCGAACTCGACGCCGAGGCACGGCGGCTGGCGTCCTGGCTGCAGGGCCGAGGCCTGCAGGGCGAGCGGGTGCTCATGCTCTACGACCACGGGCTCGCCTTCACCAAGGCCTTCACCGGCTGCCTCTACGCCGGTGCCGTCGCCGTGCCCTCCCCGCTGCCCGGCGGGCACGGCCAGGCCTTCTCCCGGGTCACCGGCATCGTCCGGGACGCCGGGGTGCGCACCGTGCTCACCGACCGGGCCAGCGCCGAGGAGGTCACCGACTGGCTGGAGAGCGAGGGCCTCGGCGAGGTCGAGTGCCTGGTGACGGACGAGCCCGGCTACGGCGACCCGGACGCCTGGCGGGCCCCGGAGATCGAACCGGACGACCTCGCCTTCCTGCAGTACACCTCCGGGTCCACCAGCGAGCCCAAGGGCGTGATGGTCTCCCATCGCAACCTGCTCGCCAACGAGGAGGTGCTCAGCGTGGTGCTGGGCACCAGCAGCGAGGACCGGCTCGGCTCCTGGCTGCCGTACTTCCACGACATGGGCCTGATCGGGTTCATCCTGCACGCCCAGTACCTGGGCGCCACCCTGGTCCAGATGGCCCCCGTCTCCTTCCTCAAGCGTCCCATGCGCTGGCTGGAGATGATCAGCCGCTACCGGATCACCGTCTGCGGCGGCCCCAACTTCGCCTACGACCTGTGCACCCGCCGCATCACCGACGAGCAGCTCGCCACCCTGGACCTGTCCTCCTGGAAGGCCGCGGTCAACGGCGCGGAGCCGATACGCGCCTCGTCCATACGGGAGTTCGCCGAGCGGTTCGCCCCGGCGGGCTTCCGCGCGGAGGCCGGCCACCCCGGTTACGGCCTGGCGGAGGCCACCCTCGGCGTCACCGGCTCCGAGGTCGGTGTCGCCCCGCGCGTGCGGTCGGCGTCCGCCGAGCGGCTGGAGCGCGACGAACTGGCCGACGCCGCACCGGGCGAGACCAGCCGTACGGTGGTCAGCTGCGGCCGGCCGTACGGCTTCGACCTGCGCATCGTGCACCCCGAGACCCGCGAGGTGCTGCCCGAGGGCCGGGTCGGCGAGATCTGGCTGCGCGGCGAGAGCGTGGCCCGTGGCTACTGGCGCCGCGAGGAGGTCAACAAGGAGATCTTCGGCGCGCTCACCAGCGACGGTGAAGGACCGTTCCTGCGCACCGGTGACCTCGGGGTGCTCGACGACGGCGAGCTGTACGTCACCGGGCGGCGCAAGGAACTGCTCATCTTCCAGGGCCGCAACGTCTACCCGCAGGACATCGAGCAGGCCGTCCAGGCGCTGCTGCCCGCCCTCGCCACCGGCCCCGGCTCGGTGTTCACCGTGGAGGCCGACGGCCGGGACGTGGCAGTGGTGCTCCAGGAGGTACGGCCCCGCGACGTGGCCGGCACCGACCTGGAGGCGCTGGTGCAGACCGTCCAGTGGGGCGTCTCGCGGGAGTTCGACGTGCCCGTCGGCGGCGTCCTGCTGGTGCGGCCCGGCACCATCCGCAAGACCACCAGCGGAAAGATCCAGCGCGCCCTGATGAAGCAGTTGTTCCTCAAGGGCGACATCACGGCGGTGCAGGAGGTGCTCACGCCGGAGGTGGGCCGCCTGATCGGCCGTGCAGTGCCCGCGGCGGTGGCGTAGCCGCACAGCGGTACAGCCCGCGCCCCTTCAGGGCCCGCCCCCCCAGAACCGAGAGAAGGACAAACCCGAATGGACACGGTGCGGAACACCCCGGTGCGGCCCGCCCCGGCCCCGCCGGTCTCCCGGCCCGGCTCCCGGCCCCACACCGGCGAACTCGCCGTACGGGAGCGGATCCGGCGGATCGAGGAGGCCTTCGGCGATCCCTGGGATCCGCACAACCCCACCGGGCACGCGGCGCTGCTGGAGGCCGACGCCCGGCGGGCCGTGCCCTGGCCGGGGCTGCGCGCGCTGGAGCGGGCGGAGCTGACCGCCGACCTGGTGCCGGACCGGCTCGGCGGCCGGCTCGCCCGGGCCGACGGCTTCGCCCGCATCCTGCGCCATGTCTTCCGCCGGGACGCCTCCCTCGGGATCGGGCACGGCCTCATGTCGTACATGGCCGCCACCCATGTGTGGACCGCGGGCGACGCCGCACAGCAGCGGCGCACCGCCCGGCTGCTCCTGGGCGGCGGCTGGATGACCAACGCCTACCACGAGGTCGCGCACAGCAACGACCTGTTGCGGGAGGAGTACCGGGCCCGCCGGGTCCCCGGCGGCTACCGGCTCTCGGGCCGCAAGCACGCCGTCTTCAACGGCGCCCGCGCCGACGCCCTCACCCTGGTCTGCCGCACCGCCGACGGACCCGGCACCCGCAACTACTCGCTGCTGCTGGTCAGCCGCGCCGGCCTCGATCCGGAACGGGCCCGGGAGCTGCCCCGGCAGCACACCCACGGCGTCCGCTCCTGTCATGTCGCCGGACTCGACCTGCGCGACTGCCCCGTCGACGACGGCTGTCTGATCGGCGCGGAGGGCGACGGCGTCCGGCTGACCCTGCGCTCCTTCCAGGCCGTGCGCGGGGTCGCCGCCTCGGCGCTGATCGGCGTCGCGGACACCGCGCTGCGCACCGCCGTACGGCACGCGCTGCGCGAGGCGCCCGGCGAGCGCCCCCGGTCGGTGCTGGCCGGTGCCTTCGCCGACGTGCTCCTGTGCGACGCGCTGGCCCTGGCCGCCACCCGCGCGCTGCATCTGCTGCCGGAGCAGACCAGCGTGCTGGCGGCCTGCGCCAAGTACCTGGTGCCCCGGGTGCTGGACCAGGCCCTGCACGACCTGTCCAGCGTGCTCGGCGCCCGCCGCTTCGAGCGCACCGGCGAGGCCGGATTCTTCCAGAAGGCCGTCCGCGACCTGCCCGTGGTGGGTCTCGGCCATGCCGGCACCGCCGCCTGCCAGGCCATCGTCGTCCCGCAACTGCGGCAGCTGGCGAGCCGGTCCTGGCTGCGGGACGAATGCGCGCCCGCCGCGCTGTTCCGGCCCGGCGCCGACCTGCCCGCGCCGGCCGCGGCCGGCCTGCTCAGCCTGACCGCGCCCCGGGAGACCGTCAGCGGCTGGCTCACCCGGGCCGGCGGAGCCGAACTCCGCCCGGCCGGGGATGTGTTGCTCGCCGAGTTCCGCGCGCTCGGCGAGGTCTGCCGGGCCCTCGACGCCAAGGCCCCCCGGGGCGGTCCGGCCCTGGCCGACCGGTACGCGCTGCTGCTCGCCGCCGCCGCGGTCGTCGCCGTGCACACCGAGAGCGCCGACCCGTTCCTCGCCGACCCGGCCTGGGCGCGGGCCGCGCTCACCCGCATCGCCCACCGGCTCGGCCATGGCGTCCCCGGCCCGACCGAACCCTGGGCGCAGCCGCTCGGCGACGAACTGCTGCGGCGCGGCGCCGAACAGCGCACCTTCGACCTCTACGCGACCCCCGTGCCCGGCTGATCTGCGCACCACCGTTTCCCGAGGAGCCTCTTCCATGATTCCTGCCACCACCGACCCCACCGTCACCCGTCTGCGCGAGTGGCTCACCGAGCGCATGGCGGTCTATCTGCGCCAGAACCCGGCCGACATCGGCCCGCAGGTGCCGCTGGCCACCTACGGCCTGGACTCGGTCATCGCGCTCAGCCTGTGCGGCGATGTCGAGGACGAGTTCGGCATCGTCCTCGATCCGACCGTCGCCTGGGACTACCCGACCATCGAGGAACTCGCCGACCACCTCGCCGGGCTGGTGCCCGCGGACCTGCCGGGGAGTGCCGCTCGATGAACGCCGTCGCCATCGTCGGCCTCGACTGCCGCTTTCCGGGCGCCCCCGACCCGGCCGCCTTCTGGGACCTGCTGATGCGGGCCGGGGACGGCGGCGGCGAGGTCCCGCCGGACCGCTGGAGCGCCGCCGACTTCCACGACCCCGAGGGCGGGCCGGGCCGTACCAACACCACCCGGGGCGGTTTCCTCACCGACGCCGACGCCTTCGACAACGAGTTCTTCGCGGTCTCGCCCAAG
This sequence comes from Streptomyces sp. NPDC002076, assembly GCF_053593835.1. NCBI lineage: Bacteria > Bacillati > Actinomycetota > Actinomycetes > Kitasatosporales > Streptomycetaceae > Streptomyces > Streptomyces sp. NPDC002076. Next base: position 18,959 of record NZ_JBSFDI010000022.1, read on the forward strand.
GAGGCCGCCGCGATGGACCCGCAGCAGCGGCTGTTCCTGCAGACGGTCTGGCGGGCCCTGGAGGACGCGGGCCTGCCCCCGCACCACCTCGCCGACACGGCGACCGGTGTCTACACCGGTGTGATGGCCGGCGAGTGGGGGCAGCTGCACCTGTCGCAGTACGACCATGTCACCGCCCAGAGCGGCCCCGGAAACGGTTACTGCATGATCGCCAACCGGGTGTCGTACCACCTCAACCTCAAGGGCCCCAGCCTCGCGGTGGACACCGCCTGCTCCTCCTCCCTGGTCGCCGTGCACCTCGCGGTGAACGCCCTGCTGTCCGGCGAGGTCGACACCGCGGTCGCCGGCGGCGTCAACCTCCAGCTCACCCCCGCGCTCGGCATCTTCTACACCGCCGCGGGCCTGTCCGCCCCCGACGGCCGCTGCAAGCCGTTCAGCGCCGACGCCGACGGCATCGGCCGCGGTGACGGCGTCGGCGCGGTCGTCCTGCGCCGCCTGGAGGACGCGCTCGCCGACGGGCAGCAGATCTACGCCGTCATCCGGGGCACCGCCGTCAACCAGGACGGGCGCAGCAACGGCCTGACCGCGCCCAGCCGCTGGGCCCAGGAGGAGGTCCTCGCCCAGGCGCTGCGCCGGGCCGGTGCCGAGGCCCACGAGGTGGCCTTCGTCGAGGCGCACGGCACCGGCACCGCCCTCGGCGACATGATCGAGTCCAAGGCGCTCGGCCAGATCTACGGCCAGGGCCGAACCAAGCCGTGCGCGATCGGCTCGGTCAAGGGCAACATCGGACACACCGAGGCCGCCGCCGGCATCGCCGGGCTGATCAAGACGGCGCTCGCGCTGCACCACCGGATCGTGCCCGCGAGCCCCTTCGCCGCCCGCGAGAACCGCCGCCTCGACCTCGCCGGTCTCGGCCTGAAACTGCTGAAGTCGCCGCTCAGGCTGCCCTCCGGCACCCAGCTCGCCGGACTCAGCAGCTTCGGCATGGGCGGCACCAACGCCCATGTCGTGCTGGAGACCTCGCCCGTGCGCGCCCGCCGCCCGCTCGCCGCCGACGGCAAGCCCCGGCCGGTGGTGTTCACGCTGAGCGCCAACAACCCCGACGGGCTGCTGCGCAACATCCGCGCCCAGGCCGAGAACCTCGGCCGCCGCGCCCAGGAACCTCTGGCCCCGCTGGCCTGGAGCAGCAACAAGGTCCGTACGACCCTGCCGTACCGGTTCGCGGTCACCGCCCGCACCACCTCCGAGCTGGTGGACCGGCTCGCCGGCGCCGTCCGCGACGCCGAGGAGCGGGCCGCGCTCACCGGCCACCCCGAGGGCCGGCACCAGGTGGCGTTCCTGTTCACCGGGCAGGGCGCGCAGTTCCCCGGCATGACCAAGGCGCTGTACCGGGACTCGGCCGCCTACCGGCGCCACCTGGACGACGCCGACGACGCCCTGCTGCCGCACGTCGGCCGCTCGGTGCGCGACCTGCTGCTCTCCTGTGACGAGGCGATCCACCGCACCGAGAACGCCCAGCCCGCGCTGTTCGCCGTCGAGTACGCCATGGCCCGCACCCTGGGCGGCCTGGGCATCGAGCCGGACGCCGTGCTCGGCCACAGCATCGGCGAGTTCGCCGCCGCCGTGACCGCCGGGGCGCTGTCCCTGGACGAGGCGGCCTGGCTGGTCGCGGCCCGCGGCAGCCTCATGCAGCGGCTGCCCGAGGGCGGCGGCATGCTGGCGGTCCGCGCCGCCGCCGAGGACCTGGCCGAACTCGTCGAGCAGGAGCCCGCGGTGGACGTGGCCGTGCTCAACGGCCCCGAGGCCACCGTGCTCTCGGGTGAACTGGAGGCGCTGAAGCGGATCGGACGCGCGCTGCGCCGTCGCGACATCGGCGCCACCGCGCTGCGCGTCTCGCACGCCTTCCACTCCTCGCTGATGCGGCCCATGCTCGCCGAGTTCAACCGGATCGCCTCCGCCTGCCGGCCCCGCCCGCCGCACCGCCCGTTCTACTCGACCGTGCTCGGCCGGGCCCTGGACGGCGAACCGCTGGACGGCGGCTACTGGACCCGGCACGTCAGCGACCCGGTGCGGTTCGCCGAGGCCGTCACCGAACTGGTCAAGGACGGGCCCCGGCTGCTGGTGGAGATCGGCCCCAAGCCCGTGCTCACCCCGCTGGTCCGCAAACTGCGGCTCGCCGACGACCTGCTGTGCCTCAACCCGGGCGCCGGGGAGACGGCCGGCGGCCACGAGCTCGCCGAGACCACCGCGGCGCTCTTCCGCGCCGGGCTCGCCCCCCGCTGGGAGGACCTGTACGAGGAGGAGGAACGCCGCTTCCAGCGGTTGCGCCCGTACGAGTTCGCCACCGGCCACCGCTACTGGTTCCGCACGACCGGTGCGGCCGGTCCCGAGATCACCTCCGTCACCTCGGCGCCGTCACCCGCCGCGGCCGCCGGCGCCGACGGCCGCTGGGCCGGTACGACGGGCGAGCGGGTCGCCGACGCCGTGCTCGGCGCCATCGCCGAGACCGGCGGCTACGCGGCCGGCGAGATCGCCCTGCGCGCCCGGCTGTACGAGGACCTCGGCTTCGACTCCGTGACGATCATGCAGCTCAAGGCGCGGGTCGAGGCGAGCCTGCCGGAGACGGCCCAGCTGTCCGTGCAGGAACTGCTGCCCCATCTGTCGTCGGTGGGCGCCCTCATCGAGTTCCTGCGCGAGCACGCGGCCGCCACCGCCGCCTGACCCGACCCCCGCCCCTCATCCCTTGCCACCGGAAAGGCAGCTCATGTCCGTGACCGACGATCCGCAGGCGTACATCGCCTCGATCGGCACCGCCCTGCCCGGCGATCCCGTCGACAACCAGGAACTCGCGGGGCGCTTCGGCATCGACCCCGACTGGATCGAGGTGTTCATCGGCACCCGCACCCGGCACTTCGCCGTCGACCTCGACACCGGCACCACCCGCCAGACCCTCGCCGACCTGGCCGCACTGGCCGGCCACCGGGCGCTGACCGCCTCCGGTGTGGACCCCGACGACATCGGCTTCCTCGTCATGGGCACCGCCACCCCGGACGCGCTGATGCCCGCCACCGTCAACCTGGTCGCCGACCGGCTCGGCCTGGACCATCTGCCCACCTACCAGCTGCAGTCGGGCTGCGCGGGCGCCGTCCAGGCCCTCGACCTCGGCCGCACCCTGATCACCGGCGGCGGGCACCGGGCCGGACTGGTGCTCGGCGGCGACGTGTGCGCCAAACACCTCCCGCTGGACCAGGACTTCAGCCGGATGCCGGCCTCCGAACTGGTCAACTTCGTGCTCTTCGGCGACGGTGCGGGGGCCGCCGTCCTGACCGCCGAACCGGCCGGCGCCCGGCTCGCCCTGCGCCGCGTGCTCAACCTGCTCACCGGCCTGGGCCGGGAACCGGGGCAGACCGTCGAGTGGTTCGGGGTCGCCGACCGCACCTCGGACCGGCAGCCCATCCGCGAGGACTACAAGTCCATCGAGCAGGCCGTGCCGGTGATGGCCTCGGAGACCCTGTGGGAGCTGCTGGACGAGCAGGGCTGGAGCGACTGCGACCTCGACTTCCTGCTGCCGCCCCAGCTGTCCGCGCGGATGACCGAGAAGATCGTCGCGCACATGGACGTGCCCGCCGCGGCCGAGGTGTCCTGCGTCGCCGACACCGGCAACACCAGCAACGCCCTGCCGTTCATGCAGATGGCCCGGCTCCTGGACCGCATCGAGACCGGCCAGAAGGCGATCGGCGTCGCCATCGAGTCCAGCAAGTGGATCAAGTCGGGCTACGCCCTGGAGAAGGTCTGACCACGATGACGGACATCACGGAAACTGCCGTACGAACCCAAACGGACGCCAAGCCGGACACCGCGCCGCTCGACGGCGCCGACGCGCTCGCCGCGATCCGCGGCTGGCACGCCGAGGCCCGGCTGGTGGAACACTATCCGCAGGTCCTGGCGCTGCTGCCGGGCCTGGACGTGGCCGCCCGCGGCTCGGTCGGACAGCTGCTGGCCCGGCTGGACGCCGAGGAGGTGCTGCGTCTGCACCCGCAGACGCCGGCCTTGACCGTGGCGATCACCGGCCACTCCACCCTGGCCGGTCTGGTCGCCCCGCTCACCGCTGAACTCGCCCGGCACGGACTGCTGTTGCGCCACCGCCTGAGCGACTACGACGGCTGGGTGCGCGACCTCGGCGACCCGCAGAGCGAGGTCTACCAGGACGGCACCGACCTGGTGCTGTGCGTGCTGGACGCGGAAACCGTCTTCGACGACCTGCCCGTCCCCTGGCGGGTGGAGGACGCCGAGGCCGCCCTCACCGCCCGGCTGAACCTCCTCGATTCCCTCGCCGGCACCCACGCCGCCCACGGCGGCGGCACCCTCGTCCTCAACACCCTGCCGCTGCTGCCCCGTTTCCCGCGCCAGCTGGTCGACCTGCGCTCGCGCACCCGGCTGTCCATCGCCTGGCGCGAGTTCAACGCAGGCCTGCTGCGGCTGGCCGAGGCCCACCCGAACGTCCTCACCGTCGACCTCGACCCGCTGCTCGCCGCGGGCGGCCCCGCCGCCGACCCCCGCCTGAGCAGCTACGCCAAGGCCCGCCTGTCGGACGAGACCCTCGCCGGGTACGCCGTCGAGATCGGCCACCTGGCCCGCGCCCTGACCGGGCGCACCAAGAAGGTCCTCGTCCTGGACGCCGACGGCACCCTGTGGGACGGCATCCTCGGCGACGACGGCCCCGAGGGCATCGCCGCCGCCGGCAGCTTCCGCGGTGAGGCGTTCGGCGACTTCCAGAAGGTGATCAAACAGCTCGGCGCCCAGGGCGTCCTGCTCGCCGTGTGCAGCAAGAACGACCGCGAGCCGCTGCTGTCGGTGGTCCGCGACCACCCGGACATGGTGCTGCGCGAGGACGACTTCGTGCACATCACCGCCAACTGGCAGCCCAAGGACGGCAATCTGCTCGCCCTCGCCGAACGCCTCAACCTCGGCGCCGACAGCTTCGTCTTCGCCGACGACAACCCCTTCGAGTGCGGCCTGGTCCGGGCCGGCGTCCCCGGCGCCGCCGTGATCGGCCTCGACGACGAGCCCGCCCTGCACATCGACAAACTCCTCGCCGACGGCTGGTTCGACGTGCGGGAGCTCACCGACGCCGACCGCGGCCGCGGCGCCCAGTACCGCAGCGACGCCGCCCGCCGGGAACTGCAGGAGGCCTCCGGCTCCGCCGAGGAGTACCTGGCGAACCTCGGCGTCACCGTCACCTTCTCCCCGCCGGGCCCGCTGGAGGTCGCCCGGGTCTCCCAACTCACCCAGCGCACCAACCAGTTCAACCTCACCACCGTACGGCTGCAGCCGGAGCAGGTGCGCGAGCAGCTCGGCGACCCGGGCCGGCTGGTCCTCGCCATCCGCGCCTCCGACCGGTTCGGCGACAACGGCCTGGTCGGCGCCGTCTTCGCCCGCCACGCCGACGACGGACTGCACCTGGACAACATCCTGCTCTCCTGCCGGGTCTTCGCCCGCGGCATCGAACAGGCCTGCCTGGCCGCCCTGTTGGCGGCCGCCCGCGCGGCCGGGTTGCCCGCGGTACACGCCGAGTACCGGCCCACCAAGAAGAACCACCGGATGCGCGCCTTCTACCCGGACCACGGTTTCGCGGCCGTCACCGAGCCCGCGGAGGCCGCCGGGACCGCCGAGGACGCCGGCGTACTCCGCTTCCGGCACGACCTGACCACCATCGCCGCCGCGCCCGCCCACGTCGATCTGACCGCCGATCTCTCCGGCGCCTTCCAGTAGGGACTGCACACGACATGGCCACCCTCACCACCCAGGACGACTACCTGCTCATCCTGCGCGACCTCGTCGGATTCCCCGTCGAGGCCGACGAACTCGACACCCCCTTCGACCGGTTGCGCGGCTGGGACTCCGTGCATCTGCTCAAGCTCGTCACCGCCATCGAACGCGAGACCGCCGTCCGGCTCCCGGTCACCCGGGTCCTCGAAGCCCGCTGCCTCGCGGAGATCTTCGCCCTGGCGGTGGCCGGATGAGTACCGGCGCCGTCCAGCGGTACGTCCCGGAACGCCAGCGCCGGCACACCCTGTACTTCCTGGAGTACGCCTTCGCCCGGCAGCGCCCGGTCCTGATCGACACCGAGATCGACATGAGCGCCGTCGCCGCACACCGGGCCGCCGCCCGGACCGCGGGCCACCGGCTCTCCCTGGTCAGCTATGTGGTGTGGGCCGGTGCCCGCGCGGTCGCCGCCCACCCGGAGGCCAACGCGGCCCTCACCGGCCGGATCGCCCCGCGCCTGGCCCAGTACCAGGGCACCACCGCGAAGGTCGCCCTCGACAAGACCTACCAGGGCCGGCGCGCGGTGTTCTCGGCACTCGTCCAGGACGCCGAGCGCCTGACGCTGGAGCAGATCCAGCAGGTCGTCGACCGGCACCGCGACGCCGACGCCGAACACTTCCCCCAGTTCGCGGGCGTCCGCAGGGTCAACCGGCTGCCGGCACCGGTCGGCCGGCTGCTGTTCCGCCGGCTGCTCAGCCGCCCGGAGGGCCGCCGCCGGGTCCTCGGCACCTTCTCGGTCAGCTGCCTCGGCCACCGGCCCGTCGACTCCTTCGCGGGCGCCGGCGGCACCGCCGTCACCCTCAACATGGGCCGGATGCGCGAGCGTCCCTGGGTCCAGGGCGGGCGGCTGACCGTCGCCCCGGTCATGCGGCTGAACCTCACCTTCGACCACCGGGTGATCGACGGCGCGCTCGCCGCCGACCTCCTGGCAGACATCAAAGCCAGTCTGGAGGGCTTTCATGCCGGCACCTCCGCCGACCATTCCGCGGCCGGTACGGATCGGCTCCCCCCGGTCCTGGAAGGTCGTCCATGACGACCTCGCCCGGTTGGGCACGGCCGTGCTGTACGCACCGGCCGGCGAATGGCGGCGGGACGAGCGGGACGAGGCGGGGCTGCGCCGGCTGCTCGGCCGCGACTGGGACCGCTATCAGTCCTTCGGCCACCCCGGGCTGCGCCGTCAGTTCGCCGCCTCCCGCGCCCTGCTGAAGCAGGCCGCGGCGGTGGCCCTGCGGCTGGCCCCGGAGGACATCGAACTCGCCTACGGCCCCTCGGGGCGGCCGTATCTGCGCGGCTTCGACCAGATCGACCTCAGCCTCAGCCACACCGACGACATCCTGCTCGTCGGCATGACCACCCGCGGTCTGATCGGCGTGGACGTGGAGCGCTCCGACCGGCCCCTGTACGGCCCCGGCCTCGGCCGGCAAATCTGCACCCCGCACGAGCTGAAACAGCTGTCCCGGCTGCCCGAGCAGCGGCGCAACGCCGAACTGGTCCGGCTGTGGACCCTGAAGGAGGCCTACAGCAAGGCCATCGGACAGGGCATGCGATTCCGCTTCACCCAGTTCGGCTTCGCCACCGACCCGGCCGACGGCCGGGTGCTGCGCCCGGACGGCCGGCGCGGCGGCGAGGAGTGGATCCTGCGCACCTACGCGCTGCCCGAGGGCTACTGCGCGAGCGCGGTGGTGGAGAACGCCGGCTTCGGCCGGCTCGACGATCCGGCCGCGGCCACCATGCTCGACCGCGACCTGGTCGTCGCCCTGACCAGCACCCTCACCGACCAGCCGGACCCCACCGGGCCCGGCGACGCGGACCCCGCCGAGCCCGGCGACGGGTACCTCGCCGAGCCCGGCCACGGGTACCCCGCCGCGCCCCGCGACGGGTACCCCGCCGCGCCGGGCGACGCGTACCCCTCCGAGCCCGGCCACGGGTACCCCGCCGCGCCGGGCGACGGGTACCCCTCCGAGCCCGGCGACGGGTACCCCGCCGAGCCCGGCGACGGGTACCCCTCCGAGCCCCGCGACGGGTACCCCGCCGCGCCGGGCGACGCGTACCCCTCCGAGCCCGGCCACGGGTACCCCGCCGCGCCGGGCGACGCGTACCCCGCCCCGCCCGGCGACGCGTACCCCTCCGAGCACCGCGACGCGGACCCCGCCCAGCCCGGCGACGAGGACTCCGCCGAGCCCCGCGACGCGGACCCCGCCGAACCTGGCGACGAGGACCCCGCCGAGTCCTGCGGCGAGCACCCCTCCGACGACCCCGCCGAGGAGACACCCCTATGACCCACGACCCGCATGCCCGGCACGACCTGGCAGAGCTGAAGAACTTCGTGCTGCTGCACGCCCGCGCCCTCGGCCTGGATGCCGAGGAGGCGGCCCTGGTGCGCGACCGCATCGACCGCGACGACGGCAGCGGCCGGCCCGGCAGCTGGGCGGGCGAGTGGACGGCCGCCGCCGAGGCCCGCGAACACGCGGGCGATCTGTCCGGCGCCGTCGCCCGCTACATCCTCGCGAGCTTCCCCTACCCCGACAGCCTCGCCCGGCACCGGGCCCGCACCCGCGGCCAGGAGGTCTTCGACCGCTGGCGCTCCGCCCTGCCCGGCGTCGGCCGCCTCGACGTGCGCACCCCGGCCGGCACGGTCCGCTGCTACACCGCCGGCCTGGACGCCGACCCGGCCCGCCCGGTGGTCGTGGTCACCGGCGGCATCGTGAGCGTCAAGGAACAGTGGTCGCCGTTCCTGCTGCTCGCCGAACAGGCCCATCTCGCTGTCGTCGTCGCCGAGATGCCCGGCGTCGGCGAGAACACCATGCCCTACCGCCGCGACAGCCACCAGCTCTACGGCGCCGTCCTCGACGCGCTCGACGGCCGCGCCGACACCTCCCACGCCGTCCTGGTCGCGCTCAGCTTCAGCGGGCACCTGGCGCTGCGGCACGCCGCCCAGAACCCGCGCATCCGCGGCATCGTCACCGTCGGCGCGCCCGTCGCCGCGTTCTTCACCGACTCCGCCTGGTGGCCGCGCATCCCCGACCTCACCCTGGACACCCTGGCCCGGCTCACCGGCGTACGCCGGCCCGGACTGCGCGAGCACCTGACCGAGTGGGCGCTCGCGGCGGACGAGCTGCGCGCCCTGGACATCCCGGTGACCTATGTGCGCAGTCTGCGCGACGAGATCATCCCCGGCGCGGACGCCGAGCTGCTCGCCCGGCACGTGCCCGAGCTGGAACTGATCGAGTACGACGACGTGCACGGCTCACCGGGCCATGTCGACGAGGTCCGCGCCGCGCTCGCCCAGGCCGTCCTGCGTATGACGGGCCGTCAGCCCACGGTCGCCCGGCCGACGGTGGGCTCGCTGCAGGGGAGCGGCACATGACCGGCCCGAACCCCTATCTGCCGCACCCGCCCACCGGCGAGGCACCGCTGCGCCTGTTCTGCTTCCACCACGCCGGCGGCAGCGCGGGCGCCTTCCGCGGCTGGCCGGACCTGCTCGGCCCCGGCATCGAGATCGTCCCCGTGCAACTGCCGGGCCGCGAGGGCCGGATCCGTGAACCCCGCTTCACCCGGCTCGCCCCGTTGGCCGAGGAGGTCTCCGAAGCGCTGTCGGGCCTGCTGGACGAGCCGTATCTGTTCTACGGCCACAGCATGGGCGCCCTGCTCGCCCACGAGATCACCGCCCGGCTTCCGGAGGACGCCCGCAGGCCGGAACTCCTCATCGTCGGCGGCTTCCCCGCACCCCACCTGGGGCATGCCCTGAACCTGCCGCCGGGTCTGTCCGACGCCGAGCTGACCACCCTGCTGCTCGGCCTCGGCGGGCTGCCCGCCGAACTCGCCGACCGGACCGAGTGGCTGGAGGTGCTGCTGCCGGTCGTCCGCGACGACCTCACGGTCTGCGCCGACCATCGGCCCGCCCCGCCCGAACCGCTGCCGGTGCCGATCCACGCCCTCGCCGGGCAGGACGACCTGCTCGTCGACGTGGACAAGGTGCTCGCCTGGCAGCGCCACACCTCCGTGTCCTTCCGCGCGGAGTCGCTGCCCGGCGGTCACTTCTTCGCCAAGGACCACCCCTCCGCCTTCTTCACCGCCCTCACCTGGGCGATCCGGGCCCGGCTGCCGCACGGCCCGATCCCGGTGCGGGCGGCGCGCTGAGCCCCAACCCGCGACCCGGCCGGGTCCCGCCCGGCCGCGAACAGAACCGAGGTGCACCATGTCATCCCCGTCCACCACGACCCCCACGCCGACCGCGGCGGCCCCCTCACCCGCCCCCGCCGCCGGACCCCGCGCCGTCCCCCCGCTGCGCGGGCTCGGCTCAGTCGCCCTGGCCGCGCTCGCGGTCGTGGCGCTGTTCGTGTGGATCGTCGGCGCGTCGATGAGCGCGCCGCAGCCGCACGACGTGCCGCTCGCCGTCGTCGCGCCCGCCCCCGTGGCCGGGCAGGCGGCCAAGCAGTTGTCGGCCGCCCAGCCCGGCGCGCTCGACGTCAGGACGTACGCCGACCCGGCCAAGGCCCGCCAGGCACTTCAGCAGCAGGACGTGAAGGGAGTTCTCACGCTCGGCGTCCGCGGCGACGAGGTGCTGGTCACCGGCGCTTCGGGCGATGCGGTCAAGCAACTGGTCACCACCGTGGGCGAGAAGGCCGCGGCCCAGGGGCATGTGCCGCTGAAGGTGACCGACGCCGGCCCGCTGCCGAGCGGCGACCGGCACGGACTGATCGCGTTCACCCTCATGGTGGCCCTCAGCCTGGCGGGCCTGGTCTTCCAGGGGCTGTTCGCGTTGCGGCTGCCCGCGCTCGGCCGGTGGGCCTGGCTGGCCGCGGCGGCCGTCTTCTCGGCGGTGGCCGGGGTCGTCGCAGCGAGCGTGGCGGACCTGGTCCTCGGCGCCTTCCCGGGCCGCCTGTGGCAGGTCGCCGGGGTGGCGGCGCTGCTGTCCTTCGCGACGGTGGCCACGATCGCCGCGCTGCACCGCCTGCTCGGCCTGCTCGCGTTCCCGCTGTCCACCCTGCTGCTGCTCCAGCTGGGCATCGCGACGTCCGGCGGCCCCGTCCCGCGCGACTTCCTCCCTTCCTTCTACCGCGCGCTGTCCCCGGGAATGCCCGGCGCCGCCGAGGTGCAGGCCGTACGCCGTCTGGCCTACCTGCACCAGGCCCCGGTGGCGTCCTCCCTGCTGGTCCTGACGGCCTGGGCGGCGGCCGGCACCCTGATCACCCTGCTCGCCTGGCGCCTGCGACCGGCCCCGGCGGCGCGGCCCGCGTCCTGAGGCGGCACGCGTGCACACACCGCCGTACGACACCCACACGACGCGCACGCCCCGTCCCGGAGCCCGGTCCGGTGACGGGGCGAACGCCCCACGACAGGCGCTCCTCGCGGGCGAGGACGACCACGACCCGGCCGAGGCCCACATCTTCCGGGGCATCGACTGACCGGTCAGCCGATCGGTGCGCAGAGCATGCCCAGTTTGCCCATCTCTGCGCCCGCACCCGGCGGACAGGGTGGTTGGGACAGTGATGATCAGTCGGCCTCCGGATCGGGGGCGGTGGAGAACACGAAGGAGAACTCCGCCGGTTCGGCCCGCAGGTGGTACTGGGGCAGCGGGCCCGGGCCGCAGGACTGGGAGCCGATGCCGTGCTGGCCGTGGTCCAGGTTGACCCAGACCCCCGCGGCGGAGCCGCTGTCGGACGCGGTCCCGGGGGTGAGATCGGTGCGGTGCGCGGCGGCGTCCAGCTGCTCCGTGGTCCAGCGGCGGGCGGTGAGCCAGAACGCCGGGTCGCCCTCGATGCGCAGGCCGCCGAGCTCGGCCCAGCGGACGTCGATGCGGGCGCCGTTCTCCTGGGGACGGACGTACGGCGTCTGCATACCGTCCACCGTCGACTGCCAGCGGCCGATCGCCGACGCCGCCCTGGTGTCCGGATACGCCTCGCCGGGGCCGCCGCCGTACCACCGCACACGGTCGGCCGCGGACAGTCCGAAGCGGATGCCGAGCCGGGGGAGGGGGACGGTCCAGTCACCCTCGGGGGTGGTGCGCACGGTCAGCCGCAGCCGGTCTCCGTCCGAGGTCCAGCGGTACACGGTCGACAGCCCCAGCTCCCGTGCGGCCGGCGCGACGCGGGTGCGGACCGTCAGGGTGTTCTCGCCGGTCTCCACCGCGTCCAGCCGGTGCCGCATCCGGTGCAGGCCGAGCCCCCGCCACAGCAGCCCGTAGCGCAGGTCGGGCTGCCAGGGGGCGCCGTCGTCGTTGTCGGTGGTGGCCCGCCACACGTCCAGCCGCAGCCCGGAGACGGGGACGTCGCCCACGGCCGTCAGGGCGCCGGTGCGGGCGTCGAAGGTGCCGGGGCCGAGGGTGATCACCCCGTCGCCGGACACCGGCCGGGCGGTCGCCGCGACCGTGGGCACCCGGCGCTCCGCCACCGGGATCTGGCCCCAGGCCACGACATGGCCCTTCGGCGCCCAGGCGGTGTCCGCCGCGAGCGCCGCCCGGACCGTCCACAGGGCCTCGCCGGCCGGCGCCCCGGCCGGCGGCGCGGGCAGCTTGACGTCGGCGGACTCGCCGGGTGCCAGCGCCGGCACCGACAGCGTGCCGGACTCCACCGGCTCCCCGTCGACCTCGTACGACCACGAGAACGCCAGCGCCGACAGGTCGGCGAAGTCCTGCTTGTTGGTGACCCGGACCGTGCCGTCGCCGAAGTCGCCGGCGATGCCCACGGGTTCGATCACCTTCTTGAACTCGACCAGGCCGGGGGACGGCTCCCGGTCCGGGAAGAGCAGGCCGTCGCAGACGAAGTTTCCGTCGTGCAACTCCTCGCCGAAGTCGCCGCCGTAGGCGTGACCCAGCTCCGGATGGGCGATGCCGTGGTCGATCCACTCCCACACGAAGGCGCCCTGCAGGCGGTCGTACGACTCGAACAGCCGCTGGTAGTCCGCGAGCCCGCCGGGGCCGTTGCCCATGGCGTGCGCGTACTCGCAGAGGATGAAGGGGAGCCGGCGTCGCTTGAGGGTGCCGCCGTCCCGGCCTTGGCCGATCCGCTCGACCTCGGCGTGGTCGGCGTACATCCGTGAGTACATGTCCGTGTCACGGCAGTTGTGGTCGCCCTCGTAGTGCACCAGCCGGGAGGAGTCCCGGCCGCGGATCCACTCGGCCATCGCGGTCAGGCCGCGGCCGGTGCCCGCCTCGTTGCCGAGGGACCAGACGACGACCGACGGGTGGTTCTTGTCCCGTTCGACCATGCGGGACGCCCGGTCCAGCAGGGCCGGGGTCCAGCGGTCGTCGTCGACGGGGTTGTCCCGCCAGCCCTGCTCGGTGAAGCCGTGGGTCTCCAGGTCGCACTCGTCGATCACCCACAGCCCGTACTCGTCGCACAGGTCGAGGAAGGCCGGGTGCGGCGGGTAGTGGGAGGTACGGACGGCGTTGACGTTGTGCCGTTTCATCAGCAGCACGTCCTCGCGCATGGTGGCGAGGTCCAGCGCGCGGCCCTTCTCCGGATGCCACTCGTGCCGGTTGACGCCCTTGAAGAGGACCGGCCTGCCGTTGACCTTGATCAGGCCGTCCGACAGCTCCACGGTGCGGAAACCGATGCGCAGCGGCACCCGCTCGCCCTCGGTGGCCAGTTCCCCCACGTACAGCCTGGGCGTTTCCGCCGACCACGGTTCGACCGGCACGGTCGCGCTCTCGCCCGTCGCGATGTCGATACCGAGCTCGGAAACGGTTACCCGGCCGTCCACGTCGGAGTCGACGCGCAGGGTGCCGGTGCCGGCCCGGTGGTCGTAGGAGGCGTGCACGAAGAAGTCGAGGGCGGCACCGGCCGGGCGGTGCAGCAGGGTGACGTCACGGAAGATGCCCGGCAGCCACCACTGGTCCTGGTCCTCCAGATAGGAGCCGGCCGACCACTGGTGGACCCGGACCGCCAGGACGTTGCCCTCGGGCCTCAGCAGATGGCCGACGGCGAACTCGTGCGGCAGCCGGGAGCCCTTGAACTCGCCGAGGTCCGTGCCGTTCAGCCACACCCGGGCGCAGGACTCCACCCCGTCGAAGCGCAGCACCGCGCCGCCGTCGGTGCGGTCCGGCCAGTTCTGAGGCAGGTCGAAGACCCGCAGATGGTCGCCGGTGGGGTTCTCGGTCGGCACGCGGGGCGGGTCGACGGGGAAGGGGTAGAGGTGGTTGGTGTAGATCGGGGCGCCGTGCCCCTGGAGGACCCAGTGGCCGGGGACCTGGATCTCCGCCCAGTCTCCGGCGTCGTATCCCTCCTCGGCGAAGGAGTCGTCCTCGGCGTCGGCCGTCGGTGACAGCCGGAAGCGCCAGCTGCCGTTCAGGGTGAGGGACTTGGCGTCCGAGGACGCGTACCAGGCACGGGGTGGCAGCGTCCCCGAGCCCGGCGAGACATCCTCGACGTAGTCGGTGACGGTGCGGTTGCTCAACGACATCGGTCTCCTAGCTCAGCCCTTGATGCCGGTCTGCGCGATCCCCTGCACCAGCCAGCGCTGGAGGAAGAGGAACACGAACAGCAGCGGCAGGATGGAAATGGCGGCCGCCATGAAGATCTGGTGGAAGACGACGGTCTGGTTGGTGATGTACGAGGAGAGCGCGACCTGGACGGTCCACGAGTTCGGGTCCTGCCCGATGACCAGCGGCCACAGAAACGCGTTCCAGCCGTTGATGAAGGTGATCGTCGCGATCGCCGCGAAGAAGTTCAGCGAGTTGGGTACGACGACCCGCCAGTACGCGCCCCAGTAGCCGAGCCCGTCCACGCGCGCCGCCTCCTCCAGCTCCTTGGGAAACCCCAGGAAGTACTGCCGGAACAGGAAGCAGGTGAAACCACTGAACAGCCCCGGAATGATCAGGCCCCGGTAGCTGTCCACCCAGCCGAGGGACGAGACCAGCACGAAGCTCGGTACGAAGGTCACCGAGGTCGGGACCATCAGGGTGCCCAGGACGACGTAGAAGATCTTGTTGGCGTGCTTGTACGGGATACGGGCCAGGGCGTAGCCCGCGAGCGAGCACACCAGCAGGATGCCGGCGGTCATGGAGACGGCGACGACCGCGGAGTTCAGCAGCGACCGGGCGAACGGCACCGCCGGGTCGTCGAACACCTCGCCGATGTTGCCCCACTGCAGGTGCGTCGGGAAGAACTCCCAGTGCTCGCCGGTGATCCGGGCGTCGGTGGACAGGGAGTTGCGCAGCAGCACGTAGAACGGGACCAGGAAGAGGACGGCGGAGACACCGGTGGCGATGTAGAGGCCGGTGTTGCCCATCACTCCGCCCCTGCGTTTGGCGGTCACTTGGACTCGTCACCCCTTCCGAAGCCCATGATCTTGCCCTGGAAAAGGGTTACGACGACGATCAGCGCGGTCAGGATGACGGCGCCCGCGCTGCCGGCTCCGTAGTCCTGTTCCGTGCCGAGGGCCGTGTAGTACAGCTCGACCAGCGGGGGGCGGCCCCACGTCGTCTTGTCGAGCAGGTTGAAGAACTCGTCGAAGGCCTGATAGGCGGCGATGAGCAGCAGCAGGATCACCGCGGTGGACGTGGCGCGCAGCTGGGGCAGCGTGATGTGCCGGAAGGTCTGCCAGCCCGGCCTGGCGCCGTCGATGGCGGCGGCCTCGTACAGCTCGGCCGGGATGTTCTGCAGCGCGGCCAGGAAGAGGATCATGTAGAAACCGGACTGCAGCCACAGCCGTGCCGAGACGATGACCAGCCAGTACCAGGGTGGATCGGGGCTCGCCAGCCAGGCGATGTTGTCGATCCCGAACCAGCCGAGGACGGTGTTCATCAGGCCGAAGCGCACGCCGCTGAAGAGGGACATCTTCCAGATCAGCGACGCGGCCACATAACTGCACGCGGTCGGCAGGAAGAACACCGACCGGAAGAAGGCCCGCATGAACCGCAGCCGGTTCACCAGCAGGGCGAGACCCAGCGACACCGCCCAGGTGGTCGGCACGATGAACGCGGCGAAGACGGTGAAGGTGCCGAGCGAGTGGACGAACTTGGGGTCCGTCAGCATGTACGTGTAGTTGTCGAAGCCGATGAACTTCGACGGGGTGACCGTGAATCGGGCGTCGAAGAAGCTGAGGTAGACGCTCCAGACGATCGGCACGTAGATGAAGACGGTCAGCCCGACCAGGAAGGGGCTGAGGAAGAGCCAGAAGTTGAAGGTGCGGCTGCCCCGCAGGTCCCGCCAGGTCCGGGCCGGCCGGGCCTTCGCCGGGGCGGGCCCTGCGAGGGCGGGCTTGGTCGTCGTCGACATGTCGTGGTCCGTCCGCCGGCCTATCCGAAGAGCTTGTTGAGCTCGCGGTTCACGGCCTTGTCGCAGGTGTCGAGGGCCGCCCCCGGGTCACCCTCCTTGCGGACACAGTCGGCGATGACGTCCCAGGTCGCCTGGATCATGGCCTGGGTCCAGCCGATGTTGTCGAAGTGACCGTAGTCGTTGAAGAGCTTGACACCCTGCGCGGGCAGACCCGACTTGAGCTTGGTGGCCGATGCGGCGATCGAGGAGCGCGGCGGGATGTGGAAGCCGTACGAGGTCGAGAAGTCCTCCTGGTACTGCCTCTGGTCGATCCACAGCCACTTCACGTACTCCTTGGCCGCGTCGACGTCGCCGCCCCTGGCGTTGACGAACATCGACCAGCCGCCGTTGTAGACCGAGGGCTTGCCGGAGTCGACGGTCTTCGGGAAGGGGAAGATCCCGAGGTCGTCGCCGAGCGCCTGCTGGAACTGCGGCATGGCCCACATGCCGCAGAACTGGATGGCACACAGGCCCTGGCTGAGCGAGGAGGGGTCCCAGAAGTCCGTCGGGGCGCCGAGCAGCAGATGGCCGCTGGTGAAGAGCTTGCGCAGCTTCTTCAGGCCCTCGATGACGCCTGGGGTGTGGTAGGCGATCTGGTTCTTGTCGTCGAGGGTGTCGGCGCCCGCGGACCAGATCAGCGGGTTGACGATCGCGTGCAGGTCGTTGCCGAGATAGACGCCCTTCATCTTGCCGGTGGTGAGCTTGGCGGCGGCCTCGATCAGCTCGTCGAGGGTCTCGGGGACCTTGACGCCGGCCTTCTCGAAGAGCGAGGGCCGGTAGAAGAAGAACTGCGGGTCGTCGATCATCCGGACGCCGTAGATCTTCCCGGCGACCGTGTGGGACTTGATGTCGGCCGCGTTGAAGTCGTCCTTGACGGGATCGACGATGTCGCTCAGATCCGCCACCTGACCGCTCTTGACCATCTGGATCTGCGGGTGGAACTCGAAGACGTCGGGCGCGTTCTTGGTGAGCAGGGTGGCGAAGAGCTTGCTCTCGTAGTCGGCGCTGGTGATCCACTGCGTGGTCACGTTCGCCTTCTTGTACGCGGCGGCGTACCGCTTGAGCGCCTGCTCCACGCCCGGCTCGCCGTAGGCGTGGAACATCTGGGTGAGCTGCTTGCCCGAACCGGAGCCGCCGCCACGGCCGTTGTTGCTGCCGCACGCCGCGAGCGGTGCGGCGACGGCCAGTCCGGCGGCGGCCCGGAGTATCGAGCGGCGGTCCCATGTGCTGTTGCTCTGTGCCGACATGGTGACGTCCTTGTCTGTGGAGGTACGGGTGCGGGTGCGACCTGCGGCTGAGGCTGGTGCGGGACGTTAACCTTCGGCTAATGCTTCGGCAAGGGGTTGGACGAAGTCTGTTCGAAGCGTTGTGGCCGGTTCGGAATTCCGAACACCCTGAAGGGGAAAGGGAGATGAGGGCCGCCGGGCCAGGGGAGTGGCCGGCGGCCCTCGGTCAGGGAAGAGTGGCGGTTACTGCCGGGCCCAGGCCTCGTTGGCGCCGCCGTTGCAGCTGTACAGAATCACCTTGCTGCCGTCGGCGGTCGCCTGTCCGCTGACGTCCAGGCACTTGCCCGAGGCCTCGTTCACGATCTGCCCGTTGCCGTTCAGCAGCCAATGCTGAGTGCCGTCGTCCGTGGCGGCCGCGGTCGTGGTCAGGCCCGAACCGCTCGCCGTCAGATAGCCGTTGGCGCCCTTCAGGGTGCCCTTCGCGTCGTACGACCACGACTGGCCCGCCGCGCCGGTGCAGGAGGCGAGCGTGGCCCCCGAGGCGTCGGCGGTCAGGCACTTGCCGGACTGCTTGCCGACCAGGGAGCCGGTGAGCGCCGTACTGCCCTGGCCCTTCTGGTCGAAGACGTAGGTCGTGATGGAGCGGGCGGCCAGGGTCGAGGACACCGTTCCGCCGCTGACGGCCGGCTTCGCGACCTTCGCCCAGTTCTCGTCCGCCGAGGTCCGCACCGCCTGGGTCGCCCGCACCGGCGCCTTGCTGTTGAAGTGCAGGTTCAGCGCGGTGTCGGTGGTGTTGTGGTTGTTCACCACGACCACCCACTGCCCGGTGGGGGTGCCCCCGGGCGAGCCTGTTCGAGCCTGGGGGAGGTCGTACGACGACACCTCCACCCCGTCCGGGGCGCCGGTCACGTCGTGCGCGACCGCGCCCGGCCGGACGAACCGGCTGTACTGGCCGAGCGCGTAGTACCGCTTGGTGAAGTACAGCTTCTGGTTGCCGTTCGTCGCGTAGTCGGGGTCGTAGTAGATCAGGCCGTCGTTCCAGCCCTGGTCGTTCCTGGTGTTCGGATCGGTGCCGTAACCGCTGGCGAGCGCCACCCACCACTGGAACGCCGAGTCGTGGGAGACCGCGAAGTCCTTGTAGATGATCCGCGACATCAGCAGGGCGTTGTCGATGGTCGGGTCGTACTCCTGGTTCCAGCCCGTGGTGCCCTTGCCGAAGCAGCAGATCTCGGTGGCCCAGGGCGTCTTCCCGACCGACTTCGCCGTTTCGTAAACGTTTCCGAGCTGGCCGTCGTCCGGGTTGTTGTACGTGTGATGGGCCAGCTTGGACACGTACTGCGCGGTGCCGGGCTGCGTGATCCACTGCGGGACCTCGCTGGTGAACTGCGTGGTCCTGCTGGACTCGTCCGCGATGATGCCCGTCTTCTGGTGCCGGGCCCGCTGCTCGGCGCCCAGCGCGCGCACGATGTCGTCGCGCTGGTCGACGGGCACCGGCATGCCCTCCTGACCGCAGTCGGCGAAGCTGTTGTCCGGCTCGTTGAAGGGGCTGATGTAGTCCAGCCGCACGCCCTGCCGCGTGAAGTGATCGGTCACATCGGCGATGTACTTCGCGAAGTCGGTCTCGTTCTCCGCCTTCAACTGGCCGCCGCAGCTCTTGCCGTTGGTCGTCCACCGGGCGGGCGCGCTGTTGACGAAGGCGATCAGATCCTGCACGCCGTATCGCGCGGCGTACTTCAGGAAGGTCCGGCCGCCGTCGTCCTTGCTCCAGTCGTAGGAACCGTCGGAGGCGAGGAAGTCCTCGGCGGCGCGGGCCGGCGTGGTGACCGCGACACCACCGCCGCCGATGTTGTAGCGGTACGAGCTGAGGGCCAGCCCCTGCTGAGAGAAGAGGAGTCTGCCGACCCGTGCCTGGACCTCGGGGTCGAAGTGCTGGAGGTCGTTGACCCACCAGGCGCCGGACGCACCGATGTTGTCGATGGTCTGGGCTCCGTGGGGGGAGACCTCGGCGGCGGCCGGGGCGGCGGCGTCGGCACTCGCGGTCGGGGAGCCGAGGAGGGCCCCGGTGACGGCAAGTGCGGCGGAGGCTGTCAGCAGCAGGAATCTCTTGCGGGGGTGAGACACGTGCATCCCTTCCGTCGTCATGAAGGCGGTGCGGTACGGCTCCTTGCGTTGCTGCCTCTTGCTGACCTCTGCCCGACGGACTGCAGCGCCCCCTCCAGCGCGAACGTGGCCGCGCCGAGGGACACCGGGTCGGTGGGGATCGGGGAGAGGACGATCTCGGTGGCGGCCAGCGGCCGGCGCAGCGCGTGCCGGGCGACGGCCTGGCGGACCTCGCCGAGCAGCGGCTCGCCCAGCCGGGCGGCGACCCAGCTGCTGAGCACGACCACTTCGGGGTTGAGGAGGTTGATCAGGTCGGAGATGCCGGCGCCCAGGTAACGGGCGGTGTCCCGGACCACCTTGAGGGCCACCGGATCGCCCGCGGCGACCCCGCCGGCCAGGGCGTCGACGGTGGCGGTCTGGTCCTCGGGGTGCAACAGCGGGGACTGCGGGCTGAGTTCGCGCAGGTTCTGCATGATGCCGGGCGCGCCGACGTACGTCTCGACGCAGCCGTGGTTGCCGCAGTGGCACAGCCGTCCGTCCAGCACGAGCGTGGTGTGGCCCCATTCGCCGGCGCTGTTGCTCACGCCGCGGTGCAAGCCGCCGCCGAGGGCGAGACCGGCGCCGACCCCGGTGCCCAGATTGACCACGACCGCGTCCCCGCGGCCCCGTGCGGCTCCGAACCACAGCTCGGCCACCGCGCAGGCGCGCAGCGGATTGTCCAAGTACAGGGGGTACGCGATGTGTTCGGCGAGCAGGTCGAGCAACGGCACGTCGTGCCAGTCCCAGTTGGGCGCGTACTCGGCGACACCGGTGTCCCGGTCCACCTGGCCCGGCACGCTCACCCCGACGCCGAGCACCCGGGCCGCCTCGACCCCGGCCTGCGCCACCACCGAGCCGACGGCCGCGGCCACATGGCCGACCACCTGTTCCGGGCGGCTCTCGCCGGGCCGCATGTCCTCGTCGGCGCGGGCCAGCACGTTCAACGCCAGGTCGAACAGCTCGACATGGACGTACGTCTCCGCGATGTCGACGCCGATCAACGCGCCCCCCGACGCGTTGACGGCGACCAGGCCCCGGGGCCGGCCGCCGGCGGAGTCCTCGAACCCCACTTCGGTGATCATGCGGAGGTCGAGCAGCTCGCCGACCAGCGTGGCGACCGTGGCCAGGCTCAGTCCGGTGGCTGCGGCCAACTCCTGCCGGGAGGTGGGAGACTCGGCGATGATCTGGCGCAGCACCTCGTAGCGGTTCGCGGTGCGGATGTCACGTGATGTGCGCTTCAATGCGGCTGCCCCTCCCATCCCGTCCAGCCGGACCAGGCCGGGGCGACATCGGCACCGGCGCGGGCGCCAGGCTATGGGCTGGCGCGGAGTTTCGACAAGGGGTTAGGAAAGGGGCTGGAGGAAGTCCGTCGCGGCGAGGTGGCGAGAGAGGGCCGTCAGTCGTCCAGAAGATCCCGCACGAAGGCGTTCGTGAACTTGCCGGCCGGATCCAGGGAGCGGGCGAGGTCGCGGAAATCGCGGACGCGTGCATACCGCCGACGGACCACCGCCGGCGGGATCTCGTACACCTTCCCCCAGTGCGGCCGCGGATCGAACCGGATCAGCGCCTCCTCCAGTCGGCGTACCACCGGCAGCACGGCCGCCTCGTCCCGCACCCAGGTGAAGTGCAGGGCCACCGAGTTCCGCGCGTGGGCGGGGCTGAGCCACTGCGTGTCTGCGGCGACCGTCCGCACCTCGCAGGTCTGCAGGACGCCGGCGACCACCGACCGGATGGCGTCGATGCGCTCCAGGGCCTCCACCGCTGCCGTCCGTGGCAGCAGATACTCCGACTGGATCTCCGCCCCGCTGCTCGGCGTGAACTCCGCCCGGAAGTGCGGCAGTCGTTCGTGCCACGGACCCGGCACGCCCAGCTGCTCGGTGCAGTTGCCCGCGGGCATGCCCGGCACCGGGTGCAGCGGCACCTTCGCGGGCGCCGCCCACGGGAAGTCCACCGCCGGCTGGTCGGTACGCCGCTTGACCCACACCTGCCGGAAGCCCGGCTCCCGCCAGTCGGTGAACAGACTCACGCTGTATCCGGCGGCGGCCACGGCGGCGAAGTCCAGCCCTTCCAGCGGCAGTTCGGTGAACACATGCTGTTCGACCTCGTACGCCGGCTCCAGATCGAGCGTGAGCGCGGTGACGACGCCGAGCGCGCCGAGCGAGGTCACGGCACCGTCGAACCGCTCGTCCCCCCGGCCGATCGTCACCGTCGAGCCGTCCGCCACGACCAGCTCCACCTCCCGCACCGCCGAGGCGAGCGGCCCGTTGCCGACGCCCGAGCCATGGGTGCCGGTCGCCACCGAACCGGCCACCGAGATGTGCGGCAGTGACGCCATGTTGGCCAGGGCGAGCCCGTGCGCGTGGACCGTCCGGGCCAGTTCGGCGTAACGGACCCCGCCCGCGACCCGGACCGTGCGCGCGGCGGTGTCGACCTCGATCACGGGCGGCAGACCTGCCGTGGACAGCAGGACCCCGTCCGCGCCCGGGTCGGCGATCCGGTTGAAGGAGTGCCCGCTGCCCAGCACCCGCACCCGCGCACTGCCCGCCACCAGCGCGGCGAGCGTGTCGAGGTCGCGCGGACGGCGGACGTCCCGCGCGGCATAGGTGATGGTGCGCGCCCAGTTGCTGACCGTCCCGGCGGTCTCGGCCGTCCCTGTCACAGTTGCGTCCCTCCCGGAGAGTCCGTGTGCCCCGACCCTCTCATCCGGCATGGCCCAGGAGGGAGGCTTGCTGCGGATTTCGTTGTAGAAATCGCATTCATCGACGTATCCGAATTTCAATTGCTCTGATGAATGCGATATCGGTACCTTCTCGCTCCATGAATCAGGAACCGCTTCCCGCCCGCCTGCCCGTCACCGACCGCACCCGCCACCGCCGGCTGCGCGAGCAGGGCAGCCTGGAGCGGGCGGAGCTGGAGGCGATCCTCGACGCCACCTTCGTCTGTCACCTCGGGGTGCTGGTCGAGGGGCGGCCCGTCGTCGTGCCCACGGTGTACGGGCGGGACGAGCGGTGGCTGTATCTGCACGGATCGGTGGCCGGCCGCAGCCTCGCCGGTGACACGCCGGTGTGTGTGACGGTCACCCATGTGGACGGGCTCGTGCTCGCCCGGTCCGTGTTCGAGCACGGCGTCAACTACCGCAGCGCCATGGTCCACGGCACCGCCCGCAAGGTCACCGACCCCGAGGAGAAGCTGGAAGGCCTGCGCCGGCTCACCGAGCACTCCGCGCCGGGCCAGTGGTCGTACGCCCGCCGCCCCAGCCGCAAGGAACTGGCCGCCACCACCCTCCTCGCCCTCTCCCTCGAAGAGGCCTCCGTCAAGATCCGCACCGGCGCCCCGGACGACGGCGACGGACCCGACGCGGCGCTCGGCCTGTGGGCCGGGGTCCTGCCGCTGACCACGGTCTGGGGCGCCCCGGAGCCCGACCCGGCGCTGCCGGCCCAGGCCGTCGTACCGGACCACATTGCGCGCCGGGCGGGGACCCGGCACGGCTGAGCCGCAGGCGGGGGCATACGGTGTGAGACGTACGCCTGAACCGGGAGGAGACAGACGGATGGGCAGTCGTACCGCGCTGGTCGAGGATCTGATGGAGCGGTTCCCGCACGTGCCACGGGAAGCCGTCTTCAAGGAGGACCTGCTCCGCGGCGGCGTCGCCTTCGAGCCGACCGCCCTCAGCGACAACGAGAACGGCGAGGTCAAGCCGAAGTCGTACTTCATCTTCTCCTTCGACCACGGCACCCTGCCCGAACTCGGCGAGGCGGCGCTGCGGCGCCCGCCGGAGGAGATCATCCTCACCGGCGGT
Source organism: Streptomyces sp. NPDC002076 (assembly GCF_053593835.1). Taxonomy (NCBI): domain Bacteria; kingdom Bacillati; phylum Actinomycetota; class Actinomycetes; order Kitasatosporales; family Streptomycetaceae; genus Streptomyces; species Streptomyces sp. NPDC002076. The sequence continues at coordinate 42,208 of NZ_JBSFDI010000022.1, forward strand.
CCGTACGACCTGCGCCGTACCGTCGTCTCCGTACGGGTGAACCCGGCCTCGCCGTACCGGGTGGCCGCCGACGAGGAGGGGCTGCTCGGGCTCTACCTCGACGGGAAGCGGATCGCGGACGTCGGCGTGCCGCCCATGCCGGAGTACTACCGGCACACCCTCTCCAACGGGAAGTCCGTGATGGAGGTGGCCCCGACCATCCAGTGGGGTTACCTGATCTATCTCACCGTTTTCCGGGTCTGCCAGTACTTCGGCGCCAAGGAGGAGTGCCAGTACTGCGACATCAACCACAACTGGCGCCAGCACAAGGCGGCGGGCCGTCCGTACACCGGCGTCAAGGACGTCGAGGAGGTCCTGGAGGCCCTGGAGATCATCGACCGGTACGACACCCAGAAGGCCTCCACCGCCTACACACTGACCGGCGGCGCCATTACGAAAACGGTTGCCGGGCGCGACGAGGCCGACTTCTACGGCCACTACGCCAAGGCCATCGAGGAGCGCTTCCCGGGCCGCTGGATCGGCAAGGTCGTCGCCCAGGCGCTGCCCAAGGCGGACGTGCAGCGGTTCAAGGACTACGGCGTGCAGATCTACCACCCCAACTTCGAGGTGTGGGACCGCCGGCTGTTCGAGCTGTACTGCCCCGGCAAGGAGCGGTACGTCGGTCGAGACGAGTGGCACAAGCGGATCCTGGACTCCGCCGAGGTGTTCGGCGCGCGCAATGTGATCCCGAACTTCGTGGCGGGCGTGGAGATGGCCGAGCCGTTCGGGTTCACGACGGTGGACGAGGCCATCGCGTCGACCACCGAGGGCCTGCGCTTCTTCATGTCGCACGGCATCACGCCCCGCTTCACCACCTGGTGCCCGGAGCCCACCACCCCGCTCGGCAAGGCCAACCCGCAGGGCGCGCCGCTGGAGTACCACATCCGCCTGCTCCAGGCCTACCGGCAGACGATGGAGGACTTCGGGCTGTCCTCCCCGCCCGGCTACGGCCCGCCCGGACCCGGCCGCGCCGTCTTCTCCGTCAGCTCCTTCATGGACAGCCTGCCCGCGGTCGAACCCACCGAGGCGGAGACGCCGGCCGAGGTGTGATCCCACGCACCCGGCCCGCCCCGCGTTGAGCGCGACGGTGTCCGCATCCGTACTCCAGGCCGGAGTTGTGGGCTCGTCGCGTCATGCATCCGTCCCGCCACCATCGGTAACCGGATGTGAACAGGCCGCTTGTCAGTTGTGTCCAGGACGTGAAAGGCTCTGTGCCCTGCCGTGAGGTTCCCCGCAACTCCCTTCCTTCTGTGGTGAGTTGACCTCGCTTGTGGATGCAGGAGTCCCATGCCCGACCTGCCGACCCCCAAGGACGCCACCGAGTCCGCGCTGTTCTCGGAGGGCTGGGACGCGGTGCTCAGCTACGCGGACCTGTGCACCTCCGGGTCCCTGACGGCCCATCAACTGGCGACCGAGGCCTTCGCGCTCGGCATGCGCGAGATCCGCGCCGCCGCGAGCACCCATGTGCGCGGCGCGGGCCGCCGCACCGCCCGGCTGCCCACGATCCCGGGGCTGCTCACGGCCGTGCGCGACACCGCCGCCGCCTGGGAGGCCGACGGGCAGGGCCACAAGCTCGACCCCGACCTCAGGCTGTGGCTCAACTCCGGCAACGCCGCACGCTATACGGGACCACCGCTGGAGCGGCCGGTCGCGCTGCGCGGCCTCAGGGACATGCAGGAGGCCGACGCGTCGCTGCTGTGGCTGGCCGAGGTGGAGGCGCTGCCCCTGCCCACCGTCGCCCGTCGGCTCGGCCTGGACCCGGCCACGGTCGCCGACGAACTCGACCAGGTCCGCACCCTGTTCCGGGACCGCTGCCACCGTGCCCATCTCGACACCCCGATGGACGCGCGGTGCCGCTCCTACGCCCGCCTGCTGGACGCGGTCACCCGCTCCCCGGCCGCCGACACCCCCGAAGACCTCTCCCGGCACCTCGCGACCTGCGTGCGGTGCGCCGAGGCCGCCGCGTGCCTGCGGCTGCACGGCGGCGGGCTGCCCGCAGCGCTGGCCGGCGGGGTCATCGGCTGGGGCGGCCTCGCCTACCTGGAACGCCGCCGCCGCGCCGCCGAGGTCCGCCTCGGCGCGGGCCGCCCCGCCGACCCCGCCGCCGGTGATCCGGAGGAGGGCAGCGGCCGCAGCCGTGCGCTGCGCGGCAGCCTGCTCGCCGCGGCCGTGCTGCTCTCCGCGCTGGCGCTCGGCGTGTCGATGATGCCGTTCGGCGCCTCCGGCGACGACGGCGCCGCCGCCCGCGACGACCGGCAGCCGGTCGCCGCCGACCCCAGCGTCTCCCTGACCGGCACCCCGTCCGGCTCGCCGACGGCGCACACCCCCACCCCCTCCGCCACGCGGGCCACATCCGGCTCCGGCCACCGGCAGCCCGACCCCGAACCCCAGGGCAGCACCTCCTCGGCCGCGCACCACCCCGGCCCCGCCCGCTCCAGCGCCCCCACGGACGGCTGCCGGGTCGCCTACGACCTCGTCGACCAGTGGTCCAACGGCTTCCAGGCCACCGTCACCGTCACCACCGACCGGCCCCTCGACGGCTGGACCCTGTCCTGGGCCTTCCGTGACGGCCAGCAGGTCGGCCAGATGTGGGACGCCACCGTCCACCAGAGCGGCGCCCGGGTCACCGCCACCGCCGCCGACTACAACAAGACCGTCGCCGCGCACGGCACGCTGTCCCTGGGGTTCATCGGCACCTGGCAGGGCAGAAACCGCACACCGTACGCTTTCATGCTCAACGGGGCGTCCTGCACGGGCGGGTGAGCGCGTCGTATGCAAACAGCGTCGTACGGCGGACGCGCCATACGGAAAATGCTTTGACGCAACGCCCCTTCGGCGGGATACGGTTTCCACGCACGCCGAGGTGGTGTGCGCATATGCGAGTGGGACGAGGAGGTGTCGACCGATGGCTGTCATTGCGATGGGCGCTGCCCGCATCCAGGAATCCATCAAGTCCACCTCCGTGGCCACCGGCTGAACCCCCGCGCATCGAACGCGCCTGCCCGGGGCCACCCTTGTGAAGGGTCTCCCTTGACTTCCACCTCTGCTGTGTCCTCCGCGCTGGCTCCCTACGGCTGGGACGAGGCCTGGGCCGACGCGTTCGCCCCGTACGCCGCCGAAGGGCTGGTGCCCGGCCGCGTCGTCCGGGTCGACCGCGGCCAGTGCGACGTCGTCACCGCCGGCGGGATTGTCCGCGCCGACACCGAGTTCGTCGTGCCCCGTGACCCGATGAAGGTCGTGTGCACCGGGGACTGGGTCGCCGTGGACCCCGACGGTGATCCGCAGTACGTCCGCGCGTATCTGCCGCGCCGCACCGCCTTCGTCCGCTCCACCTCCTCCAAGCGGTCCGACGGTCAGATCCTCGCCGCCAACGTCGACCACGCCGTGGTCGCCGTGTCGCTCGCCCTCGCCCTCGACCTCGGCCGGATCGAACGCTTCCTCGCCCTGGCCTGGGAGTCCGGCGCCCAGCCCGTCGTCGTCCTCACCAAGGCCGACCTGGTGCCGGACCCGGTCACCCTCGCCCACCTGGTGCAGGACGTGGAGACGAGCGCGCCCGGCGTGCCGGTGCTCACCGTCAGCGCCCTGCACGGTGAGGGGCTCGACGTCCTCGTCGCGCTGGTCGGCTCCGGCACGTCCGTGCTGCTCGGCCAGTCCGGCGCGGGCAAGTCCACGCTGGCCAACGCCCTCGTCGGGGCGGACGTCATGGACGTGCGGGCCGCGCGGGACGTCGACGGCAAGGGCCGGCACACCACGACCACCCGCAATCTGCTCCCTCTGCCTTCGGGTGGGGTGCTGATCGACACCCCCGGACTGCGGGGTGTGGGCTTGTACGACGCCGAGAGCGGGGTCGGCCAGGTGTTCTCCGAGATCGAGGAGCTGGCCGAGCGGTGCCGCTTCCACGACTGCGCCCACGAGACCGAGCCGGACTGCGCGGTGCGCTCCGCCGTGGAGAGCGGCGAGCTCCCGCAGCGCCGGCTGGAGAGCTACCGGAAGCTGGTGCGGGAGAACCAGTGGATCGTGGCCAAGACCGATGCGCGGGTCCGTGCGGAGCTTCGACGGGACTGGCGGAGGAAGGGCGCCGAGGGGAGGGCGGCGATGGAGATCAAGCGGGGGCGCCGGATGTAGGGCGCCCCGGGCAGGCACACCATCGCCATGTCCGATTCCCGCCAGCCCCATCCCTCGCCCCGGTCCACACTGGAACACGTGATGGACGAAGACACCAGGTACGAGGCGGTGCGGAGCCGGGACGGGCGGTTCGACGGAGTGTTCTTCTTCGCCGTCGAGACCACCGGCATCTACTGCCGGCCCAGCTGCCCGGCGGTGACGCCGAAGCGGCACAACGTGCGGTTCTTCGTGACGGCCGCCGCCGCGCAGCGCTCCGGGTTCCGGGCCTGCCGGCGGTGCCGGCCGGACGCCGTGCCGGGGTCGGCGGAGTGGAACGTGCGGGCGGACGCCGTCGGGCGGGCCATGCGGCTGATCGCCGACGGCGTCGTGGACCGCGAGGGCGTCGCCGGGCTCGCCGCGCGGCTCGGCTACAGCGCGCGGCAGGTGCAGCGGCAGCTCACCGCGGAACTCGGCGCCGGCCCCGTGGCGCTCGCCCGGGCCCAGCGGGCGCACACCGCGCGGGTGCTGCTGCAGACCACCGAGCTGCCGGTCACCGAGATCGCGTTCGCGTCCGGCTTCGCCAGCGTGCGGCAGTTCAACGACACCGTCCGGGAGGTGTACGCCTCGACGCCGACCGAACTGCGGGCCGCCGCCCCGCGGGGCCGGGGCGCCTCCCGGGGTCGGGCCGCTCCGGGCGCCGGGATACCGCTGCGGCTCGCCCACCGCGGGCACTACCAGGCCGCCGCCGTCTTCGACCAGCTCGCGGCGGAGGCGGTAACCGGTGTAGAGGAGGTTTCCGGCGCGCCGGGCGGCCGTACCTACCGGCGCACGCTGCGGCTGCCGTACGGCACCGGGATCGTCGCCGTCGAGGAGCGCACCGGGGCGCCGAGGACCGGTACCGGCACCCATCCGGGCGGCTGGCTCGACGCGCGGCTGCACCTCACCGACCCCCGGGACCTCACCACCGCGGTGCAGCGGCTGCGCCGCCTGTTCGACCTCGACGCCGACCCGTACGCCGTCGACGAGCGGCTCGGCGCCGACCCCCGGCTCGGCCCGCTGGTCGCCGCGCGGCCCGGACTGCGCTCGCCCGGCGCCGTGGACCCGCCGGAGGCCGCCGTCCGCGCCCTGGTCGGGAAGGAAGGCGCGCAGGAGCTGGTGCGGCGGTACGGCAAGGCCCTCGACGCGCCCTGCGGCAGCCTCACCCATCTCTTCCCCGAGCCGGCCGTCCTCGCCGAGGCCGAGCCGGACGGGCCGCTGGGCGCGCTGACCGCTGCCCTCGCCGACGGCACCGTACGGCTGGACCCGGGCGCCGACCGGGACGACGCGCAGCAGGTCCTGCTCGCCCTGCCCGGGCTGGACCCGGTCACCGTCGCCGCCGTACGCGTACGCGCCCTCGGCGATCCGGACGTCGCCCCGCCCGGCGCGGAGGTGCCGGACGACTGGCGGCCCTGGCGCTCGTACGCCGTCCAGCATCTGCGTGTGGCAGGAGAGTGGAACGACCGATGACAACCGTTTACTGGACCGGACTCGACGCCCCCGTGGGCCGCTTGCTGCTCACCGCAGATGCGGACGGGGCGCTCACCTCGCTGTCCGTGCCCGGGCAGAAGGGCGGGCAGAGTGTGCAGGACGGATGGCGGCACGACGCCGGGCCGTTCCGCGCCGCAGCGGACCGGCTCGCCGCCTACTTCGCCGGTGAACTCAAGGAATTCCGGCTGCCGTTGAGCCCGCGCGGCACCGAGTTCCGGCAGCGGGTGTGGGCCGCGCTGGACGAGGTGCCGTACGGCGCCACCGTCACCTACGGAGAGATCGCCGCACGGATCGGCGCCTCCCGCGCGGCGGTTCGCGCCGTCGGCGGAGCGATCGGTGCCAACCCTCTGCTGATCGTGCGCCCGTGCCACCGGGTCATCGGCGCGGACGGCTCGATGACCGGGTACGCGGGCGGAGTCGAACGGAAGGTGTGGCTGCTGACCCTGGAGGGCGCGCTCACCGGCTGAGCCCGGTCCGGCGGACTTCAACACCTCCTCGGCCGGCCGGGAGCACCTCCTCGCTGACATGCGGGCCCAAGTCGTGTGGTCCGACGAGGAGTTCGGCCGCGTCGTGCAGCCGCCGGTCAGGATCGTGCCGTCGTCCTGGAGTCGGAAGCCCACGGGATCCGCCTGCGGCCGGCCGTTCGGGTCGGCCGTGGCCTGCGGCCCGGCCGCTGCGACGCCGGACAGGCGCGTTCCGCCTCGCCGAATGCGGTCCTGAGGCCGGCCGAGCACACCCGCCCGCCCCGCACCTCGACTGCACGTCCCAGAGCCGCCGTGCCGCCTCCGGTTGCGCCGAGCGGGTGGACCGCCGTCGCGGATGCGGTGGGGCGGCGCGGGCGTGTGGCACGGTCTGCTCCGAGGGGCAACGGGGAAGGGCGGGTGCGGAGATGGCCGGGGCCGGACGGATCCTCGCGGTGCTGTTGCTGGCGATGCTGCCGGCCACGACGGTGCGGGCCGTGGCGGAGCCGGCGGCGCCGCACTGGACGGGCAGCTGGGAGACCGCGCCGTCGGGAACCGTTTCCGCACTGCCCGGCGCCGCGATCCGCAACGTCGTCCACCTCAGCGTCGGCGGTACGGCCGTGCGCATCCGCCTCGGCAACCGTTTCGGCACCGCGCCCCTGCGGCTCGGCGCGGTCACCGTCGCGCTGCGCCGGGGCACCGGCCCGGACGCCGTGCCCGGCACGCTGCGCACCGCCACCTTCCACGGCACCGCGACGGCCACCGTGCCGCCCGGCCAGGACACGGTCACCGACCCGGTGCCGCTGCCCGTCCCGGCCGCCGCCGACCTCCTCGTCACCGTGTACACCCCCGGCGACAGCGGGCCCGCCACCTCCCACCAGACCGCCCTGCAGACCAGCTACGTCGCCCCGCACGGCGCGGGCCGGGCCGCCGACCAGGGCGGCGCCGCCTACACCACCCTCATCAGCCGCTGGTACTACGTCACCGGCGTCGACGTCCTCGGCTCCGCCGCGGGAAGCATCGTCGCGTTCGGCGACTCCCTCACCGACGGAAACGGTTCCACCCCCGACACCAACCACCGCTGGCCCGACCGCCTGGCCGAACAGGTCCTCGCGGACCGGCTCGGCGTCCTCAACGCCGGCGTCTCCGGAAACCGGCTGCTGAGCGACGGCGTCGGACCGAGCGCCCTCGCCCGCCTGGACGCCGACGCCCTGGACCGGGCCGGGGTACGGGCCCTGGTCGTCCTGGAGGGCATCAACGACATCAAGGGCACACCGACGGCCGGCGACGTCACCGCCTACGCCCACGCCTACCGCACCCTCGTCGCCCGCGCCCACGCCCGGGGCATCCGGGTCGTCGGCGTCACCCTCACCCCGTACCGGGGCTTCGCCGCCTACACGGACGCCCGCGAGGCCGTACGGCAGCAGGTGAACGCCTTCATCCGCACCGGCGGCGCCTTCGACGCGGTCGCCGACGCCGACGCAGCCCTCCGCGACCCGGTCGCCCCGACGCGCCTCCTGCCCGCCTACGACCACGGCGACCACCTGCACTTCAACGACACCGGCATGGCCGTGGTGGCCGAGACGGTACGGCGGGCTCTCGCCGAATCCCCCTCGTGACCGCTCCCTCGTCACCGCTCAACCCCACAGCACCGCCCCCAGCCAGGCGCCCGCGATCAGCAGGCAGGCGAACAGCTCGGTCAGCACGCTGGAGCCGCCCGAGCGCATCGTCGTACGGAGGGCGGCCATCGCCTCGCCGTGCCCGCCCAGGCGCAGCCGCTCGTGCAGATAGATGCCGGCCACGAAGCCCGGCAGGGCGCCCAGTACCGGCAGCAGGACGAAGCCGAGGAACGCCCCGGCGCCCGCGTACACCCCCATCCGCGGTGTGGCGCCGCTCCGGCGGAGCCGGCGCGGGGGCAGGGCCGCGCGCACCGCCAGCGACAGCAGCAGCACTGCGGTGGCGCCCACCAGGACCGCCCACGCCAGCGGCTGCGGATCCGTCAGCGCCCACCACAGCACCGCCGCCCACACCAGCCACGAGCCCGGCACCCCGGGCAGCAGCACTCCGCACAGGCCGAGCACGACGACCACACCGACCAGCAGGAGCTCCCACACTCCCATCTGCCCAGAGTGCCGGAGAAGGCTCGAGAAGGCAGGTGGGTGCCGGGTCGGCCGGAGCCTACGCGCGCGTGACCCAGCCCCGCTCGTACGCGTGCCAGCCCAGCTGCAGCCTCGTCGTCACCCCGGCCAGCTCCATCAGCCGCCGCACCCGGCGCTGCACGGTCCGCAGGCCCAGGTCGAGCTGCTTGGCCACGCTCGCGTCGGTCAGCCCGGCCAGCAGCAGCGACAGCACCTCCAGATCGGTGGCGTCGGGGCCGTCCGGTTGCTCCTCGACCACCTCCGACGCCCCCAGCCGCAGCGGCAGCGCCTCCCGCCACACCGACTCGAACAGCCCGGCCAGCAGCTCCAGCAGCCCGCTGGCGTGCACCACCAGCGCGGCCGGCTCCGCCGTGCGCGAGGTCAGCGGCACCATCGCGAGCGAACGGTCGGCGATCACCAGCTTCGTCGGCACCCGGTCCACCGCCCGCACCTGCTCGTCCCTGCCCAGCGCCGCCGTCAGCTCGGTCAGCCCGTGCGGCGGCTCCAGCACCGCGCGCTCCACCACCCGGTAGCGCACCCCCCGCCCGTACGGCTGTTCACTCCCTCACCCGACACGCCGTTCGACGCCGCCGGGTGCGCCGGATTTTCCCGATGCCCCGTTTTCATGCGGCCCGTGCGGTGGACAATTAGGGGCATGAGCCAGCAGGGGGGAAGGCCCGCCCGTCCTGAGGACGACTGGTGGGGACAGCTGTACGACGACTCCACCGAGGACACGGGACCCACGGCCGGGCCCGATTCCCTGGACGAGCGCTTCGCCTCCGCGAAGCACACGGTGACGGGCCTGCCGGCTACGACACCACCGCGCGAGGCCGTGCCGCCGCGTGATCCGGGGCCGTCGCGTGATCCGGCGCCGGGCGGTCGGAACGGGGACGGCGACGCGCGCAGTGAGGACGGCGGCTCGGGCCGGGGCGCCGCAGGCGCGGAGGTGACGGACCAAGGCGCGGAAGGCGCGGAAGGCGCACGGGGAACGGAGTCCCGGGAGCCCGCCGTGCCGACGCAACGCGCGGCCCCGGACCCCGCCGCCCCACCACCCGTCCCTCCGCCACCTGTCCCCCCACCACCCGTCCCCCCGGCCCCGGCGCCCGACCGGTCCCCGTCGGCGCAAGCAGCCTCCCCAGAGCCACAGATCCCGTCGGCACCCCCCTCCGCCGTCGACTACGTCGGCTCCGGTCCGCCCACCTACGACCCCGAGCCCACCGCGCTGCCGGTCGCCGATCCGGACGGGCTGGGGGAGTTGGTCGCGGACACCGTGCTGGACGGTGCCCGGTACGGGGCCTGCACGCTGCGGGCCGTGTCGTTGCGCGGGGACTCGGCGCGGTACCGGGGCGAGCCGCGCCGGGATTCGTTGCTCACCGCCCGGTTCGGGTCGGGGGAGCAGGCGCTGGTGCTCGTCGCGATGGCGACCGGAGTGCGGGGCACCCCGGCCGCGCATCTGGCGGCGGCCGAGGCGTGCCGGTGGATCGGGCGGGCCGTGGGCCGCAGTCATCACCGGCTCGTGGAGGACATCCGGGCGGCCCGGCGCGGCGACCTGAAGTCGGGTCTGCACCGGCTGACCGACCGGAGCCTCGGCAGGCTCCGCGCGAGCGCCGACGAGCAGGGCATCGACCCGGAGGAGTACACGGCGAGCCTGCGCTGTCTGCTGCTGCCCGCCGACCCCGACTGCCGTACGCGCGTGTTCTTCGGCGTCGGCGACGGCGGCCTGTTCCGGCTGCGCGACGGCGCGTGGCAGGACATCGAGCCGACGGCGTCGCCCGCCGACACCACCGGCGATTCCGTGGTCGGCTTCGGCTCCCCGCCCCCGAAAACGTTTGCCGAAACTCCCGAGGGCGACCGGCTCACCATGGACTTCGGCATCCCCACCCCGCCGAGCCCGTACGAACCCGCGCCCGAGCCGCCCCGCGAGCCGTTCCGTTTCCGTGCCTCGGTAGCCCGCCCGGGTGATGCCCTGGTGATGTGCACCGGGGGCCTGGCCGATCCGCTGCGCGGCGAGGCCGCCCTCTGCGCCTACCTGGCCCGCCGCTGGTCCGGCCGCACCCCGCCCGGGCTCGCCGCGTTCCTCGCCGACGCCCAGGTGCGGGTGAAGGGTTACGCCGACGACCGTACGGCGGCGGCCGTGTGGGAGGCGTAACCGTTTCCCCTGTGCATCCATGGGTGCATGGCCAAACAGAACGTAGCGGAGCAGTTCGTCGACATCCTCGTCCGCGCCGGTGTGCGCCGCCTCTACGGCGTGGTCGGGGACAGCCTCAACCCGGTGGTGGACGCCGTCCGCCGCAACGCCGCCATCGACTGGATCCACGTACGCCACGAGGAGACCGCCGCCTTCGCGGCCGGCGCCGAGGCGCAGCTCACCGGGAAACTGGCGGCCTGCGCCGGCTCCTGCGGCCCGGGCAACCTGCACCTGATCAACGGCCTGTACGACGCGCACCGCTCCATGGCTCCGGTGCTCGCGCTCGCCTCGCACATCCCGTCGAGCGAGATCGGCCTCGGCTACTTCCAGGAGACCCACCCGGACCGGCTCTTCCAGGAGTGCAGCCACTACAGCGAGCTGATCTCCAGCCCGAAGCAGATGCCCCGGCTGCTGCAGACCGCCATCCAGCACGCGGTCGGGCGCAGCGGGGTCAGCGTGGTCGCGCTGCCCGGTGACATCGCCGCCCAGCCGGCCCCGGAGAAGGCCGCGCAGAGCGCCCTCGTCGCCTCCCGGCCGACGGTCCGGCCCGGCGACGCCGAGATCGACGCGCTCGTGGAGATGATCGACGCGGCAGGGAGAGTGACCCTTTTCTGCGGAAGTGGCACGGCAGGTGCGCATGCGGAGGTCATGGAGTTCGCCGGGAAGATCAAGTCTCCGGTGGGGCACGCGTTGCGCGGCAAGGAATTCATCCAGTACGACAACCCGTACGACGTCGGCATGAGCGGACTGCTCGGCTACGGCGCCGCCTACGAGGCCACCCACGAGTGCGACCTGCTGATCCTGCTCGGAACCGATTTCCCGTACAACGCCTTCCTGCCCGACGACGTCCGGATCGCCCAGATCGACGTGCGCCCCGAGGTGCTCGGCCGTCGCTCCCGCCTCGACCTCGCCGTGTGGGGCGACGTCCGCGAGACGCTGAGCTGCCTGATCCCGCGGGTGCGGGAGAAGACCGACCGGCGCTTCCTCGACCGGATGCTGAGGAAACACGCCGACGCACTGGAGGGTGTGGTCAAGGCCTACACCCGCAAGGTCGACAAGCACATCCCGATCCACCCCGAGTACGTGGCCGCCGTCCTCGACGAAGTCGCGGACGACAACGCCGTGTTCACGGTCGACACCGGCATGTGCAATGTGTGGGCCGCCCGGTACGTCTCGCCCAACGGCCGGCGCCGGATCATCGGTTCGTTCTCGCACGGGTCGATGGCGAACGCGCTGCCCATGGCGATCGGCGCCCAGTTCACCGACCGGCGCCGGCAGGTGGTGTCCATGTCCGGCGACGGCGGGTTCTCCATGCTGATGGGCGACTTCCTGACGCTCGTGCAGTACGACCTGCCCGTGAAGGTCGTGCTGTTCAACAATTCCTCCCTCGGCATGGTCGAGCTGGAGATGCTCGTTTCCGGGCTGCCCTCCTACGGCACCGCCAACACCAACCCCGACTTCGCCGCCGTCGCCCGCGCCTGCGGGGTCTACGGGATCCGGGTGGAGAAGCCCAAACAGCTGGCCGGCGCGCTCAGGGACGCCTTCAAGCACAAGGGACCGGCGCTGGTGGACATCGTCACCGACCCCAACGCCCTGTCCATCCCGCCGAAGATCAGCGCCGAGATGGTCACCGGTTTCGCGCTGTCCGCCTCCAAGATGGTGCTGGACGGCGGCGTCGGCCGTATGGTCCAGATGGCCCGCTCCAACCTGCGCAACGTGCCGCGCCCCTGAACCCGGAGGCGGAGGGGCGCATTTCGGCCACTTTCACGGCGTGTGACGGTGTGCCGACGGCCGGTGCCGGGCGCATCTGCCTTGCCGTCCCGGGACGTCCGTGGCGGGCAGAGCCCTGCGGGGAGCCGGCCACCCCGGTGCGGCGGGGCCCGGCGGCCGGCCCGTACGCCGTACAGCAGTGGCCGAACCGCCAGTCGTCGGGTATGTGTGATGACTGCCCGTGTGCGTGCTGGGCAAGGATCCCCCGTGAACGTGTTCGACCAGGAGGGGCAGGGTCCAGCGGCGTGCGGGCGGGGGTCATGAAGAGTCAGGCACGAGGGGGCGGTCCCGCGGTCGTCGGGGGCTCCTCGGCGACGACGGGGGAAGAGGCCGGCACCATCACGGAACACGCGCACCGGCTCCGGCGCAGGCTGGGGCGGGCGGATCTGAAGGCGGTGCCCGAGGCCCGCCGGGAGCTGCGAGAACTGCTGCGGCACTGGGGGAAACCGGGCCGTTCGGAGATCGCCGAACTCCTCACCAGCGAACTGGTCACCAACGCGCTCGTCCACACCGACGACGACGCGGTCCTCACAGCGGTCGTGCAGCCGGGCGGACTGCGCGTGGAGGTACGGGACTTCCTGGCTCGCAGACCGGAGCTGAGAGGCCCGGACTCGGACGACGACACCCATGGGCGGGGCCTGGTGCTGGTGCAGTCCCTGGCGGACGCCTGGGGTGTACGGCCGCACGGGGTGGGCAAGGCGGTGTGGTTCGAACTGGGCGCCGAGGCGGCGTGACGCTCCGCGGGAAGGCGGGGTCACAGGATGGGCGCGGGCAGGTTCTGAGACGGGCCGGGTGGGAAATGGGCCGGGGGTGCGACCCGTGCGGTCACACCCCCGGCCCGTCGTGAGCGGTGGTTCCGGCCGGACTGCCCTGTGCGGCGGTCCTAGCCGAACTGCTGCTCCAGGTCCTTCAGCTTGCGCTCAAGGGAGTCCAGGCGCGGCAGGGCCATGGTGTCGTCCTCGGCGGTGAGGTCGACGGTCACCTGCTCAGCGGACCCGCTGCGGACCGGCTGCAGGGAGGGGCGGGCGCGTACGGGCAGCTGTTCCGCGGTCGATATGGCAGGCTCCGCGGTCGCCGGGGCGGGGCCGCGCTCCACCGCCTGCACCTCGACCTCGACCTGCCGTCCGCCCCGGTTGACGAAGCCGCGGTGGCCCCGGCTGATGGCCTTCAGCTGGGCGCGCTCGATGCGCTGCTGCTCGCGCCGGCGCTGCCGCCGCTCCTCCTTCTGCCGCTTGTCGTCGCGAACCTCCTCGACCGCCTCGTCCAGGCTGCGCACGCCCTCCAGGAGCATCAGCGACCAGGCCCGATAGGTCTCGCGGGGGGCGCGCAGCCAGCGCACGATGCGGATCTGCGGCAGCGGACGCGGCACCAGGCCCTGCTCGCGCAGCGCGGCCCGGCGGGTCTGCTTCAGCGCGCGGTCGAACAGGACGGCCGCCGACAGTGACATACCGGAGAAGAACTGCGGCGCGCCCGCGTGGCCGGCGCCCCGGGGCGCGTGCACCCAGTTGAACCAGGCCGCCGCCGCGGCGAACATCCACACGAGGATCCGGGAGCCGAGGGCCGCGTCACCGTGGCTGGCCTCGCGCACCGCGAGGACGGAGCAGAACATCGCCGCGCCGTCCAGGCCGAACGGCACGAGGTACTGCCAGCCGTCGGTCAGCCCCAGGTTCTGTTCGCCGAAGCCGACGAGGCCGTGGAAGGACAGGGCGGCCGCGACCGCCGCACAGCAGAACAGGAGCACATAGGAGGCTGTGCCGTAGATGGCCTCCTTGCGTCTGCGGCGCTCCTCGCTGCGCTCCCACGAGTCGTCCGCGCTCGCGTTCTCCCCGGAGGAGCGCTTGCCGCGCGCGAGCACCGCCACCGCCGCCAGCATTCCCAGGAGCAGTACGGCGCCCGGTAGGAGCCAGTTCAGCGATATGTCGGTCAGTCTCATCAGGGGTCCCTTGCATTGGGATAGGGCGTAACGCCCGCCATAGTGGCCCACTCCCGACGGCCCTCAGGGGGTTTCGGGGCAAGAGGCCGCCAAGGAAGTGCAAGGGAATGCCCTGGGCGGCGTTCTGCTCGAACTGCCGCATGAGGGGCGGGAGTTGAGTTCGAATAAGACTACCCGTACGGATGGTTCCTCGGAAAGTTCCCGCGACAGGTGAGGAAGTTGTGAATCACCTGCCCGTGGGGCCCGTCCGCCGGTGACCGGTCCGCCCCGGTGATCCTAGTGGACCCGGGACGGTGCTCAGTTCCTGAGGGGGCCTCAAGTCGCCGTGTCGGCCCCGGGTTTCGCGATCCGCTCGCGGTGGCTGGTGGGCGGGCAATGGCGCAGTCGTTCTCCGGGCCGGTCGGCGAGCGGAGCGGGGGCGAGTTGGCGTACGCCGGGCCGCGCCGGGCAGCGGCCGCTCCGGCTCCCTTACGCCTGCCCCCCGCCGCACCCGCGGCCCGAAGGCGGCCGGCACGGCTCCGGATGCTCGGCGACGGCCGCCCGCACCTCGGACCGCAGCGCCTCCGCGTTCGCGTGAGATAGGTAAGGCTAACCTTTGCTACTCCTCGGTGAATTTGAACTACCGGCTCGGGCGCCTATGGTGCTTGACGAACAAGTGACAACCCGCCGTTAATGACCCAAGTGCCGACAAGCCGCCAGGAGGGATCCGTGAAGCAGCGCGCGCAGGGCTCCGCCGGTGCGGGGACGCCGCCCGGTGACGCCCGGGTGCCCGCGCAGCCGCGCCCGGCGGACGCCCCCGACGGCTTCCGCGAGCGGGACACCGCCGTGCCCGCCGCCCGCGCCGCCCGCGGGGAGCACACGCACAGTGAGCGCCCGATTCCGGAGACCCGGCCCGCGGTGCAGCGCTCCTCGGTGCGCGGGCAGATCCTGGACGCGCTGCGTACGGCGCTGGTGACCGGGGAGCTGAAGCCGGGCGAGGTCTACTCGGGGCCGGTCCTCGGCGAGCGGTTCGGTGTCTCGGCCACGCCCGTGCGGGAGGCCATGCAGCAGCTCGCCCTGGAGGGTGCCGTCGAGGTCGTGCCCAACCGCGGGTTCCGGGTGGTCGAGCGGGGGGCGCGGGAACTGGCCGAGCTGGCGGAGGTGCGGGCGCTCATCGAGGTGCCGGTGATGCTGCGGCTCGCCCGGACCGTACCGGGCGAGCAGTGGGCCGAACTGCGTCCGCTCGCCGAGGAGACGCTACGGGCGGCGGGCACCGGCTGCCCGGCGACGTACGCGGAGTCCGACCGCGCCTTCCATCGCGCCCTGCTCGCGCTGTCGGGCAACGAGCAGCTGGTCGGCATCGCGTCCGATCTGCACCGGCGCTCGCAGTGGCCGCCGGTTCGGCGGGGCCGGGCGTATCTGGTGGCGGACGCGGCCGAGCACATGGCTCTGCTGGACGCGCTGATCGCCGGGGATGTGGATGGGGTGCGGGGGTTGGTGTCCCAGCACTTCGCCGGGGCCCGCTGAGGGATTGCCGAAAGGCACGACCGCCCGCGGCTGCGGCGCCGAGCCTGCCGACGAGACCGACCCCACCCGCCCCTACGCCGTAGCCACCCCCGGAGCCGGCGGCGCCAGCTGTCGGGCCAGCCATGTCGGTACACCCCCGAGCAGCCGGAACAACCGTCGCGCCTCCTCCCGCAACCGCGAAGCCTCCGGCTCGGACTCCGCGTCGGCCAGTGAGGCCAGCGCGGGGGCCGTGCCCACCAGATAGCCCAACTCCTCGCGGATCCGCAGCGATTCGGCGAAGCCGTGCCGCGCCTCGGGCAGCTCGCCGTCGCGCAGGGCGAGTCCGGCGAGGTGGCGCCAGGTGAAGGACAGCAGCAGCGGATCGGCGTGCGCGGCGGCGCCCGCGTGCGCCCGGCGGTACGCGGCGCGCGCCGCCTGCGGGGAACGGGTCAGGTTCTCCGCGACCAGGCCCCGGCGGAAGTCCAGCAGGGCCCGGCCCGGCGCCCCCGGCGGGATCAGCGCCGCTGCCCGCCCCAGCGCGGCCCGCGCCTCGTCCGCGCGGTCCCGGACGCCGTGCAGCGTTGCCGTGTAGGCGAGTTGGCCGCGCTCACAGGCGGCGGCACCGCGCTCCTCGTCGGTGTGCGCGAGCGCCTCCGCCGTCCGCAGGGCGTCCTCCGCGTGTTCCCAGCCCCGCTCGGTGTACAGGCACCGTTCGACCAGCAGCGCGGCCCGTTGCAGGGACGTGGCGGGGGTGTCCGGCGGCAGCAGGGCCGCCGCGTCCGCCCAGCAGGCCCGCGAGCGCAACCGCCATACCGCGGTCTGGAGCGGATCGTCACCGGCGGTCGTTCCGTTACCAGACATGGCGGGATGCGCCACGTTGCCCTCCCCGAGCACGCCATCGAGCTGTTGAGTGGTGGCGGCATTCCAGCACCAATCGCAGGGCGGGGCCAAGAGGGTGGGTGAAAGATTTCACAAAGTCGTGGGGCGCGGGCGTGGCCGGGTTCGGCCGCCGCGCGCCCCCGCCGGCCTCAGCTCATGCGCAGGGCGAGGAAGAAGTCGAGCTTGTCCTCCAGGCGCGACAGGTCCCGTCCCGTCAACTGCTCGATCCGGCCCACCCGGTAGCGCAGCGTGTTGACGTGCAGGTGGAGCCGGGTGGCGCAGCGGGTCCAGGAGCCGTCGCAGTCCAGGAACGCCTCCAGGGTCGGGATCAGCTCGGCCCGGTGGCGGCGGTCGTAGTCCGTCAGCGGGTCCAGCAGGCGCGCGGTGAAGGCGCGGCGGACGTCGTCGGGGACGAAGGGGAGCAGCAGGACGTGCGACGCCAGCTCCTGGTGCCCCGCCGCGCAGACCCGGCCCGGGCGGGCGGCCGCCACCCGGCGGGCGTGCCGGGCCTCCTCCAGGGCGCCGCGCAGCCCCTCCGCGGAGTGCACGGCCGCGCTGACGCCGAGGGTGAGCCGCCCGTCGTCGTTCAGGCCCGCCGAGAGCGTCTCGCGCACCGACTGCAGCAGGGAGTCGGCCAGCAGCCCGGTCTCCGAGCCGTCGTGCTCGGTGGAGACCGCCGGCAGCGGCACCAGGGCGATCGCCTCGTCGCCGGTGTGCGCGACGGCGATCCGGTCGGACGGCTCCGGGCCGGTCGCCTGCGGGTCGACCAGCACTTCCTCCAGGAGCGACTGGGCGACCGGGCCGCCCTCGACCTCGCCGCCGTCCCACTCCACGCGGGCCACCACGACCTGCCAGTGCGGGGCAGCCCCGAGCCCGGGCAGCAGCACCGGGGCGGCCACCCGCAGGCGGGCCGCGATCTCGGCCGGCGCCGCGCCCGTCTGGACCAGCTCCAGCACCTCCTGGGCGAGCCGGCGCCGCACCGTGCGCGCCGCGTCCCGGCGGTCCCGCTCGACCGAGATCAGCTGGGTGACGCCCTGCAGCAGGTCCAGCCGCTCCTCGGGCCAGTCGCCGGCGTCCGCCTCGACGGCCAGCAGCCAGTCCGACAGCACCGACTCGCGCACATCGCGGGCGGCCTGCGGGGAGCGGCCGGAGGAGCGGATCGGGAAGAGGGAGTAGGTGCTGCTGCCGAGCAGGACGCGGTGCGGGCCGCGGCGGCCGGTGCGGGTGGCCGCCAGGTGCTCGGCGGCGAGCCTGGCACAGGTCTCGGCCGGCAGGGCCGGGCCCGCGACCTTGGAGCCGGCGATCAGCCGGCCGGTCGGGGCGAGCACCCAGGCGCGCAGGTCCAGGTCGGTGCCGAGCAGGTCCAGGACCACGTCCGGGCCGCCGCCCGCCGGGCCCGAGGTCATCATCCGCCGGTGCCGGTCGACCACGGCCGCCAGGTCTCCGGCGCGCTCGCTGGAGACCTGCCGGACGACGTGCTCGGTGATCGTGGCGAAGGCCACCGACTCGTGCACCGCGAACAGCGGCAGCCGGTGTCTGGCGCAGGCCAGGACCAGGTCGTCCGGGACATCGCCCAGCTCCGCCTCACCGGCGGCGAGCGCCGCCACCCCGGCCTGCACCAGGATCCGTACGAACGGCTCGGAGTCGGCGGCGTCCCGGCGCCAGGCCAGGCCGGTCAGCACCAGCTCGCCGCCGGAGAGATAGCGGCTCGGGTCGCGCAGGTCCGTGGTCATGACCCCGCGCACCGACCGGTCCAGTTCCTCCTCGCCGCCGAGCAGCCGCAGGCCCAGCGCATCGGTGTCCAGAAGTGCGCGCAGCCGCATCTCGTCGCCGCCGTTCTATGTCTCGAAACCTACGATGAATCTTGGAGGGTGACGGGGAAGTCACCCCGAACCTGTCGCCCGGGAACGCGTTCGGCGGTCCCCCTGCTGTTTCCTGCGTTTCTCCAGGAAAACGGAGAGGTTACCGATGACCTCCGTTCATACGAATCTACAAGATGCTCGCTGTGGCCAGCGAACTCCTTCATGGTTTCGGTGACTGACCCCGCCGGAGCACGGGGCGGTGTACTGAGTCCACTCCGCGTTAAGAGCACATGAACGAGCCGCGCCCGCCGCACACGGATTGGCTCAGTCTGTACGACCCACGAGACGAAGAAGAGAGCCGGTCATGGACTTCCTTCGCCCCGCCAGCTGGGAGGAGGCGCTCGCCGCGAAGGCCGAGCACCCCACCGCTGTGCCGATTGCGGGTGGCACCGATGTGATGGTCGAGATCAACTTCGACCACCGCCGGCCCGAGTATCTGCTGGACCTCAACCGCATCGGTGACCTCTACGAGTGGGAGGCCGGCGAGGAGAGCGTGCGGCTGGGCGCCTCCGTCCCGTACACCAGCATCATGCAGAACCTCCGTGCCGAGCTGCCGGGCCTCGCGCTCGCCTCGCACACGGTCGCCTCCCCGCAGATCCGCAACCGCGGCGGCGTCGGCGGCAACCTCGGCACGGCCTCGCCCGCCGGTGACGCCCACCCCGCTCTGCTCGCGGCGGGCGCCGAGGTCGAGGTGGAGTCGGCGGCCCGCGGCACCCGGCTGATCCCGATCGACGAGTTCTACACGGGCGTCAAGCGCAACGCGCTCCAGCCCGACGAGCTGATCCGCGCCGTGCACATCAAGAAGGCCGACGGACCGCAGCAGTACTCGAAGGTCGGCACGCGCAACGCCATGGTCATCGCCGTGTGCGCCTTCGGCCTCGCCCTGCACCCCGAGACCCGTACGGTCCGGACCGGCATCGGCTCGGCCGCCCCGACCCCGGTCCGGGCCAAGGCCGCCGAGGAGTTCCTGAACGCGGCGCTCGAAGAGGGCGGCTTCTGGGACAACGGGAAGATCATCACCCCGTCGGTCGCCAAGCAGTTCGCCGACCTGTGCTCGGCCGCCTGCAACCCGATCGACGACGTCCGGGGCACCGCGAGCTACCGCCGCCACGCGGTCGGCGTGATGGCCCGCCGGACGCTGACCTGGACCTGGGAGTCCTACCGCGGCACCCGCCGCACCACCGAGGGAGCTGCGTAATGCGCGTCAACTTCACCGTGAACGGTCGTCCGCAGGAGGCCGACGACGTCTGGGAGGGCGAGTCCCTGCTGTACGTCCTGCGCGAGCGCCTCGGCCTGCCGGGTTCCAAGAACGCCTGTGAGCAGGGCGAGTGCGGCTCCTGCACCGTCCGCCTGGACGGCGTGCCCGTGTGCTCCTGCCTGGTCGCGGCCGGCCAGGTCGAGGGCCGCGACGTGGTGACCGTCGAGGGCCTCGCGGACTACGCCAAGCAGCGCGCCGAGGGCGGCTGCGCTTCCGGCGCGTGCGGTACTGCCCTCCAGGACGCCCAGCATTGGCAGGCCAAGGGCACCGACTCCCAGACCGGCGAGGGCGCCATCTCCCCGGGCGCAGCCCTCTCGCCCATCCAGCAGGCGTTCATCGATGCCGGCGCGGTCCAGTGCGGCTTCTGCACCCCGGGTCTGCTCGTCGCCTCCGACGAACTCCTGGAGCGCAACCCGAACCCGTCCGACGCCGACATCCGTGAGGCGCTGTCGGGCAACCTGTGCCGCTGCACGGGCTACGAGAAGATCATGGACGCGGTCCGCCTGGCGGCCGCCCGCCAGTCCGAGGGGGTCTGACCATGCCGGCCAACGGCGCTCCTACGAAGATCACGCAGGGCTCCCAGACCAGGGGCGGCATCGGCGAGTCCACGCTCCGCCCGGACGGCACCCTCAAGGTCACCGGCGAGTTCGCGTACTCGTCCGACATGTGGCACGAGGACATGCTGTGGGGCCAGATCCTGCGCTCCACCGTCGCGCACGCCGAGATCGTCTCGATCGACACCGTCGAGGCGCTGAAGACCCCGGGTGTCTACGCCGTCCTGACGTACGACGACCTGCCCACCGAGGTGAAGAACTACGGCCTGGAGATCCAGGACACCCCGGTCCTCGCGCACGGCAAGGTACGCCACCACGGCGAGCCGGTCGCCCTCGTCGCGGCCGACCACCCGGAGACGGCCCGCCGCGCTGCCGCCAAGATCAAAGTCGAGTACCGCGAACTCCCGGTCATCACCGACGAGAAGTCGGCGCTGGCCCCGGACGCGATCCTCGTCCACGAGAACCGCGACGACCACCACGTCGGGCACGTCCCGCACCCGAACATCGTGCACCGCCAGCCGATCATCCGCGGCAACGTGGAGGAGGCCCGCAAGCGGGCCGACGTGATCGTCGAGGGCGAGTACACCTTCGGCATGCAGGACCAGGCCTTCCTCGGCCCCGAGTCCGGCCTCGCCGTGCCGGAGGAGGACGGCGGCGTCCACCTCTACATCGCCACCCAGTGGCTGCACTCCGACCTGCGCCAGATCGCGCCCGTCCTCGGCCTGCCCGAGGACAAGGTGCGCATGACGCTGGCCGGCGTCGGCGGCGCGTTCGGCGGCCGCGAGGACCTGTCGATGCAGATCCACGCCTGCCTGCTCGCGCTGCGCACCGGCAAGCCCGTCAAGATCGTCTACAACCGCTTCGAGTCCTTCTTCGGGCACGTCCACCGCCACCCGGCCAAGCTGTACTACGAGCACGGGGCCACCCGCGACGGCAAGCTGACCCACCTGAAGTGCCGGATCGTCCTGGACGGCGGCGCCTATGCCTCCGCCTCCCCGGCGGTCGTCGGCAACGCCTCGTCCCTGTCGGTGGGCCCGTACGTGGTGGACGACGTCGACATCGAGGCCATCGCCCTCTACACCAACAACCCGCCCTGCGGCGCCATGCGCGGCTTCGGCGCGGTCCAGGCGTGCTTCGCCTACGAGGCGCAGATGGACAAGCTGGCCAAGGAGCTGGGCATGGACCCGGTGGAGTTCCGGCAGCTCAACGCGATGGAGCAGGGCACCATCATGCCCACGGGCCAGCGTGTCGACTCCCCCGCCCCGGTCGCCGAACTGCTGCGCCGCATCAAGGCGATGCCGCTGCCGCCCGAGCGCCAGTGGGAGTCCAGCGAGGGCGCCGACGTACGGCAGCTGCCCGGCGGTCTGTCCAACACCACGCACGGCGAGGGCGTCGTACGCGGGATCGGTTACGCGGTAGGCATCAAGAACGTCGGCTTCTCCGAGGGCTTCGACGACTACTCCACGGCCAAGGTGCGCATGGAGGTCGTGGGCGGCGAGCCCGTCGCCACCGTGCACACCGCGATGGCGGAGGTCGGCCAGGGCGGTGTCACCGTCCACGCGCAGATCGCCCGCACCGAGCTCGGCGTCACCCAGGTGACCATCCACCCGGCCGACACTCAGGTGGGCTCGGCGGGTTCGACCTCGGCTTCCCGGCAGACGTACGTCACCGGCGGCGCCGTGAAGAACGCCTGCGAGCTGGTTCGCGAGAAGGTCCTGGAGATCGGCCGGCGCAAGTTCGGCACCTACCACCCGGCCTGGGCCACCGCCGAACTCCTGCTGGAGGGCGGCAAGGTCGTCACCGACGGCGGCGAGATCCTCGGCGATCTGGTCGACGTGCTGGAGGACGAGGTCGTGGAGATCGAGGAGGAGTGGCGGCACCGGCCGACCGAGGCCTTCGACCTGCGCACCGGCCAGGGCAACGGCCACGTCCAGTACTCCTTCGCCGCGCACCGCGCGGTCGTCGAGGTCGACACCGAGCTCGGCCTGGTCAAGGTCATCGAGCTGGCCTGCGCCCAGGACGTCGGCAAGGCGCTCAACCCGCTCTCCGTCATCGGCCAGATCCAGGGCGGTACGACCCAGGGCCTGGGCGTGGCGGTGATGGAGGAGATCATCGTCGACCCGAAGACCGCGAAGGTCCGGAACCCCTCCTTCACGGACTATCTGATCCCCACGATCCTCGACACGCCGACCATCCCGGTCGACGTGCTCGAACTCGCCGACGAGCACGCCCCGTACGGGCTGCGCGGCATCGGCGAGGCCCCGACCCTGTCGTCCACCCCGGCCGTCCTCGCGGCGATCCGGAACGCGACCGGGCTGGAGCTCAACCGCACGCCGGTGCGGCCCGAGCACCTCACGGGAACCGCGTAACACCCCACAGCTCTCCGGGCGGCGCAGGGAACGTCACACACTCCGGCGCGCCGCCCGGAGGAACCCCCTTTGAGTTCCGCACCGCTCGCGGTCCTTGAAGTACCAGGAAATTCGTTCGTCTCGGGCCGTCCCCCGGGTCGTCCATTCCCCAAATCCCGTGACCGTCAGGGCGGTTGCACGGGTGCCCCTGTGAACCTTGGGAGATGGCACCATGACCCAGCAGTCAGTGGAGCCCACGACCACCGCCGAAGACGCGGGCGCGGGTTCGCGCCCGCCGGCCGGCAGGTCGTGGCTCGACCGGTACTTCCACATATCCGAAAGAGGATCCACCGTCGCGACCGAGGTCCGCGGTGGCGTCACCACCTTCATGGCGATGGCGTACATCCTTCTCCTCAACCCCGTGATCCTCAGCGGCGCGGACAAGTCGGGCGACTCCCTGGGCCAGAAGGCCCTCATCACGGCCACCGCGCTCGGCGCGGCGGGCACCACCCTCCTCATGGGCTGGATCGGCAAGGTGCCGCTCGCCATGGCCGCCGGACTCTCCGTCTCCGGAGTGCTGGCCGGACTGGTCCTGGGGACCAAGACCCTGACATGGGCTCAGGGGCTGGGCATGTGCGTCGCGTACGGCGTCGTGATCATGCTGTTGGTGGTCACGGGACTCCGTGAGATGATCATGAATGCGATCCCGCTGCCGCTCAAGCACGGCATCACCATCGGCATCGGTCTGTTCATCGCGTTCATCGGCCTGGTCAAGGCCGGCTTCGTGCACGCCGGCACGGCGACCCCGGTCACCCTCGGCGACGCGGGCGAACTCTCCGGCTGGCCCGTCCTGCTCTTCGCGGTCACCCTCCTGCTGATCTTCGCGCTGCAGTCCCGGAACATTCCGGGCGCCATCCTCATCGGCATCGTCACCGGCACCGTTCTCGCGGTGGTCGTCAACGCGGCCGGCCTCGTCGGCGACAAGGGCTGGGCCAACGGCGAGGGCCCCGCGCTGCACGGCAGCGCCGTGTCGATGCCGGACTTCTCGCTCATCGGCAAGGTGTCCTTCAGCGGCCTGGGCGACGTCGGCTACATGACGGTGACCTTCATCGTCTTCACGCTGGTGCTCGCCGGCTTCTTCGACGCGATGGCCACCATCATCGGCATCGGCACGGAGGCCGGACTCGCCGACTCCCAGGGGCGGATGCCGGGCCTGTCCAAGGCGCTGTTCATCGACGGTGCCGGCGGCGCCATCGGCGGCGTGGTGGGCGGCTCCGGCCAGACCGTGTTCATCGAGTCCGCGACCGGCGTCGGCGAGGGCGCCCGCACCGGACTGGCCTCGGTCGTCACCGGTGGGTTCTTCGCCCTGTGCCTCTTCTTCACACCGATCACGGCGATCGTGCCGCGCGAGGTGGCCTCGGCCGCCCTCGTCACCATCGGCGCGATGATGATGATGAACGCCCGGCACGTGGACTGGGGCGACCGCTCCGTCGCGATCCCGGTCTTCCTCACCGTCGTGATCATGCCGTTCACGTACTCGATCACGCCCGGTGTCGCCGCCGGTGTGATCTCCTACGTGGTCATCAAGCTCGCCCAGGGCAAGTGGCGGGAGATCGGTCCCTTCATGTGGGGTCTGACGGTGCTCTTCCTCGTCTACTTCTCCCTGCATCCGCTCCGGTCCCTGCTGGGCGTGCACTAGCCGGTTGAACGTCCCTTCCACGCAACCCCGTTAGGAGACCGACAGATGCTGGACATCGCCGAAGAGCTGAACCGGTGGGTCGAGCAGGGCCGTGACTTCGCCGTCGCCACCGTGGTGGCCGTCGGCGGCAGCGCCCCGCGCCAGCCCGGCGCCGCGCTCGCGGTGGACGCCGAGGGCACGGCCATCGGCTCGGTCTCCGGCGGGTGCGTGGAGGGCGCCGTGTACGAGCTGTGCCGACAGGCGCTGGAGGACGGCGAGACCGTGCTCGAACGCTTCGGCTACAGCGACGAGGACGCCTTCGCCGTCGGCCTGACCTGTGGCGGCGTCATCGACATCCTCGTCACGCCGGTCCGGGCGGACGGTCCCGCCCGGCCGGTGCTCGCCGCCGCGCTGGCCGCCGCCGCCCGCGGGGAGGCGGCGGCGGTCGCGCGGATGGTGGAGGGACCGGCAGAGCTGCGGGGCCGGGCCCTCCTCGTCCGGCCCGACGGCCCCTACGACGGCGGTTTCGGCGCCCATCCCGAACTGGACCGCACGGTCGCCGCCGAGGCCGGCGCCTTCCTGGACGCCGGCCGCACCGGCACCCTGGAGATCGGCGAACAGGGCTCGCGCTGCGGCGCCCCGCTCACCGTCCTGGTCGAGTCCTCCGTCCCCGCTCCCCGCATGATCGTCTTCGGCGCGATCGACTTCGCCTCCGCACTGGTCCGCGTCGGCAAGTTCCTCGGCTACCACGTCACCGTGTGCGACGCCCGCCCGGTGTTCGCCACGAAGGCCCGCTTCCCGGAGGCGGACGAGATCGTGGTCGAGTGGCCCCACGAGTACCTGGAGCGCACCGAGACCGACGGCCGTACGGTCCTCTGCGTCCTCACCCACGACGCCAAGTTCGACGTGCCGCTGCTCAAGCTGGCCCTGCGGCTGCCGGTCGCCTACGTCGGCGCGATGGGCTCCCGCCGCACCCACCTCGACCGCAACGAGCGGCTGCGCGAGGTCGGCGTCACCGAGCTGGAACTGGCCCGGCTGCGCTCGCCGATCGGCCTCGACCTCGGCGCCCGTACGCCGGAGGAGACGGCCCTGTCCATCGGCGCGGAGATCGTCGCCGGCCGGCGGGGCGGCTCGGGCGTGTCGCTGACCGGTGCGCACACGCCGATCCACCATGACACGACCCCGGCACCTGTCGGCCGCATCGGCTCGGTGGCCTGAGGCCGCTTCGGCCGTCCTCCACGCCGCCCGGGGAGACCGCGTCGGGAAAACGGTTTGCCGGGCGCCGAGGCCGCCGTATTGCATGAGGGCATGGTGTCCACCGACCGGCTGGCTGCGTTCGCCGCCCTGTCCTTCCTGCTGATCGTGATCCCCGGCCCGAGCGTGCTCTTCGTCGTCGGGCGGGCGCTGGCGCACGGGCGGCGCGCCGCGCTGACCACGGTCCTCGGCAACACCCTCGGTGCGTACGTGCTCGTGGCGGCCGTGGCGCTCGGCATCGGCTCGATCGTGGAGCGCTCGGTGCTCGTCTTCACCGCCCTGAAGCTCGCCGGCGCCGCCTACCTCGTGCACCTCGGGATCAAGGCATGGCGGCAGCGGGGCTCCCTGCGGGCCGCGTTCACGGAGTCCGGACCGGCCCACGGCAGCCTGCGCACCCTCTGGGAGGGGTTCGCGGTCGGCGTGGCCAATCCCAAGACGGCGGTGTTCTTCGCCGCCGTGCTGCCCCAGTTCGTGGACCCCGAGCAGGGCCATGTGCCGGTGCAGATGCTGGTGCTCGGCCTGGTCTTCAACGCTATCGCGGTGGCCTCCGACAGCCTGTGGGGACTGGTGGCCTCCGCCGCCCGCGACTGGTTCGCCCGCTCGCCCCGGCGGCTCGCCGCCGTCGGCGGGATCGGCGGACTGACCATGGTCGGGCTCGGTGTGACGGTGGCGGTGACGGGGCGCAAGGACTGAGCGCTCCCCGGGGTGCCGTGCCGGGCCGTCCGGCGTCCGCGGCGCCGCCGTGGCCGGTCGCGCCGTTCCTCGCGTCCCCTCGGCGCTCACTCCCGCCGCAGCAACCGGTTCACGGCCCGCCCGAACACCGTACGGGCCGTGCGCTCCACCAGGCCGTCCAGGGCCGAGGGCAGGAAGCGCAGGCGCACCTCCTCGCGCCACACGACCCGGCTACGGCCGCCCGGCCCCGGCCGCACCTCGATCTCCGCCCAGCCGAGGATCACCCGGCCGCGTTTCTCCAGGCGGCACAGCCCGGCTTCGCCGTCGGCCGGCGGGCACCAGAGGGTGACCTCCATCAGGTCGTCGAAGGCGAGCGGGCCGATGCCCGACCGGGCCACGAAACGCGTGCCCACACGGGTCGGTGGGGGCGTGAGCAGCGTGATCCGGGTGAGCGGGACCACGTCGGCGTGGCGGGGCCACTGCGTGAGCCGGCGCCAGGCCTCGTCCAGGGCGAGCGGGGCCGTACGTTCGAAGGAGAAGGTGGGCACGGCACGATCGTAGGCAATGAAGGACCCCGCTACTTTCCGTGTACATAGAGCACGAGTTCGAATATCTCCACAACGCCCGACCGGGAGCACCATGGAAGGAGAGGCACCGCGGAGGAGGACGGACCATGCGCTTCCGGGACCGTGCCGAAGCCGGACGGGAACTCGCCGGACTGCTGAGCGACCTGCGTGAACAGGGCGCCCTCGTCGATCCGCTCGTCCTCGCCCTGCCCCGCGGCGGCATCGCCGTCGCCGAGCCCGTCGCCCGCGCCCTGGGCGCCCAGCTCGATGTGCTCATCGTGCGCAAGATCGGCGCCCCGCACCACCAGGAGTTCGCCGTCGGCGCGCTCGTCGGGGACGACCCGCCCCTCTTCAACGCCGGCACCCTGGACCGGCTCGGCCTGACCGAGGAGTCCATGGCCCCGGTGGTGGAGCGCGAGCGGCGGGAACTGCGTCGCCGCGAGCAGCGGTACCGCGGCGACCGTCCGGCGCCGGACCCTGCCGGGCGCACGGTGATCGTCGTCGACGACGGCCTGGCCACCGGCGCCACGGCCCGCGCGGCCCTGCGGCACGTACGGCGGCGCGGGCCCGCGCACCTGGTGCTGGCCGTGCCCGTCGGCGCGCCGGACTCCGTGGACCAACTCGCCTCCGAGGCCGACACGATCGTGTGCCCGCACCGGCCGGCCGGGTTCACCGCCGTGGGGCAGTGGTACGAGGACTTCGAGCAGTTGACGGACACGGAGGTGCTGTCCGCACTGGGGCGGTGAGGGGGCGCCGTCGGGGTGTTTCGCCGTTGCCGGGTGTGGGTTCGTCGTGGTTGCTCGCGCCCACGCGGCGGAGCCGCACATCGATACAGCCCCGCGCCCTCTCGGGGCGCTCGTTCACCGCCCCTCCGTAACACCACCGTGCACACCAGTAGTACCGGACCGGCACTCGGAGTAACCTCGGGGCCATGACGCGCACGGGGGAGCGAGCCGTCAAGTCGCGGTTACGGACGCCGTCCTGGATCGCGCGCATCGAGGCGCCGGACGGGCAGGTCCTCGGTGCCGGGGTGCTGCTCGCCCCGGACCGGGTGCTCACCGCGGGGCATGTCGCCGGGCCCGGCCGCCACTACACCGTCCGCCTGATCGGCGTACCCGGCCTGGACGCCGTACCCGCCACGGTCCGCGAGGACGAGTACGTGCCGGAGCAGGAGGACGCCTTCGGTGACCGCAGCGGTGATCTCGCCCTGCTGCGGCTGGCCGCACCGCTGCCGGCGGCCCACACCACCCGGCTCTACCGGCTCGCCTCACCGCACGGACCGGTGAGCATGTACGGCTTCCCGGCGGGCGACGACGGCGGCCGCTGGCACGGCGCCACCCTGGTCGCCGCCCGCGGCCGGGACAGCCAGGTGCAGCTGCGCCCGCTGGCCCCGGGCGAGCTGGCCGCACCCGGCTTCAGCGGCGGGGGAGTGGTCGACCATGCCACCGACCAGGTCATCGGGATCGTCCTCAGCGTGGACGAGGGGCCGGGGTGGGCCTTCAGCTATATGAGTCCCACCGAGACCATCCTCCGGCATCTGCCGCAGGTCGCCGCCTGGACCGACGGCGCCGAGGCGGTCGACCCCCGGCTGCGCACCGGAGCCGCGGAGGCCGCCGGCGCGCTGGACGTGCCGTTCGCGACCGAGCTCGCCTCCTGGTTCCGCGGCGAGGGCTGGCCGGTCCTCGTCACCGTCGCCCCCGCCCGCAGCGACCGCGCCTGGACCCTGAACCGGGCCGTCACCCTCGCCGACCGGGAACTGCGCACCGAGCGCAACACCAGCGTCTTCAGCCATGACCCGCCCGAGACCGTGCCCCCGGCCGGCGCGCACGATCTCGCCCTGGACGTCAAGGGACTGACGGCCAGTCAGGTCATGGAGCGCATCGCCGCCCGGCTGGGCATCCGCGACGACATCCGGCCCGAACGGCTCGGCGCCCTGCGCGTCCCGCTCGCCGCCGTCCTGGTCGGCGTCGACCAGGCCGCCGAACCCGAGGCCCTGCTCGGCCTGCTGGACCGGCTCGCCCGGCAGGATGCCCGGCTGCTGCTGGTCTTCCGCCGCCGGGGCGAGCGTGCGGAGCAGGCCGCCGAGTCCCTCGTACACCGCCCGCTGCGCGACCGCTGGAGTCGGCTGCACGCCGAACTCGACCGGATCGTGGACGAGTTGGGGCCGGGCCTGGACCGGCTCCGGGACCGGGTGCTGCCCGGCCCCGGCACCCGGCAGCTGGTGGAGCGGGCCGAGGCCGGAGTACGGCGGACCCGGATGCTGCGCGCCTGGGTCGCCCACACCCCCGAGCGGGAGCGCGACCCCGGCCGCGCCGGCCTGCTGTTCACCTTCGAGGACGCCGCCGACCGCCGCAGACAGCGCCTGGAACAGGCCATCGGCGTCCTCGACGCCCGGCTGCGCCGCCGCGAGGAACTGCTCGGCCGGGTCAGTGCCGAGTGGCCGCTGTGCCGCAGACGGGCCGCCGCGCACGGCGACCGGGTCATGGAGGCCTACCGGCTCTACGAGCACGCCCTGTCCCTGCTGCGGCACACCCCCTGCGACATCGAGCGGGCCGAGACCGCCGTCGAGCGCTTCGTCGGTTTCTGCTCGGCCTCCGCTCCGTCCGCCCCGGCCGCGCCGACGCGGCCCGCCGCCCCCGGCGCACCCCGGAAGGAGAGCGCACCGTGACCTCGTGCCTCCGGCCCGGCTGCTCGGGCCACATCATGGGCACCGGCTACTGCGACACCTGCGGCCGCCGCCACGCCGAACCGAATCCCGCGCCAGACCCGGAGCCACCGGCACCGGCCGGAGCGCGCACCGAACCGCGGACCCCGCCCCCGGGCACCCCGGCCGAGGAGAGCCCCGGCCCGCCGGCCGTGCACGCCGTCGCCGGGGTCGGGGACCTCGACCAGCACGGACTGGTCGTACTGCCCGAGGTGCCCGCCCCCGACGACGTGCTCGTGACCGACCCCCGCCCACCCACCGGCGGCCGCCGCTGCGGTGCGAACGGCTGCACCATGACCATCGGCGTCGGCTACGGCGGCCGGCCCGCCCCCGCCACCGGCCACTGCCCCCGCTGCGGCACGCCCTACTCCCTGCTGCCCCAGCTGGGCGAGGGTGACCTGGTCGCCGACCACTACCGCGTCCTCGGCTGCCTCGGCGGCGGCGGGCTCGGCTGGATCCATCTCGCGGAGGACACCCGCGCCGACGGCCACCGGGTCGTCCTCAAGGGTCAGATCGACGCCCACGACGCGCTCGCCCGCCGCACCGCCGTCGAGGAGCGCCGATCGCTGACCGACCTGCACCACCCCGACATCGTCCGGCTCATCACCTACGCCGACCACCACGTCCCGGGCCGTCCGCCCACCGGATACCTGGTCATGGACTACATCGGCGGCCGCTCCCTGCAGCAGTTGTTCGCCGCCGACGACGTCGAACGGATCTTCCACGGCCGCCCCCGCCTGGACCACGTCCTCACCTACGGCTGCAAGATCCTCGGCGCCCTGCAGTACATGCACGAACGCGGGCTGCTCTACTGCGACATGAAGCCCGCCAACGTCATCCACTTCGGCCGGGCGATCAAGGTCATCGACCTCGGCGCGGTCCGCGCGATCGGCGACCGCACCTCCGCCTACGTCTGCACGGCGCCGTTCGCCCCGCCCCAGGAGGAGATCGGCCGGCGCGGCTGGCACGTCGACAGCGACCTCTACACCGTCGGCATGACCCTCCAAGCGCTCTGCCACGGTACCGAGCCGGCCCGCGGCCTCGCCCCGGACTCCTTCCGCCGGCTGATCGACCGCGCCACCCACCCGGAGCCGGGGGCCAGGTTCCGCTCGGCAGCCGAGATGTCCCGGCAACTCTGGGAAGTCCTCCGGGAGTTCCGCTCCCTCCAGTTCGGCGAGCAGTTGCCGGAGAGCTCCACCCGGTTCCGCGCCACCGGCGCCAGCCTCGACGCCGGGCTCGGCGCGATCCCGGCCCTGCACCACTTCACCGCCCACTCCGGCGGGCAGCCGCCCGGCCTCGACGTCTCCCCGCCCTCCGCCGCCGAGGTCGCCGGCGCCCTGCCGGAGCCGGTCCCCGACCCCGACGACGGCGCCGCCCTGCTGCTGGACACCTTTCCGCCCGACGCCCCCGACCGGGTCGCCCGGCAGTGGCCCCGCGAGTCCCGCCTCGGCACCCCGGAGACCGCGCTGTGGCTGTGCCGCGCCCATCTCAGACGAGGCGAGCGGGACCAGGCCGAGAGCTGGCTCGCCGAGGCCGAGACCCAGCTCGGCGAACACGCCGCTGCACACGACTGGCGCATCGCCTGGCACCGCGGCGTCCTCCACCTCAGCAGAGGGGAGGTACGCCGGGCCGGCGGCCGCTTCGACGCCGTCTACCGGGCGCTGCCCGGCGAGTACGTGCCCAAGCTCGCCCTCGCCTACTGCGCGGAACACGAGGCCGGGACCGCAGGACCGCAGCGCATCCCGCGGGCCATGCGGTTCTACGAGGCCGTCTGGAAACGGGACTTCGCCCACACCGCCGCCGCCTTCGGGCTGGCCCGCGGCCATCTGGCCGGCGGTGACCGGGACGCCGCCGTCCGCGTCCTCGACGATGTGCCCGCCACCTCCCGGCACCACGACGCCGCCCGGATCGCGGCCGTCCGCGTCCGCGCCGGCATCCTGCGCGGCGGCCCGCCCACACCCGCCGACCTGCGCGACGCCGCCCGGCGGCTGCCCGAGCTGCGCCTGGACGGCGGCGCCGCCGACGGCGAGTCCCGGGCCCGGCTGGTCGCGGAGGTCCGCGAGAACGCCCTGCGCTGCCGGCCGGAACAGGGCTGGGGGCCGGAGTTCCCCGCCGGCGACCTCCTCGGACCCGGCGACGAGGACGGCCTGCGCCGCCTGCTGGAGCACTCCTTCCGCCTGCTGGCCGCGCAGGCCCGCACCGCCGACGAGCACGGCCGGCTGCTCGACCTGGCCCACGCGGTCCGGCCGGTCACCACCTTCTGACACCGAGCACGCCCGAGCACGCCCGTGACCACCTGGGGGACACACGATGACCGAGGCAGCGGAGATCGCCGAGGAGATCGAGGTGACACTCGCGGTCGGTCAGCAGAAGGAACTGCCCGCCGGGTCCGGGCCCGGGCAGTCCGCCGACCGGGAGATGCACGCCATCCTGGAGATCGGCGTCCGCAGCCGCGGCGGCCCCGGCGGCCCGGGATCCGGCCCCGCCCCCGCGCACGGGGCGGGCCCCGCGCTCGCCGAGGTGCTGATCGTCGACACCTCCCGCTCCATGCTCCACCCCGCCGCCAAACTGCACGCGGCGAAGGACGCCACCGCCGCGGCGGTCCGGCTGCTGCCCGACGGCACCGCGTTCGCCGTGCTCTCCGGGCGGTTCGACGCCACCGTGGTCCATCCCGGCCCCGGCCGCGCCCCGATGGCCGTCGCCGGCCCCGCCGAACGGGAGGCCGCCGAGCGGGCCGTACGGATCCTGGACGCGGACGGCGGCACCGCCCTCGGCACCTGGCTCGACCTCGCCCGGCGGCTGCTGAAGAAGCAGCCCGCCCCCGTCAAGCACGTCCTGCTCCTCACCGACGGGCGCAACGAGCACGACCACCGGGCCGCGATGTCGCTGGACACCGCCCTGGACGCCTGCGAGGGCCGGTTCGTCTGCGACGCCTGGGGAATCGGCGACGACTGGGACGCCGAGCTGCTGCTGCGCATCGCCCGGCGGCTGCACGGCCGCGCCGGAGCGGTCCGCGAGGAGTCCGAACTGCCGGCCGCCTACAAGGAGTTGGTGACCGGACTGCTCGGCACCGCGATCCCCGAACTGCGCATCAGGATCACCCCCACCCCCGGCACGGTGATCCGCCTGGTCAAGCAGGTGGTGCCCGGCGAGCAGGAACTGGCCGCCGTCCCGGCCGGCTCCGGTGGCCGCGCCGCCGAGTACGTCACCCGCGCCTGGGGCGACGAGACACGGCACTATCAGGTCGTCCTGACCGCCGACCCGGCCGGCCGCGAGACCGGCGAGGACCTTCAGCTGGCCGCCGTGGAGGTCGCCGTACCGCACTTCGGGCGCCCGGTACGGCTGCCCGCGCCGCGGCCCGTCCTGGTCTGCTGGACCGACAACCCGCTCGACGCCTCCCGGCAGCATCCCGGAGTCCGCCGGCACGAGCTGTACCAGCAGGCGAGCGCCGCCGTCGCGGGCGCCTACCGGGCCTGGCTGCGCGGCACCGGCGGCCGGGCCGAGGCGGACCGGCATCTGGCGCGCGCCCTGGCCCTCGCCGGTGAGCTGGGCGACGCCCAGTTCCTCGGCGCACTGCGGCGGATCGAGGAACCGGGCACCGGCCGGGTCCGGGCCGGCCTGAAGGACGTCGACTGGCAGCACCTGATCCTCTCCAGCGCCCTGACGACCCCGCCGCAGCCCCCCAGCCCCGGCCCGCCGGCCACGCCCCCACCCGGCACCGCCACGCCCCCCGACGCCGACGCCCTGGTCGAGTGCCCGTACTGCAAGTGGCTCGGCCCCGCCGACTCCGTCTACTGCGGGGGCGACTGCGGCCGCCGGCTGGGGGAGCCGGCCTCATGACCCCCGGCCGGGGCGCGACGCCGCCCGGCGGCGAACCGGGTCACGACGCCGGCCCGCCCGTCGGTCCGTCCCTTGCCACCCCCGACGGCCGACGCGCTCCGGCCGACCGGCGCGCCCCCGCCGGAAGACCGGCCCGACTCCGCCACCGGCTGCTCCCTCCCGCTCGGCGTCCGGTGGGCGGCGGCAGTACGACCGCCCACGATCTCGCCGTACGCCACCGCCTGCTGCTGGCCCTGTCCGCGCTGCTGACGCTGTCGCTGTTCCTGTCCTACGAGGGCGTGCACGGTGACGCGAACCCGCTGCGCACCTCCAGCGCTCCGGCCGTGCTGTCCATCGACACCGCGCTGTACGCGCTCGGCCAGGCCCAGCAGGACGCCGGCGCGGCGGCACCGACCAGCGACTTCCAGAAGCAGATCTCGGTCGCCGCGCAGAGCCTCGCGGCCGCCGCCGGGGACGACGTCGGGGGGCCGGCGGGCCGGCAGGCCCTGCAGACGGTCGCCGGACTGATCACGGTGTACGCCGTCAAGGTCCAGCAGGCCCAACTCCAGCCCGCCGACAGCGTGTTGCGCGAGGCCTACCTCAGCTACGCCACCAGCATCCTGACCGACGAGGGCTCCGGGATCCAGGCCCGGCTGACCGCACTGCAACGGCAGCAGCGCGCCGCGGTGCACCGGCAGACCTCGTTCGGCCCGCTGCTGTGGCTCGGCTGGGGTACGACCCTGCTGCTGGCCCTCTCCCTCGGCGCGGCCCTGCTGGAGACCCAGCTGTTCCTGCGCCGGCGCTTCCGGCGCCGGTACAACCGCGGCCTCCTCGCGGCCGGCGCCCTGCTGGCCGGCGGGCTCGTCGCCACGCTGCTGTTCACGGTGTGGACGCACCAGGGGATGGCGCACACCCGCGAGCTGCTCGACCGCCCGCTGACCGGGCGGCTCATCACGGACGCCGGCCGGCACACCGCGTCGTACCTGGCGCACACCGGTTTCCGGGCTTCGGCCGCGGTGTGGATCCTGATAGGAGGCATCCTGCTCATGGCCCTCGCCGAGACGGGGCTGCGGCGGCACATCGACGACTACCGGTTCAGGCCCCGGTGAGCGCCCCGCAGGGCGGCGCCGCGACGGCCACCGCGTCCCGTGCCCGCCGCATCCGCACCCTGACCGTGCTGGCGAGCTGTCTGGTCCTGCTGGCGGCGGCCGTCGTGTTCGCCGTGCGCGCCCTCGGCCAGGAGCCGACCGTCACACTGCTCGCCAACTGGACCGGCACCGACGAGCGGAACTTCCGGGAGTCGGTGATCGAACCCTTCGAGCGGAAGTACCACATCCACGTGGACTACCAGGGCAGCTCCGCCGAGAGCCAGGTGCTCGGCGCCGACGTGGAGGCCGGGACGCCACCGGACGTGGTGGTGCTGACCGGTCCGGGCGAACTCGCCGACTACGCCGGGCGGGGACAGCTGAAACCCCTCGACGACCTCGTGCCCCGGGCCGGCTTCGGCGCGTCCTGGACCACGCCGCTGGACGGGCACGTGTACTGGTTCCCGCTCAAGGCCGACCTGAAGTCCGTCGTCTGGTACCCGGCCGGCACGAGCGAGCGGCAGCGCGCCGAGGCGGCGGGCAAGCCCGGCCAGTGGTGCGTCGGCCTGGGCTCCGGGGCGACCAGCGGCTGGCCCGGCACGGACTGGATCGAGGACATCCTGCTCCAGCAGTACGGCCCCGGCACGTATCAGCGCTGGGCGCGCGGCGAGCTGCCCTGGACGTCCAAGGAGGTGCGGTCGGCCTGGACCACCTGGGGGCGGCTGGTGGGGGCCGGCGGGGACCCCGAACTGGTCCGGCGCGTGCTGAAGACGCCGTACCAGGACGCGTCGAAACCGGTTACTGCCACCCCGCGCGGCTGCACACTGGAGCATCAGGCGTCCTTCATCCGCAACGAGGACTCCTGGAAACGCGTGGACGGCCGTTACGAGCCCTCGGCCCGGCGGATACCCGGTGCGCGGGCGAGCGACGCCTGGGAGGTCTCCGGGGACCTGGTCGCCCTGCTGCACGACACCCCGCAGGCCAAGACGCTGATCCGGCACCTCGCCTCGGCGGGCGCCCAACGCGCCTGGAACGCCAGGGAATCCGGTTTCTCGGTCAGCCCCGAGGCGCAGCCGGCGCCCTCCGCCGCCGGCTCGGCCTGGCACCGCTCCCTCGCCGCGATCCTCCTCGACGACCGGGCGGTGCACTGCTTCGACGCCTCCGACGCGATGCCGCCCTCGGTACGGGACGCGTTCGCCGAGGCCACGATCGAGTTCCTCGCCCACCCCGGCCATCTGAACACCCTGCTGGCCTCCCTGGACACCCTCACCCGCACCCAGGGCCTGACCTGGCTCCCCTCGGTCTGCGACCACACACCATGACCGGCCCGGCGAGACCGCGGCTTCGCGTGCCGACCCCACGCGAGGGCCGGTCGGCCGGGAACGGCGAATACGCGGCCCGGCCCACGGCAGGTCCGGCTCGCCGGTCGGCTCACGGTGGGGTGAGTGCGCGGCCCGGTGCCGAGCCTGGGTGGGCTTGTGGGTCGGCCCGGCGGGTACGGCTTTCGCGGGCCGGCGCAGGGCAGGGTTGGTGTGCCGGTGGGTCCGCGGTGGGGTGGGTGCGCCGCCCGGCGCCGAGCAGGGTCGGCGTGGCGGGACGGTGAGTGCCCCGCCCGGCGCCGAGCCAGGTCAGCCTGCCGGTCGGCCTCGCAGGAACGGTGTGTTCGCGGGGCCGCCCCGCGGCAGGGGCAGTTCGTCGGGGCGCCCCACGGAAGGCCGGCGCCGCTGACGTCCTGCCCGGCCTTCGTCAGCCCCGTGAGGAGCCCGGCCATTCAAGTGATCCGCCACCTCCACCGGCGCCCAGCACCAGCGCCTCGGTCATCCCCGCTCCTCGACCGTCGGCTACAGCCAGTCGCGCTTCCTGAAGACCACGTACAGCGTCAGACACACCACGCCCATCAGCCCGATCGCGAACGGGTAGCCGAACAGCCAGTGCAGCTCCGGCATGTGGTCGAAGTTCATGCCGTAGATCGTGCCGACGAGGGTCGGGGCGAAGAGGATGGCCGCCCAAGAAGAGATCTTCTTGACCTCCTCGTTCTGCTCGAAGCCCGCCTCCGCCAGCGCCCGCATCTCCGCGTTCTGCTGCTGGGTGACCAGAGTGGCGTTGACCGTCAGGATCTCGGAAAGGGCCTGGCGGAAGCCGTCGACGCGTTCGCTGATGTGGGTGACGTGGTCGGCGACGTCCCGCAGATAGCGCTGGAGTTCCTCGTCGGTCTCGTACTTGGCGAAACCGGCCATCAGCCCGTGCAGCATGCCGACCAGCGGGCGGGTGGCGCGCTGGAACTCCACCATCTCGCGGGAGAGTTCGTAGATGCGCCGGGAGACCTCGGGATCACCGCGGAACACCTCGGTCTCGATCTCGTCGATGTCGTTCTGGACGCCGGAGACCACCGGCGCGTAGCCGTCGACGACGGCGTCGAGGATCGCGTACAGGACCGCTTCCGGCCCGAGCTTGAGCAGATCCGGGCTGCCCTCCATCCGGCGGCGGACCGCCGACAGGTCCGGCGCCGCGCCGTGCCGGACCGTGATGACGAAGTCCGGGCCCACGAACACATGCAGCTCGCCGAAGTCGACCTCCTCCGGCGCGTCCAGATAGCGGGCGGCACGCAGCACGACGAACAGTGTCTCGCCGTACCGCTCCAGCTTGGGCCGCTGGTGCGCCTCCATCGCGTCCTCGACCGCGAGCGGGTGCAGGCCGAACTCGGCGGCCAGCGAGTGCAGATCGGCCCCGGTGGGCCGGGCCAGGCCGATCCAGGCCATGCCCGAGGGCTGTTCGCGCAGCTCGCGGTAGGTCTCGGCGAGCGTGGCGGGGGCCGAGACGCGGACGCCGTCGCGGTACAGCGCCGCCTGGACGACGCTCACCGGCTCGGCGCCGTCCGCCGCGGCGGGGGCGGGCGCGGGCGTCTCGGCGCCGGGGGACGGGGGCTGGGTGAGGGCGCGGCGCCAGCCGGACCTGCGCCCGTTCCCGCCGTTCCCGCCGTTCCTGCCGTTCTCTCGCTCGGACATCGGCCGCCTCGTAGGAACCCAGGGGGACAGGAGAAGCAGGATATCGGCGGGCTGCCGCGAGCGGCGCGCGCCGCGGGGCAGGGTTGGGTGAGAGCCACGGACAGAGGGTGTCCGCGATCCCGGTTAGCGTGCGGCCATGACGAAGAGCAGTGCGGAGACCCGTGCGAAGAGCAGCAGGACCGGCAGTACCACGGGCAGTAGGACGAACAGTGCGGCGAAAGCTCCTCTCCTGGACGCCCGCGCCCTCAACCGCGCCACCCTGGAACGCCAGCTGCTGCTGCGCCGTCCGTCGCTGTCCGCCCGGGACGCCGTGGCGCACCTGCTCGGTCTCCAGGCGCAGAACGTCAAGCCGCCGTACTACGCCCTCGCCGCCCGCCTCGACGGCTTCGCACCGCAGGAGCTGTCCACGCTCATGGCCGACCGCGAGGTCGCCCGGATCGTCACCCTGCGCTCCACCCTCCACACCCACACCGCCGAGGACTGCCTCACCCTGCGGCCCCTCGTCCAGCCGGCCCGGGACCGCGAGCTTGGCCAGTTCCGCGGCGGCCTGGCCGGT
Source organism: Streptomyces sp. NPDC002076 (assembly GCF_053593835.1). Lineage (NCBI taxonomy): Bacteria > Bacillati > Actinomycetota > Actinomycetes > Kitasatosporales > Streptomycetaceae > Streptomyces > Streptomyces sp. NPDC002076. The sequence continues at coordinate 80,093 of NZ_JBSFDI010000022.1, forward strand.
GTCGACCTGGACGTCCTGGCCGGCCTCGCCCGCGAGCTGGTCGAGGCCGAGCCGCGGACCATGGCCCAGCTGCGGCAGGCGCTGAGCGCCCGGTGGCCGGACGCCGACCCGCGGGCCCTCGCCGTCGCCGCCCGCTGCACGCTGCCGCTGGTCCAGGTCACCCCGCGCGGACTGTGGGGCCGCAGCGGCCAGGTGGCCCTCACCACCGCCGAACACTGGCTGGGCCGCCCGGCCGGGCCGGCCCCCCAGCCGGACGCCGTGGTCCTGCGGTATCTCGCCGCCTTCGGCCCGGCCTCGGTCAAGGACATGCAGACCTGGGCCGGGCTCACCCGCCTGAGGGACGCCTTCGAACGGCTCCGCCCCCGGCTGCTCACCTTCCGGGACCCGAACGGAGCCGAGCTCTTCGACCTCCCCGACGCCCCGCGCCCCGACCCGGACACCCCGGCCGCGCCCCGCTTTCTGCCCGAGTTCGACAACCTCCTGCTCTCCCACGCCGACCGCGGCCGCGTCGTACCCGCCGAGCACCGGGGCCGCCACTGGCAGGGGAATCAGGCCCACCGCACCCTCCTCGTGGACGGTTTCCTGGCCGGCCTGTGGAAGCTGGACCCGGACGCCCTGGTCATCGAGCCCTTCACCGAGCCGACCAGGGCCCAGCGGGACGAGATCACCGCGGAGGGGGAGCGGATGCTGCGCGTCCTGCATCCGCGAACGTCGTACGACATCCGCTTCGGGACGGTCGTGCAGCGGGAAACCTGACCCTCGGCGGTCACCCCCGTGCGCCCCCTCTAAAGTCGGCCCATGGAACTCCGCCAGCTCAGCTATTTCGTCGCCGTCGCCGAGGAGTTGCACTTCGGGCGGGCCGCCGAGCGGCTGCACATCGTGCAGTCGGCGGTCAGTCAGCAGATTCAGCGGCTGGAGCGGGAGCTGGGCGCGGAGCTGTTCGACCGGTCGCCGCGCCGGGTGCGGCTGACCGGCGCGGGGGAGCGGCTGTTGCCCGAGGCGCGGGCGGTGCTCGCGGCGGCGGAGAAGGCGCGGGCCGCGGTGGTCACGCCCGCCGGGCTGCGCCTCGGCACCAGCACCGGGCTCGGCGCGCATCTGGACCGGGTGCTGGCCGCGTTCGCCGAGCGGGCACCGGACGTGCCGGTGGAGCTGTTCTCCCTGCCGGCCGAGGAGCGCCTGAACCGGGTCGCGGCGGGTCGGCTGGACGCCGCGTTCGTACGCTCGGCCGAACCCCCGGTCGGCGTACGCGTGCTGCCCCTGTGGCCCGATCCGCTGGTCGCCGCCCTGCCGGCCACGCATCCGCTCGCGCGGCAGTCCGAGATCGACCTCGCCGACCTGGCTAGGGTGCCCCTCGCTCTGACCGCGCGCCGCAACAACCCCGCGCTGGTCGATCTCGTGCTCGGCGCCTGCCACGCGGCCGGGTTCGAGCCGGTGCCCGGGCGGGCCGGCGGCACCCTGCACGACACCCTCGCCACCATCGGCGCCCGCCCCCTGTGGACGGTCGTCTTCGCCTCCCACGCGCGCGTGCTGGCCACGCCCCGGGTGGCGTACGTGCCCTTCCGAGCGCCCGGACTGGCCCTGGAAACCGGTCTCGCGGTACCCGTCGGCACCCTCTCACCGCACCTCGAGAAACTGCTCCTGGCCTGTGGTGATCACGAGAGCTGATCGCTGCGGTCGTGGACTGCTTCTTGGTCGGGGGCGCCCGCCGCGATGGACTGGTCCCACCGAACGGGAACACCGACCGAGGGAGTCCAGTCATGCCGATCGTCACCATCCAGCAGGGCCCGCGCGATGCCGAGCTCAAGCGGGAGCTGGTCAAGCGGGTCACCGACGCGTTCGTCGACGCGTACCGGATCCCGGCGGAGACCGTCCAGGTGTGGATCCACGAGGTCCCGGCGGACAGCTGGGGCGCGGCCGGGAAGCTCACGGCCGACAAGTAGTCACCGCGTTCCACGGGGGTGAACGTGGAGAGGGGGGCGCTGCGGGCCGCTCGTGGTGGCTCGCAGCGCCCCCCTGGCATCTACCTGAGGGGTGCTCAGGTGTCCTTCTTCCGGGTCACGAGTTGACCTGCGCGGTCACCAGGTCCGAGAAGGTGGTCAGCCGGGTGTACACACCCGGGTGACCCGCCTCCGCGCACCCCTCGCCCCAGGAAGTGATCCCTGCCAGGACGCCCCCGATGAGCAGGGGACCGCCGCTGTCGCCCTGGCAGGTGTCTACGCCGCCGGAGGAGTATCCGGCGCACACCATGTCGGACTGGACGAAGTCCGAACCGTAGGAGGAACGGCAGCTGGAGTCGGACACGACCGGGACGGTCGCGGTCCGCAGCTGGTTGGAGGAGCTGCCGTTCTCCGAGGTGGTCCCCCAGCCGAGGATCCGGGCCGTGGTGCCGGCCGCGTACACGCCCGTCTGGGAGGAGGAGACGTACGACACCGGTTGGTACGGCATCGACGTCGACAGGGTCAGTACGGCCACGTCGTGGCCGTCGGTGGCGTCCATGTAGTCCGGGTTGACCCAGATCTTGCTGACCCGGCCGACCGTGCCGTCGGTGCCGTTGAGATAGGTCCGGCCGCCGACCACACGGACGTTGCTCGCCGACGCGCCGACCATGCAGTGCGCGGCCGTCACCACCTTCGTGGCGGACACCAGGGTGCCGGAGCAGAACTGGCTGCCGTACGCGTCGGTGATCTGCATGACGAACGGGTACGCGGTCGTCGTCGTGGTCGTACCGCCGACGATGGGCTGGGGTGCGGCGCTCGCCGTGGGGGAGGCGAACAGCGCGGTCACCGCGGCGGCGGCGCCGGCCACGAGGGTCGCGGCGGCCTGTCTTGCGCGTCTGGGCCCGAACATGAGTCTCCTGAGTGGGGTTGCACCGGTGGGGGATCGCACGGGTGTGGGGGGTTGCACGGGGGTCGCGGGACCGACCCCCGTATGCCCGGGCGAGCGGCACGCCCATTACGCTAGGACCCGGCACCCTCGGCTCCCAATGAGGGAACCCCCTAGGGGGTTGGGTGAGGGAAAACCCTCGGTCCGGTTCAGTTAACCGGCCGCGTTCTCACTTCGCGCGGCGAGCCGCCGCCAATCGGACGATGTCCACCCGCGACCGGATCCCCAGCTTGCGGTAGACCCGGGTCAGGGTCGCCTCCACCGTCTTGACGCTGATGAACAGCCGGGCGGCGATCTCCCGGTTGGTGGCGCCCTCCATGACCAGCGCGGCGACCTGACGCTCCATCGCGGCCAGCACGTCCAGCGCGTCCAGGGCGCCCGGCACGGGACGCGCGGGTTCCGGCTCGGGGGCGGTGAGGGATTCGTCCACCTGGCGCAGCCAGGGCAGTGCCCGGCAGCGGCGGAACATCCGGGTGGCCTCGTCGTACGCCGCGGAGCCGGGGCCCCTGCCGCGCAGCCGGGCGAGGGCGAACGCGGCGCGCGCCTCCTCCAGCCCATAGCCGAGTTTGCCGAGCCGGTCCTGAGCGGACGTCAGCTGGGCGATCGCCGCCTCCAGCTCGCCCCGGGCGGCCCGCACCAGGGCCTCGGAGCGGTCCAGGACGGCGAGGACGCTCTCCCGGCCGAGCCGCAGGGCGTGCTCGCGGCTCACGTCGATGACGTCCTGCGCCTCGGCCGGTTCACCGATCCGGACCAGCGCCTCGGCGAGATCGCCGTGCCAGCGGCCGCGCGCCGGGTCGGTGATGCCGAGCCCCAGCTCCAGGGTCCGCACCCGGCGCAGCGAGCGGACCGTGCCCGCCGGGTCCCCGGCCACCAGCTGGGCGTACCCGAGCGCGCCCAGGGCCCGGGAGAGGTACATCTGGTCGCCGTCCTCCTCGGCGTGCTCGACCGCCTCCCGGGCGAGCGCGAGGGCCCGGTCCACGTCGCCGCCGGAGGCCTCGGCGAGCGAGGTGAGCATCGCCGAGGCGGTCTCGCCGATCCCGGAGTCCCGGGCGAGGCGCAGGCTCTCGCGGGCCAGCTCCAGGGCGCGCCCGCAGTGCCCGACGCGCAGCTCGGTCTCGGCGAGGCCGCGCAGGAAGTGCACCTCGCTCTCCACGGAGCCGCGCCGGCGGACCTCGCGCAGCAGCGCGGTGACCGTCGCCCGGGCCTCGGTCAGCTGGTCGCTCATCACCAGCCAGCGGAACCGGGCGCTGCCCGCCCCGTTGTGGTGCCAGGCAACCCTGGGGTCCTGAGGCTCCTTCAGGGCGCGTTTGATGGTCCGGGGCGCCTCCGGATGGCCCATCAGGGTCTCGGTCTGGGCCTGGAAGGCGAGGGAGAGCAGTTCGGTGCGCCGGTCCTTGCCGCGCGCGGCCAGCTCGGCGGCGTGCGCGGCGGCCTCGCGGGCCTCGGTGAAGTCGCCCTCCACGATCAGCGCCCGCCAGGCCAGCTGATAGTGCACCAGGGCCAGCAGCCGGGGGTCGTCGCCGGCGTCGGCGAGGGCCTGCGGGAAGACGGCGTCGACCTCGGCCATGGTGTGACCGGCGGTGTCGATGACGATGATCCAGGCCCGCACCCGTTCGGCGGGCACACTCGCCCGCGACAGCACCTCACGGGCGATGTCCCGGGCCAGGTCGATCTCGCCCGCGGTGATCGCGTCCTCGGCGGCCTGCAGCCGGCGCTCCTCCGGGCCGGGCGCCCCGTCGGCGGGGGTGTGCCGGGCGGCGAGCAGTCCCAGGTGGGCGGCGACCGAGGGGGCGCCGCGGTCCCGGGCGAGGGCGGCGGCCTCGGCGAGCCGGGCTGCCACGTCCGGGTCGGTGCCGGTGGTGGCCAGGGCCAGGTGCCGGGCCCGTTCGATCGGGTCGGAGGCGGCCGTGGACAGGGCCGCGTGCGCGGCACGCCGCTCGTGCGCGGGCGCCTCCGCGTACAGCGCGGCCGATATCAGGGGGTGCGCGAACCGTACGGCGGGGGCGTCGGGCTCGGTGGCCAGCAGCCCGAGTTCGGCGGCCTGGGCGCACTCGGCCTCGGCGTTCTCCCGGCCGGCGGCGTGCAGCAGTGCCGGGGTGGGGCGGGCGCCGGCGCTGGCCACCAGCAGGGTGCGGCGGGCCTCGACCGACAGCATGTCCAGGCGGCTGAGCACCAGGGCGCGCAGGCTGGTCGGCACCGGCAGCGGCTCGCCCGGCCTGGGCGGGGTGGGGCTGTCGGCGAGGGCGCGGCCGAGTTCCAGGGCGAACAGCGGATTGCCGCCGCTGGTGCGGTGGATCTCGCGGACGGTGGAGCGGGGCAGGCCGCCGTGGCCGCGGTGGTCGAGGAGCTGGGCGACCTGGGCGCGGGACAGCGGGCCGAGCCGGACCGCGAGGGTGCCGGGCGGGCAGGCGCGCAGATGCCGGTCGTACTCCTGGCTCTCCTGGCCCTCGGTGCGTACCGCGCACAGCAGCTGCACCGGGGTGCCCTCGAGCCGGCGGGCGGCGAAGCCGAGCAGTTCGGCGCTGGCCGGGTCCAGCCACTGCAGGTCGTCGGCGACGACGAGGACACCGCCGTGCGCGGCCAGTGCGCGCAGCGCGGAGAGCACCGCGAGGCGCAGGGCGAGTCCGTCGCGCTGGAGGCTGGACTCGCCGCGGCCGGTGAGTGCCGACTCCAGGGCGGTGCGCTGGGCCAGGGGCAGCCGGGGGAAGACGTCGTCAAGGACCAGGCCGAACAGGTCGGCGAGGGCCAGGAAGGGAAGATGGGATTCGGACTCGGTGGCGGAGCAGCGCAGGACGGTGCGGGCGGTGGCGCCGTATTCCTCGGCCAACTCCCGCAGGACGGTGGATTTCCCTATTCCCGCGGGACCGTGGAGCAGCACACTGCCGCCCGAGGCGAGTTGGTCACGGGCGCCGGCGAACAACTCCTCGCGGCCGATGACCAGGTCGGGGCGGCACCTGGCAGGCTCCTGGAAGTCCCGTCGCACGGTCACCGCTCCCCTCGTGTGTCGTGTCCTGACCAAATTCTAGGCAACGATCCTTGAAATTCGGCCGGAAGCTGTGGTGAGGGAAATAACAAACGGTCAAGCATGAGGAAATTCAAGGCATCGCCGCTTGAATGGAAAGGTTTCCCAACTGCTCCCCGTCATGGCAGCAGCCCCGCCCTGCGAGCCGCGGTCACCGCCTCCCCCCGGGTGTGCGCGCCCAGCTTCCGCATCGCCGAGCGCAGATAGCCCTTCACCGTCTCCGCACGCAGTCCCAGCCGTTCGGCCACGGCGGCGTTGGTCGCCCCCGCCGCCACCCAGGACAGCACGTCCAGCTCGCGTGGCGCCAGGGCCACGCCGCCGGCCCGTGCCGGCGCCGTCAGCAGTCCGCAGGCCGCCAGCAGTTCGGCCCGCAGCTCCGGATCGGTGATCCGGGGGGCCAGGGCCCGCAGCGCCGCATGCGCCTCGCGCACCTGCTCCCAGGCGGCACCCTGGTCGCCCCCGGCGGGCTCCGGCCGGGCCGCCGCCAGCAGCCCGCGGGCCTCGTCCCGCACCACCAGCGCCTGCTCCACGTCCCGGGCGACGGCCATGGCCGCGCCCAGCGTCCGGTCGCCGAGGGGCTGGGCCGAGCGCAGCGCGCCGTAGAGCACGCCGCGCACCCGGCGCCGTACCACCACCGGCACCGCGACGACCGAGCGGATGCCCTCCGCGGCCACCGGGACGTCGTACTCGTGGCTGATCTGCCGGGAGCTGGAGTAGTCCGTGACCGCGCACGGCCGGGCCAGCGCCACCGCCTTGCCGCCGAGCCCGTTTCCGGAGGTCACCGCGAGCGAGCGCAGGGCGGCCGTGGTCGTGCCGCTCAGCTCGCTGATCCGGATCTGCGGCCGGCCGGACTCGACCAGGCCGCCGAAGGCGACGGGAAGCCCCGTGGCACGCCGCAGCCGGACCAGTGCGCCGCCTATCTCCACCGTTCCCGCCGCGTCTGCCGTCACGTGTTCGCCCCTTCTGCCGTCCACACCCCCGTTCGGGGGTAGTGAGACCTGCATCACGGATTAGACGATGCCAGAGAGCCGCCCGGCAATGGTCCGGAACAGCGGGAGTGAGCCGCAGGCCCAGGGCGCGCCGGTGACGCGAGGAGTGTGTGATGACGACGGCGACCGAGTCGTTCCGAAAGGCCCGGGACTTTCTGCTGGCCCACCGAGAGGACTATGCCGCCGCCTACGACGGCTTCGCCTGGCCGCGGCCCGCGCAGCTCAACTGGGCGCTGGACTGGTTCGACGTGATCGCCGCCGGCAACGACCGGACCGCGCTGCACATCGTCGAGGAGGACGGCGGCGAGACGCGGCTGTCCTTCGCCGAGATGTCCGAGCGGTCCAACCGGGTCGCGAACCATCTGCGGGCACGGGGCGTCGCCGCCGAGGACCGGATCCTGGTCATGCTCGGCAACCAGGCCGAGCTGTGGGAGACCGCCCTGGCCGCGATGAAGCTGCGCGCGGTGGTCATCCCCGCCACCCCGCTGCTCGGTCCGGCCGATCTGCGCGACCGCGTGGACCGGGGCCGGGTGAAGCACGTGATCGTACGGGCCGAGGACGCCGCGAAGTTCGCCGAGGTGCCCGGCGGCTACACCCGGATCACGGTCGGCGGCCCGCCGCAGGACGGCTGGGAGCCGTACGAGGACGCGTACACCGCCCCCGCCGAGTTCGTGCCCGACGGCCCCACCCTGGCCGACGACCCGCTGATGCTCTACTTCACATCCGGCACGACCGCCCGCCCCAAGCTGGTCGAGCACACCCACACCTCGTACCCCATCGGGCATCTGGCCACCATGTACTGGATCGGCCTGAAACCCGGTGATGTGCACCTGAACATCTCCTCGCCGGGCTGGGCCAAGCACGCCTGGTCCAATCTCTTCGCGCCGTGGAACGCCGAGGCGACCGTCTTCCTCTTCAACTACACACGGTTCGACGCGGCCCGCCTGATGGCCGAGATGGACCGGGCCAAAGTCACCACCTTCTGCGCCCCGCCGACCGTGTGGCGCATGCTCATCCAGTCCGACCTGAGCCTCCTCGCCACCCCGCCCCGAGAGGTGGTGGCCGCCGGAGAGCCGCTCAACCCCGAGGTCATCGAACAGGTCCGGCGGGCCTGGGGCGTGACCATCCGGGACGGCTTCGGGCAGACCGAGACCGCGGTGCAGGTCTCCAACAGCCCCGGCCAGCCGCTGAAGACCGGTTCCATGGGCCGCCCGAGCCCCGGCTACCGTGTCGAGCTCCTCGACCCGGTCTCCGGCGCGCCCGGCGCCACCGAGGGCGAGATCGCCCTCGACCTCTCCGAGCGCCCGGTCGGCCTGATGACCGGCTACCACGGCGACCCGGACCGCACGGCGGAGGCCATGGCGGGCGGCTACTACCGCACCGGGGACATCGCCTCCCGCGACGAGGACGGCTATCTGACCTACGTCGGCCGCGCGGACGACGTCTTCAAGGCGTCCGACTACAAGATCAGCCCGTTCGAGCTGGAGAGCGCGCTGCTGGAGCACGAGGCGGTGGCCGAGGCCGCCGTGGTGCCCGCGCCGGACGAGCTGCGGCTCGCGGTGCCGAAGGCCTACGTCGTGCTCGCCGAAGGCTGGGAGCCCGGACCGGACACCGCGAAGGTCGTCTTCGAGCACTCCCGCCAGGTGCTCGCCCCCTACAAACGCATCCGCCGGCTGGAGTTCGGCGCGCTGCCCAAGACCGTCTCCGGCAAGATCCGCCGGATCGAGCTGCGCGAGGCGACCGCCCAGGGCTCGGAGCACGAGTACCGCGAGGAGGACTTCCGGTGACCGCATCGCTGTCGTACACCCACGGAACCGGTTCCACCGCCCTGCTCGGGGACACCATCGGTGCCAACCTCGACCGGGCCGTGGCCGCCTGGCCGGACCGCGAGGCCCTGGTCGACGTGCCGTCGGGGCGGCGCTGGACGTACGCCGAATTCGGCGCGGCCGTCGAGGAGTTGGCACAGGCGCTGGTCGCGAGCGGAGTCGTCAAGGGCGACCGGGTGGGCATCTGGGCGGTCAACTGCCCGGAGTGGGTGCTGGTCCAGTACGCCACCGCCCGCATCGGCGCGATCATGGTGAACATCAACCCGGCCTACCGCACCCACGAGGTCGAGTACGTCCTCAACCAGGCCGGGATCTCCCTGCTGTTCGCCTCGCTGAGCCACAAGAGCAGCGACTACCGCGCGATGGTCGAGGAGGTGCGCGGCCGGTGCCCGGCGCTGCGCGAGGTCGTGTACATCGGCGACCCGAGCTGGGAGGCACTGCTCGGGCGGGGCACCGGTGACGCCCCGTACGCGGAACTGTCCTGCGACGACCCGATCAACATCCAGTACACCTCGGGGACCACCGGTTTCCCGAAGGGCGCCACCCTCTCCCACCACAACATCCTCAACAACGGTTACTTCGTGGGGGAGTTGATCGCCTACAGCGAGCAGGACAGAATCTGCATTCCTGTCCCGTTCTACCACTGTTTCGGCATGGTGATGGGCAATCTGGCGGCCACCTCGCACGGTGCCTGCATGGTCATCCCGGCCCCGTCCTTCGAGCCGAGGGCCACCCTGGAGGCCGTGCAGCAGGAGCGCTGTACGTCCCTGTACGGCGTGCCGACCATGTTCATAGCCGAGCTGAACCTCCCCGACTTCGCCACGTACGACCTCTCGACGCTGCGCACCGGCATCATGGCGGGCTCGCCGTGCCCGGTGGAGGTGATGAAGCGGGTCGTCGCCGAGATGCACATGGCGGAGGTCTCCATCTGCTACGGGATGACCGAGACGTCCCCGGTGTCCCTGCAGACCCGCCGGGACGACGACCTTGAGCACCGCACGGGCACCGTCGGCCGCGTGCTGCCGCACCTGGAGGTCAAGGTCGTCGACCCGGCCACCGGTGTCACTCAACCACGCGGCACGGCAGGGGAGTTGTGCACCCGCGGCTACAGCGTGATGCTCGGCTACTGGAACGAGCCCGAGAAGACCGCCGAGGCCGTCGACGCGGGCCGCTGGATGCACACCGGGGACCTGGCGGTGATGCGCGAGGACGGGTACGTCGAGATCGTCGGCCGGATCAAGGACATGATCATCCGGGGCGGCGAGAACATCTACCCGCGCGAGATCGAGGAGTTCCTCTACGCCCACCCGAAGATCAGGGACGTCCAGGTCGTCGGGGTGCCGCACGAGACGTACGGCGAGGAGGTCCTGGCCTGTGTGATCCCGCACCACGCGACCGACCCGCTCAGCCTGGAGGAACTGCGCGCCTTCTGCCGGGGCCGGCTCGCGCACTACAAGATCCCCAGCCGGCTGCAGCTCCTCGACTCCTTCCCGATGACGGTGTCCGGAAAGGTGCGCAAGGTCGAACTGCGCGAGACGTACGGGGCGTGAGCGCCGCTCGGTACGGCGGTGAGCCCGTCGCGGCACGACCGGTGAGCCCGTCTCCCCCGCACGGCGGAGGCGGGTTCGCCGTGCAGTCGGACGCGGTCGGCCGGCCTCGCGGGACAGCATCGGGCCTGTCGGGACAAGCCCGCTCGCGAAGGGGTCCCTCCCATGGCCGCGGCCGCGCCCGCCACCACCCGCCCCGCCCCTCCGGACCGCACCGCAGGTCCCCCGCTGGGCCCGGGGGGCCGCCGCCGCTGCCGTATGGGTGAACCTGCCGTCCGGGCTGTGGCGGCCGGCCTCGTGCTCGGCGTGCGGCTGGGGCTCGGTGACAGCGGGTACGTCGCGATGCTCCTGCCCGGGTGGGGGCTGCCGTGGGGCGAGACCTGGCCGAGCCGGCTTCCCGTCCCGGGCGGCCGGCGCATCCCCGTCCCCGCGGCCGTGGTGCCCGCCGGGCTTGGCGCGCCGGCGCGCTCGGTCCACGGGGTGCTGTTCGTGTGGACGACCCTGCACGCGCGGATGGACATCACCCCGTGGGGGTCATGGCCGCTGAACGCCTGCTGTCTGCCGCTGCTCGGCGTCGTCGCCGTGCACTACTGCAGGCGCCGCCGCGTCCATGGCCGACCGCCCGGCGCGTCCGCCTCGTTCAGGGCGTCGGCCGCGTCGTTCACCGGCTGCGGGGCGCCCGCGAGGTCCAGGGCGAAGAGGGGGATGCCCAGGGTGTTCGCGCGGGCCCGGGCGTCGTCGGTGTAGCCCGCGAGGGAGAAGTACACACAGTCCGCGGACTCCGTCATCGCCGTCAGCCACAGGCATTCCACGTCCCGGGGCGCCGCCGGGCGCACGGTCGGGTCCACCTGGGCGAGAAGCCCGTGCGCGGCGAGCCCGATGCCGTTCGGGGGCCGCTGGTCGGCGCGGCGGATGTCCCGGTAGCCGAGCCAGCGCAGATAGAGCGCGGCGGCGGTGACGGCGTCGCAGGCGGTGCGGATGGCGCGCGGCTGGAAGGCGGGGCGGTGGGCGGGGTATCCCGGCTGGGCCACAGCCGACCGCGTACCGCTGTCCGACGGGGTTCTGCCGGCCGCCGCCGACGGCATGCCGCTGTCCGCCGGAGGCGTCGTCCCCACCGGGATGCGCAGGACCGTGCCGCAGGTACAGCCCAGTTCCGGGTGCGGCCACTGATTGCTGCGCCCGCAAACGGCGCACGGGACGGAGATCCACTCGTCGTCCCAGGCCCGGTGGGCCGCCACGGCCGGTTCGGCGGCCGGATCCAGCCGCGGGGCGGTGGGCGCGCCGCATGCGCACGGATACGACGGCGCGGTGTAGACGTGCTCGCGCCGGCAGGCCGGGCAGCGCACCGGCACGCTCTCGGGCATGGCCCACCCCCAGGCGTCACGTCGGAACCGTCGCGTCGGGACAGCGGCTCCCATGCTCCTCCTCTCCCGCCCCGCTTGTCCGGCTCTTGCCATGTCTCGCCCTCTCTTGACGACACTTGGCGCGCACTTCTACATTGATTCCAGATAGTAGAAGTTAAGTTCCGCGATACGGAAAACATCTTCGCGGAACTTCGACAGTCCGGGGACTGTGCTCACCGCGGGGCGCGACGGGAGTACGCATCCGAGAAGCCGAAGCAGGAGTACTCGATGGCTCGTATGACCGCTGCCCGCGCGGCAGTTGAGATCCTCAAGCGCGAGGGCGTCACCGACGCCTTCGGTGTGCCGGGCGCGGCGATCAACCCCTTCTACAAAGCCCTCAAGGAGGGTGGCGGTATCAACCACACCCTCGCCCGCCATGTCGAGGGCGCCTCGCACATGGCCGAGGGGTACACCCGCACCGAGCCGGGCAACATCGGCGTCTGCATCGGCACTTCCGGTCCCGCCGGCACCGACATGATCACCGGCCTGTACTCGGCCATCGGCGACTCCATCCCGATCCTGTGCATCACGGGCCAGGCGCCCACCCATGTGATCCACAAGGAGGACTTCCAGGCCGTCGACATCGCCTCGATCGCCAAGCCGGTGACGAAGATGGCGGTCACCGTCCTGGAGGCCGCGCAGGTCCCCGGCGTCTTCCAGCAGGCCTTCCACCTGATGCGCTCGGGTCGTCCCGGCCCGGTGCTGATCGACCTGCCGATCGACGTCCAGCTCACCGAGATCGAGTTCGACCCGGAGACGTACGAGCCGCTGCCCGTCTACAAGCCGGCCGCGACCCGCGCCCAGATCGAGAAGGCGATCTCCTTCCTGCTGAACTCCGAGCGCCCGGTCATCGTGGCCGGCGGCGGCATCATCGGCGCCGACGCCGCCGACCTGCTCGTCGAGTTCGCCGAGCTGACCCAGACCCCGGTCATCCCCACCCTGATGGGCTGGGGCGCACTGCCCGACGACCACGAGCTGAACGCCGGCATGGTCGGCGTCCAGACCTCGCACCGCTACGGCAACGCCAACTTCCTGGAGTCGGACTTCGTCCTCGGCATCGGCAACCGCTGGGCCAACCGCCACACCGGCTACAAGCTCGACGTCTACCGCGGCGGGCGCAAGTTCGTCCACGTCGACATCGAGCCCACCCAGATCGGCAAGATCTTCCCGCCGGACTACGGTGTCGTCTCCGACGCCAAGGTGGCGCTGGAGCTGTTCGTCGAGGTGGCGAAGGAGCTGAAGGCCGAGGGCAGGCTCCCCGACCGCTCCGCCTGGGTCGCCGACACCCAGGAGCGCAAGGCCACGCTGCTGCGCCGTACGCACTTCGACGACGTGCCGATGAAACCGCAGCGCGTGTACGAGGAGATGAACAAGGCCTTCGGCCCGGACACCCGGTACGTCACCACCATCGGCCTCTCCCAGATCGCCGGTGCGCAGATGCTGCACGTCTACAAGCCGCGGCACTGGATCAACTGCGGCCAGGCCGGCCCGCTCGGCTGGACCATCCCGGCCGCGATCGGCGTCGCCAAGGCCGACCCGGACAGCCCGGTGGTGGCCCTCTCCGGCGACTACGACTTCCAGTTCCTGATCGAGGAGCTGGCGGTCGCCGCCCAGCACAGGATCCCGTACGTCCATGTGCTGGTGAACAACGCCTATCTGGGCCTGATCCGGCAGGCGCAGCTCGGCCTGGACATCAACTTCCAGGTCAACCTGGAGTTTGAGAACATCAACACGCCGGAGATCGGCGTCTACGGCGTCGACCATGTGAAGGTCGCCGAGGGCCTGGGCTGCAAGGCGATCCGGGTCACCGAGCCGGACCAGCTGGGCGCGGCCTTCGAACAGGCGAAGAAGCTGGCCGCGGAGTACCGGGTGCCGGTCGTCGTCGAGGCGATCCTGGAGCGGATCACCAACATCTCGATGAGCCGCACCATGGACATCAGCGACATCTCCGAGTTCGAGGACCTGGCCACCGAGCCGGGCCACGCGCCGACGTCGATCAAGCCGCTGAAGGTCTGATCCCCCGCCACGCACACCAAGGGCGGCCCGTCCTCAGGACGGGCCGCCCTTACGCGTCCCCCGTGATTCCCCCGTCGTGTCCCCCGTCTCGGGGCCCGCCGCCCCCGTGCCGGCGGGCCCCGTGCCCGTAACATGCCCGACCGCGGGGGCGGTTGAAGCCTGAGCCGCGGTGTTCAGAGGATGATTTGAGGATGGCGTAGCCCGTCTACGACCGCTGCCGTACACCAGCCGCTACAGCTCGTGCTCCGACAGTCCCGGCCAGTCGTCGGGCCCGCCGCCCTGCCACTCGATGAGATCGCTCTCCTCCACCTCGATCCGGTCCAGATCGGCCAGCCGCAGGATCTCCACGACATCGTCCAGATGCGAGGCGATCCCCAGGGTCACCTCCCCCTCGGTGACCCGCCGGGAGCCGTCCAGTGCCGGGGAGTGGACCACGATGTGCGGGTAGTGCGTCGGATTGCCCATGGGTTCAGCGTGCTGCGGATACGGCGGCCCCGCACGCCGGCCCGGGCCGTGCCCGGACAGCACGAAGCGCTCCCCCCGACCGGGGAAGCGCTTCGTGTCCGTATGGTGACCGTCCGGCGGTGCGAGGCTGGGCGCGACAGGTCGTTCGCGCCGCCGGACGGAGCGGGTGGCCCCCGTCGGAGGGGGCTGGGTGGGACCGTGGGGCGTGCGACGGAGCCGGGACCCTTCCCTCTGGTCGAGAAGGGGACCCGGTCCTTGACCACCGCACTGGCTCGCATGCCGCCACGGTCCGCGCCCTGCCCGCGCCCACCGCCGCACGACCACCCCTCATCCGGGCCGTACGGCGGTGCGCGCGGGCCGCGTGCGGGGGCTGTGACTCTCCGTCAGATCCCGTACGCTGCTTCTGGGTTCCTGATATCAGTCCTCGCGCAGGGCGCGAACCGCTTCCTCCACGCGCTTGCCGTACTCCGGGTCGGCGGCGTGGAAGTGGGCCAGGTTCTTCTCGATCACGTCGTCGCGGGAGACCTGTGACAGGCCGCCGGCGATGTTCGCGACGAGGCGGGACCTCTCCTCCGCCGACATCAGGCGGTACAGCTCGCCCGCCTGGTAGAAGTCGTCGTCCTTGGTGTGGAGCGGGGCGGAGTGGTTGCCCGTGTGGCCCGACACCGCCAGGGGTGCCGACAGCGGGCGGCCGGTCTCCACCGGGCCGTCGTAGGAGTTCGGCTCGTAGTTCTTGGCGCCGCGGCCCTGCGCGTTGAACGCCATGTAGCCGTCGCGGCCGTAGTTCCGGGCGCCGCCCGGCACCGCCTTCGGGGAGTTGACCGGCAGCAGGGTGTGGTTGACCCCCAGGCGGTAGCGGTGCGCGTCCGCGTAGGCGAACAGGCGGCCCTGGAGCATCTTGTCGGGGGAGGGGCCGATGCCGGGCACGAAGTTGTTCGGGGCGAACGCGGCCTGCTCGACCTCGGCGAAGACGTTGTCCGGGTTGCGGTCCAGCACCAGGCGGCCCACCCGCTGCAGCGGGTAGTCCCTGTGCGGCCACACCTTGGTCAGGTCGAACGGGTTGAAGCGGTAGTCCGCCGCCTCGGCCGCCGGCATGAGCTGCACGTACAGGGTCCACGACGGGTGCACGCCGCGCTCGATCGCCTGCAGCAGGTCGGTCTGGTGGGAGTTCGGGTCCTGGCCGGCGAGCTCCGCGGCCTGCTCGCTGCTCAGCGAGCGGATGCCCTGGTTCGTCTTGAAGTGGTACTTGACGAAGAAGGCCTCGCCCTGGGCGTTCGTCCACTGGTAGGTGTGCGAGCCGTAGCCGTTCATGTGCCGGTACGACGCCGGGATGCCGCGGTCGCCCATCAGCCAGGTCACCTGGTGCGTGGCCTCGGGGGCGTGCGCCCAGAAGTCCCAGACGTTGTCCGGCTCCTGACGGCCCGTGAAGGGGTCGCGCTTCTGCGAGTGGATGAAGTCGGGGAACTTGATCGGGTCCTTGATGAAGAAGACCGGGGTGTTGTTGCCGACGAGGTCGTAGTTGCCCTCCTCGGTGTAGAACTTCACCGCGAAGCCGCGCGGGTCACGGACGGCGTCCGCGCCGCCGAGGGAGTCGGCCACCGTGGAGAAGCGCACGAACACCTCGGTGCGCTTGCCGACCGTGCTCAGGAAGTCGGCATGGGTGAAGCCGGTGACGTCGTCCGTCACCTCGAAGTGGCCGTACGCGCCGGAGCCACGGGCGTGCACCACACGCTCCGGGATCCGCTCGCGGTTGAAGCGCGCGAGCTTCTCCAGGAGGTGCTGGTCCTGGATCAGGAGCGGGCCGCCGACGCCGGCGGAGGCGGAATTCTGGTTGTCGGCGACCGGGGCGCCGGACTCTGTCGTGAGCACGCGCTTCGACATCGGGGACCTTCCGTGCTGGAGTCAGCGGAAACCTGTTTCCGCTTTGTGGAGCCTAAAAGTTGGTGATCTGGGCGTCAACAGTTTGTTGAAGTCGATTCCGGGCCGCGGCGCCGCCTGGGCGCGACAGGACAGGTGTCAGCGGCGCCGCGGCCCGGAAGTCTCTACAGCCGAGCGCCGGAGAGGCGCTCGACCGCGCGCAGCAGGGCCGAGTGGTCCAGGCCGCCGTCGCCCTGGGCGCGCAGCGAGGCGACGAGCTGGGCGACCACGGCACCGACCGGCAGCGCGGCGCCGACGTTGCGGGCGGCGTCGGTGACGATGCCCATGTCCTTGTGGTGCAGGTCGATCCGGAAGCCCGGCTTGAAGTCGCGGTTCAGGAAGTTGTCCTTCTTCCGCGTCAGCACGGTGGAGCCCGCAAGGCCGCCGTTGAGGACGTCCAGCGCGGCCACCAGGTCCACGCCCGACTTCTCCAGGAAGACGACGGCCTCGGCGCACGCCTGGATGTTCACGGCGACGATCAGCTGGTTGGCCGCCTTCACGGTCTGGCCCGAGCCGTGCGGGCCGCACAGCACGATGGTCCTGCCGAGCGCCTCGAAGATCGGCTTGGCCTGGTCGAAGTCGGCCTGCTCACCGCCGACCATGATCGACAGCACGGCCTCGACGGCGCCGGCCTCGCCGCCGGACACCGGGGCGTCCAGCACCCGGATGCCCTTGTCCTCGGCGGCCTTCGCGAGGTCCACGGAGGTCTGCGGAGTGATCGAGGACATGTCGATCAGCAGGGCGCCCCGCCGGGCGTTCTCCAGGATGCCGTCCGGGCCGTAGGAGATGGCCTCGACCTGCGGGGACGCGGGAACCATGGTGATCACCACGTCGGCGTCGCGCACGGCCTCGGCGATCGAGGGGGCGGCGGTGCCACCGGCGGCGGCCAGACGGTCCAGCTTGTCCTGCTCCAGGGTGAAGCCGGTGACGTCGTAACCCGCCTTGATCAGGTTCTCGGACATGGGGGAGCCCATGATGCCGAGGCCGATCCACGCGATCTTGGGGAGATTGCTGCTCATGATGGGGGTGCCTCTCTCAACTGCCTTGCAAAGTCAGGGGGTTCAGCGCGTCGCGCGGGCTTCGCGCGGGAGCCAGTCGAAGGCCTCGGCGCTCGGGCGGTCGCCAGGCTTGTACTCCAGGCCGACCCAGCCGTCGTAACCGGCCTTCCTGAGCTGGTCGAGCAGTTCCTCCAGCGGGAGCGAACCCGTCCCGGGGGCGCCGCGGCCGGGGTTGTCGGCGATCTGGACGTGGCCGGTCTTCGCCGCGTGCCGCTCGATGACCGACGGCAGGTCCTCGCCGTTCATGGACAGGTGGTACAGGTCCATCAGGAACCTGGCGTTCCCGAGCCCCGTCGCCTCGTTGACCTTGTCCACGACCTCGATGGCGGCGGGCGCGCTCACCAGCGGGTACCGCGGGGACTCCGGCCGGTTCAGCGTCTCGATCAGCAGGATCGCGCCGGTCCGGTCGGCCGCCCGGGCCGCGAGGACGAGGTTCTCCAGGGCGAGCGCGTCCTGCTCCGCCGGGTCCACGCCCTCGACGCGGTTGCCGTACAGGGCGTTGAGCGCGGTGCAGCCCACGGAGGCGGCGAAGTCGGCGGCCACGTCGATGTTGGCGCGGAACCTCTCCGACTCCTCGCCCGGGATCGACAGGGCGCCGCGGTCCGGGCCCGGCAGCTGTCCGGCGTAGAAGTTCAGCCCCGTGAGCTGGACGCCCGCGTCCTCGATCGCCTTCTTCAGGGCGTCGAGCTCGGACCGCTCGGGAGTGGGGGAGTCGACCCAGGGCCACCACAGCTCGACCGCCGTGAAGCCCGCCGCGGCGGCGGCCGCGGGACGCTCCAGGAGCGGGAGTTCCGTGAAGAGGATCGACAGGTTGACGTTGAAGCGCTGGTCTGCGAATCCCACGGGGACGGCGCTCCCTTCCCTGTAATTCCGTATTGCGGAAGTTGCTTTCTGCTCTATGGAAAGATTGCCTGCGGGGGTGGACGACTGTCAAGAGAGCCCACGAAAAAGTGCCCCCGCGCGATCGCGCAGGGGCACAGGTGAAGGCCTGGTCAGAGGGCGTCTACGCCGCTCACCTTCCAGCCGTCGGAGGTGCGGGTGAGCGTCATCCGCACCCGGTTCAGGTCCAGCCGGGGCTCCGGGACCTGGGTGCTCTCGGTGACCTGGTTGACGAAGAGCAGGACGACGGCCCGGTCCGGTGCCGCCGACACGACGGAGGCCGCGGGGGCGCCGCCGTCGGCGGGGGTGGCCACGGTCGCCTTCACCACGCCGTGGTACTTCGTCGCGGTCGGCGCGACCACCGTCTTCGTGGTCCTGCCGTACTCGTCGCGGAAGTGCCCGGTCAGCAGGGCACGGGCCCGGGCGAAGTCGCGGTCCAGATGCCGGTAGTCGTACGACAGCACGGCCGGCGCCGCCTTCTGCGCGGCCGCGAGGGCCTCGCCACGGGCCTGCTCCGCCTGCCGCCCCTCCTGGTACCGCCAGCCCAGTACGGCGGCCACGACCAGGGCCGCCACGAGGACGACGCCCAGGACCGCGATGAGCACGTGCCGTCCGGCCCTGCGCGGGGACGCGCTCTCCTCCGGCCCACTCTCCTGCGGCTCGTTATCGGACGGCTCGGGTGAGTCGGACGGCTCGGGCTCCGGTGGGTCCGCCCAGCCGTCCGCCGGGGGATCGATGAGCAGCGTGCGCCCGGGGGAGACCTCCTCCTCCCGGCGGGGAGCGCGCTCCGGCCGCCCGGCGCGCTTGGCCGCCGCGCGGGCGGCCGCGGTCAGGGTACGGCGGGCCGGGGAGCCGGCGCCGCGGGTTCGGGTCGGGTTCGCCATGGTCTCTCTCCTCACTGATGGCCTCACCGGCGGGTCAGCCCACGAACGTGACGTCGGAGGTCAGCCAGCGGTCGCCGACCCGCACGAGGTCGAGCTGGAGCCGGTAGGTGCGCGCCTGGCCCTCGGGCGCGGCGGTGTTGGTCACCTTGCTGTCGGCCACGACCAGCACCCGCGCCGAGCGCGCGTCGGACCGCACGATGCCCGCATCCAGCACCTGCCCCTCGGACACCGACTTGTTCTGCGCGACCAGCTTCGTCAACTGGGCTGTCTGCGCCGCGAACTGCTTCTTGAAGTCGCCGGTGGCACCCTCCAGCACAGTGCGGCTGTCCTGGTCGTAGTGCCGGTAGTCGAGCGAGGTGAAGTTCAGCGCCGACTGGCGGGCCGCCGCCAGGACCTCCTGGCGGCGCTGCTCCGTCCCGCGCTGGTCGGCCAGCTTCAGGCCCAGCCAGACGCAGAGCACGGTCGTCAGCACGGTCGCGGCGACAAGGCCGGCCGACAGCAGCCGCAGGCGCCCCCCTGTCATGCCATCGGTCCCGCGAGCAGCCATTGCCACGACTCCTTTCCGAACACGCTCTGTTCGCCGCCCGCCGAGCCGATCTCGACGGGCGTTCCGTCCGGGCCGGTCAGGGTGCCGGTCTCCGGGTCGTACGGGGCCACGAACGCGGCCTGGTTCGCGCCGTCCGCGCCGGTCGTCGCGCCGGGGGCGTTCTGCGCACCGCGCACCGAGGTCTTGCTCCCACGCGGCGCCGTGCAACGGGCGTCGGTGTTCGCCGGGCGCGGGCCGGTGTCGGCCGGGTCGCGGCGCTGGGTGCCGTAGCCCTGGGTGCAGGCGGGCGGGTCGTCGGCGTTCACGGTCAGCCCGAAGTGGGTGGTGCCGTCGCCCGGGATCACCGTGTAGCTGCCCGCCACGGTGAGCGGGAGCGTGACCAGGGCCTGCTCGACGCCGGGCAGCCGGGCCACGGTGATCTGGCCGCCGCTGATGAGATTGGCCAGCAGGACCGGCACGTGCGGCCGGGTGGACTTCAGCAGGGAGTCCAGCTCCTGCGTGGCGGGCACCGTGTTGCCGATCAGCCGGCGCAGATCGCCGTCGCTCGACTTCAGCTGCGCGGTGAGCCTGGCCAGGTCACGGGAGAACGACTTGATGGCCGAGCCCTGGTCGGCCTGGGTCTTCAGCACCTTCCGCGAGTCCTCGATCAACGAGACGGTCTGCGGGAGCGATGCGGACGCCGACTCCACCAGGGAGTTGCCGGAGTCGACCAGACGGCTCAGGTTCGGCCCGGTGCCGGCGAACGCCTTGCCCAACTCGTCGACGGTGACCCGCAGATCGTCCTTGCCGACCGAGTTGACGAGCCGGTCGAGGCTGAGGACCAGGTCGGTGACCGGCAGCGGGGTCCGGGTGCGGCTGCGTGGGATCGGGCTGCCGTCGATGAGGTACGGCCCGCCCGACCCGCGCGGCTGGAGGTCGACGTACTGCTCGCCCACCGCCGAACGGTCGGCGATCACCGCGAGCGTGTCGGCCGGGATCCTCGGGGCACCGTCCTCGATCTTCAGCGCCACCGAGACCCCGGACCCGTTCAGCCGCAGGTCGCCCACGCGGCCCACCGGCACCCCGCGGTAGGTGACCTCCGCGCCGGGGAACACGCCCCCGGACTCGGCGAAGTCGGCGCGCACGGTGTACCCACGGCGCAGCACGTCGTCCACCAGACCCGTGTACCGGGCGCCGACGTACGACACCCCGAGGGCGGTGACGGTCGCGAAGGCGAGCAACTGGGCCCTGACCGTACGTGTGATCACGGCAGTATCCCCTTCAGCATCAGCTCGGCCAGGCCGAGGTCGATCCCGGGTGGGAGGCGACGTGAGCCGTCCCCCGTGCCGTAGGCCGCGGTGCACACCGGCGGACACAGCAGGGTGCTGCCGCCGGAGGGCTTCGAGGGCACGGCAGGGGCGGAGGGCACGGACGGGGTGGACGGGAGGGACGGGGTGCCCGGCAGGGACGGCAGGGGGACCGGCGTGGGGACACCCGGAAGACGCGGGGTCCCGGGCGTCGGCGTGCTCCTGCCCTTGCCGGGCTTGCCGTTGAGGTTGCCGTAGATGCCCGCCAGGTCGAGGTCGGCGGTGATCCTCAGGTTGACGTAGTCGCCCTTGACCGCGTCCGTGGCGTTGCGCGGGAACGGATACGTGGTCAGCAGTTCGAGGGAGTTGGGCAGGTCGTCGCCCGCCTTGTTCAGCTCCTGCAGGATGGGTTGCAGATTTCTCAGGTCGGCGACGGTGTCGGCGTGGGAGGCGTTTATCACCTTGGTGCCGGTCGTGCCGAGCCGGGACAGTGCGGTGAGCATCTTCGTCAGGTCGCGGCGCTGGTCGGCGAGGGCCTTCAGGGCCGGCGGCATGGTGTCGACGGCGAGGGCGATCGTCTTCTTCTCCTTCTTCAGCCGCTCGGCGAGCCGGTCGACACCCTTGAGCGCGCGCACGATCTCGCCCCGCTGGTCGTCGAGGCCGCCGAGGAAGGTGTCGAGCTGCTTCAGCAGCGACCTGACCCGGTCCTCACGGCCGTTCAGGGCCTTGTTCAGCTCTACGGTGATCGTCTTCAGCTGGGCCACCCCGCCGCCGTTGAGCAGCGCGGACAGGGCGGACAGCACCTCCTCGACCTCCGCGTTGCGGCCGCTGCGGGAGAGCGGGATGCGGTCGCCGTCGCGGAGCCGTCCGACGGGTGGCGTGCCGGCCGGCGCGGACAGGGCCACGTACTTCTCGCCGAGCATGCTGGTCTGCCGCAGGTCGGCGACCGCGTTGCCGGGCAGCTTCACCGAGTCGGCGATCCTGAGCCGCACGCGCGCGTGCCAGCCGTCCAGCTCCACCTTCTCGACCGCGCCCACGGTGACGTTGTTCACCTTCACCGCCGACTGCGGCACCAGGTCCAGGACGTCCCGGAAGTCGACGGTGACGTGGTAGGCGTGGCCGTCCGAGGCGGCGCCGCCGGGGAGCGGGACGTCGTACCAGCCGTTGAACTCGCAGCCGGTCAGGAGCAGCGAGCCGACCGCGGCCCAGGCGGCCACCCGCCCCAAGCGCCGCGCGCTCATGCCCGGGCCCCCAGGATTCCGCCGAGGGTCTTGTCGACCGTGCCCGTCACCGCAGGGGCCGACGGCACCTCGGGCAGGGACTGGAAGAGCTTCTTCAGGTCCGTGCAGTCGGGGTTCTTGCCGCCCTCGTCCCCGGTCGTCCGCAGGATCGAGCAGAGCAGGGACGCGGGGTCCTGCGGGGCCTGCGCGTTGTTGCGGGTGTCGAGGGTGCCGGCCGCGGGGTTGTAGGCGTTCTGCAGGTTCGACAGGCCGGTGGGCGCGACGGTCAACAGCTCCTCCAGTGCGGCCCGTTGGGTGACGAGCACCTTGGTGACCCTGGCCAGGCCCCGTACGTCCGAGGTCAGCGCCTTCTTGTTGCCCTTCACGAAGCCGGAGACGTCGCCGAGGGCGGCGGCCAGGTACTTCAGCGCGGCCGCGAGATCCTTGCGCTCCCCGGCCAGCTGCCCGGCCACGTCGGCGAGGTCGGTGTCGAAGGACCGCACGCTGGTGTCGTCCGCCGCCAGTGCGGCCGTGAACACCTGCAGGTTCCGCACGGTCCCGAACAGGTCGCCGCGCCCGTCGGACAGCGTGGTGACCGCCTGGGAGAGGTCCCCGACCGTCTGGTTCAGGTTCTCGCCCTGCCCCCGGAGGTTGTCGGCGCTCACCCCCAGCAGCCGGGACAGCGAGCCCTTCTTGTTGGCGCCGTCCGGCCCGAGTGCCTCCGCCGTGGTGTGCAGGCTGTCGAAGATCCGGTCCAGCTCGACGGGAACGGCCGTACGGGACTCGGGGATGACGTCGCCGTCCCGCATGACCGGGCCCTTCCGGTACACCGGCAGCAGCTGCACATAACGGTCGCTGACCACCGAGGAGTTGACGATGGCGGCCTGGGCGTTCGCGGGGACCCTGCGGCCCCGGTCGTACTCCAGCTCCACCCTCACCCGGCCGCCCTCCGGCGTGATCTTCCTGACCTCGCCGATGCGGACACCGAGCACGCGGACGTCGGAGCCGGGGTAGATGCCGACGGTGCGCGGGAAGTACGCCGTGACCCGGACGGGGTCGGGGCCGGGCCACAGGAGCACGGCGAGGCCTGCGACGACCGCGAGCGCGGTGAACAGGGCCAGGAGCCTGCGGGTCATCGGGTGCCTCCTGTCCGTGGCGTGACCGGGGCGGCGACCAGGTTCTGGACGTAGGAGTCGAACCAGCGGCCGTTGCCGAGGGTGTTGGTGAACAGACGTACGTACGGCGCGAGGAGCTGGACGCTGCGGTCGAGGCTCGCCTGGTTGCGTTCGAGCATCTTCACGAAGGTGTCGAGGTTCTTCAGGGCGGGTCCGATGTCCTTGCTGTTGTCGTCGACCAGGCCGGACAGCTCGATGCCCAGCAGGGCGGAGCTCTTGAGCAGGTCGTGGATCGCCGTGCGGCGCCGGCCGATCTCCTTGAAGAGCGCGTCGCCGTCCTTCACCAGCGCCGAGAAGTCCTTGGTGTGGCCGGCCAGCACCTTGGTGACCCCGTTCGCGTGGTCGAGGAGCCCGCGCAACGCCTTGTCACGGGAGGCCACGGTCCGGGAGATCCGCGACAGTCCGTTGATGGACGCCCGCACCTCCGCTGGTGAGTCCTGGAAGGTGACGGAGATCGTGTCCAGCGCCTTCGCGAGCCGGTCCGTGTCGACCTCCTCGGTGGTGGTCGTGAGGTCGCTGAAGGCCTGGACGACGTCGTACGCCGACACCGTCCGCCCGATCGGGATCTCACTGCCCGGCTTCAACTGCCCGGGTCCTCTGGGGGAGAGGGCCAGGTACTTCGCTCCGAGGATCGTCTTGACCCGGATCGACGCGCCCGTGTCGGTGCCGAACGCCGGGTGACCCTTCACCTTGAAGGTGACCTTGACGTGGTCGCCGTCCAGTCCGACGTCCTCGACCTTGCCGACCTTGACTCCGGCGATCCGCACCTCGTCGCCCGGCTTGAGCCCGCCGGCCTCCGAGAAGGCGGCGCTGTAGGTGTCGCCGCCGCCGATCAGCGGCAGGCTGTCGGCGTTGAAGGCGGCGACCGTGAGCAGCGCGAGGACGGTGAGACCGACGGCGCCGACGACGACCGGGTTACGCTCCCGGAAGGGCTTCAGCCGAGGGCGCCCCAGCCGGATCCTGGGCAGCTTCGGTGGCAGGACGCGCACCTTCACCAGGGGCTGGGGACGGGTCTCGCGCTTCGGCAGCCGGGGCAGGAGCCTCGGCAACCGGGGCGGCAGGACGCGCACGTTCACCAGGGACTCGGGGCGCGCCTTGCGCCTCGGCAGCCGGGGCAGGAGCCTCGGCAGTCTCGGTGGCAGGACCCGTACCTTCACCAGCGGTTCGGGGCGGCGGACCCTGCGCCGTGGGACGCGCATGCTCATCCGCCGCACCTCGCCCGTGCCACGTGCAGGTCCGGGGTGATCACCTGCTTCGTCTTCGGCAGCACGATCCGGCCGTCGAAGTCGCAGAGGTAGAAGTTGAACCACGAGCCGTAGGACGCCGTCCCGGTCAGCTTGTTGAGCTTGTTCGGCAGCCGTTTCAGGACACCCTCCACGGTGGTCTCGTTCGTGTTCAGCGTTCCGGTGAGATCGCCGAGACCGGCGATGTCGTCCTTCAGCGGCGGACGTGCGTCCTTCAGCAGCCCCGCCGTGGCGTCCGTGAGATCGCCGATGCTCACCAGGGACTCCCCGATGGGCTTGCGGTCGGCGGACAGCCCCGAGACCACCCGGCGCAACTGCGTGAGCAGATCGGAGAAGCGGGAGCCGCGCTTGTCGAGCGTCTTCAGGACGGTGTTGAGGTTGTCGATCACCGAGCCGATCAGCCGGTCGCGGTCGGCGAGGGTCGTGGTGAGCGAGGCCGTGTGCGCGAGCAGGCTGTTCACCGTGCCGCCCTCGCCCTGGAGGGTCTGGACGATCTCGGTGGCGAGCTGGTTGACGTCGCTCGGGCTGAGCGCCGCGAACAGCGGCTTGAAGCCGTTCAGCAGGGCGTTGAGGTCCAGCGCCGGCTGGGTCCGGGACAGCGGGATGGTGCCGCCGGGCCGCAGCCGCCCGCTGCCGCCGCCGGTGCCCTCGGTCAGCGCGATGTACCGCTGCCCGACCAGGTTGCGGTAGCGGACCACCGCGTGGGTGCCGGCGAACAGCGGCCGGTCGGCGGTGACGGTGAACGTGACCTCGGCCAGGGTCCGGTCCTTGATCCGGATGCCCTCGACCTGGCCGACCCGCACTCCGGCCACCCGGATGTCGTCGCCCGTCTCCAGCCCGGTGACGTCGGAGAACACCGCGTGGTAGGTGTCCTTCGGGGTGAAGGAGATGTTGACGATGGTGGCGGCGAGCAGCGCCGTCGCCGCGATGGTGACCAGCGCGAAGAGGCTGAACTTGATCAGTGGGCCGGCGGTCTGCCGGGCTCCTGCCCTGCTCATGCGACGCTCACCGCCGTTCCGCGCGCGAGCGGCCCGAACAGCAGGGTCGCGACGGGCGGCACCTGGTCCGCGGGGACGCCCATGACGGGGGCCACGAGCGAGCCGACGGCCCGCTGCTCGGCCGCGGTGGCGGACATGTCGACACCTCCGGGGAGTGGGCCGCCCGAACTCCGGGCGGACGTACCGTCGTTCAGATGAGGCTTGGGCCCGGGCACCGGCGGATCCGGCAGCCCACGGCAGTTCGGGCCGGACCGCTCCCCGTACACCGGCTCCTCACCGGGCCGGTACGCGCCCTGCGGCCGGACGGCCTCCAGGGTGATCCGCATCTCCCCGCCCCGGAACGCGTCCTCCGACGCCTGCTCCTGCCGGACCAGGCCCTTCAGCAGGCACGGGTACTCGGGGGAGTAGCGGGCGAACAGTTGCAGCGTGGGGCGGGAGACCCGGCCCAGGGTGATCAGCCGGTCGCCGTTCTCGGACAGGAAGTCGTCCGCCGTGCCCGCCAGGGCAGCGGTCGAGCGGAGGCCCGCGGCCAGCTGGTCCTTCTTCTCGACGATCGTCCGGCTGGTGGTGACCGTGTTGCGCAGGATCCGCATCAGGTCGGGTGCGGCGTCGCCGTAGACCTCGGCGACGTCGGCGAAACGCGAGATGTCCTCCTTGAGCGACGGCAGGTGTGGGTTGAGGCGGCGCAGATAGCCCTCGACCCGGGAGAGGTTGTCGCCGATCCGGTCGCCGCGGCCCTCCAGCGCGGTGGCGAACGCCGAGAGAGTGGCATTGAGTTCACCGGGCCGGACGGTCCGCAGCAGCGGCAGCAGGTCGTTCATCAGCTGCTGCACCTCGATGCCGACCTTCGTGCGGTCCTGGGTGATGACGTCCCCGGCGCGGATGGGCCGGGCCGACGACTGCGCAGAACGGGCGGGCGCCACGAGGTCGACGTACTTCTCGCCGAACAGGGTCTTCGGCAGCAGCCGCGCATGCACGTCCGAGGGGATGTACGGGACGTACTGCGGCTTGATCGCGATGTCTAGGGTCGCCTTCGTGCCGTCGGCGTGCACCTCGCGCACCTCGCCGACCAGTACCCCGCGCAGCTTGACGTCGGCGCGCGGATCGAGCTGGTTGCCGAGGCTGTCCGCCTCCAGGGTGATCGGTACGACGGGCGTGAACGCCTGCTGGTAGACGGCCACCGCGAGCGAGAGCAGCGACGCGAGGACGGCGATGAACGCGATGCCGTACAGCCTGAGTCTCAGATGCCTCACCGGTTCACCCCGCGATCCGTACGGTCGTGTTGGCGCCCCAGATCGCGAGGCTCAGGAAGAAGTCCAGGACGTTGATGGCGACGATGGACGTCCGCACCGCGCGGCCCACCGCGACGCCGACGCCCGCCGGGCCGCCGCTCGCGTGGTAGCCGTAGTAGCAGTGCACCAGGATGATCAGCACGGCGAAGACGATCACCTTGCCGAAGGACCAGAGCACGTCCACCGGCGGCAGGTACTGCTGGAAGTAGTGGTCGTAGGTGCCCGTCGACTGCCCGTAGTAGCCGGTGGTGATGGTGCGCGCGGCGAAGTAGGACGACAGCAGCCCGATCACGTACAGCGGGATCACCGCGACGAAGCCGGCGATCATCCGGGTCGTCACCAGGAACGGCAGCGACGGCACGCCCATCACCTCCAGCGCGTCGGTCTCCTCGCTGATCCGCATCGCGCCGAGCTGCGCGGTGAACCCGGCGCCGACCGTCGCGGACAGGGCGAGTCCGGCCACCAGCGGGGCGATCTCCCGGGTGTTGAAGTACGCCGACAGGAACGCCACGAAGTTGGAGGTGCCGAGCTGGTTCAGGGCCGCGTAGCCCTGGAGGCCGACCTCGGTGCCGGTGAAGAAGGACAGGAAGGCGATCACGCCGACCGTGCCCCCGACGACGGCGAGCGCACCGCGCCCGAAGCTGACCTCGGCGAGCAGCCGCAGGATCTCCTTCTTGTAGCGGCGCAGGGTGCGGCCGGTCCACGCGAGCGAGCGGCCGTAGAAGGAGAGTTGGGTGCCCAGCTCTTCGAGTGAGCGCAAGGGGCGGTCGAGAAGTCTCATCGGCTAACCCCTCTGCGGGACGACCTGGAAGTACACGGCGGTCATCACGAAGTTGGTCACGAACAGCAACATGAAGGTGATGACCACGGACTGGTTGACGGCGTCGCCGACGCCCTTCGGGCCGCCCTTCGCCGTCAGCCCCTTGTACGAGGCGACGATCGCCGCGATGGCGCCGAACACCAGCGCCTTGATCTCGGCCGCCCACAGGTCGGACAGCTGGGCGAGGGTGGTGAAGGACGCCAGATAGGCGCCGGGGGTGCCGTGCTGGAGGATGACGTTGAAGAAATAGCCGCCCGCGACGCCGACCACCGAGACGAGGCCGTTGAGGAGCACGGCCACGACCATGGACGCCAGCACACGCGGAACGACGAGCCGGTGGATCGGGTCGATGCCGAGCACCTGCATCGCGTCGATCTCGTCCCGGATCTTCCGCGCCCCGAGATCCGCGCAGATCGCGGTACCGCCCGCGCCCGCGATCAGCAGCGCGGTGACGATCGGCGAGGCCTCGCGCAGCACGGCGAGCACGGACGCGGCACCCGAGAACGACTGGGCGCCGAGCTGCCGGGTCAGGCTGCCGATCTGCAGCGCGATGACCGCCCCGAAGGGGATCGAGACCAGCGCCGTCGGCAGGATCGTCACGCTCGCCACGAACCACGCCTGCTGGATGAACTCCCGTGCCTGGAAGGGCCGTCGGGGCAGCGTGCGGACGACGTCCAGCGCCATCGCGAACAGGTTGCCGGAGTGCCTGAGCGCACCCGTCGGGGAGAGGCTCATCCGCCTGTCACCCCCGTCCCGTGCAGCTCGGCCTCCCGGCGCGCGATCGCCTCCCAGCGGGGCGGGCGGGCGATGCCGGGGCTCGGCAGCAGGCGGGGAGTCAGGCCCTCGGCCGACCCGCCCTCGTCCATCTGGGCCAGCTCCTGCTCGACCTGGGCCGCGTCCTTCTCCTCCGCCATGCCGATCGGCCCCTGCATCCGGCCGTTCAGGAACTGCCGTACGACCGGCTCGTCGCTGGTCAGCAGCTGCTCGCGGGGCCCGAACATGACCAGTTCGCGCCGGAAGAGCAGCCCGATGTTGTCGGGGACCTGCCGGGCGGAGGCGATGTCGTGGGTGACGATCAGGAAGGTGGCGTCGGTCTGTGCGTTGAGGTCCACGATGAGCTGGTTGAGATAGGCCACACGCACCGGGTCCAGACCCGAGTCCGGCTCGTCGAACAGGATGATCTCCGGATCGAGGACCAGGGCGCGGGCGAGCCCGGCCCGCTTGCGCATACCGCCGGAGATCTCGCCGGGCAGCTTCTTCTCGGCGCCGATCAGCCCGACCATCTCCATCTTCCCGAGCACGATCCGCCTGATCTCGCTCTCGGACTTGCGGGTGTGCTCGCGCAGCGGAAAGGCGATGTTGTCGTACAGGTCCATGGAGCCGAACAGCGCGCCGTCCTGGAACAGCACACCGAACAACTTCCGCACCTCGTACAGGTCGCGTTCGCGCAGCCGGGTGACGTCCCGGCCCGCGACTCGCACCGAGCCGTGCTCAGGCTTCAGCAGCCCGACGAGCGTCTTGAGGAACACCGACTTGCCCGTCCCGGAGGGCCCGAGCATCACCGAGACCTCCCCGGCGGGCAGCGTCAGCGAGACGTCCTCCCAGATGACCTGGTGACCGAAGGACTTGCTCAGCCCTTCCACACAGATCTCGACACCCATCCGGTTCCACCCTTCGCCCGGGAAGCAGCTGCGACATCTGCTCTACGGGGAGGGGCGGGGCGTCCGTCGCGGCGACCGCGAAATTTTTTCGGGCGCGTGTACGGGTGTTACGGCAGCTGCGGCGACGGCGTGCCTGAGGGTGTCGGGGCGGAGACGGGCAGTGGAGCGGTTGGCGGGGCCGGGGGTGGGGGAGGCGGTGGCGCGGTGGCGGCGGTCTTCGCCGATTTTCTGGGTGTGTGTGGGCTCAGGGCAGCTGTGGCGGCTGTGTGTCTGAGGGTGTCGGGGTGGAGACGGAGGGCGGGGCGGTTGGCGGGTCCGGGGGCAGGGAAGCGATGGCGCGGCGGCGGTCTTCGCCATTTTTGCGGGGGCGTGTGGGGGCGCTACGGCAGCTGTGGCGACGGCGTGCCTGAGGGTGCCGGGGCGGAGACGGGCAGTGGAGCGGTTGGCAGGGCCGGGGGCGGGGGAGGTGACGGCGCTGCGGCGGCGGGGGACTTCGTCGGCAGGTCCGGCACGGTGGGCAGGCCCGGCGCCTGCGGCACCCCGGGCACCCGCGGGATGTGCGGTGTCGGCAGGTCGGGGAGCGGGGACGAGGGCACGGCCGGCAGGGACGGTACGGACACCGGCAGCGGCAGGGCCGTTCCCGCGTTGGGCGAGGGCGTCCGGCCGGCGGCCCCCGACGCTCCGGTCGGCGCCGTGCGCGTCTGCGGGGCGCGTTCCCGGCCCGTGGCCCCGGTCCGCAGGCTCGGGGCGTCGCCGGACACGGCCGGCCGGGGCGCGGGACTGCTGCCGTTTCCGCCCGCGTGGAGCGCGTACGGCAGCACGAGTCCCGCCATCACCAGGGTCGCCGCCGTCGAGGTGGCCGCGACCGCCTGGGCCTTGCCGCTCCCGCGCAGCCGCCCGCGCCCGAACAGGAACAGGACGAGCCCGAGCGTGCCGGCCAGCGAGGCGCGCAGGGTCCGCCGGGCCCGGGCGAGCAGCGACTCGACGGTGCGGTAGCTGAGCCCCATCCGCATCGCGACCTGGCTCACGTCCAGGTCCTCGGACTTCAGCCGCAGCGCCTCCGCCTGCCGCGCGGGCAGCTCCCCGCTGCGCACGGCGAGCCACTTCGCCTCGGCCCGGTCGCACACCACCTCCTCGACCGGCACCGGGCCCGGCGCGACGAGCGTGGGGCGACTGCCCACCTCGGCCTCGCGGTTGACCTGCCGGTACCGGTCGACGCACAACCGCATGGTCACCGTCGTCAGCCAGGCGCCGAGCCGCTCGTCGTCGAGGTCCGGGCGCTCCGCGGCCCGCAGCATCGCCTCGTGCACGGCGTCCTCGGCGTCCTCCAGGCTCATCGAGCGGCGCCGGGCCACCTTGAGCAACTGCTCGCGGTGGCTCCACATGCGCTGCCAGCGCTCGTCGGCGGCAGCTGTGTCCGCAGGCATGTCCGTCGCCATGAGGGCCCCTTTGCGCTCACCCGCCGGTCCGGTGCTCCCGGCGGGTGGCGACATTACCGCCGGGTATCCGCGGTTGTGGAGGGGGCGGCGCCCATCGTGTTCCAGCTGTTGCCCGTGGTCAGTGGGGCTGTGTCGGACAGCACACCGCCGCCGGGCAGAGTGAGGGTCGGTTCGGGGACGGGAACCAGGGGCGTCCCGGACTCCGTTGGGGCACCGGCCGTAGGGGACGGGGCGGGGGAGGGCGAGGCGGGCGGTGCCGACGGCGTGCGCGAAGGACCCGGGCGGCCCGGCCTCCGGTCGTCCGACGGCCTCGGCGAGGGTTTCGGGGCCTTCGGGCGGGACGGCTCCGGCCGGGCCCCGGACTCGGCGGGCGCGTCCGGCACCACCCGGTGTCCCGTCAGGTAGTACGCGTACCAGGCCCGGACCGTGCGCAGATAGGCGTCCGAGTGGTTGTAGCCGAGGATCGCCCGGTCCAGGTCGGCGGGGTTCGACAAATCCCGGCCGCCCGCGCACAGGTAGCGGCCGGCGGCGAGCGCCGCGTCGTATACGTTGTTCGGGTCCGCGCGCCCGTCGCCGTTGCCGTCCGCGCCCCAGCGGGCCCAGGTCGACGGGATGAACTGCATCGGGCCGACCGCACGGTCGTACACCGCGTCCCCGTCGTACGCGCCGCCGTCGGTGTCCGGTACGACGGCGAAGGCGCCGCCGGTCAGCCGGGGACCGAGGACGGGCGTCACGGTCGTACCGTCCGGGGTCACCCGGCCGCCCCGCGCCTGCCCGGACTCCACCTGGCCGATCGCAGCCAGCAGCTGCCAGCGCAGCCGGCAGCCGGGCGCGGTGCGCGCCAGCTCCTCCTCGGCACGCCGGTACGCGTCGAACACGGTCGCGGGCAGGGCGCCGCCCGGCACGGCCTGTGCCGAGGCCCGCTCACGGGTGCGCAGTGGGGGCAGATCGGTGCGGTAGGGCGTGTCACCGGACACGCTGGGCCCCTGCTCGGCGGCGGGTGCCCCCTGCCGCGCGGACTCCGCGACCCGCGCCGACACCGCCCCCGGCGCCTGCGACGCGGTCAGCGCGGCCATCGCCGCCGCTGCGATCGCCGTACCCCTGGCACCCCTCAACACTCCCTTGAGCTCACGCGCTGTCACTGCTCAGTCCCCTCCCCGAACGGATCCGTCGTCCGCTCTACGCGGCCGGACGGCCGGTCCGTCGCACGGAGTGGGCAGAGAGGGAGGAGCGGGGAGACGGCTGGCGTCCGACCGCCGCGCCGCCGCCGTCACCCTCTCTCACCAAGTCCAGCCGTGGCCGCCGCTGTTGTGGGACAGGGCCAGGACGGCGGTGGCCATGGTGAGGTACTCAGTCGCGCGGCCCTGGCTGAACAGGGCCGCCAGGGCCCAGGCGAGAGCCGTGTACCACGGCATCGACCACGGTGCCGCGAGGACCCAGGCGAAGGCCAGCGCGAACGGCAGGGCGGCGACAGCGGGGGCGTCCGGGGCGGCGTGGCGGCGGAGTGCCCACGCCACCGCGAGCATCACCACCGGCCACAGCACGCTGACGAGTGCCGCAGTCGCGCGTGGGCCCAGGACCGCGGTGCCGAACTGGTCGAAGACCGCCCACAAGGAGGGTGTGGAGACCAGTCGGGAGGCCGCGGAGAGCGGGGCCAGTGCGTGCGCGCCGTAGGCCGCGTAGAGCGCGGCCAGGGTCAGTGCGGCCGCGCATGCCTGCCGGGCGGCCGGTCGCCAGGTGCCTGAACGCAGCAGCGGCCAGACCAGCCCGACGCCCAGCAGACAGGCACTGATCTTCGCGCCGCAGGCAAGGCCGGCCAGCATGCCCACGAACAGGTCGTGGTGCCACCGGGTCGTCCTGCGGGCGAGGTGGATCGCGCAGACCGCCAGGCCCGCGACGAGGGTGTCGAGGTGCCCGCCCGCGACCAGCACGGTGATCAGCAGCGGGTTGACGCTCCACAGCAGGCCCGCGCGGACCGGATCGTCGGCGGTACGCAGCAACAGGTACCCGGTAGCCACAAAGACCGCGGCGTTCGCGAGCATCAGCGCCCATATCGTCAGCCACGGCCGCTCCTGGCCGATGAACGCCGCAGCGCCCTGCCACCACGTCGCCACCGGCCCGTACACGGAAGGTGTGTTCCGCCACGCCTTGCTCACCAGGTGGGCGTACGCGCCCCCCAGCCGGGCGGGAGTCGTCACGTACGGGTCACCGCCGAGCGCGGCGATACGGCCGTACGCGGCGTAGCTGGCCATGTCGGAGGAGCCGACCGGGGTGAGGTTGGCGACGGCGAGCGCGGTCAGCGCGCCGAGCCGGAACAGGAGCCGGGCATCAGGTCTCCAGCCCTGCTCATGGGCCTTGAGCATGCCCAGCGAGCCGCAGCAGGACAGCACGATCGCCGCGATCGTGGCCGTCTGGGAGACGGTGTCGGACATGGCGGGCAGCCGGAGCCAGGGGATCGGTGCCCTGAGCGTGTTGTGGTTGGGCGCGCTCGCGCCGACCAGAGCGAACAGTGCGATACCGGCTCCGGCCATCCACACCGCCGGGCGCGGTGTCGGCCGGTCGACGACCATCAACTTCGGTGAGGGAATTCTCCGCATCGGGCCCGTGAGACGCAGAGCCCACTGAACATGGTTGGTCGTCAAGCTCACTCTCCGAGGCGTTGCTTCAGCTCGCGGCGTGGACTACCGTGACCGCCTTGCTCGCGAACTCGCGGCCCTTGCCGCTGCCGGGCATCACGGTCGCCACCACATCGCCGCTCCTCCGGCCGGCACTCCCTTGTCGAGCATGGGACAGCATGGTCGCCACCCGGAACTCACGGGTTGGTTTCCCTCCCCTCATTGTCTACAGTCCGTGTAGACGTCAGCGTGCCGCCGAGTGTGCCACGCCCTCCTGTGCACCACGCAACCCGGTGCGGGGCTCCCCGGTCGTACCGTCGCGGGCTCGGCGCCGTTCGCCACCGCCACAGGCGGTGCGGTCCGAGAGCCTGAAGGCGGGCACTTCGACCGGATCGGCAGCATCGGGTTCAGGTCGGGTGCGGTCGGCGTCCGGCACGCCCCCGCGTCCCGCGCGATTCTCCGCCGTGAGTATGCGGGGCGGGGGCGGTCGCCGGCGTATCGCGCACCCGGCTTACTCTTACAACTTGTAGGAGTTGCCAGGAGCGTCAGCCCGTGTGCCTGGCCGAGGAGTGGCGAGTATGAGTGAACACCGGCGCCGATCGTCGGGGAGGACCGGACCGTCCGGCTCGGACGGCGTGCCGTACGGCGGCCGGGCAGCGGCGCGCAGGGCTGCCCGGGCCGGGGACGGGCGGGGCCGCCGCGCGGCGGACGCGCGACGTCCGGACGACAGACGCTCCGGCCGGGCAGAAATGCGGCGTGCGCAGGCCGGGAACTCCGCCCGGCGCGGTCTCATCGACTACCCGCGGGCGGGCAAGCGTGGCCTGCGGCGGTGGCTGCCGTCGTGGAAGCTGGTGACCGGTACCTTCCTGCTGTTCCTGGCCGGCCTGCTGGGCCTTTTCGGCTACGCCTACGCCACGACGACGGTCCCCAGCGCCAACCCCAGCACCCAGGCGCAGAGCAACACGTACTACTGGTCGGACGGCTCGGTGATGACCACGCAGGGGTCGACCAACCGGCAGAACGTCGACCTCGCCCAGGTCCCGAAGCTGGTGCAGTGGGACTTCCTGGCCGCGGAGAACGCCACCTTCTACACCGACCCCGGCGTCGACATGCAGGGCATGCTCCGCGCCGTCTACCACATGGCGACGGGCGGCGAGGTGCAGTCCGGGTCCACCATCACCCAGCAGTTCGTGAAGAACACCTACCTCAGCCAGGACCAGTCGGTCACCCGCAAGCTCAGGGAGATCATGATCTCCCTGAAGATCGGTGGCCAGATGTCCAAGCAGCAGATACTCCAGGGGTATCTCAACAGCTGCTACTACGGCCGCGACGCGTACGGCATCGAGGCCGCGGCGCGCACCTACTACCACGAGCACGTCTCCCAGCTGACCGTCAGCCAGGGCGCCTTCATCGCCGCCACGGTCAACGAACCGAGCCTGTTGATGCACGCCGACACCGACCCGCAGGCCAAGGCCCAGGCCACGGCGCGCTGGAAGTACGTGCTGGACCGCATGGTCAAGATCAACAAGATCACCAGCGCCCAGGAGCAGCAGTACCTAGCCGCCGGGTTCCCCACGCCCAAGCCCTACACGCCGTCGGCGGGGATGTCCGGGCAGACCGGCTACCTGGTGCAGACCGCGGAGAAGTACGTCGAAGCCCACACGTCCCTCACCGACCAGCAGTTGGGCCATGGCGGATACCAGATCTACACCACCTTCGACAAGAAGAAGGTGAACGCGCTGTCGGCGTCCGTCGCGGCGATGGAGCACAAGCACCTCGACCCGCGACACCGCTCGGCCGACAAGGACGTCCAGGTCGGCGCGGCGTCCATCGATCCCACCACCGGCGCGGTCGTGGCGCTGTACGGCGGCGCGGGCTGGGACAAGGGCCACTGGACGGACAACGCCGACGCCAAAGGTGTGCCGGTCGGCTCCACCTTCAAGCCCATCGACCTGGCCGCCGCCCTCGATCACGGCGCCGTCCTCTCACCCGGGCAGCCCGCCTCACCGATCACCCCCGACTCCAAGTTCAACGGCGACGACGGCATCACCATCAAGAACCAGCAGGGCCAGGAAATGCCGGACTCCGGGGACCCCACCGGACTTCTCCACCAGCGCAACGACGTGCCCACGAAGTGGGGTTACATCACCCTGCGCAAGGCGATGGAGCAGTCGGTCAACACCCCCTACGTCCAGCTCGGCGAGTACGTCGGCTACAGCAACGTGGAGGCCGAGGCCCTCAAGGCGGGTCTGCTGCGCAAGAGCCTTCAGTACGACACTCCGGGCTTCTACATCGGCACCTCCACCCCCTCGGCGATCCGCATGGCCGACGCGTACGCCACCTTCGACGACGAAGGTGTCCAGCACGAGCCGTACTCGGTGACCAAGGTCGTCGCCGACGGCCGGGAGCTGCCCGGGTTCGACGCGCCCAAGGGCACCACGGCCATGCCCGCGTCCACCGCCGACACCGTCACCGACGTCCTGCAAGGGGTCGTGAAGAGCGGAACCGGCACGAACGCCCAGGCCCTGGGCCGCCCGACGGCCGGCAAGACCGGTACGACCGACGACTACAAGTCCGCCTGGTTCATCGGCTACACCCCGCAGCTGACCACGGCCGTCAGCATGTTCAAGGAGGACCCGAAGAAGGCGGGCCTGCAGTCGATGCAGGGCGTCGGCGGCTACTCCAAGGTCTTCGGCGCCGACATGCCCACCGAGGTGTGGACGGGTTACATGACCGCGGCCCTCGAGGGACAGCCCGTACGGCAGTTCCCGCCCGCACCCCGACCGGGCCAGAGCACCGACGAATACGGCGCACCCTCACCCACCCCTTCGGTCACCGTCACCCAGAGCACGCCCGCGGCCACCCCGACCGCACCGGTCACACCGAGCCGCACCACCGGACCGTGTCACGGGCAGAAGAAGCATTGCGTCACCCCGAGTCCGACCGACACCTCCGGCACCACGACCGGCGGCACCACCGGCGGTGCGGGTGACGGCGGGCTGCTCGGCGGCACCACCGGTGGTGGCACCTCACCCACCCCCGCGCCCACGACCAGCCCACCGGCCCAGGCCGGCATCCGCAGGGGTGCGGCGCGCTGATCCCGCTGTAGCGGCCTCGGGCGGGGTTGGGCGAAGCGCGCCGGCAGTCAGGATGCGTTCAGGTGCCCTGTGGCATGGTCGGGCAGTGTGACCTATGAAGTGTCTGTGAGTCAGGCGGTTCCGGGGGCCGGTCGGGCCCTCGCTGCTCGGGGTGGCCTGCGCCGGAACAAGGTGCCCGAGGTCACCGTCCACTTCTGGGTCATCAAGGCGCTGTGCACGACGGTCGGCGAGAGCGCGGCGGACCTGCTGAACGAGAAGGCGGGTCTCGGGCTGACCGGTGTTTCGGTGCTGATGAGTGCCCTGCTGGCCGTCGTCCTGGTGGTCCAGTTCCGCTCCAGTGCCCACCGGCCGGGCGTGTACTGGCTCGCGGTGGCGCTGATCAGCGTCGTCGGCACGCTGATCGGCGACAACCTCACCGACCGCATGGGCGTGCCGCTGGAGACGAGCACCGCGGTCTTCGCCATCGTCCTCGCGGTCGTGTTCGTCGTCTGGTACCGGCGCGAGCGGATCCTGTCCATCCACCACATCGACACCATCGGCCGCGAGTCCTTCTACTGGCCGGCGGTCCTGTTGACCTTCGCCCTCGGCACCGCGGCCGGTGACCTGGTGTCCGAGCGCATAGGCCTCGGCCACTGGCTGTCCGCCGTCCTGTTCGCGGCGGCCATCGCCGCGGTGGCCGTCGCGCACTTCGCGCTGGACCTGGACGCGGTGTGGAGCTTCTGGATCGCCTACATCCTGACCCGCCCGCTGGGCGCGTCGATCGGCGACTACCTCTCCCGGCCCACCGGCGACGGCGGCCTCGCCCTCGGCACCGTCGTGACCGGCGCTCTGTTCCTGGCGGTCATCCTCGGGCTGGTCGTCCACCTCTCCGTCACCCGAAGGGATGTCGCCGAACCGGAGCACCCCGACATCCGCTGAACCCGGGTCCGAGCATGGAACACATACACACCGACACCTGACTGGAGATCATGTGGTGACGACCGACACACCGGCCATGCAACCGTCCGAAGAGGTACTCATCAGTATCGTCCTGCCCGTCTACCAGGTGCAGGAGTATCTGCCGGAGTGCCTCGACTCGGTCCTCGGGGCGTCGCGGTCCCTTCAGGGCATCGAGGTCGTGGCCGTGGACGACTGTTCCCCCGACGCCAGCGGCGCCCTGCTCGACGAGTACGCGGCCCAGGACGAGCGGCTGCGCGTGGTCCACCTGCCGCAGAACGTCGGCCTCGGCCGAGCGCGCGGCGAGGGACTGGCCCGGGCCAGGGGCGAGTACGTGTGGTTCGTCGACAGCGACGACCGGCTGGCCGACGGGGCACTCGCCGCGGTCGCGGAGCGGCTGAAGCGAACCGAGCCCGACGTGCTTCTCGTCGACCACGCCCTCCTCGACCCGGAGGGAGGCATGGAGCGCCATGCGCACGCGCACCTGTTCCGGGACGCCCCCGAGACGTTCACGCTCGCGGAGCGCCCCAGCACCCTGGACCTCATCATGACCGCGTGGAGCAGGGTGCTGCGCCGCGACTTCCTGCTGGGCCTGGACCTGGAGTTCGGGCACGGGTACTACGAGGACATCTCCGTCACCTACCCCGTCCTGCTCGCAGCGCGCCGGCTCAGCATGCTCGACCGGATCTGCTACCACTACCGGCGCGGGCGTGCGGGAGCGATCACCAACACCTCCAGCCCGAAACACTTCGATCTCTTCGGCCAGTACGAGCGGATCTTCGCCTTCATCGACCGCGAGGCCGAGATCGCCGAGCCCTTCCGCAGGGCGGTGTTCGACCGGACCGTACGTCACGCGACGACGGTGCTCGCCGCCCCCGGACTCGTGCCGGAGACCATGCGGCGCGACTTCTTCCGGCAGGCGTCGGAACACTTCCGGAGATTCCGGCCACGTGACTACGCCCACCCGTCCGGGCTGCGCGGCCTGCAGTACCGGCTGGTGGAGCGGGGCGCCTACTCCGCGTACGCGGCCCTGGAACCGGTGAACCGGCTTCGTCTCGCACTTCGTACCGCCCTCGGCCGGGCCCGCCGTACGGCACGGCGGGCACCCCGGCTCGTGGCCACCGCGCTGCGGCGGGCCTACTACCGCGCTTGCCTGCTGCTCCCCGTCGACGACGGCCTTGCCGTCTACGCCGCCTACTGGAACCGCGGTTACGCCTGCAACCCCGCGGCCGTCTTCGAGAAGGCCCGCGAGCTCGCGCCCGGCGTCCGCGGGGTGTGGGTGGTCGCCAAGGACAGGACGGGATCCATCCCGCCGGGGGTCGAGTACGTGGTGGACGGATCGGCACGATGCCTGCGCACCATGGCGCGGGCCAAGTATCTGGTCAACAACGTCAACTTCCCCTACGAGCTGCCCAAGCGGCGCGGCGCGGTGCTGGTGCAGACACAGCACGGCACCCCCCTGAAGAAGATGGGAACCGACCTGCGGGACCACCCCGCAGCCGCACGCGGGATGAACTTCGGCCGGCTGGTGGAGCAGTGCGGGCGATGGGACTTCCTGGTCTCGCCGAACCCGCACACCACCGAGGTGTTCACCAGGGTCTACCCCGGCACCTACGAGGTGCTCGAGACGGGCTATCCGCGCGTCGACCGGCTGGTCGACGCCCCGCTCGACGAGGTGAACCGTGTGCGGGACGAACTGGGCATCGCCCCTGGTCAGACCGCCGTCCTCTATGCGCCCACCCACCGCGACCACCAGGACCAGGCGGCACCCCTGCTCGACGTGCAGCGGTTCGCCGACCAGCTCGGTGACGACCATGTCCTGCTGGTGCGTGCGCACTACTTCGACACCCCTCGGGCCGTTCCGTCGCGGGGCGTCCTGGACGTCTCGTCCCACCCGTCGATCGAAGACCTGTGCCTCGCGGCCGACGCGCTGATCACCGACTACTCGTCCGTGATGTTCGACTACGCCGCCCTGGACCGGCCGATCGTGGTCTACGCGCCCGACTGGGAGACGTACCGCCGCGCACGAGGCGTCTACTTCGACCTCCTCGCCGAGTCGCCCGGAGTGGTCGCCACCACGCAGGAGCAACTCGCCGAGATCTTCCTCAGCGGCGAGTACACGGGGCCGCACATCGCCGAGCGGCGCTCCGGATTCCGGGCACGCTTCTGCCCCTACGACGACGGGCACGCGGCCGAACGCGTGGTGCGCCGTGTCTTCCTGGGCGAGCCGGCCGACAAGAACGAACCAGCAAAGGCGGGCAGTTGACCTCGCCGCCGCTCAGCTCCGCACGCGGCGGGCGACCCGTCCCGCCACCACGCGGCGCACCCCGGAAAGGCCGTCCGCGACGCGCACGGCGAGGCAGCCGCTGTTGGTGGCGTACGGCTGGAGCAGCAGCACCCGTCCCCGACGGCCCATCCGCACCAGCCGTCTGAGGCCGGATCCCGCACGAAGCGGCCTCGTGGCCGACTCGCCGTCCCGGAAGGTCAGCGTCACCCAGGCATCCCAGGTGGTGATCGTGCCGCCCGCACAGAGCGCCGCCACGTCCGCAGCGACGACGGCACGCCAGCCGTGCCCGCCCGGCTCGGCTTCCCACTCGGCCTCGTACCGGTGTGCCGCGCCCGTCACCCGGTGCCGCAACTCGACGGTCGCCCGCTCCGGGCCGGCGTGCGCGGTCCTGCCGTAGAGGTCGGCCAGTCGCAGTTCGAGCACGAGCCGGCGACCCGTACCCACGTTCCCGACGACGTGGAAGGGCAGCAGCGCGACTGGGGCGTCGTCGAGACCGTCGAGCACGATCGCGTCCGCTCCCGCGGGGGCGGAATCCGCCTCGTCCCACAGCGGTCGCCGCGCGTCACCGGCGTACGGCGGCGTCAGCCGCGGCGGGTCGGCCGCCAACTCGGCCAGCCGCCCGATGTCCACGGCGTCCCGCTCGCGTCCGAGCAGCACCTCTGTGCGCCAACGGGCAGCGGGAGTGGCCCGGCGCACGGCCTCCGCGTCGAAGGCGCCCACGTGCTCGCGGGCGATCCGCCACCAGAGGTCCTGGTACTCCGGCGTACGCTGTGGCAGTTCGCTCAGGTAGACGGCGAGATCGAACTCGAGGAATTTCGTCTGCGCGGCGATCAGCAGATCCTGGTCGCCGCCGTCCCGCATGATCTCCAGCACCTGCTGATGGGCGGTGACCCGGTCCTGCCAGTTCTGGATCCGGTCCCGGCGCAGTGAGATCGAGGCCCGGCCGGTGCCATAGCGCACATGCCAGATGTAGACGGTTTCGGGAGTGACGGCGAAGCGCGGTCCGGCCGCGTAGACACGCGCGGTGAACACGAAGTCCTCGTAGTGCGCCGCGCCGTCGGGGAAACGGATCCGCCGGGACAGCAGGAAGTCACGGCGGTAGATCTTGTTCACCGACAGCGTGTCCCACAGGGTCTGCGGGCGCCCGGCCACCCCGTCGTGCACCGACTCCGTCGTGAACAACCGCTCCTGCCAGGGGATCTCACGTCCGCCGGGCAGCTCGCGCCGAACGCACAGACCGGCCGTCACATCGGCGCCATTTCGGCGTGCGACGGCGAGCAGCGTGTCCACGGCCTTCGGCGGAAGCACGTCGTCGCTGTCGAGGAAGACGAGCCACGGGTGGCGGGCCGCGTCGATACCGTCGTTGCGCGGGGTGCCGCAGCCGCCGCTGTTGACCGCG
This sequence comes from Streptomyces sp. NPDC002076, assembly GCF_053593835.1. Taxonomy (NCBI): domain Bacteria; kingdom Bacillati; phylum Actinomycetota; class Actinomycetes; order Kitasatosporales; family Streptomycetaceae; genus Streptomyces; species Streptomyces sp. NPDC002076. The sequence goes on from NZ_JBSFDI010000022.1 coordinate 120,999, forward strand.
CGGCGTACGACGCGCACGCGCGGCTCGGTGGCTGCGAGCCGTTCCAGTACGTGAGGTGTGTCGTCGGTGGAAGCGTCGTCCACGACGACGACCTCGCCGACCGGATCGCCCTGTGCGAGAGCCGAGGCCACCGCCTCCGCGACGTGCTCCGCGTCGTTGTAGGCGATGACCACCACCGTAACCGCCCCGTCTTGCGCGCTGGACAACTCTGCTCCCGTTCGTGGTCGTGACAGGCACCCTCGCTCCCGGATGACCGGAGCCATGCTGCTCGTGCTGCACGAGTGGGGCGAGTGATACATGGTCGCAGTCAGGATGTGTTCAGGTTGCCGCTGGCACAGTCGGGAGGCAGATGCGAGGGGTGTCCCTCCGTGCTGCCGTCCGTTCCATCCGAGGGATACATGACAACTGCGACGACGCCCGAGAGTCTTCGGACGCCTGCCAGGCACATGCTGAACAAGGTTCCCGAGGTCACGATCTGGTTCTGGATCATCAAGATCCTGTGCACCACGGTCGGCGAAAGCTTCGCCGACTGGATCAATATGAACCTCGGCGTCGGCCTGATCAACACCGCATTGATCTTCACCGTCGTTCTGGCGGGCGTCATGGGCTGGCAGCTCACGACCAAGCGCTACATCCCGTTCGTGTACTGGCTCACCGTCGTGGTGGTGAGCGTGACCGGCACGCTCTACACCGACATCCTCACCGACAGCCAGGGCGTTCCCCTCGCGCTGAGCAGCAGCGTGTTCGCCGTCGTCCTCGCCGTGGTCTTCGGGATCTGGTACGCCCGCGAGCGGACCCTGTCGGTCCACAGCATCACGACCCGTCCCCGTGAACTCTTCTACTGGCTCGCGGTCCTGGTCACCTTTGCCCTCGGCACCGCGACCGGCGACTGGACCCTGGACCTGACCGGCTGGACCCCGGGCGTCTCCGTGCTGCTGCCGCTCGGGTTGATCGTCGCGGTCGTCCTGGCATGGCGCGTCGGCGCCAACGCGGTGCTCTCCTTCTGGCTGGCCTACATCCTCACCCGCCCGCTCGGCGCGAACCTCGGCGACTGGCTCGGCTCGCCCAGCGGCGACGGCGGCCTGGGCCTCGGCACCGCCGTCACCAGCGTGATCTTCCTGGCCGCGATCCTCGCCACCGTCGTGTACCTCACGCTCAGCCGCAGCGATGTCATCGAGACCCAGGACCTGACCCACACCCCGCGGACGCCGAACCCGGCGCGCGAGCGGATCATGCTCGGTTACTACGCCGTCGTAGCGGTCGCCACCGCGGCGCTTCTCATCTGGGCACACCACCAGCCCCACGCGGCCGCGGCCGGCGAGGACGACGCCCCCGCACCTGTGACCGCCCACCTCACCCCGAAGCAGGCGACGTCACCGTTCCCTCCGGCTGAGATCGCGAAGTTCCGCACGATCACGGCTGACACCCTGGCGAAGCTCAATTCGGGCAAGCAGTCCGCCGCGACCACCCGCGTGACCGACCTCGAGACCGCCTGGGACGACGCCCAGCCCACCCTCGAGCCCAAGAGCGAGCAGTCCTGGCACTTCCTCGACGGCGAGATCGACCAGGTCCTGAAGGCGCTGCGCGCCCCGAACCCCGACAAGGCCACCGAGGTCAAGGCACTCAACACCCTCCTCACCTCACTCGGCTGACCGACCACGACGACGGACTGCCCCGACGCACCCCCTGCGCCGGGGCAGTCTGGTTTCCGACGCGCGGTCGTCGTTCTGCTCGGCCGGTTGCGGTCGGCGGATCTCCTTGTTGAGCGCGGAGGCGTGCGCTGGTCGGTTATGGTCGCCTCGTGACGGGCGAACCGGCTCCGTCGCCGTGAAATCGATCGGCCTGCGGTGCATCGTGGTTGTGGGGGAGCTCGGGGTAAAGGCGCAGGTCAGACGGGTGCTTTGGGGGCTTAATGCGATTGAGAGTGGAGTTCACGACCGAGCCCTTCGACCTGGACGAGGCGCCCGCGCATGCGCTGGCGGCCCGCGAGGTGATCGAGGCGGCAGAGCTGGACGCGGTGGACGTCGGTCCCTTCGGCAACACGGCGGAGGGCGGCGCCGACGCGGTGCTGAGCGCCGTGGCGGCGCTGCTGCGCAAGTCCCTGGACGCCGGTGCCACCCGGATCTCGCTGCAGGTCAACGTGATCGGAGCGGGCGAATGACCGGCACCGGTGACGAGCCCTTCATCGCGGCCGTGAAACCGCTGGTCGACGCCATGGGCGGGGAGATGATCCCGCCCGACGAGGCCGGCGCCGAGGACGTCGTCCTCGCCTGGGAGGGCGTCGACGTCGTCGCCGTACGCCTGCCTCAGCTCGCCGACTCCCTCGACCACATCCTGGCCGCCATGGAGCGCAGACAGGGCCGGCCGCTGGCCGACCTGGACCGCAAGGCGAAACAGGAGGTCGTCCGGGTGCTGGAGGCGCGCGGCGCCTTCGCCGTGCGGCACGGCGTGGAAACCGTGGCGAGCGCGCTCGGGGTCAGCCGCTTCACGGTCTACAACTACCTCAACCGGGAGAAGGGCGACTGAGCCGGCGCCACGGGATCCCCAGCGTGCGGCCGAATTTTCAACAAAGTGTTGACGCCGTGTTTCGGAGGGCGTTAGCTGTTCGCAGCCCGTTCAGCACGAAGGCCGAAACCGGCCACGGAGGCTCCCGTGACTTCGACTTCCACGCCCCCGGGCCTGGCCCGGTTCAACGATCTGGAGGAGCGCGCGGCCCTCGCCGCCCTCCATGAGGCGTGTGCCTCCACCGAGTGGGCCCGGCGACTGCTCGCCGCCCGCCCCTACGCCACCCCCGACGCGCTCTACGCCGCCAGCGACGCCGCCATGGCCGCGCTCGGCACCGCGGACCTGGAGGAGGCGATGGCCGGGCACCCGCCGATCGGGCGCCCCAGGCCCGGGGACCCGACCTCCGCACGCGAACAGCGCGGCATGGCCGGAGCGTCCGAGGACCTCAAGGCCGAGATGCTCGAACTCAACCTGGCCTACCAGGAGAGGTTCGGCCATGTGTTCCTGATCTGCGCCACCGGCCGCACCGGTGAGCAGATGCGCGACGCGGTCAAGGAGCGGATCGGCAACGCCCCGGAGCAGGAGCGGGAGATCGTCCGCACCGAGCTGGGCAAGATCAACCGCATCCGACTGGCCCGACTCGTCGAAGAGGACGCCTGACACCATGAGCACCAGCACCACCGCCTCCGTGTCCACCCACATCCTGGACACCTCGATCGGCCGCCCCGCCGAGGGCGTCGCCGTCCAGCTCTCCGCCCGCGCCGGGCGCGGCGCGGACTGGCAGGCGCTCGGCGGCTCCGCGACCGACGCCGACGGCCGGTGCAAGGACCTGCCGGCACTGCCGGAGGGGACCACACACGTACGGCTCGACTTCGCGGTGGAGCCGTATTTCGAGAAGAAGCAAGCCGATGCGCAGCAGGACGCCCCCGCGAATCGGGACAGCGGACCGGCCGTGTTCTTCCCGGAGGTGGCGATCACGTTCACCGTCGTACCGGGCGAGCACTACCACGTACCGCTGCTGCTCAACCCGTTCGGCTACTCCGTTTACCGAGGGAGCTAGCAGAAATGCCCACGATCCTGGGACAGAACCAGTACGGCAAGGCCGAGAACCGAGTCGTAAAGATCACGCGGGACGGCGCCACCCACCACATCAAGGACCTCAACGTCTCCGTCGCCCTGAGCGGTGAGATGGACGAGGTCCACTACTCCGGCTCCAACGCCAACGTCCTGCCGACCGACACCACCAAGAACACGGTGTTCGCGTTCGCCAAGGAGTACGGCATCGAGTCCGCCGAGCAGTTCGGCATCCACCTCGCCCGCCACTTCGTCACCTCGCAGGAGCCGATCCACCGCGCCCGGATCCGCATCGAGGAGTACGCCTGGGAGCGGATCGAGACCTCCGACGCCAACTCCAGGTTCATCGGCGCGGACGAGGTCAAGCACTCGTTCGTGAAGAAGGGCCAGGAGACCCGCCTCACCCAGGTCACCTACGACGGTGAGAAGTGGGAGGTCGTCTCCGGTCTGAAGGACCTGACGGTCATGAACTCGACGAACTCTGAATTCTGGGGCTACGTCAAGGACAAGTACACCACCCTGCAGGAGGCGTACGACCGGATCCTGGCGACCTCGGTCTCCGGCCGCTGGCGGTTCAACTGGACCGACGACGAGCAGAAGATGCCCAACTGGGAGAAGTCCTACGAGCAGGTCAAGAAGCACATGCTCCAGGCCTTCGCCGAGACCTACTCCCTCTCCCTGCAGCAGACGCTGTACCAGATGGGCGCGCGCATCATCAACAACCGCAGCGAGATCGACGAGGTCCGCTTCTCGCTGCCGAACAAGCACCACTTCCTGGTCGACCTGGAGCCCTTCGGGCTCAAGAACGACAACGAGGTCTACTTCGCCGCCGACCGGCCCTACGGCCTGATCGAGGCGACCATCCTCCGGGACGGCTGTGAGCCGAGGATCCCGGTCGACATGACCAACCTCTGACACGGGACGCGTGTCCCCGGACCCGCCCACCCGGCCGGGGACACGCCACACCGGAGGGAACACCATGGCACAGCCTGCGAAGGGGTCGGCCCACGCCCCTTGTTCCACCCCGCCGGTGCACACCGGGGACACGGTCAGGTCCGTGCACCCGGTGGCCGCACCGACCTTCCACGCCGGCTTCCCGGCCTGGGCGCAGACCGTGCTCGGCTCCGGCATCAGCGCCGGCGCGCTCGTCGCGGTCCTGCGCAATCTGTTCTTCCACCATCTCGGCACCCGGAGCCGCCATCCGGCCCCGGCACTCAAATCCTCCTAGGGTCCTGCCGTGCCCTCCCCGTGGACATCTCTCCGTCCACGGACCGCCACTGACAGACAAGGAAGCACGATGGCACCATCGGCAGCCCAGCGCATCGTCATCGAGAACTGCGCGATCGCGACCGTGGACGCGGGCGACACCGAGTACGCCTCCGGACACCTGGTCCTCGCCGGCAACCGCATCGAGTCGGTCGGCGCGGGCCAGGCCCCCGAGGGCCTTGAGAACGTGGTGCGTCGGATCGACGGACGCGGCCATCTGGCCACGCCCGGTCTGGTCAACACCCACCACCACTTCTACCAGTGGATCACCCGCGGCCTCGCCACCGACCACAACCTGTTCAACTGGCTGGTCGCGCTGTACCCCACCTGGGCGCGCATCGACGAGCAGATGACGTACGCGGCCGCACAGGGTTCCCTCGCCATGATGGCCCGCGGCGGTGTCACCACCGCCATGGACCACCACTACGTCTTCCCGCACGGCTCCGGTGACCTGTCCGGCTCGATCATCCGGGCCGCCGCCGAGATGGGCGTCCGCTTCACACTGGCCCGCGGCTCGATGGACCGCAGCGTGAAGGACGGCGGCCTGCCGCCGGACTTCGCCGTGGAGACGCTGGAGGGCGCGCTCGCGGCGACCGAGGAGACGGTGCGGCGGCACCACGACGCCTCCTTCGACGCCATGACCCAAGTGGCGGTGGCCCCCTGCTCGCCGTTCTCGGTGTCGACCGAACTCCTCAAGCAGGGGGCGGAGTTGGCGCGTCGGCTGGGTGTACGGCTGCACACCCATGGCTCGGAGACCGTGGAGGAGGAGAAGTTCTGCCACGAGCTGTTCGGCATGGGCCCGACGGACTACTTCGAGTCCACGGGCTGGCTCGGTGAGGACGTGTGGATGGCGCACTGCGTCCACATGAACGACTCCGACATCGCCGCGTTCGCCCGGACGAAGACCGGTGTGGCCCACTGCCCGTCCTCCAACGCCCGCCTCGCGGCCGGTATCGCCCGTGTCCCCGACATGCTGGCCGCCGGCGTCCCCGTCGGCCTCGGCGTCGACGGCACCGCCTCCAACGAGTCCGGCGAACTCCACACCGAGCTGCGCAACGCCCTGCTGATCAACCGGCTCGGTGCGCACCGCGAGGCCGCGCTGAACGCCCGCCAGGCGCTCAGGCTCGGCACCTACGGCGGCGCGCAGGTCCTCGGCCGGGCCGACCAGATCGGCTCGCTGGAGCCGGGCAAGCTGGCCGACGTGGTGCTGTGGAAGATGGACACCCTCGCTCACGCCTCCATCGCCGACCCGGTGACCGCACTGGTCTTCGGCGCGGCGGCGCCGGTCACCGCGTCCTTCGTCAACGGTCGGCAGATCGTCACGGACGGCCGCCTGACCACCGTCGACGAGGACGCCATCGCCCGCAGCACCCGCGAGGAGGCCCAGCGCCTCGCCCGGATCGCGGCCCAGTCCTGATCCCCACCCACACGCCGGTGGGCCGGCCCCGCCTACGCCCGGCCCACCGCACACCTTCGGCGACCGCCCCCAGCGGCCCGCCGACAAACCTGGCGGTCGCCCCGTACGGGCGCTCCGCCGAGGACCCCGGCCGGCGGCCCCACAGCCGACGCGCCACCACCCTCGGCGACTGCCCCCCAAGGCCTGCCGCCGGAGACCTCGGCGGACCGGCCCCTGCGGCCGCTCTGCCGGACACCACGGCGGCCACCTCTCGCGGGTGACCCGCCGGAAGCCTTGGCGGTCGCCTCGTAGGGGCGCTCGTCGGAGGACTTGGCAGGTCGCCTCACACAGGCGGTGTGCTGGAGGCCTTGGCTGGTCGCCCCACGCGGGCGGCTTGCCGGAGATCTCGGCGGGCCGGGTTATGCGGCCGGTCTGCCGGAAGAGTTGGCGGTCGCCTCGCAGGGGCGCTCGTCGGAGGACTTGGCAGGTCGCCTCACACAGGCGGTGTGCTGGAGGCCCCTTGGCTGGTCGCCCCACGCGGGCGGCTCGTCGTAAGACGCGGTGGTCACCCCTGTGGGCGGATCGCCGGAACGCTCCGGTCGGGAGGGACGGCTCTCGACCGGGGTCCGTGGACCCGAGCGGGGTCCACGGCAGCCGTCTCCGGGGTGCGTGTGGACGCACGCGCCCCGGAGACGGTCACCGCTCGACCCCCGTCCTGGTCCCGCACGACCACTCGCACCACCTCCATGAAACCCACGTCGCCAAAGACGTGTTAGCCGCTCGGAGGAGCCGCCGTGGCCGCCCATCCTGTTGACGAGAAACTCCCCGCCCTCAAAATGGCGACCAGCGGCCTGCAGCACGTGGCCGCCATGTACGCGGGAGTCGTCGCCCCACCCCTGATCGTCGGCGCGGCCGTAGGGCTGTCCGGCAAAGACCTCACCTTCCTCACCGGAGCCTGTCTGTTCACCGCCGGGCTCGCCACCTTCCTGCAGACCCTCGGTTTCTGGAAGATCGGCGCCCGCCTGCCCTTCGTCAACGGCGTGACCTTCGCCGGTGTCGCCCCCATGACGGCGATCGTGGCGTCCGCCAAGGACAAGTCCGACGCCCTGCCGATGATCTTCGGCGCGGTCATCGTGGCCGGCCTCCTCGGCTTCATAGCGGCCCCCTTCTTCAGCAAGGCGATCCGCTTCTTCCCGCCCGTCGTCACCGGCTCGGTCATCACCCTGATCGGCGTCTCCCTGCTCCCGGTCGCGTTCGGCTGGGCCCAGGGACCGAACCCGGCCGCGCACGACTACGGCTCGATGACCAACCTCTCCCTGGCCGGCATCACCCTCCTCATCGTGCTGCTGGTGCGCCGGTTCACCCGCGGCTTCGTCAAACAGATCGCGGTCCTGCTCGGCCTGGTCCTCGGCACGCTCGTCGCGATCCCCTTCGGCGTCACCGACTTCAGCCCGGTCGCCCACGCCGCCGTCGTGGGCTTCCCGACCCCCTTCCACTTCGGCACCCCCACCTTCCACATCGCGGCGATCCTGTCGATGTGCGTGGTGATGGTCGTCTCCATGACGGAGTCCACCGCCGACATGCTGGCGCTCGGTGAGATCGTCGAGCGTCCCGCGGATGAGAAGACCATCGCGGCCGGCCTGCGCGCCGACACCCTCGGCTCCGCCCTCAGCCCGCTGTTCAACGGCTTCATGTGCAGTGCCTTCGCGCAGAACATCGGTCTCGTCGCCATGACGAGGATCCGCAGCCGCTTCGTCGTCGCCGTCGGCGGCGGCTTCCTCGCCCTGATGGGCCTGTGCCCCATGGCCGCCTCCCTCATCGCGGTCGTGCCCCGCCCGGTCCTCGGCGGCGCCGGCGTCGTCCTGTTCGGCTCGGTCGCCGCGAGCGGCATCCAGACCCTGGTCCGGGCCGGCCTGGAGAAGGACAACAACGTCCTGATCGTCGCCGTCTCCCTCGCGGTCGGCATCGTCCCGATCACCGCGCCGGACTTCTACCACGCCTTCCCCGACACCGCGAAGATCGTGCTGGACTCCGGCATCTCCACCGGCTGTGTGTCGGCCGTCGTCCTCAACCTCCTCTTCAACCACATCGGCAAGGGCAAGGAGGCGGAGGACGTCACGCACCCGATGGAGGCGGGGCAGGAACTCACGCCCACCCACTGAACACCCGCTGAACGCCCGTGCGGGGCACGGCAATCGCCGTGCCCCGCACGGGCGTGTGCGGCAGTCTTGGGCCATGAACGAGTCCGGCCGGGTCGAGGCCTTCAGCGACGGCGTGTTCGCCATCGCCATCACCCTGCTCATCCTGGACATCAAGGTGCCGACGACGGGTGACCACGGCGGCCTGTGGCACGCGATCGGCACGCAGTGGCCGTCGTACGCCGCCTATGTGGTCAGCTTCCTGGTCATCGGCATCATGTGGGTCAACCACCACCAGTTGTTCAGCTACGTCGCCAAGGTCGACCGGCCGCTGATGTTCCTGAACCTGCTGGTGCTGATGGTCGTGGCCGCCGTGCCCTGGCCGACCGCCATGCTCGCCGAGTACCTGCGCGAGGGCGCCGCCTCGCACGCGGCCGCCGCGGTCTACAGCCTGGTCATGGTCGCCATGGCCCTCACCTTCCAGGCCCTGTGGTGGCACCTCACCCGCACCGGCCACCTCTTCGACGCGCGCGTGGACACCGCGGCGGCCCGGGCCACCCGGGCCCGCTTCGCCCTCGGTTCCCTCGGCTACCCCCTGACCGTGGCCCTCGCCTTCGTCTCCGCGCCCCTCACCCTGGCCGCGCACGGCCTGCTCGCCCTCTACTACGGCTTCAACCAGATCGCGGTACCGACACGTCAGGACCCGGACCGGGCCACGCCATGAGGTTCGCCAGCAACTCGGCCTGCTCGATCGCGTCGTCCAGGGCGTGGTGAGTGTGCCGGCGCCGGGAGAGGAGGTGCCGAGGCATCGTGCCCTTGGCCACCGCCCGCAGCGGCAGCCCGGCCTTGGTGGCGTACAGCGTCTTCATGTCCAGACAGCCGGAGTGCCCGAAGGGACTCTCACCGGTGAACCGGATCAGATACCAGTACAGGAACGTCCAGTCGTACGACGCCGGGTAGCCGCACATCACCGGCTGCGCGCCCGCGCTCACCTCCCGTACCCAGGCACTGAACTCGGCGAGCGCCACGGCCGGTTCGTCGCCTTCCACGGTGAGCCGCTCCCGGTCCAGGCCGCTCACCGCCAGCGCCTCGGGGACGAAGTCCTCGGAGATCGGCCGCAGTTCGCGGTAGAAGGTCTGCTCCTCCGGGTCCGCCGCGGTGAAGCCGTCGGCGTCCTGCGTGCCGGCCACGGCCGCGCCGATGCTCAGCATGGAGTACGGCCCTGGGATCGGCCCGTCGGCCTCGATGTCGACGGAGATGCAGCGGCTGGGCTTGATGCGTCGTGCGGGCATGGTCCCGCAGCATGACAGCCACGGCCGCCGCCGCGCATCCCGTTTCCGGCGCACGACGGCATGCGGGCGGCTGTGCGGAGTCAGGCGCGCGGTCCCACCTGGCAGGGCGTGACCGCGGGCAGCCGGCCGGTGACGTACGACCTGGGCGGCACCCCCATCAGGGCACGGAAGTCGGACGTCATGTGCGACTGGTCGAAGTAGCCGGTGGCGGCGGCGAGTTCGGACCAGCGGGCGCTCCCGGCCCGGGTGACGACCGTACGGACGCGGTCGATACGGGCGTAGTGCTTGGGGGAGACCCCGACGCCCTCGGCGAACAGGTTCCGCAACTGACGCTCGCTGACGGCCAGTTCCCGGGCGACCTCCCGGACCTGCGTGGGCGCCCGGTCCAGCCGTACGGACAACGCCTCCACGCCCGCCCGCAGCAGTGCTGTACGGTCCGGATCCACGGCGTCGGACAGCAGCCCGGGCAGCACCTCGGTGAGGTGCGGCAACGCCTCCCGGGGCTCCAGCCGGCGCATCTCGCGCGCCAGCCGCCGCCCCGCCCCGCCCGGCAGTTCCTCCAGCCTCGCGACCCGGCCGACCAGCCCGGCGGCCGGAACACCCAGCAGGGGCCGGGCCGTACCCGGTGCGAGGCGCAGCTCCACACAGGAGATGCGGCTCTTCCCCTCGTGGTAGGAGGCCCGCACCCGCGGCCCGACGGCCAGCACGTCACGCCGCCCGTCCGCCGTCACCCGCAGCACCACCTTGGTCACCGCGTCGGGCAGATGGACGAACGCCTCTTCGGGTGGCTCGGCGAAGGACACGGTCCGCACCCCGGCGAGCCACGGGCGCAGCACCTCGGGCGTGCTGCGGACCTGCCAGGCGGCGGTGTCGGGCGCGGCGGTGGAGTTCGGCACCCCTCCACGGTAAGCGCCCGGCACCGCCGTCCGGGCCGGCCGGTCGTGCCGGAATTTCCAAGAGACCGGCCCCGCCTGCGGACCACCGTGGACCTCATGATTCTGGTGACGGGTGCCACGGGCACCATCGGGAGTGACGTCGTACGACAGCTGGCCGCGCGTGGTGAGAAGGTGCGCGCCCTGACCCGCGACCCGGCGAAGGCGCGGGTCCCCGCCGGAGTGGAGGTGGTGCGCGGGGACTTCCACGACCTGGCGTCCCTCGGGGCCGCGCTGGAGGGTGTGACGGCCGCCTTCCTGCTGCGTCCGCCCGGCCCCGACGAGGGCCGGGACGCGGCGCTGGTCGCGGCGGCCGGCGCGGCGGGCGTACGACGGCTGGTCAAGCTCTCCGCCATCGGCACCGGCGACCCGGCGGTCGGCCCCTCCGGGCTCTGGCACCTGGACGGCGAGCGTGCCGTGCGCGACAGCGGCGCCGAGTGGACCGTGCTGCGGCCGTCGTCGTTCGCCTCCAACACGCTGAGCTGGGCGGAGCCGCTCCGGGCGGGCGAGCCGGTGCCCAACATGACCGCGGACGGGGCGTCGGGCGTGATCGATCCGCGCGATGTGGCAGAGGTCGCCGTCCGCGCGCTCGTCGACGCCGGGCACGCGGGGCGGACGTACACCCTGACCGGGCCCGAGGCCATCACCGTCCCCGGCCAGACCGCCGTGCTCGCCGACGTCCTGGGCCGTCCGGTCCCGGTCCGGAACCTGTCTCCGGACCAGACCCGTGAATTCCTGCGCACCGCCTGGGGCTTCGACGAGGAGCGGGCGGACGGCATCCTGACCGGCGTCGCGTTCGTCCGTGACGGCGGCAACGCGGTGGTCACCGAGGACGTGCCCGAGGCGCTGGGCCGTCCTGCCCGCAGCTTCCGGGAGTGGGCCGAGGACCACAAGGAGGCCTTCGGCGCGGACTGAGGCGCGCCCGGTGTCACCTGCCCCGCGGCCGCAGCACCGCTCCCGCCAGGACCAGCGCGGCCACCGCGATCCCGGTCGCCACCCGGAACGCCAGCCGGTAGCCCCCCGCCGTGGCCGGGATCAGCTCCGCGCCCCGGTCGAGCAGACCGCCGGTGCGGCTCGCCGCCAGCGTGCTCAGCACCGCCAGACCCAGCGAACCGCCCACCACCTGCGTGGTGTTGAACAGCCCGGACGCCAGACCCGCGTCCTCCTCACGCGCCCCGGCCATCGCGAGCCCGGTCAGCGGCGGCATCGCCGCGGCGAACCCGGCGGAGAGCAGCAGCAGCGGCGGCAGCACGTCCACGGCGTAGGAGGCGCCGACCGGTGCGCGGCTCAGCAGGGCCATACCGGCGACGATCAGCGCCAGACCGGCCAGCAGCACCCGGTACGCGCCGTACCGGGCGACCGTGCGCGCGGACAGGCCCAGCATCAGCAGACCGATCGCGACCGGCGCCGGAAGAAACGCGGTGCCGGTCGCCAACGCGCCGTACCCCAGCACCCTCTGCAGATACAGCGCGCCGATGAACTGGAAGCCGTACATCGTGGCGATCATCAGCATCTGTACCGTGTTGGCGCCGGTCAGCAGCCGGGAGCGGAACAGGCGGGGCCGCAGCAGCGGGCGGGCCGCCCGGACCTGGCGCAGGGTGAACGCCGCGAACAGCACGAGCGCGAGGACCGCGAGCAGCGCGGTGCCGGCCGGGGTACGGCCACCGGCGCCGACGATGACGTACACCGTGAGCATCAGCCCGGCCGTGACCAGCGCGGCTCCCGGATAGTCGGCGCCCCTGCCGAGCCCGGCGCCGCGCTCCGGCGGGAGCACCCGCGCCGCCGCCAGCCAGGCGACCACCCCGATGGGGACGTTGATCAGGAAGATCCAGTGCCAGCTCAGGGCTTGCGTCAGCGCCCCGCCCAGGAAGGTGCCAGGCTGACCGACTGGGCCGAGCGGAACCGGACGTACATCGCCGGGGCCCGGGCGGCCTACGACGCCGAGCACCGGCCCGAGCTGCTCGACGCCTAGGCCCGCGAGGCCTACAGGCCGAACAGGGCGAGGTCCGTCGTCAGCTCCTTGAACACCTCCCGCGGGTCGGCGACCAGCTTGCGCTCCTTGAGATCCAGCAGACCGCCCACCGCGCTGACCTCGGCCGCCAGGGTGCCGTCGGTCTTGCGTATCTCCTGCACGATCCGGAAGGTCTTGCCGCCGCCCCACTCGAACTCACAGGTCACGTCGACCTCGTCACCGGCGAGCAGTTCGCGCCGGAAACGGATGGTCGTCTCCAGCGCCACCGGACCGACATCCCGGCCCACCAGCCGGGCCTGGCTGATGCCGGCCGCCTGGAGCAGCGACCAGCGGGCGTGCTCCGCGTAGTTGAGGTACACGGACTGATTGAGGTGTCCCTGGGTGTCGGTCTCATAGCCGCGGACGGTCACACGGACGGAAAACGGTTCGGACACTGCTTGCCCTTCTCGCGTTCGAATCTCCGGTCGGTCGATCTTGGCACGCCGCTCACACCCGGCGCGGCGAGGCCAGCAGATAGCGCACCCTCGTGCGCGGCTCGGTGTACTCGCCGGCCTGCCAGCCCGCGCGCTCCAGCGTGGCCGCGCAGGCCGCCAGGTGCTCCGCGTCCGGCGCGTACACGGCGACCGCCTCCGGCTGCGGGGTCGCCCGCACCCGGTAACCGTCCGCGCTCCCGCTCGCCGGAGGGTGCCCGGCCGCCTCCAGGGCCAGCGCCGCCGCCCGCACCAGATGCGCCCGCTCCCAGCCGCACGGCCGGTCCACCGCGCCGCCGGGGTTGGTCATCCGACGCAGCTCCAGCAGCCCCTGCCAGGCACTGTGCACCTCACGCAGCCGCGCCGGACCGTCCGCGGGCGGCTCCTCCTCGCCGCCGATGCGCGCCGCGAACACCCCCGCGTCCGGGGCGGGCTTCGCCGACTCCTGTGTCGCCTCGGGCACCGCCTCGCGTATGCGATGTCCCGCCGGGGTGAGAAAGTGCTCGTGCGGCGGCCGCGGATGCCGGAAGGCCAGCCCCCGCTTCACCAGCGCCGCCAGCTGCGCCTCCGTACCGCGCAGCCGCCCGGTGACCGGATCGGCGGCCTCGATCACCCGCCGCTGCGCGGCGGTCGGCGGTCGGCTCACAGCGCACTCCTTCCGGTCCCGTGCCCGTCCGGGGCCGTCCGCCGGACGGCCCATTTCGCAGAGTACGACCCGGGTCCGACAACGCGGCCGCAGCCCCCATCGGGCCCCGTACCCGGGGCCTGTCGGGGCCTACTCCGGCGGCCGGATGTTCCACCCCGCCACCACCGGCCGCTCGTGCTCGGAGCCCAGCCGGCACAGCGTCCCCGTCGCCAGCTGGAACAGCGCCCCGTGCCGGGGCCGCAGGCCGAGGCGGCGGGCGGTGAGGACACGGAGGAAGTGGCCGTGGGCGATCAGCACGACGCCGCCCTCGGCGTCGGCGAGGGCGGCGTCGACCTTGCCCAGCATCCGGTCGGCGCGCTCGCCGACCTGCTCCGGGGTCTCGCCCGGATGGTCCGGCGGCCCCGGCGCGACGCCGTCCGTGAACAGGAACCAGCCCGGCCGGCTCCGCTGGATCTCCACGGTGGTCACGCCCTCGTACCCGCCGTAGTCCCACTCGTGCAGGTCGGCGTCGACCCGCGCGTCCGGGATCCCGATCAGCTCGGCGGTCTCCCGGGCCCGCTGCAGGGGGCTGACGAACGCGGCCGCGATCCGCTGCGAGCGGATCAGCGGCAGCAGCCGGCGCGCCTCCTCCCGCCCGTGCTCGGTGAGGGGTACGTCGGTCCAGCCGGTGTGCCGTCCGGACCGCGACCACTCGGTCTCACCGTGCCGGACGAGAAAGAGGTCACCCACGTCAGCGCCCTTCCCGCTCGCCTGTCAGCACGGTGTCACAGGGATCCGGCCGCCCGCAGGACGGACTCGGCCAGACGGCCGTCCTCCAGGGCGGCGCCCACCCCGGAGGGGAAGGCGAACCGACGCCCGGTGTAGGCGTACGCGATGCCGTTCGCCGGGTCGGCGAAGCCCAGCGAGCCGGTCGCGCCGCTGTGTCCGAAATTGCCGGCGTCGAGGAACGGATAGAGCGCGGGGGTGTACTCGAAGCCGCGCGCGAAGTGGTTCTCACTGCCGGTGACCAGGTCCGGCCCGCCCGGGGTGCGCAACGCGCCGAACCGGGACGCGGTCGCGGGCGTGAGCAGCGGCGGCCGGCCGTCGACGGTGCTGATGGCGGCCGCGAACATCCCGGCGACCCCGCGCGCGTTGCCCACGCCGCCCGAGGAGGCCGGCCCGAGCGCCTTCACCCGGGGGTGATTGCCGAAGGCCACCAGGTCGGTCCGCTCCGGCCCGTGCGCGTTGAAGGCGACGCCCCTGATGGTGTCCGGGGCCGCCACCCGCTCCTTCAGCAGTACGGCCTCCTCCGGGGTCGGCACCAGCGGCTGCACGTCCAACCAGCGCGGCTCCGCCCGAGCCCGCAGACCCAGGTAGTAGTCGAGACCGTACGGCTCCCGGATCCGCTCCTCGTACAGTTCCTGGATGGACCAGCCGGTCACCTGGCGCACCACCTCGCCGGTGAGGGCGCCGATGACGAAGGCGTGGTAGCCCCAGGCGGTGCCCGGCTCCCACAGCGGCGCGCGTCCCGCCAGCCGGGCCGCGCTGATCCGGTCGTCGGCCAACTCCTCGATGGTGAAGGCCTGTTCGGGCCGCCGACGAGTCCGGCGCGGTGCTCCAGCAGCTCGCCCAGCGGCAGCCGGTCCTTGCCGTGGGCGGCGAACTCCGGCCAGTGCGCGGCGACTTCGTGATCCAGGTCGAGCACAGCGTGCTGCACCAGCAGGGCGACGACCAGTTGCGCGACACCCTTGGCGATGGAGTACAGGTTCGTCAGTGAGTCCCCGTCGACGCCGTCGCCGCCCCACAGGTCACCACCCGCCGCCCGTGCCGGTACACCACGAGCTGTGCGCCCGGGTCGTCCCGCTCCTCGGCGAGCACCGAAGCGAACTCCTCGCGGACGCCCTCGAATCCCTGCGCGACCGTTCCGTGCACGTCGATCGGCATGTGTCGTGCCCCCTGTTCGGTGATGGCCGGCGGAGACCGTCAACAGACGGCCGCCGCCGGCGATTCCCCGATTGGTGCACGAACCCTCACGCTCGGTCAGCTGCCGGGTGGGACCAGTGTGTTCTCGGTGCCGAGGGCCTTGGCGCCGGTGTCGGCGTACAGCGAGGTCTCGCCGTCGGACCAGCGCACGACGAGGTCGTTGCCGGTGTGGTCGGCGGTGAGGTCGCCGGCGGCCATGACCTGGGCGTGCTGCCAGGTGCCGTTCGGGCCGATCAGCCGGGAGCGGGTGCCGAGACCGGCGGTCGAGACGCCGGTGTAGCCGTCGAGCGAGCCGTCGGACCAGCGCACGAGCAGGTCCGCGCCGGCCGGGCCCTTGAGGGCGCCGCCGGTCAGCAGTGCGGCCTTGGTCCAGGTGCCGTTCGCCGCGAGGATCCGCTTGCCGGTGCCGAAGGAGCCGGAGCGGATACCGGTGTAGAGCATCAGGCTGCCGTCGGACCGGCGCGCCAGCAGATCGGTCGCGCCCTGGGCGCCGTGGAACTGCCCGGCGGTGAGCTGTACGACGTTCTTCCAGTCGGAGTTGGGCTTCGCCATCTGGACCTCGCGGCCCACCCCCGAGGCGCCGAGGTCCGGGTACAGGGTGACCTCGCCGTCGGACCAGCGCACCAGCAGGCCCGGTCGGCTGCCGCCGCCGAAGGTTCCGCCGGTGATGCTCCGGGCGTGCGTCCAGGTGGAGTTGGCCTTCAGCAGCCGCTGCTCGGACCCGAACCCGCCCTTTCCGTCCCCGGGATACAGCGTGACCCCGCCGTCGGACCAGACGACGAGCAGATCGCCGAGGTGGTCGCCGGTGTAGTCGGCCGAGGCCAGCAGCGCGGCCTTCTGCCAGCGGGCCGCGTCACCGGGCAGCTGCAGGCCCTGGTACGGCGGCAGGTCCGCGGGCGGGTCCTGGTTCGCCACGGCGTCGGCGAGGAGGTTTGCGGCGTCGTCGCCGAACGCCGGGGCGTAGCTGATGTAGTCGACGTCCGCGTCGTTGCCGCCGCCGTTGTAGCCGCCGAGGTCGCCGATGACATGGCCGGTGCCCGCGTCGTCCTGGTAGTCGGTGATCCACGGGCTGCCGGACACGCCGCCGTAGTAGCCGCCGCAGGTCATCGACATCTGCCGGTAGCCGGCAAGTTGACTGGTCGGCACGGTGCACTTGATGGCGCGCCCGGCGCTGTTGTGCCCGTAGGAGGGGTAGCCGACGACGGTCACGTTCTTGTGCGTGTAGCCGTTCGCGCGGGTGAAGGTCAGTCCGCCGCCGACCGCGTCCTGGAGGCTCTGGCCGCGCTGGTTGGCCGAGACCCTGGCGAACGCGGTGTCCAGGTCCGACGCCGGGTTCTTCGTGGTCGACGACCCCTTGTCGGGCACGTACCGGGGATCGATGAAGATCCGCTGGATGTGGAAGATGCCGTACGGCTGCTGGTCCGGTCCCGCCCCCTTCACGAACTTCGGGACGAAGACATAGTCGCCCTTCATGCTCAGGGCGCAGTGGGCCGCGGTGAGGACGACGTCGCGCGCCGGGGTGTCGATCACACTGCCGGTGCAGTGCCAGGCGGTGCCACCGGGCCCGGCGGAACCGAAGAAGGTTCCGACGAGGCGGCTCCCGCCGAACATCGTGCCCTGCGGCCGGCCGGCCGCCGCGGCCGACTGCCCCGGCCCGCTCGGCTGCACCCGCGACGCGTCCAGCGGCCGGGCGTCCGCCATGCGCTGTGCGGTCCAGAACCGCGCGGCCTGCCGGGCCTCCTGCCCGGCGGCCGGCCCCGGCGGCGAGGGCGACGCCGCCTGCGCGGCCGGCGTCGCGAGCCCGGCCGCCGCCCCGCACACCATGGCCACGGCGACGGCCGTCCAACGTATTCGGTACGACAAGATCCTGCTCCCCCTGGTCATATATGGAACCCGGACAGGGAGAACACCGGCGCGGCGCTGGTCAGACGCGCACCGAAGGCCCGTGTACCCGCCCCCCGTGCCGGATCCCCCCTGATCATGCGGGGCGATCTTCGCACAGGCGCCACCGGACGGGCTAATGCTGCCGGTACCCGGCGAGGAACCGGCCGATCCGCCCGATCGCCGCCTCCAGGTCCTCCGCGTGCGGCAGGGTGAGGATGCGGAAGTGGTCGGGGGAGGGCCAGTTGAAGCCGGTGCCCTGGACCACCTGGATCTTCTCGCGCAGCAGCAGATCGAGGACGAACCTCTCGTCGTCGTGGATCTTGTGCACCTCGGGGTCGATGCGCGGGAACGCGTACAGCGCGCCCTTGGGCTTCACACAGGACACGCCAGGGATCTCGTTCAGCTTCTCCCAGGCGGTGTTGCGCTGCTCGTACAACCGGCCGCCGGGCAGCGTGAGTTCACGGATGGACTGGCGGCCGCCGAGTGCGGCCTGGATGGCGTACTGGGCGGGGGCGTTGGCGCACAGACGCATCGAGGCCAGCATGGTCAGGCCCTCCAGATAGTCCTTCGCGTGCTGCCTGGGGCCCGTGACCACCAGCCAGCCGGAACGGAAGCCGGCCACCCGGTATGTCTTCGACAGGCCGCAGAAGGTGAGGACGACCAGGTCGGGGGCGAGGGCCGCGGCCGAGTGGTGGACCGCGTCGTCGTACAGGATCTGGTCGTAGATCTCGTCCGCGAACACCATCAGGCCGTGCCGGCGGGCGAGGTCCAGGATGCCCTCGACGACCTCCTTCGGATACACCGCGCCCGTGGGGTTGTTGGGGTTGATGATGACCACGGCCTTCGTGCGGTCCGTGATCTTCGATGCCATGTCGGCCAGGTCCGGGTTCCAGTCGGCCTGTTCGTCGCACAGGTAGTGCACCGCCTTGCCGCCGGCGAGGGTGGTCACGGCGGTCCAGAGCGGGAAGTCCGGTGCCGGGATGAGGATTTCGTCGCCGTCCTCGACCAATGCCTGTACGGCCATGGAGACCAGCTCCGAGACGCCGTTGCCGAGGAACACGTCGTCGACCCCGACCTCCAGTCCCAGGTTCTGATAGCGCTGGGCGACCGCCCGGCGGGCGGAGAGGATGCCGCGGGAGTCGGTGTAGCCGTGCGCTTGCGGCAGCATCCGGATCATGTCCTGGAGGATCTCCTCCGGCGCCTCGAAGCCGAAGGCCGCGGGGTTGCCGGTGTTCAGGCGCAGCACGCTGTGCCCCGCCTCCTCCAGCGCGTTGGCGTGCTCGATCACCGGGCCGCGGATCTCGTAACAGACCTCGCTGAGCTTGTTCGACTGCCGGAACTCCATGCGCCCCTCCGGAAACTGTTGTTGCTTGGTTTTACCAAGTAGACGCTTGGAAAGTCCAACATCTTGTCTAGACTGCGTCGCATGTCACCACGCCGAAGCTACGACCAGTACTGCTCCGCAGCCCGCGCCCTCGATCTCGTCGGCGACCGCTGGACCCTGCTGATCGTCCGCGAACTGCTGGCCGGCCCCCGCCGCTACACGGACCTGCACGCGGACCTGCCCGGCGTGAGCACGGACGTACTCGCCTCCCGGCTGAAGGACACGGAGCGCGACGGCCTCACGACCCGCCGGAAACTGCCTCCGCCCGGCGCGGCCTACGTGTACGAACTCACCGGACGCGGACGCGAGTTGCTGCCGGTGCTCCAGGCGCTCGGGCGGTGGGGCGAGGCGGACCTGGGAGAGCGGCGGCCGACCGACGCGGTCCGCGCCCACTGGTTCGCCTTGCCGCTGCTGCGGGGTCTGGACGGGGAGGGCCTGGTCGAAGTCCGGCTGGAGGAAGGGGACTTCCATCTGCGCGTCGGCGCGGAGGAGGGACCGGTGTACGGCGACGGGCCCGCGCCCGGCGAACCCGACGCCCGCCTCACCATGGACGCGGCCACCTGCGAAGCCGTGGCCCGGGGGGAGTTGGGTCTTGCCGACGCCGTACGGGCGGGGCGCGTGGCGGTGACGGGGGACGGCACACTGGCCAAGGCGCTGCGGGAGATGTGAGGACGGAAGAGCGAAGGCCCGCCGGAGGCGGGCCTTCGAGCACATCGGGTCACACGTCGGTCGGCACCCGCGACGGCCGGCCGGACCCCCGCGTCAACGCGTACCCGCCGATACCGGCGAGCGCCGCGAGCACGCCCCCGATCGCGGTCCACACCCACCGGTCGGACCACCAGCCGGAGGACCAGCCGTCGTCGGAGCCGAAGCTGGAGAGCACCGCGGCCTTCGAACCGCCCCCGCTCCGCTGCGACTTGACGGCGATGCCGGGAACCAGCGGCTTGCCCAGCGAGCCGTCCACCGCCGCCGCGCCACCGATGTCCTTGGAGTCGGCGCGGACCTCGACGCCGACCGGCTTGCCCAGGTCGGCGGAGCCGAGGTCCACCACGGTCAGCCGGATGTAGTACGTACCCGGCAGCGGGTCGTCGGCCCAGGGCTCCGACCAGCCGCGCACGGTCCGCAGGACGCAGGCCAGTTCGACGGAGGACGCGTCCTGCTCGGCCGTACGGCTCGCCGCGCCGTACTGACAGGCCTGCCGGCGCCGCAGCCCGTCGTACACGTCGATCTGCCAGGTCTGCGCCCCGTGCGTGGCGGGCAGCTTGACCGTCGCCTTGACGGTGGGCCGCTGCCCGGTGTCCGCGGGGAACGACCAGTACAGGTAGTCACCCGTCGAACCGGACGCCGTGGCCCGCTGCCCCTGCTGGATCTCCGTCGCTGTGCGGAAGGACGTGCCCGCCTGCGTGGGTGCCGTGCCGTCGGCGGAGGCACTGGGAGACGGGGAGGAGTCGGCCGCGGCCGGTCCGGCCGCCATCCCGAGTGCCAGCAGCGCGGCACCCAGCACATGTGTGATCCGCATCAGTTCGTCCTCCAGACCGAGACCCGCCAGCGCGACAGCCAGCCCCACAGCAGACCGGCGAGGAAGCCGACCAGCACCAGCGCGCCCAGCAGCCACCAGCCGCGCCCGAGGCCGAAGGAGGCCACGTCCTGGTGCCCCGACGGCCCGTCCACGACATCGACGGTCAGTTCCAGCGGCAGGCCGGGCGTGGTCTTCACGCCCGCCGCGGCCGAGAAGGAGTTGGTGACCTGGAGGCACACCGTCTCCGCCGTCGCCGTGTCGTCGTCGCTCTCCGGCTTCGGGTACCGCAGACCCGTCGAGATCACGTCCGTACGGCCGTCACCGGCGGCCTCGCCGCGCACGATCTCCCGTCCGTGCACGGTCACCGCCCGCAGCAGCACCCCGTAGTCCGGGTTCACGGCGCGGTCGTCGGCCACGCTCACCGAGGCGCGCAGCTCCTTGCCCGGGTCGACGTCGACCTTGTACCAGCGCTGCTGCCCGAACTCCTCACGGTCCGTGTACAGCCCGGACTTCAGCGCCGGCGCCGCCGCGCACTGCGCGGCCCCCTGGGTGGCCACCGGCGTCACGACCGGATCGGCCGCCCGGTCCACCAACTGCCCAACGCGGCTGGACAGTTGCTGCTTGTGCCGTACGTCGGTGTACGTGCCGCCGGTCGCGTCCGCGATGCAGCTGAGCTGGTCGCGGGTCTTGGCGTCCGGCACCAGACCGAGGGTGTCGATGGTCAGGCCGATGCCCTTGGCCGCTATCTCGCGGGCGACCTCGCAGGGGTCGAGCGGCTGGCAGGTGTCCTCGCCGTCGCTGATCAGGACGATACGGCGGGTGCCGGTACCGCCGTTCAGGTCGTCCGCCGCCTTCAGCAGCGCGGGCCCGATCGGCGTCCAGCCGGTGGGCTGCAGCGTGGCCACCGCCGTCTTGGCGTCGGTCCGGTTCAGCGGGCCGACCGGGTAGAGCTGCGCGGTGTCCTTGCAGCCCTCCTTGCGGTCGTTGCCGCGGTAGTTGGCGCCCAGGGTGCGGATGCCGAGCTGGACCTCCTGCGGGGTGGCATCCAGCACGTCGTTGAACGCCTGCTTCGCCGCGGCCATCCGCGAGTCGCCGTCGATGTCCCGCGCCCGCATGGAACCGCTGACGTCCAGCACCAGTTCGACCTTGGGAGCGGGCTGCTCCGTCTCATCGGCGACGGCTCCGCCGGGGAACGCGATCCCGGCCGCCAGGGCGGCGAGGAGAGCACAGACGCCCGCCGCCAGCCGTTGTCTTGTGATCATCGCCGGATCCTATTGATCAGACGCGCCAGGCTCCAAAACGAGCGGGTTCGGCAGGGAGGTCCACTGGTCGCCCGGGGTCTGCGGGGACAGCCGCATCAGGGTCAACGCCTTCGCCGGCAGCGGCCCTTCGCGCAGGGCGCGCAGATCGGGGGTGTCCGGCAGGTCCGGTACGGCGGCCGACAGGGCCGATCCCAGCGCCGGGCCCGAACCCGCTGTACCGGCCAGGGCGCCCGCCACCAGGGAGCCGAACAGCTTGCGGCGCAGGGCCGTTTCGTCGTCGGTGATCAGCCGGCCGGTGAGCGGCGGCGGGGTGATGCCGTGCCGGGTCAGGCGGGCCGGGCTGATCCGGATGTCGGCCAGGTCGCGGTAGACGAGCCGCAGCGGGGTGCCGTCGGCCGCCAGGATCACCAGCAGGTTCTGCCCGTGCGCCTCCAGGGCCACGCCGAGGTCGAGGAGGCGCAGCCCCACGGTCAGCGCAAGCCGGGTGAACGCGGCCAGCCAGGCGCGCGAGCCGGGCAGGTCGGTCGTGGCGAGCGCGGCCACGGGGACCACCCGCTCGCCCGGACCGGCGTACACCTCGGGCGACTCCCGCAGCAGCGCGGCCAGGTCGGGGGAGTGGGCCGAGACCGCGGCCAGCGTGCGGGTGATGTGCAGCAGGCCGTCGGTGCGGGCGGCCAGCTCCTCGCCTAGCGCGGACAGTGGCGCGGCCGCCTCGATCGAATAGCGGGAGATGTCCCGCACGGAGGACGTCAGCCGGGCGCTGAGCGCGGTCTTCACGTGCGGGCCGTCCGGCAGCGCGAGGGTGCGCAGGGAGAGCAGGGGACGGGCCGGGCGCCAGGGGGTGTACGACCGCTTCAGGACGTGGTCCGCCTGCCACGGGTGCACCGGCAGCAGCAGCCGTTCGCCGTCCCGCAGCTCCTGCGGCCAGTCGCCGGTCACCAGGCACCCGTCCGCCGGCACCGGCACCGTCCCGAGCCCCACGACCGGCCGGTGCTCCGGACCGTACGCCAGCTCGTCCGCCACCGAGAAACCGGGCCGGGAACGGCAGCCGGGGTGGTACGGATGCCCGTCGGTCACCCGCTGCTCCCACTCCCAGTCCCTCCCCCAGCCTTCGGCCGGGGGGACCCCGACCGGCCACTCCTTCGGGTGATCCGCGTCGGCCCGTGACAGCGCCAACGAGGCCACGCTGCCGTCCAGTTCGGCCGCGAACGCGGCACCGTGCGGCACCCCGAGGGCGGTCATCAGCGCGGCCGGATCCACCTGGCGCTCCCGGTCCAGGCGGACGCCGGTGACGTACGCGCTCGTGGCGTACGGGTCCGCGTGCGGCCCGTACAACGTCCGGCCGTCGGCGAGCCGCAGCGCGAGGCTGTGGGCGCCGTGCACCCGGCCGGTGACCCACGGCAGCGGCTCATGGGCCAGCGCCCGCCACAGCCGGGTCAGCACCGCGGCGCGGGCGCCCGGCAGCTCCGCCGTGTACCTGGGCAGCAGCCCGGGCCGGACGGCGGCCAGCTCCTCGGCGACCCGGGCCTCGGCGGTGGGGGGACGGTGCACGGTCGGCTCCTCGGGTACACGCGGCACGGAGGATGATTGTCGGCGACGACAGACATACTGATCGCGACCACCCCGGACGAAACGAATGGATCGCGTGGACCTCACAGCCCCCACCGGATCCGTCGGCCGCCTGGCCGACGCCTACGCGGCCGCGCCCCTGCTGAACTGCCTGCTGCGCGAGGTGGCCGAGCCGCTCGGCCACCCCGGTGACCTACGGGTCCACCGGCTGCCGAGCGGGCGGCTGCTGCGCGTGCGGGCCGGCCGGCGCCCCGCCGACCCCGAGGTGTGCGCGGCCGGGACCTGGCACCGGGTCGGCCACACCGAGCTGGTCAAACTGGTCGCCGAGGAGCTGCGCCGGCACACCGGGCTGGCCGGCGGCGACCTGCCCGCCGAGATGATCGACAGCCGGGACGCGGTCGCGGCCCTGCTCACCGCCCGCGCCCGGGCCACGGCGCCCGCGGACCCGTATCTGCGCTCCGAGCAGTCCCTGATCACCGGCCACCCGTACCACCCGGCGCCCAAGGCGCGCGGCGGCGGCCCGGTCGCCTCCTGGCTGCCGTACGCCCCCGAGGCGCACGCCCGCTTCCCGCTGGTGCTGCTCGGCGTCCGCGAGGACCAGGTGGCCGAGGAGGGTGACACCAGCGCCCTGGACGCGCTCGGCCCGGTCCCGCCCGGCTACCGGCTGCTGCCGGCCCACCCCTGGCAGTTGGACCTGGTGGGCAGCGAGCTGGCGGAGGCCTTCGCCGACGGCCGCCTGCTCCGTCTCGGCACGACCGCCTTCGACACCTGGCCGACGGCGGCGATCCGCACGGTGTACGAGCCCCGGCGCGACCTGTTCCTGAAGTTCAGCCTGGACGTCCGCATCACCAACGACATCCGCCGGCTGTGGCGCCACGACCTGCGAAAGCTGCGCCGCACGGACACGGCCGCCCGGCACGCCTTCGCGGCCATGGGACCGCCCGCGGCCTGGCTGAGCGACCGCGGCTACCGCACGGCCGCCTTCGCCTTCGAGGAGCTCGCCGTCCTGGTCCGGGACGGCCTTCGCGGCCATCTGCTGCCGGGCACCACTCCGCTGCTCGCCGCCGGGCTCGCCGAGGGCTTCGACGGCAGTCCGCCGGCCACCGCCGCCGACCCGGCGGCCTGGTGGGAGGCCTATCTGCGCCAGGTCGTGCCGCCCGCCCTCACGGCGTTCGACGACCACGGGGTCGTCCTGGAGGCCCATCTGCAGAACACCCTCCTCGCCGTGGACGCGGCCGGTATGCCCGTCCAGGTGCTGTACCGGGACGCCGAGGGTGCCAAGCTGCTGCCGGACGTGACCCGGGCGGCGGGCTGGGAGCGGCTGGTGTACTGCCTGGTGGTCAACCACCTCACCGAGATCGCCGCCGCCCTCGCCGAACACCGTCCCGGACTCGACCCCTGGCCCGCCGTCCGCCGCGAACTCGCCCGGCACGACCTGCCCGAGATCCCCGCGCTGCTCGGCTCGCCCACGCTGCCCGGCAAGACCAACCTGCTGCTGCGCTGGACCGGCGCGGACGGCGCGGACGCCCGCTACCTGCCGCTGCCGAACCCGCTGGCGGGCGGCTGACCTGCGGTGGGCCTACCGGGCGATGGGCCTACCGGGCGGTGCCGAAGTCCTGGGTCCAGTAGCTGCCCGGCTGGGCGAGACCGACGCCGATCTCCTTGTACGAGCAGTTGAGGATGTTGGCCCGGTGTCCGGGGCTGTTCATCCAGCCCGTCATGACCTGATCCGGGGTGGCGTACCCGTAGGCGATGTTCTCGCCGTAGGCGCTCCAGCTGTAGCCGGCCCGCGTGATGCGGTCACCGGGGGACGATCCGTCGGACCCGGTGTGCGACATGTTCTGGTGGGCCGCCATGTCCGCGCTGTGGGCCTGCGCCGCCTTGGTCAGCTCCGCGTTGACAGTCAGGGGATGGCAACCGACCTTGGCGCGCTCGGCGTTGACGAGCTGCACGACGCGCGCGGTGGCCGAGGAGGCGGTGGGGGTGGCCTTCGGGGCACTCGGCGTGGCGGTGGCCTTGGGGGCCGCGGGGGTGCTGGGCGCAGCGGTCGGCTGGGGCTTGTGTGTGCTGCTGCTCGGCTGCGCGGTGGGCCGGTGCGTGGGGGACGCGGTGGCCTGCGGGGTGCCGGTGTGGTGGTGGCCGTTGCGGTGGTGATGGTGGTGGTGCCGGTGACCGTGGTGCCCCGGCAGCGGGGACGTGCTCGTCGCCGCGACGTCCGCCTGGTCCGTTCCGCCGTGCGGCCAGTCGGAGCAGGCCAGGGCCACGGAGGGCACGCCCACGGCTCCGATGGCGACGGCGGCGACGACTATACGCCGGTAGTGCTGCGTCTTGCGGTGCTTGGCCATTCGTCAACCTCGTTCGGTGATCGCCGGGGCGCTCATTTTCGGGAGGGCTTCACAAGGAGCGCAAAGGGCGGCTTCCACTACCGCGCCTAGTAGGCCCGGAGGGCTCTTGTCAGCCGAGCGAAGAGATGTCGGATTCGCTTCCGCGACGTTTGCTGATCTCTGGCACCCCGTCAGAAAAGCGGCACATCGGGCGGATAGGGGGAGGCGCCGAGCAGGCGTCGCGTCCTGGCCCGATGAACCGTTCGCGCCGACGGCAAGCCGGACAAATCCCCTATGTCATCGGAGCCGCATCTACTATGCAGGACGCCTAGATGCCGAGACCGCTGTGATGGATGTCACTCTTCCGCCTGCTCCGGCGGGCACTGGTGGCTCGCCGGAGCAGGCGGTGGTCAGCAGTCGGGGATGACGGTGCCGTTGTTGTCCTTGGCCTCGTCGTTGCCCCAGCGGGTGAGGTAGCAGGCGCCGACGTACTGGGCCGCCGGTCCGGCGCCGGGGTCGGTCTTGAGCCACCAGCGGTCGTAGCTCGTGGCTTCACCGATCTGACGGCCCCACACCTTGCAGTGGACGTGGTTGGTGCCCGCGTTCAGGGTGCCGGTCCGGGCGGTGCCGGTCGGCGAGGCGTACACCGGCGCGGCAGTGGGAAGTGGCGCCGAAGGCTGCGTCCGGGTGTGGGGCGCCTCCACAGGGGATCACAGGGGTGCCGGGTGCGGGAAACGGCGGGCGTTAGGGGCTGTCGTGGCTGCGGTGATGGCCTAGACGTGGATGTATGGAGAACACCTCGCGTCTGTCCTGGGCGGGCGGGGCGGCTTCGCCGTGCGCATCCGGCGCCGTCGAATGGGGGAGAAGTGATTGAGTTGGCATCTTTCGTGAGGAAAGTGGCTCCGCTGGAGTGGGCCTTTCTCGGCATCGAGCCCGAGCTGAGGGTGATGCATCACCTCGTCGAGGGCGACGGGACGATCTCGCCGAGGCGGCTGACGGCGGCGGTCGCCGCGGCGGCCCGCGTGCATCGCGGGGTCCGGCTGGTCCGGCACGAAGATCGCTGGGTGGACGGCGGCGTGGCCCCCGCCGTACGCGTGCTGGAGGCCGGCTCCCTCGACCCGGCACGACTCGACGCTCCGGCGCTGCGAGAGCCCTTCGACGAGCTGACCGCGACCGGCGAGGTGCTGTTGGTGCCCGGCAACCCGGCCACCGTGGTGTTCCGTGCCGACCACGCCGTGATGGACGGCCGCGGCCTGCTGATGTGGGCGCGCGACGTCTTCCGTGCGCTGCGCGGCGAGGACCCGATGGATGCTGCCGACGACGGAGTCGAGGAGTTGCTGCGGCGGTTGCACCCGGACGGCGAACCGCCCCGCGCCACCGACCGCGCACTGTCGTTCCGCTCGCCGCTCGGTCCCCGACCGCGGGAGCACGGGGGCCTGTTGTGGCGCCGCCGCACCGTTGACGGCACCCATCTCGCGGCCACTTCCAAGGTGGCGGCGGCCGTCGCGGCCGCCCATGGCCCGGGCCGGTTCCACATCCCGGTGGATCTGCGCCGTCACCTGCCGGACCTGCGGTCCACCGCCGTCCTCTCTCACGCCGTCGACCTGGAGGTGGGTGCGGGTGACGGCTGGGAGCAGGTGCAGAGCCGGCTGCTGGCCGCCCTGGCGGACCACCGGGACCTGGCGGGCGGAACCGATCCGGCGATCATGGAGCTGCCGCTGCCGGTGCTGCGCGAGGGCATCGCTCACCTCGACCGCGCCGCCGCCGACGCGGACCGGTACAGCGGTCGGGCCTGCGTCTCGCACCTGGGCGCCGTCGACCCCGACGACTTCAGCGCCGACGGATTCCGGGCCACCGCGGTCTACGCGCTGGGCGGCATGACTCCCGGCGGCCCGCCCGAGATCGGCCTCGTGGAACTTCCCGGACGCACGGAGATCACCGTGAGCTGGTACGACGGTCCTGACGTCGCGGCCCGGGCCGACGCGCTGCTGGACACCGTCGAGGAGGCGCTCTCGCCCCGGGCGCACCGCCGTTGGGCCGGCAACCGCCCGGGGCAGCCGCTGCCCGGCGAGGATTCGGTGGTACGGCTCTTCCGCGAGCAGGTCGAGCGCACGCCGTACCGCACCGCACTGAGCGGCCCGGAGGGCGAGGTGAGTTACCTGGAACTCAGCCGTCGCGCCGACGCGGTCGCGGCCGAGCTGCGCCGCCTGGGCGCGGGGCCCGGCACGGTGGTCGGACTGCTCGCCGGCCGCACGGTGGCGTCGATCGCCGGCCTGTGGGGCGTCCTGAGGGCGGGCGCCTGCTATCTCCCGCTGGACGTGCGACACCCGGACAGGCGCCTGTCCGAGCTGCTGACGGACGCGGGCAGCACCCTGTGCCTGGCCGAAGCCCCCTATCAGGAGCGCAACTGCTTCCCGGTCGGCTGCCGCACGCTGCCGCTGGACGCCCTCGCCGCAGGCGGTGCCCCGGCGGACGACCCGCGGCCGGATGACGCGGAGACCCACCCCGGCGACCTTGCCTACGTCATCTACACCTCCGGGTCGACCGGCCGGCCCAAGGGGGTGCAGATCGAGCACCGCAATCTGCTCAACTACGTGCACTGGGCCACCCGCGAGTTCGGCGTCGACGCCGACACCTGCCTGCCGCTGCTCACCTCCCCCTCCTTCGACGTCTCCGGCACCTCCGTCTTCCTGCCGCTGCTGACGGGCGGCGAGGTGGTGCTGATGCGGGACGACCCCCATCACCTGTCGCTGCGCCGCCTGTTGACCGGGACGCGGGCCAACATGCTGAACCTGACCCCCTCCCACCTCGACCTGATCGGCGGGCTGGACATCGCGCCGGACGGTTACCGCAGCGTGGTCGTGGTGGGTGAGCAACTGCGCGTGGAGGTCGCCGCCCGGGCCCAGGAGATGTTCGGGCCGAAGTGCCGGATCATCAACCTGTACGGGCCGACCGAGGCCACCATCGGTTGCACCGCGCACACCTACGACGAGGAGACCGACCTCGAAGGGACGGTCGTACCCATCGGCCTGCCCGCGGACAACACCACGGTGTTCCTGCTCGACGCCGAGCGGCGGTTCGTCGCACCCGGCGAGGTGGGCGAGATGTATCTCGGCGGTGCCCAGCTGGCCCGCGGTTACCTCGGCCGGCCCGACCTCGACCGCGAACGCTTCCCCAGCCTGGCCGACGGCACCCGCGTCTACCGCACCGGCGATCTGGCCCGCGTCCTGCCGTCAGGAGAGCTGCAGTTCGTCGGGCGCATCGACGACCAGGTCAAGATACGTGGTCATCGGGTGGAGCCGGCCGAGGTGGCGCGGGCGCTGGAGGAGCACCCGGCGGTGGACCGGGCCCTGGTGGTTGCGCGAGCGGCGGCGGGCCACACGGGCAAGGCACTGTACGGCTACCTGCTGGTGAACGAAGCGGTCGGTACGGGGGAGTTGAGGGGATACCTGGCCGAGCGGCTGCCGGCCCACATGATTCCCGCCGCCCTGGTCGTGGTGCCCGAACTGCCGTACACGGTCAGCGGCAAGGTGGACGTACGGGCCCTGCCGGACCCGCTCGGGGGCAAGCCCGACGGCAGCGTGCACGCTCCGCACGCGGCCTTCCCCGCCGACCCGGTCGCGGAGGCGGTGGCCGAGACATGGGCGCGCACGCTCGGGGTCGAACGGTCCCGGCTGGATGGGCAGTCCGACTTCCAGCGACTCGGCGGTGACTCGTTGTCGCTCCTGGCGATGCTCGCCGGCGTGGGCCGCGTACTGCTCGACACCGCCGCCGAGGAGGCCTTCATGGCCAGGCTGCCCGAAATTCTCCGGGAACCGACGCTGGAACGCGTCACCGCGCTCGTCCGGCAGGCGTGCATCGAGCCGACAGGGGTGTGAGTAACGCTACATCGAACACGGGTCGTCAAATGGAACCACCAGTAGGCCCAGTACCCCGGGCGGTTCCCGCGGAGCCCGGCCCCAAACCTAGGGGTACCCCCTAGATCAAGCCCTCTGCTAGACATGGATTGGTCGAGGCGACGGCAGGAAGTGCCGGAAAGGATTCGGCAGCGATGACCGTGTTCGAGACCGGCACAGGAGGGTCGTCCTTGTCGCTGACAGACAATCTCAGGAAAGAGTTTTGGTGCAGTGGGTGAATTCCAGGACCCCAGCCGATGGATACGCCGTTTCCACCCCGCTGCGGAGAGCGGAGTGCGTCTCGTGTGCCTCCCGCACGCCGGCGGGTCGGCACCCTTCTACTTCCCGATGTCACGCGCGCTGTCTCCCGAGGTGGATGTCGTCTCGGTGCAGTACCCGGGACGACAGGATCGCCGCATGGATCCGGCCGTCGAGGACATCGGTGAATACGCGGACGCGATCGCGGCCGAGCTGAAGCCGTGGCTGGACCGCCCGGTGGCGCTGTTCGGGCACAGCATGGGAGCAGTGCTTGCTTTCGAGGTGACCAGGCGTCTGGAACGGGACCTCGGCCTCGTGCCTCTCGCCGTGTTCGCCTCGGGCCGCCGGGCCCCTTCACGGTACCGTGACGAAAACGTCCACCGTCGTGACGACGACGGAATCGTCGAGGAGATGCGGCTGCTGAGCGGAACGGACGCCCAGATCCTCGGCGACGAGGAGATCCTGCGGATGGTGCTGCCCGCGATCCGCAGCGACTACACCGCGATCGAGAACTACCGCGCCGCTCCCGGGCTCACGGTGAGCGCCCCGATCACCGTGCTGACCGGCGACAACGACCCCAGGACCAGCCTGGAGGAAGCCGAGGCGTGGCGCGGTCACACCACCGGGGCCTTCGACCTGCGTGTGTTCTCGGGCGGTCATTTCTTCCTGGCGAACCACCAGGAAGAGATCCTGAAGATCGTCTCGGAAACGCTCAGCACCTCCCTTCCCAGCGCGGGCGCTTCCCTTACCTGACCCCGGGGGACCGCGCTGACCAGCGGTCCCCCGG
Organism: Streptomyces sp. NPDC002076; assembly: GCF_053593835.1. Classification (NCBI taxonomy): domain Bacteria; kingdom Bacillati; phylum Actinomycetota; class Actinomycetes; order Kitasatosporales; family Streptomycetaceae; genus Streptomyces; species Streptomyces sp. NPDC002076. Next base: position 151,535 of record NZ_JBSFDI010000022.1, read on the forward strand.
CTGCGATCAGGCCCGCGATGCCCGATTCGCATGCATTCCGCCGCCCCAGAAGTCACCGCTCTTCAGCACACCACCGCCGCGTCCTGCCCCACTCAGTGATTCGGGCGGACAGCGGTTTTCGGGGGATAAAAATGACCTTGTCATCGAAGTTGGTCGAACGAGAGAGCCACCTGAGCGCACTGAACGAGCAGTTGCTCAGCGCCGGCACCGGACGGGGCCGCGTCGCCCTGCTCAGCGGCCCGGTCGCCAGTGGCAAGACCGAACTACTGCAAGCCTTTACCGAGCAGGCGATCGACGAGGGCGCGATACTGCTCGACGCGACTGCTTCTCGCGCCGAAAGCGCTTTGCCCTTCGGCATCCTGAGAAAGATTTTTGACCACACGTCAATGGCCCCCGAAGTCCGCGCCGAGGCGCTGCGACTGATGGACGAGGCCGCGCACGAAACGAGCCAGCGCGACCGAATGCGGCCCATGCCCTATGCCGCCTGGGCCCTTCTGCAACTCGCCCATGAACATCCGATCATCATCGCGATCGACGATGTCCACTGCTCCGACGAAGAATCTTTGCAATTTCTCCTCTATCTGGCCCGGCGAATACGGCAGGCGCACATACTGATCGTGCTCACCGAGGCCACCCGGCTGCGCCAGGAACAGCTCGTGTTCCACGCCGAACTACTGCGCCAGCCGCACTGCAGCCGCATCCACGTCGGCATGCTGTCCCCGCAGGGCACCGCGGGCGTCATCGCCGGCCACTTCGTTCCCGCGCTGGCCGCCCGGCTGGCCCCGGAGTTCCACGCCATGACCGGCGGCAACCCGCTGCTGCTGCGTGCGCTGCTCGAGGACTGCCAGGGCGCCGCCGATCGCAACGAACCCTTCCAGCGCGTCGTACCGGCCGACAAGTACGCCCAGGCCGTGCGGGACTGTCTGCACCGCGGCGAGCCGGACATGCTGACCGTCGCCCGGGGCGTCGCCGTGCTCGGCGACGCCGGCTCGCCCACCCTGCTCGGCCAGGTGCTCGGCATCCAGGCCCAGCAGGCGGAGCAGGGTGTGCAGGACCTCGTCCGGTGCGCGGTGCTCCACGGCGGAGCCTTCCGCGATCCGTCGGCCCGCGCCGCCGTTCTGGAGGTCACGCCGCCCCAGACCCTCGCGTCGCTGCACCAGCGGGCCGCGGCCCTCCTGCACCGCGACGGCGCCTCGGCCCTGGAGGTGGCCCAGCACCTGCTGTGCGGTCGGCAGGACGTCGACCCCGGCATGATCCCGGTCCTGCAGGAGGCGGCCGAGTACGCGCTGATCGACGACGACATCGAGGTGGCGCTGCGCTGTCTGGAACTGGCCCACCAGGCCTGCCGGGACCGCGTGACGCGGACGGCGATCAAGGCCCGGCTCGTCAGCCTGGTGTGGCGGCTCAACCCCGCAGCCGCCGAGGCCCATCTGCCGCAGCTGACGGCCGAACTCGACCCGGAGCGGCTGCCCGGAGGCGACCTCGCCACGTCGGTGTCCTACCTCGGATGGTCCGGACGGCTCGGCCAGGCGAGTGACGTGGTGCACGCCCTGTCCCAGGGCCCGGAGCAGCCGCCCGCGCACCAGGCGGCCGCCCTGGAGTCCGCGCGCCGCTGGCTGACGATGATCAGCCCCTCGCTGGAACCGGTTCTCCCGGAAGCCGAACCGCGCCGGTACCCGGCCCCCGGCGGCCACGGCACCGTCGATGACGCCCACGCTCTGGCCGCCTCGGCCATCTCCGCCGCACTGACCGGCACCCTCGGCGACAACGCTGTCGCCGAGGCCCAGCGCCTGCTGCAGCGGCACCGCATCAGCGACAACTCCCTGCAGCCGCTGGTCTTCTCGCTCCTGGCGCTCATCTACGCCGACCGGGCCGACCTGGCGCTGGCCTGGTGCGAGCGGCTGCTCGGCGAGTGCTCCACGCGGCGCGCGCCCGGCTGGCAGGCGCTGCTGTCCGCGGTACGGGGCGACATCGCGCTGCGCCAGGGCGACCTCCCCGGCGCCGCGCACCACGCCGGCGCCGCCCTGTCGCTGATCTCGCTGCAGAGCTGGGGCATCGGCATCGCGCTCCCGCTCAGCACGCTGATCCAGGCGGAAGTCGGCATGGGCCGGCACGACGAGGCCGTGGTCCTGCTGGAGCAGCCCGTGCCCGAAGCGCTGTTCGACACCCTGCTGGGCCTGCAGTACATCCGCGCCAGGGGCCGCTGCCATCTGGCCACCGGCCGCTACCACGCCGCCGTGGAGAACTTCCTGACCTGCGGCAGGCTGATGGAGAAGTGGGGACTCGACGCCCCGGAACTCGTGCCCTGGCGCGTCGACGCCGCCGAGGCGTGGCTGGCCCTCGGCGAGCCGGAGCGAGCCCGTGCCCTGGCCGAACGGCAGCCGCGCCGCGGCGGTGCGGCCCCCAGCCGTACCCGCGGCGCCCAGCTCCTCGTCCTGGCCCGCACCGTGGAGGTCAAGCGCCGGCTGCAGCTGCTCAACGAGTCCGTGGAGATCCTGGAGAACAGCGACGACCGGCTGCACCTGGCCGCCGCCCTGGGCGAACTGGGCAACAGCTACCGGTCGCTCGGCGACTTCAACCGGGCCCGGCTGCTGGTCCGCAAGGCATGGCACGTGGCCAAGGCCTGCGGCGCGGAACCGCTGTGCCAGGAGCTGATGCCGGGCGACGCCGACGCCGATCCGGCCGGCGGCCGCGACGGTGACATCTCGCGCGAGGCCGAGGCGCTCACCGAGGCCGAGTCGCGCGTCGCCGTCCTCGCCGCACACGGGCACACCAACCGGGAGATCGCCACCAAGCTCTACGTCACGGTGAGCACCGTGGAGCAGCATCTGACCCGCATCTACCGGAAGTTGAACGTAAAACGGCGCCGTGACCTGCCGTCCAAGCTCTCCGACAGCAGTCTCGCCGGTATCGCCTGACCCCCGCCCGGGCCACGCGGCCCACCGCCGGGGCCGGCCGTTCCAGGACCTCGCCGCCGTCACAACAGCCCGCGCTCGAACGCGGTGACGGCGGCGGCGGTCCGGTCGGTCACGTCCAGCTTCCGGTAGGCCCGCAGCAGGTGGGTCTTCACGGTCGCCTCGCCGATGAACAGCTTCCGCCCGATCTCCGCGTTCGTCAGTCCCTGGCTGACCAGGCGCAGCACCTCGCGCTCGCGCTCCGACAGTTGCGGGACGTCCACCGTCCGGGCCCGGACCAGCTTGCCCGCCAGCGACGGCGTCAGCACGGTCTCACCCCGGGCGGCGGCCAGCACCGCGTTGATCAGCTCCGCCCGGCTGCTGCCCTTGAGCAGATACCCGGCGGCACCCGCCTCCACCGCGCGCAGGATGTCCGCGTCACTCTCGTACGTGGTGACGATGACGACCTTGGTGCGCGGGCACTGGCGCAGGATGTGCCCGGTGGCGGCCACCCCGTCCATGCCGCCCATCCGCAGGTCCAGCAGCACGATGTCGGGTTCCAGCCGGGCCGTGAGCGCGACCGCCTCCTCCCCGGAGCCGGCCTGACCGACGACGCTGATGCCGTCCGCGGACTCCAGGATGGCGCACAGTCCCTCCCGTACCACCGGATGGTCGTCGGCGAGCAGGACCCGCAGGCCGTCCCCGGCCGCCGGCTCGGTGTGCTTCGTCATCTTCTTGCCGTCCGCCTTCTCATCGCTCATCGGCGAGCTCCCCGGCAGCCGCCAACGGGACCGTCACCTCGATGGCCGTGCCCCGGCCGGGCCGGCTCCTGACGGTGGCCTCCCCGTTGATCTCCTGCACCCGTGCCCGCATGCCGCTCAGCCCGAAACCCTTTTCGTCCAGGCGCACTTCGAAACCCTCACCGTCGTCACGGACCAGCAGCCCCACCCTGTCCGGCGCATAGCTCAGCACCACGTCCACGCACCGGGCCCGCGAGGCGTGCTTGCGCACATTCGCGAAGGCCTCCTGCACCGTGCGCAGCAGGACCACGCCGACCGCCATCGGCAGAGGCACCTCCGGACCCTCCACACGGCACCGCACCGTCAGCCCGGTCTGCGCCACCAGGTTGTCCGCCTGCCGCTGGACCGCCTGCGCCAGCGAACTCTCGCGCAGCGAGGGAGGCGTCAGCGCGGCGACGAACTCCCTCGCCTCCACCAGACTGTCCTTCGCCACCCGCCCGGCCAACTCCAGATGCCTGCAGGCCAGCTCGGGCAACTCGGCCACCTCCGACTCCGCGGCCTGCACCAGACTGATGATGCTGGTCAGCCCCTGAGCCAGCGTGTCGTGGATCTCCCGGGCCAGCCGCTCGCGCTCCGCGGCGATCCCCGCCTCGCGGGACAGCTGAGCCAACTGCTCGCGGCTTTGCCGCAACTCCTCGATCAGCTCGGCGCGTTCCCTGCTCTGCCGCACCACCCTGGTGATCCACAGCCCCTGCAACACCGACAGCGCGATGCCCAGCAGCGAGATGGGCAGCACCGCGCCGATCTGCCCGCCGGTCAGCCACACCACCGTCACCGGCACCAGGTTGGCCAGCAGCACCACCGCGATCGCCGGGGTGGTGGACAGCGCCATCATCAGCATGGGCACCACGGCGAACAACGCGAACGACGCGGCGATGTCGCACGCGGTGGCGACCGTGAACAGCAGGAACAGACCGACCCCGAAGACCACATTGCGCGGGCCGAAGCTCCGGTGGCCCGTGTTGTGCACCATCAGGCCACGGCCGAGCGCCGCGTACCACGGCACGCCCAGCGTCAGGGCGCCGATCGCCATGGCCCGGTAGGCCTGGTCACCGCTGGTGGCGAACAGCAGCACGGTGGTCACGGCGTAGCTGATGGCGAAGTAGCCGTCCCACAGGGCGAACCACCGGTTGCCCGCCTCGGGCGGCCGGCCGCCGCGTCGCTCCGCCACGTTCACCTGGGTGTGAGTGCGCACAGCACAAGTCGTACCACCTGCGGCCCCCCGCCGTGTCCACCGGTCGGCGGACAGCCGGTTCAACCGGTCGGTCGTCCCGGCGACGCACCACCCCGGCCTACGTTGGATGCAACGGCGCAGGCAGACGAGCGCCACCACGAAAGGCCACACCTCACATGAGCCCGTTCCTCACTGCGCTCATCGCCAGCGCGACGATCCTCACCATCATTCTCGCCACCGACCTGGGGCGCAGGAAAGTCACCAACATGCGCATGCTGCGCTCGCTCCTCGCGGTCGCCATCGTCATCGCGCTGTTCGTGCACTCGCTGCCGACGGCCGGGAACGATGTGTCGCTGCAGCTCGCCGGTATCGGAGTGGGCGCCATCTGCGGCCTGATCGCCGGAGCACTCCTCCCCGCTCACCGTGAGGCCTCGGGCGAGATCTACACCCGCGGAGGCATCGGATACGCTGTGCTCTGGATCGTCTTGTCCAGCAGCCGCGTGCTGTTCGCCTACGGCACGGAACACTGGTTCCCCCAGGGCATCATCAAGTTCAGCATCGACTACAAGCTCAGCGGGCAGGACGTCTACGCCAACGCCTTCGTGTTCATGTCGCTCGCCATGGTGCTGGCCCGCACCGGAGTCCTGCTGGCCCGTCGCCGCCGGCTGAACGCAGAGGGCGCCGAAACCACCGTCCCCAGCCGGCCCGAACAGCGCGCCGACACCGCCACGCGGTGACCGCCGCCCAACGGCCGGCCGCCCCTCCCGGACTGGAAGCAGAAAGACATGGATGACGTGAGGCTCCGGCCGCCGCGCAATCGCGTCGAGCGCCGAGCCATCGCCTGGTGGACCACGCAGTCGTCGATCTTCGCACTGCCCCTGCCGATCGTGTTCGCGGTGCTCTACCTCTTCATCCCGCCGGCCCGCACCTGGTTCGGCTGGTGCCTGGCGGCGACGCTGGTCCCCGGCCTGGCCTACATGGCGATCATGCCGGCCTGGCGCTACCGGGTGCACCGCTGGGAGACCACCGACGAAGCCGTCTACGCGGCCTCGGGCTGGGTGTGGCAGCGCTGGCGCGTGGTCCCGCTCGCCCGGGTCCAGACCGTCGACATCCTGCGCGGACCGATCCAGCAGATGTTCGGACTGTCCGGCGTGACGGTGACCACCGCCTCCAGCGCCGGAGCGGTGAAGATCAAGGGGCTCGACCAGCGGGTCGCCACCGACGTCGTCGAGCACCTCACCAAGTACGCGCAGGCCGCGCCCGGAGACGCCACATGACCCAGCAGACCGCGGTGGACCGCACGGCGGCCACGGAACCGGCCGACTCCTGGCAGCGGCTCAACGCCCGCCTGATCCTGGTCCACCTGAGCGTCCTGGCCGCGCCGGTCGCGTCCTGCGCCGGCACCCTGCTGGTCTCCGGCGGGACCTTGAACCTGCAAGCACTGATCACTCTCGGCTCCCTGGCGATCACCGCCCTGGTGATCACCGGCATCGGTCTGATGCGGTTCCTGACGACCCGTTACCGCATCACCGACGAGAAGATCGAACTGCGCTCGGGACTGCTCTTCCGCAGCCACCGCTCCGTCCGGCTCGACCGGATCCGCGGCGTCGACCTGACCGCCAACCCGGTCCACCGCCTGTTCGGACTCACCTCGGTGCGTATCGGCACCGGCGACCAGACCTCCGCCTCCAGCCGACGGCTCTCCCTCGACGGCGTCAGCCGGGCACAGGGCGCCGAACTGAGGCAACGGCTGCTCAGCCGCCGTGACGCGGTGCGCGGACACGTCGCCGACGAACACGACGCGACCATCGCCGACCTGGACTGGTCCTGGATACGCTACGCGCCCCTGACCATCTGGGGCGTCGGCGGTGTCCTGCTCGGCGTCGGCACCGTCTACCGCACGCTGCACGAGATGCGCATCGACCCGCTCGAACTCGGCTTCGTCAAGGACATCGAGCACCGCTACGGGTCCGTCCCGCTGTGGTTCGGAATCCTGGTCACCGTGCTGATCCTCGTCGTCCTCGGCATGATCGGCTCCACCGCCACCTTCACCGAGGGCTGGTACGGATACCGCCTCGAGCGCGAGGACCCCGGCACCCTCCGAGTGCGGCGCGGACTGCTCGTCACCCGGTCCGTCACCATCGAGGAACGCCGGTTGCGCGGAGTGGAGCTCAGCGAGACCATGCTGCTGCGCTGGGCGGGCGGCGCCCGGCTCAACGCCGTCGCCAGCGGCCTGGGCGACCGGGACGAGAACCGCAAACGGCGGATGCTCACACCCCCCGCGCCGCGCGCCGAGGCACTCCGGGTCGCCGCCGACGTACTCGGCGAGAACGAGTCGCCCACCACGGTCACCCGCCTCCGGCCGCATCCGCGCGTCGCCCTGCGCCGCCGCGTCAATCGCGGGCTGACCGTCACGGCGCTGATCACCGCCGTCCCCGCCGTGCTCGGCGCGCTGCTGTGGACACCGCTGCTCTACGTGGCCGCCGCCTGCGCGGTGCTGCTCCTCCCGGTCACCGTAACGCTCGCCCGTGACGCCTACCGCACCCTCGGCCACGGCCTGCACGGCCGCTACCTGGTGACCCGTTACGGCACCTTCTCGCACCGCACGGTCGCTCTGCAGCGCGAGGCGATCATCGGCTGGAGCGTGTCGCGGTCCTTCTTCCAGCGGCGCGCCGGCCTGCTCACCCTGGGAGCCGCCACGGCGGCAGGCGACCACTGCTACAAGGTCCGCGACGTGGCCGTGCCGGACGGGCTGACCCTGGCCGAAGAGGCCGTACCCGGACTGCTCGCGCCCTTCCTGGAGCGACAGCCCGCCCCCCGGCGCGGCCACCGGCGCCGCTGACCCCACAGACCATCTGTCCCTCCCCCGGGAACCGGAGGGGCGACTCCCCCGTCGCCCCTCCGCTTCCGGTGTCCGCAGGACTCAGCCGGCGGCCAGTTCCTCCAGCCGCGGCACCACGAGCGCGGGAGTGGGCATGCCCTCGATCTCCTCCCGCACCTCCGCCGCGACCGCGCGCATCTTGTCGTCCGCCACCAGCTGCCGCAGCAACTGCGCGTCGATGTCCTCGGCCCGGGCACTGATGCCCGCGCCGCGCTCGTGCACCGCGGCCGCGTTGACGAAACGGTCCGCGCCGTCCGGCAGGACGATCTGCGGCACACCGGCGTTCAGCGCCGCCAGCGTGGTCCCCGAACCGCCGTGGTGCACCGCGCCGACACAGGTGCGCAGCAGGATCGTCAGCGGCACCCAGCCCACCACCCGCACGTTCGCGGGCAGTTCACCGAGCGCAGTGGTGTCGACGTCACCGAGGGCCAGCACGAACTCCGCGTCCACCGACTCGGCCGCGGCCAGCAGCCGCTGGACCGGCCCCAGCCCCGTGACATGAACCGACGCCGTGCCGAGAGTGACACCGATGCGCGGCCGCTCCGGCCGCCGCAGCACCCAGTCCGGCAGCACCGCACCGCTGTTGTACGGCACCGGCCGCATCGACCAGCCGTCCGGCTCGGGTTCCACCATGCTCGGCGGCGCGATGTCGAGGGTCGTGACCCGCTCGGGCACCCCCTCCACACCGTGCCGGCGCATGGTCTCGCCGAGCTGGGCGACGGTCATCGCACGGATGTCCGCCCCGCGCGCGAAACCGAAGTTGTGCTGCACGGCGGGCACGCCCAGCTTGCGAGCGGCGATCAGCGCCGAGACGAAGATCTGCTCGTAGACCACCAGATCGGGGCGGAAGTCCTCCGCGGTGCGTACGATCGCGTCGGTCAGATGGTCGTTGAGGTGGGCGAACAGCTGGATGCCTGCGATCGGATCCGGACCCTCCGGGTTCCGCACCCGCGTCAGCAGGTCCGGAACGGTTTCCTGGAAGAAGCTCTCCATGTCCAGGCCCGGGGCGACATCCGCCACGTGCAGACCGGCGTTGGCCGCTTCCAGACCGGTGCACCCGGTCGCGACCAGCACCTCGTGACCGGCCGCACGCAGGGCCCAGGCAAGCGGAACCGTCGGGAAGACATGGCCGATGGCCGGATAGGCGACGAACAGGACGCGCATGAGGACGCGCTCCCTTCTGACTGGTGAATTGCAGTCGTATTCTTGACTTTTCGTCCTTGTCGCGTGCATTCTCGGCGGGGTGCCGGGAAGCCGTCAAGGCAACGGAAATACCTCCGGAACACCCCCCTCGGCGAACACCGCGAAATGCAGGGAACTCCCGTTGCGCACCGACGCAGAACCCTTGTCCGGCACCCGAAGATAGGGGTTCATAGGGGGTTTGGAGGGGTTTCTCGCGCACCCCACCCATGGCAGGCTGTGAAATGGTCGTTGGATTCTGTCTGTCAGGGTAATGGAGCGCGTTGATGAGTGGATCCGAGGATTTCACGCCCGAGCACTGCGACGTGAAGGACCTGGGTCCGAACGGCGCGCCGGACCGGACGAGCGAGAACCGGCCGTCCTGGCGGGAGCGGCTCACCGGTCTGGCCGAGGCCGAGCAGGAACAGCAGCTGACCGACTGGGTCGTCACCCTCGTGCGGGCCGCCCTGCGGGACAAGGCCCCGCAGGCCCTGGACCCCCACCGCCCCTTCCTCGACCTCGGCTTCGACTCGCTCGCCGCCGTCGACCTGCACAGCAGGCTCACCGCGGCCACCGGCCTGAAGCTGCCGGTCACCCTCGCGTTCGACCACCCCACACCGGCCGCCCTGGCCCGCCTGCTGCGCACCGAGATCCTCGGCCTGACCCCGCAGCCCGCCGACGCCGGCATCCACGCCGCCGGCGCCGCGGACGACGAGCCCGTCGCCATCGTGGGAATCGGCTGCCGCTACCCCGGAAACGTGCACTCGCCCGAGGACCTGTGGCGGCTGGCACTCTCCGGCACCGACGCGATTTCCGAATTCCCCGCCGGACGAGGCTGGGATATTTCCGGCCTCTACGACCCCGACCCCGACAACCCCGGCACCAGCTATGCCCGCGAAGGCGGATTCCTGCACGACGCCGACCGGTTCGACCCCGGATTCTTCGGGATCTCCCCGCGCGAGGCACTCGCAATGGACCCCCAGCAGCGACTGCTGCTGGAAACCTCCTGGGAGGCGTTCGAACGCGCCGGAATCGACCCCGGTGAATTCCGCGGCCACCAGGCAGGTGTCTTCGTCGGCGCCGAGAACCAGGATTACGGCCCCCGCCTCCACGAGGCCGAAGAAGGCATCGAAGGCTATCTGGTCACCGGCAACGCGGCGAGCGTCGCCTCCGGCCGCATCGCCTACACCTTCGGTTTCGAGGGTCCCACCGTCACCGTCGACACCGCCTGCTCCTCCTCCCTGGCCGCCCTGCACCTCGCCGTGCAGGCACTACGCAGCGGCGAATGCTCCATCGCCCTCGCCGGCGGCGTGGCCGTCATGGCCAACCCCGGCTCCTTCATCGCCTTCAGCCGGCAGCGCGGCCTCGCCCCCGACGGCCGCTGCAAGCCCTTCGCCGCGGCCGCCGACGGCACCGCCTGGGGCGAAGGCGTCGGCATGCTCCTGGTCGAGCGGCTCTCCGACGCCCGCCGCAACGGCCACCCCGTGCTGGCGGTCGTCCGCGGATCGGCCATCAACCAGGACGGCGCCAGCAACGGCCTGACCGCCCCCAACGGTCCCTCCCAGCAGCGCGTCATCCGCCAGGCCCTGGCCAACGCCGGGCTCTCCGCGGCGGACGTCGACGTGGTCGAGGCCCACGGAACGGGCACCCGGCTCGGCGACCCGATCGAGGCGCAGGCGCTGCTGGCCACCTACGGCCAGGAGCGCGCCGAGGACCGTCCGCTGCTGCTGGGCTCGATCAAGTCGAACATCGGTCACACGCAGGCCGCGGCCGGTGTGGCGGGCGTCATCAAGATGGTGATGGCGATGCGGCACGGCGTACTGCCGGGCACGCTGCACGTCGACGAGCCGACGCCGCACGTGGACTGGTCGGCGGGCGCGGTGGAGTTGCTGACGAAGGCGCGGGAGTGGCCGGAGTCCGGCCGCCCGCGCCGCGCGGGCGTGTCCTCCTTCGGAATGAGCGGCACCAACGCCCACACCATCATCGAAGAGCCGCCGGCGATCGCCGAGGCGGAGCCGGCCGAGACCCCGTCGGCCCGCGTCCCCTCGGTCGTGCCGTGGGTGCTGTCCGCCAAGGGAGCGGACGCGCTGCGGGACCAGGCTGCCCGTCTGCGCGCACAGCTGCTGGCCGACGAGGACGTGGACCTGGTCGACGTGGGTTACTCCCTCGCCACCGGTCGTGCCACCTTCGATGAGCGGGCGGTGCTGGTCGCCGGTGACCGCGAGGAGTTCCTGCGGCAGCTGAGCGCCCTGGCGAGTGCCGACTCGTCCGCCGGCACGATCAGGGGATCACGCGCCGGCGGCAAGCTGGCGTTCCTGTTCACCGGCCAGGGCAGCCAGCGGCTGGGGATGGGCCGGGAGCTGTACGAGGAGTACCCGGTCTTCGCCGACGCGCTGGACGACGCGCTGTGGTACCTGGACGAGCAGCTCGAACGCCCCCTGGGCGACGTACTGTTCGCCGAGCCGGGCTCGTCCGACGCCGGGCTGATCGACGACACCGCGTATACCCAGCCTGCGTTGTTCGCGGTCGAGGTGGCGCTGTTCCGGCTGCTGGAGTCGTGGGGTGCGCGCCCGGACTTCGTCTCCGGTCATTCGATCGGTGAGATCGCTGCGGCGCACTGTGCGGGTGTGCTGTCGCTGGAGGACGCGTGCACGCTGGTGGCGGCGCGTGGCCGTTTGATGCAGGAGTTGCCGTCCGGTGGTGCGATGGTGGCGGTGCAGGCGGCCGAGGACGAGGTGGTGCCGTACCTGACGGACGCGGTGAGCATCGCGGCGGTCAACGGGCCGACCTCCGTGGTGGTCGCCGGTGACGAGGACGCCGTACTGGAGATCGCCGCTTCCTTCGAGGAGCAGGGCCGCAAAACGAAGCGCCTGACGGTCAGTCACGCCTTCCACTCCCCGCACATGGACGACATGCTCGCGGAGTTCCGGCGCATCGCGCAGGTCCTTGAGTTCCAGGCTCCCCGCATTCCGCTCGTCTCGAACCTCACTGGTTCTGTGGTGGGTGTCGAGGAGATCTGCGCGCCGGAGTTCTGGGTGCGGCATGTGCGGGAGGCTGTGCGGTTCCTGGACGGTGTCCGGGTGCTGGAGGCCGAGGGCGTTACGGCGTTTGTCGAGCTGGGTCCGGACGGTGTGCTGTCGGCGATGGCTCAGGACTGTGTGAGTGGGGACGGGTATGTGTTCGTGCCCGTGCTGCGCAGGAGCCGTCCTGAGGCGGAAGCGTTTGTCTCGGCTGTTGCCCAGGCGCACGTCAGGGGCGTCGGCATCGACTGGGCGGCGTATTTCGCGGGGACGGGTGCGCGTCGGGTGGAGTTGCCGACGTACGCGTTCCAGAGGGAGCGGTTCTGGCTTGAGGTACCGGCTGTTGCCGCTGCCGACTCCGCAGCTGCGGTCGAAGCCGGTTCGGTGGACGCGCGTTTCTGGGAGGCGGTGGAGCTGGGGGATGTGCAGTCGCTGGCTTCGGAGTTGGAGGTTGGTGCTGAACAGCCGTTGAGTGAGGTTGTGCCGGCGTTGTCGGCGTGGCGGCGGCAGGTGCGTGAGCGGTCGGTGGTGGACGGCTGGCGTTACCGGGTGGTGTGGAAGCCGGTGGCCGGGCGTGCGGCCGGGGTGGTGTCCGGCCGTTGGCTGGTGGTCGTGCCGGATGAGGGTGTGGAGGCCGGTCTGGCGGGGGCGGTTGCCGGGGTGTTGTCGGCGCGGGGTGTGGATGTGTGCACCGTGGCGCTGTCGGCGGGGTTGGCGCGGCATGAGGTTGCCGAGGTGTTGCGGTCGGCGGTGCCCGCGGAGGCTGGTGTTTCCGGTGTGCTGTCTTTGCTGGCGTTGGACGAGTCTGCTGGTGTG
>NZ_JBSFDI010000023.1:0-149845 GCF_053593835.1 Streptomyces sp. NPDC002076
CAGCTGGCAACTCGCCCCGGCCACCGCATAGCGAACAGGGGCTGCCCGGCCTATGCCCGGACAGCCCCTCACCAAGATCTTCATGAGTCTTCTAGCGCTCCGTGACCTTCCCGTCCGCCACTTCCAGCCGCCGGGTCACGCGGACCGCGTCCAGCATGCGCCGGTCGTGGGTGACCAGGAGCAGGGTGCCGTCGTAGGAGTCGAGGGCGGACTCCAGCTGTTCGATGGCGGGCAGGTCGAGGTGGTTCGTGGGCTCGTCCAGGACGAGGAGGTTCACTCCCCGGCCCTGGAGCAACGCCAGGGCGGCACGGGTGCGTTCGCCCGGGGAGAGGGTCGCGGCCGGGCGCAGCACATGGTCGGACTTCAGGCCGAACTTGGCGAGCAGGGTGCGGACCTCCACCGGCTCGGTGTCGGGGACGGCCGCGCAGAAGGCGTCCAGCAGGGTCTCGGGGCCGTGGAAGAGCTTGCGGGCCTGGTCGACCTCGCCCACCAGGACGCCCGAGCCGAGCGCCGCATGCCCGGAGTCGAGCGGGACACGGCCGAGCAGCGCGCCGAGCAGGGTGGACTTGCCGGCGCCGTTGGCCCCGGTGACCGCGACCCGGTCCGCCCAGTCGATCTGCAGGGACACCGGCCCGAAGGTGAAGTCGCCGCGCCGGACCTCGGCGTCCCGCAGGGTCGCCACAACCGCTCCGGAGCGCGGGGCGGACGCGATCTCCATGCGCAGTTCCCACTCCTTGCGCGGCTCCTCGACCGCCTCCAGGCGCTCGATCATCCGCTGGGTCTGGCGCGCCTTGGCCGCCTGCTTCTCGCTCGCCTCGCTGCGGAACTTGCGGCCGATCTTGTCGTTGTCGTTGCCGGCCTTGCGCCGGGCGTTCTTCACGCCCTTGTCCATCCAGGCCCGCTGCATCTGCCCACGGTCCTGGAGGGCGGCCTTCTTGTCGGCGTACTCCTCGTAGTCCTCGCGCGCGTGCCGCCGGGCGACCTCGCGCTCCTCCAGATAGGCCGCGTAGCCGCCGCCGTAGAGGTTGATCTGCTGCTGGGCCAGGTCGAGTTCGAGGACCTTGGTGACCGTGCGGGTGAGGAACTCGCGGTCGTGGCTGACGACGACCGTGCCGGCGCGCAGGCCGGTGACGAAGCGCTCCAGGCGCTCCAGGCCGTCGAGGTCGAGGTCGTTGGTGGGTTCGTCCAGGAGGAAGACGTCGTAGCGGGACAGCAGGAGCGAGGCGAGCCCGGCGCGGGCCGCCTGGCCGCCGGACAGCGCGGTCATCGGCTGGTCCAGGTCGACGGCGAGACCGAGCGAGTCGGCGATTTCCTCCGCGCGCTCCTCCAGGTCGGCGCCGCCGAGGCCGAGCCAGCGCTCCAGCGCGGTCGCATAGGCGTCGTCGGCACCGGGTGACCCGTCCACGAGCGCCTGAGTGGCCTCGTCCATGACGCGCTGGGCCTCGGCGACACCCGTACGACGGGCGAGGAACTCCCGGACGGTCTCGCCCGGCCTGCGCTCCGGCTCCTGCGGCAGATGACCGACGGTCGCGTTCGGCGGGGACAGCCGCAGCTCGCCCTGTTCGGGCGGGGTGAGTCCGGCGAGCAGCTTCAGCAGGGTGGACTTGCCCGCGCCGTTGGCACCGACGAGACCGATCACGTCGCCGGGCGCGACGACGAGGTCCAGCCCGGAGAAGAGGGAACGGTCACCGTGCCCGGCGGCGAGGTTCTTGGCGACGAGGGTGGCAGTCATCAGGACGCCGATCCTAATGGGCCGGACACCCACACCTCCGCCCCCTTTCCCGGTGGGCCTGCCTGCCCCTCAGCCGCGTCGCCCTCCGCCGACCGGTGCCGTGAGCACGCCTCCCGTCGTGCGGGCGACGATGTACGCCTCCCCCTTGACCGCCTTCGGGTCCAGCGGGACGCGGTGCCGGCCGGGCTCCAGGACGCCGTCGAACACCTCGCGGGTGTGGGTGCGGTAGAGCCGGTCGAGGCGGTAGGCGGTGATCCGTACCCGACAGGCCGAGGTCACCTCGATGTCCGCGGCGCCGTCGGCGGCGGCCAGCCCCACGAGCCGGCGCTGCGGGAGCGGGCTGCGGTCGAGGGCGTGCTCGATCTGGGCGACCAGCAGCGGCACGATCGGCGCCAGGCCGTCCACGCGGGCGATGTCGACCCCGGCGCGCTCGAAGGCCTCCAGTACGGCGGCCCGGTCGGCCTCCCCGACCGCACGGCCGAAGGCGACCGCGCCGTAACCGCGCAGTTCCTCGGCGGGGACGGTCCGGGCGTCCTGGGTGATGTCGGCGCCGATCCCGATGGTGCGCAGCGCGGCGGCCAGCTTGGCCAGGACCGCAACCCGGGCGCCGATCAGCAGCACCCGTCGACGGGGCGCGCAGGAGCCCGCCATCAGCTCGCCGAGCGCGGCGCGGTACTCGGCGCCCCGGAAGCGGAACGGCCCTATGCCGTGGTAGCCGTTCAGCTCCAGGTCGGCGCGCTCGTTCGTCTGCCAGGCGAAGTCCCGCCAGACGTAGTCCTCGCCGTCGCGCTCGATGACGGCGGTGACCGCCCCGCAGGCCAGGTCCGCGCAGTCGGGGCAGCCGTAGATGACGAACCGGCCGTCCGGGAGCGGCGGTTCGGCCTCCAGGAGCAGTGCGCGCACCTGCTCGGTGAAGATGGCGGGCGGGATGTCCGAGGCGAGCGGGGAGACCGCGTCGAGGTCGGACAAACGGAACAGCAGCGGGCGGCCGTCCACGACGAAGTCCACGAAGTCGCGGTGCACCTGGTAGCCGCCGTCGGCGAGCACACCGCCGGCGCGGATGGCCGGTGCCAGGCCGAAGGTCGCGTATGCGGCAGACATGCTGTGAGTATCCCCACACCGGCACGGATGTGAGCGCAGCATGACAGGGTCTTCCGGACAGGGCCTATCGTCCTGGTGTGGAAAGCGAGCCGAGCGACGAAGTGATCGTGGTCGGGAGCGGGATCGCCGGGCTGACGACGGCCGTGGTCCTGGCGGAGTCCGGGCGCCGGGTGCGGGTGTGGGCGCGGGAGCCCGCCGAGCGTACGACCTCGGCGGTCGCCGGCGGCCTGTGGTGGCCGTACCGCATCGAACCCGAGCCTCTGGTCGGTGTGTGGGCGCTCGCGTCCCTCGCCGTGTACGAGGAGCTGGCGGACCGGCCGGACGAAACGGGCGTACGCCTGGTCGACGGCGTACACCGGGGGACCCGGCTGGACGAACTGGGCGCCTGGGCGGGCCGGGTGCCGGGACTGCGGGCGGTGGCCGACGGTCTCGCGGCGCGGTTGCCGGTGATCGACATGCCGGTGCATCTGGCATGGCTGCGGGAGCGGCTGGCGAAGGCCGGGAGCGTGCTCGAGGCGCGCGAGGTGACCGACCTCGCCGCGGTGCCCGCGCGGGTCGTGGTCAACTGCACGGGTCTGGGCGCGCGTTCGCTGGTGCCGGATCCCGCGGTGCGTCCGGTGCGTGGGC
Organism: Streptomyces sp. NPDC002076; assembly: GCF_053593835.1. Lineage (NCBI taxonomy): Bacteria > Bacillati > Actinomycetota > Actinomycetes > Kitasatosporales > Streptomycetaceae > Streptomyces > Streptomyces sp. NPDC002076. Next base: position 3,461 of record NZ_JBSFDI010000023.1, read on the forward strand.
AGTTGGTGGTCGTGGAGAACCCGGGGATCACGACCTGGTTCACCTCCGTCGACCACTCCTCCGCCGCGTCCACGTACGTCATCCCGCAGCCGGGTGGCCTGCTGCTCGGCGGTACGGCGGAGGAGGACGACTGGTCCCTCGACCCGGACCCGGCCACCGCCGCGGCGATCGTGGCCCGGTGCGCGGCGGTCCGCCCGGAGATCGCGCAGGCGCGGGTGCTGGACCACCGGGTGGGGCTGCGGCCGGCCCGGGACGCGGTACGACTGGAACGGCAGCCGCTGCCCGACGGCCGTGTGCTGGTGCACAACTACGGGCACGGCGGGGCCGGGATCACGGTGGCGTGGGGGTGTGCGCGGGAGGCGGCCGGGCTGGCGTTCCCGGCCGCCTGACCGGGCACCCGCGCGGCGGCCGGGCCGGCGGGTGCCGGCCCGCGCTTGCGGGGTGCCGGTGCGCCCACCCGTGCCGCCTGGGGGTCCCCCAGACCCTTAAGGCACTGGGGGAGGCACGGCTGCCCGCAGGGGCGGCCGTGCCACGCAGCCGATGGCGCTGCAGCTCAGGTCAGTTCGCCGGAATGCGCGGGGCGGCGTGCGGTGCGCGGACGCCGGTCAGCCGTGCCGGGGCAGGGGCCATGGCCGGCGTACCGCTGGTGGCCCGGGCGAACGCCGGCGCCCCGCCGACCAGCGGGAGCGCAGCCGTCGTACCCGACAGGGACACCGTGAGGGCCGGCTCGGTGGACGGCGGGTCGATGAGGTCCTTGTCCGTGCCCGCGATGATCAGGGCCAGCCGGTGTCCCTCGGGGACGACGTGGTCGGTGGCCGCGAGACGAAGAGTCATCGTGTAAGCCATGCCCGGGGTGAGCGGGACCCCCTTGGTGAGGGAGGCGTAGTGGCCGAGGTCGGCCCAGCCGCGGCTGAACACCGTGTAGTCGACCTTGGCCGTCTTGGCCGCCGTCTCCTTGAAGCAGGCGCTGTCCCCGGTCGTGCTCTCGCCCCAGCAGGTGCGGTTGCTGAGCGTGGTGATGCCTTCCGCGGCGTCCGCGTAGTCGCGGATGGTGTCCGGGCCGAGATCGACCAGGACGGCGGACAGGTGGGCCGAGGCGGTCGAAGGCGTCGCGGTCACCGTCACCGTGGACGAGCCGGACAGGCGCAGGTCGTGGGTGAGCGGCGCGGTGAGGAAGCCGGTCTTCGCCGGGGTGGGCGTGGTCAGGTGGGCCGCCCAGTCGGTCTCGCTCAGCTTCGGGTCGTCGGTGAAGGTCTCGGTGCCGGTGGCCGGGTGCAGGCCGAGCGTGCCGACGCCCGCCTGGGCGCCGGGAGCCGGGTGGAGAACGGTGGTGCGGGTGGTCTGCGGGGGCCAGACGCGGGAGGTGACCCACTGGTCGGGGTGGCGTTCGAGGTCGGCCATCGGCTCGCGGTCGATGCCGTTGTCATAGCCGAGGAGTTCGTGGTCGAACCAGCGATGCAGGGTGTCGACCCAGGCGCCGCGCCGGTAGTCGAAGGGGTCGACATGGCCGGTCTGGGACAGCCAGATCTTGCGGTGCACACCGTGCTTCGCCAGCGCGTCCCACCACTGGCCGAAGTGCTTGGTGCGGACGTTGAGATCCTGCATGCCGTGCACCAGGAACACGCTGGCACGCACCTTGGCCGCGTCCTTGACGTAGTCCCGCTCGGTCCACAGCGACGTCCAGTCGCCGCTGCGCGGGCTGCCGTCGGCGAGTTTCTTCTGTACGGCGGCGCAGTGGGCGTGCGCCGTGTCGCTCTCGACGTAACCGGCCAGTTGGTCGGGGCCGCCGTCGTACAGCGGGGCGCCCTGCGCGAAGTAGTAGTCGTACCAGGAGGAGATGGCACTGATCGGGACGATGGTTTTCAGCCCCTTGACGCCGGTGGCGGCGACGCCGTTGGCGATCGTCCCGTCCCAGCTCTTGCCGATCATGCCGGTCCGGCCGTTGGTCCAGGTGGCTGTGACGGTCTTCGTCCCGGTCCGGCTCGTGTACGCCTTGGCGCGGCCGTTCAGCCAGTCGACGACGGCCTTCGCGGACTGGACGTCGGAGCGGCCGCCGACGTCGGCGCAGCCGTCGGAGCGGTTGGTGCCGGCGAGGTCGACGCCGACGAAGGCGTAACCGCGGGGAACGAAGTAGTTGTCGTAGAAGAGCGGCATCTGGACCACGTGGCCCTGTGCGTCGTACGTCTTGACCTGGCTCTCGTTGCCGCGTCCGCAGCAGGAGTAGTAGGGGCTGGCGTCCATGATGACGGGCACCTTGCGGCCCTGGCGGGCGGGTTCGGCGGGCCGGACGATGTCGGCGGCGACCCGGTCGGTCCTGCCGTCGCCGTCTTCGTCGAGCCCTGTGTCCACCCATACGGACTCGCGGACGGCGTGGGCGTAGGAGTAGACGGGCCGGCTCTCGCGCGGGGCCCGGCTCGCACCGGTGGCGGCCTGTGCGGCGGACGGGGTGAGGAAGGCGGCCGTCAGGATGGCGGCGACCGCGGTCGCGAGCGCTCTCCAGATCGTGAAGCGCGTGCGGATGAGGGTGCGTATCGGCATGCGCGGACGGTACTCCGGTGAACTCCCGCTACAGAAGGGGACTTTACGGCACTCCGCGGGCACGTGACGGCCGAATGGCGATCGTGTGACAGCGGGGGCCATGGACAGGTCAGGGGCCACAGGGACTGAATAGGCTCCGGACAGCTGTCCCCGAAGGACCTTCCGAACGGACGTGAAGTCCCGACGACTTGGAGCTGACGTGCACCGCAGAATCATCGCGCCGGGCGCACTCGCGGCGGCCTCCCTCCTGCTGGCGATCCCGGCATCGGCCGCGAGCTTCTCCCCCGGCGCGCCGGGCATCGGCGACCCCTACTACCCGTACTACGGCAACGGCGGCTACGACGTCTCCCACTACGACCTGAGGCTGCAGTACCAGCCGACGACGGACGAGCTGCAGGGCACGGCGACGATCCTGGCGCGGACCACCCAGGACCTGTCCAGCTTCGACCTGGACTTCCTGCTGGACGTGAGCGAGGTGCGGGTCAACGGCGCCAAGGCCGCGTTCACCACCTCCGGGCAGCACGAGCTGGTGATCACGCCGAGGACGCCGCTGGCCAAGGGCACGCCGATCACGGTGGTGGTCCGCTACAGCGGGGTGCCGTCGACGAAGAGCGCCTATGGCTTCAACACCTGGCACCGCACGCCCGACGGCGCGGTCGCGGCCGACGAGCCCGAGGCGGCCTGGTGGTGGTTCCCGAGCAACGACCACCCGAGCGACAAGGCCACCTACGACGTGTCGGTGGCCGTGCCCGACGGCACCCAGGCCATCTCCAACGGCACGCTGCAGTCGACCGGTTCCAAGCTGGGCTGGACCCGCTACAACTGGCGGCAGAACAAGCCGCAGGCGACCTATCTGGCCACCCTCGCCATCGGGAAGTTCGACATCACGACCAGCACCTCCGACGGCGGGGTGCCGGTCGTCAACGCCTACAGCAAGGACCTCGGCGACAACGACGGGGCCGCCCGGGCGAGCGTGGAGCGCACCGGGGAGATCGTCGACTGGCTCAGCGGCTACTTCGGGCCGTATCCGTTCAGTTCGGCGGGCGGGTACGTGCCCAACACCACCACCGGGTACGCGCTGGAGACCCAGACCCGCGTCTACTACAGCCCGAAGCAGTTCGCGAACGGCTCCAACACCTCGGTGGTGGTGCACGAGCTGGCCCACCAGTGGTACGGCGACGACGTGTCGCTGAAGGGCTGGAAGGACATCTGGATCAACGAGGGCTTCGCCCGGTACGCGCAGTGGCTGTGGTCGGAGCACGAGGGCGAGGGGACCACGCAGGAACTCGCCGACTACGTGTACGCCTCCCATCCGGCCGACGACGCGTTCTGGACGGTCAAGCCGGGTGACCCGGGCCCGGACGACCAGTTCGACATCGCCGTCTACGACCGCGGAGCGCTCGCCATCCAGGCATTGCGCAACGAGATCGGTGACGACGCGTTCTTCCGCATTCTGAAGGGCTGGCCGCAGGAGCACGCGTACGGCAACGCCTCGGTGGCCGACTTCCAGAAGTACGCCGAGCAGGTGTCCGGCAAGCCCCTCGCGGCACTGTTCGACACCTGGCTGTTCCAGCCGTCGAAGCCGGCCGCGCCCGCCGCACGCGCCGCGTCCCTGGTGAAGGCGGACACGGCGGTGGCCCGGCCGAAGTCGTGGCAGAAGATCGAGGCGACGAACGACATCCACGCCACGCACGGACACTGACCCGGGGACCGGCTAGGGTCTCGGCTCTGCCGCCCGTTCGAGCAGTTCGTCCCGGTCTATCGACTCCGCTCGGGAGGCCGGGACGGTGCAGGCGTAGGCGCCCGCCACCGCGCCGTAGCGGGCGCAGGTCTCGGGCGGTTCGCCGGCGAGGCGGCCGTAGAGGAAGGCGGCGGCAAAGGCGTCGCCCGCGCCGTTGGAGTCCACCACCGGCGCGGGCGGCAATGCCGCGGGCACGCGGGTCAGCTCGCCGTCGGCCAGCAGATACGCGCCCTCGGCTCCGGCGGTGGCGACGACCACCTCGGCACGCCCCCGCTCGGTGATGCGCCGCATGGTGCGCTCGGTGTCGGTCAGGGCGGCGGCCGACAGGAAGACGATGTCCGCGGCGTACGCGAAGGGCTCGTGGTACGGGTTCTCCCCGTCCCAGTCGTGCAGATCCGTGGACAGGGGGACGCCGGTCGCGGTCAGCACGGGCAGGGTCTCGGCGCAGGGCTGGGTGATGGTCACGTGCACATGCCGGCTCGCTCCGGCCAGCATGCGCAGCAGCTCCGGCGGGAAGCGGTCGCCGGGGCGGGCCCGGCTGGTGTCGTACAGGGACAGGCGACGACCGTCCGGGCCGACGAGGTTGACCGCCCGTTTGGTGCCGGCGGGCTGCGGGAGCGCGGTCAGTCCGATGCCGTGCTCGCGGTGCAGGGCGCGCACGAGGTCGCCCTCGGGGTCGGCGCCGAGCAGGTCGAGGTGGTGGGTGCGCAGGCCGAGTGCGGCAAGGCCCAGGGCGACGAAGTCGCCGGTCTGTCCGGCGCGGGTGCGGATCCCGGAGTCGATCATGTAGCTGTCGGCGTACGGGAGAGGCAGTTCGGGGACGTGGATGATCGTGTCGACGCCGGCTCCGCCCAGCACCAGGACGTCCGTCGCAGGGGGGTGCGAGCTCGGCTGGTCGCGCGGTTCCCCGATCACCTTGGCGGCCTTGAGGGACGGCACGGTGGCGTCACCCCGGACATGCATGATCTCCGACATGACGCCACCGTAGGCGATGCCACTGACAGTGGCACTGAGCCGCTAGTTCGCGGAGCGCGACAGCTCCGTGAGCTCCTGGTCGGTGTTCTTCGAGACCCGGCGGCGCACGCCGAACCAGCCGACGACGAGCATGACGGCGATGACCGGAATCAGCAGGATGGTCTTCCGGCCGACCTCGGGGTCGTTCCACATCATGCCGAGGCAGATCAGCAGGAACGCGATCGTGGCGATCTCGGTGACCGGGCTGAACTTCAGCTGGAAGTGCGGCCGGGTCGCGAGGCCCGCGCGGGCCCGGCGGACGAAGATCATGTGGCAGAGCATGATGATCACCCAGGTGCTGATGATGCCGAGGGAGGCGACGTTCAGCACGATCTCGAAGGCCTGGCTGGGCATCAGGTAGTTCAGGCCGACGCCGAGCACACAGACCGCACAGGTCAGCAGGATGCCGCCGTAGGGGACCTGGCTGCGGTTCATGCGGGCGGTGAACTTCGGGGCGGAGCCCGCCATGGCCATGGAGCGCAGGATGCGGCCGGTGGAGTACAGGCCGGAGTTCAGCGAGGACATGGCCGCGGTCAGGACGACCAGGTTCATCACGTCACCGGCCGCCGGAACCCCGATCTTCGACAGGACCGTGACGAACGGGCTCTCGTCGGCGGAGTACACCGAGCCGGGCAGCAGCAGGGCGAGCAGCACGACCGAGCCGACGTAGAACAGGCCCACACGCCACATGATCGAGTTCACCGCGCGCGGGACGACCTTCTCCGGCTCGGCGGTCTCGCCGGCGGCGACACCGACCAGCTCCAGCGCGGCGTAGGCGAAGATCACGCCCTGCATGACCAGGACGACCGGCATCGCGCCGTGCGGGAAGAGCCCGCCGTGGTCGGTGATGACGCTCAGGCCGGGGGTGTGGCCGCCGACCTTGTGCTGGGTGGCGAGCAGGAAAATGCTGATCAGCATGAAGCCGACGATGGTGGCGACCTTGATGATCGCGAACCAGAACTCCATCTCGCCGAAGATCTTCACCGAGATCAGGTTCACGGCCAGGACCACCGCGAGGGCGATCAGGGCGAGCACCCACTGGGGAATGCTGGTGAACATGCTCCAGTAGTGCGTGTAGAGCGCGATCGCGGTGATGTCGGCGATGCCGGTGGTCGACCAGTTCAGGAAGTACATCCAGCCGGCGACGTAGGCGCCCTTCTCGCCGAGGAACTCACGCGCGTAGGACACGAAGGACCCGGAGGACGGGCGGTACAGGACCAGTTCGCCCAGGGCCCGGACCACGAAGAAGGCGAAGACGCCGCAGACCAGGTAGGCCAGGGCGAGTGCCGGTCCCGCGTTGTGCAGGCGGCCGCCGGCGCCCAGGAGGAGTCCGGTGCCGATGGCGCCACCGATGGCGATCATGTTGACGTGGCGGGCCTTGAGGTCCTTGCTGTAACCGGCGTCGCCCGCGTCCGCGGGCGTCCGGTCCGCCTGATCCGCCTGGATGCGGGCGGGGGCCTGTGCCGATTCCACGGCGTCCTTGCTCACGGGTGGTTCACTTCCTGGTGCGCCCAGGCCTCGTGGGCCCGGGGGACGTGCAGGGCTTGGTCCGCACCACCCCGGTGTCGAGTCGCGGCACAGACCAAGCCAGCAGCTTCCCAGAAGGAATCACCTCTACGCGATGGCCCATGTCACACAGCGTTACTTCTCACAGGATCAACGCAGGGTTCACATGTCGTTCACCTCAGGTTTCACACCATTGGTGAGACAGCGATACTGCTGCACATGACGACCCATGCCGAGGACACGCCCCTCACCATCGACGAGCTGGCCGCCCGGGCGGGCGTCACCGTGCGCACCGTGCGCTTCTACGGCAGCAGGGGTCTGCTGCCGCCCCCGGTGATCGGCCCCCGCCGGGTGGGACACTACGGGCCCGACCACCTGGCGCGGCTGGCCCTGATCGAGGAGTTGCAGCAGCAGGGGATGACCCTGTCGGCGATCGAGCGCTACCTCGGGCAGCTGCCCGCCGACCTCTCCCCGCACGACCTGGCCATCCACCGTGCCGTGGTCGCGTCCTGGGCGCCGGACACGGTCGACACGGTGTCGCGGGAGGAGCTGGAGCGGCGGGCCGGCCGGCCGCTCGCCGCCGAGGACGTGGAGCGGCTGGCGGCGATGAACGTCGTCATGGCAGCGGAGGACGGCACCTTCCGGGTCGACTCCGGGTTGCTCCGGCTCGGGGTGCAGCTGCTCGACGTACCGCTGTCGCAGGAGGTGATCCTCGCGGCGCGCAAGGTGCTCATCGAGCACTCCCGCGCGGCCGCTCACGCGTTGTCACAGCTGTTGCGAGGCGCGGTGACGGAGCGGGACACCAAGGAAGTGCGCTCCCTGTCCGCCCACATGCACCCGCTGGTGGTGCAGGCCCTGCTGACCACGTTCCAGCGCTCCCTGAACCAGGAACTGCGGGAGTGGCTCGACTGAGCGGCACCGGTTGCGGGGTGCGGGCAGGGACTGCGGGTCCGGTTGACAGTGCCTCGGGGTGAAGCCCTCCTGCCGGGTCCGTCTCGTGCCTGCCGCTCAGCCGTCGGCCGATGCCGGGCCGATCCCGGTCGCGGTGACGGCGTCGGCGAGGGCGCGGAGCAGGGGGTTGCCGTCACCGGTGCGCCAGGCGAGGGCCCAGCGGCGGGGCAGGCGATGACGGCCTGGCCGAAGCTGGCCGCCTTGAGCTGGTCGTCCGATCATCGCCACCCAGGCCGTCGGACGCGTCGGCACTCCCGCGGATATAGCCGCGGTCGTCGCCTTCCTCGCCTCGCCCGACAGCGCCTGGGTCACCGTCAACACCATCGATGCCAGCGGCGGCATCTGTCTCGGTCCCAAGCAGCACGGCTGACAGGCGAGGACCGTCAAGGCGGCACCTTCCGTCGCAGGGGAGGGTGCCGCCTTGTCGGGACCGGGTCAGTGGCCGTCGGTGAAGGTCTCTCCGCGCTCCGACTTCTCGACGAGCAGCGCGGGCGGGGTGAAGCGCTCGCCGTAGGTCTCGGCGAGTTCCCGCGCGCGGGCCACGAAGCCGGGCAGGCCGCCTTCGTAGCCGTTGATGTACTGCAGGACGCCGCCGGTCCAGCCGGGGAAGCCGATGCCGAAGATCGAGCCGATGTTGGCGTCGGCGACCGAGGTCAGGATGCCCTCCTCCAAGAGGCGTACGGTGTCGAGCGCCTCGGAGAAGAGCATCCTCTCCTGCATGTCCCGGAACGGGATCTCGTACCCGGGCCGGGTGAAGTGCTCGCGCAGGCCCGGCCAGAGTCCGGCCCGCTTGCCGTCCTCGGTGTAGTCGTAGAACCCGGCACCGCCGCTGCGGCCGGGGCGGCCGAACTCGTCGACCATGCGGTCGATGACGGCTTCCGCCGGGTGCGCGGTCCAGGTGCCGCCCGCCTCCTCCACGGCCCGCCTCGTCTCGCCCCGGATCTTGCGCGGGAGGGTGAGGGTCAGCTCGTCCATCAGGGAGAGGACCTTGGCAGGGTAGCCGGCCTGGGCGGCGGCCTGCTCCACGGAGGCGGGCTCGATGCCCTCGCCGACCATGGCGACGCCCTCGTTGATGAAGTGGCCGATCACTCGGGAGGTGAAGAAGCCGCGCGAGTCGTTGACGACGATCGGCGTCTTGTTGATCTGCCGGACCAGGTCGAAGGCGCGGGCCAGGGCCTCGTCACCGGTGCGCTCGCCCCTGATGATCTCCACCAGCGGCATCTTGTCGACGGGCGAGAAGAAGTGCAGCCCGATGAAGTCGGCCTGGCGCTCCACACCCTCGGCGAGGGTGGTGATGGGCAGGGTGGAGGTGTTGGAGCACAGCAGCGCGTCGGGCGCGACGACGGACTCGATCTCCTGGAACACCTTGTGCTTGAGGGCGGTGTCCTCGAAGACGGCCTCGATCACCGCGTCGCAGCCGGCGAGATCGGCCACCTCGGCGGTGGGCGTGATCCGGGCGAGCAGCGCGTCGGCCTTCTCCTGGCTGGTACGGCCCTTGGCGACGGCCTTGGCGCACAGCTTCTCGGAGTAGCCCTTGCCCTTGGTCGCCGCCTCCAGGGAGACGTCCTTCAGGACGACGTCGATGCCGGCGCGGGCGCAGGAGTAGGCGATGCCGGCGCCCATCATGCCGGCGCCGAGGACGGCGACCTTGCGCACCTTGCGGGGCTCGATGCCCTTCGGCCGGTTGGCGCCGGAGTTGACGGCCTGGAGGTCGAAGAAGAACGCCTGGATCATGTTCTTGGCGGTCTGCCCGGTCACCAGCTCGGTGAAGTAGCGGGTCTCGATGGTGATCGCGGTCTCGAAGTCGACCTGGGAGCCCTCGACGGCCGCGGCCATGATGTTGCGCGGGGCCGGGTAGGGGGCGCCGTTCGTCTGCTTGCGCAGATTGGCCGGGAACGCGGGCAGGTTGGCGGCGAACTTCGGGTTCGCGGGGGTGCCGCCCGGGATCCTGTAGCCGGGGACGTCCCAGGGCTGGTGCGACTCGGGGTGGGCGTCGATGAAGGCGCGGGCCTTGGCGAGCATCTCCTCGGGAGACTCGGCCACCTCGTGGACCAGGCCGTTCTCCAGGGCGCGGCGGGGGTTGTACTGGGTGCCCTGGAGCAGCACCTTCAGCAGCGCGTCCGTGATGCCCATCAGACGCACGGTGCGGGTGACGCCGCCGCCCGCCGGCAGCAGGCCGAGCGTGACCTCGGGCAGGCCGATCTTGGAGCCGGGGGCGTCCAGGGCGATGCGGTGGTGGGAGGCGAGCGCGATCTCGTAGCCGCCGCCGAGGGCCGCGCCGTTGATGGCGGCGACGACCGGCTTGCCGAGGGTCTCGATGCGGCGCAGCGCGTTCTTGATCTCGGTTGCGGTGTCGAAGACCTGCTGGGCGTCCTCGGGACCGGCCTTGATCATGTCCTTGAGGTCGCCGCCGGCGAAGAAGGTCTTCTTGGCGGAGGTGTAGATGATGCCGCGGATGGAGTCCTTCTCGGCCTCCGCGCGCGCGGCGATCGCCGTGATGGAGGCGCGGAACGCCTGGTTCATGGTGTTCGCGGACTGGTTGGGGTCGTCCAGGACGAGGGTGACGACACCGGTGTCGTCCTGCTCCCAGCGGATGGTGGTGCTCTCGGTCATGACAGTCGTCTCCGTTGAAGTCTGGTGATTCCGCGGGGAGTTCAGATGCGCTCGACGATGGTGGCGATGCCCATGCCGCCGCCGACGCACAGGGTGGCGAGGCCGTAGCGCTTGTCCTGGCGCTCCAGCTCGTCGATGAGCGAGCCGAGGATCATCGCGCCGGTCGCGCCGAGCGGGTGGCCGAGGGCGATGGCGCCGCCGTTGACGTTGACCTTGTCCAGCGACAGACCCATGTCCTTGACGAAGCGCAGGACCACCGCGGCGAACGCCTCGTTGATCTCGACCAGGTCGATGTCGTCGATGGTGAGGCCGGCCTTGGCGAGGGCCTTGCGGGTGGCGGGGGCGGGCCCGGTGAGCATGATGGTCGGCTCGGAGCCGGAGACGGCGGCGGAGATGATCCGCGCGCGGGGGGTGAGGCCGTAGCGCTCGCCGACCTCCTTGGAGCCGATCGCGACGAGCGAGGCGCCGTCCACGATGCCGGAGGAGTTGCCCGCGTGGTGGACGTGGTCGATCTTCTCCACCCAGTGGTACTTCTGCAGCGCGACGGCGTCGAAGCCGCCGAGTTCGCCGATGTCCGCGAAGGAGGGCTTGAGCTTCGCGAGCGAGTCGGCGGTGGTGCCGGGGCGCAGATGCTCGTCGTGGTCGAGGACGACCAGGCCGCTGCGGTCCTTGACGGGGACGACCGAGCGGTCGAAGCGGCCCTCCTTCCAGGCCGTGGCGGCGCGCTCCTGGGACAGGGCCGCGTACTCGTCGACGTCCCGGCGGGAGAAGCCCTCGATGGTGGCGATCAGGTCGGCGCCGATGCCCTGCGGCACGAAGTTGACGGCGAGGTTGGTCATCGGATCGTTGAACCAGGCGCCGCCGTCGGAGGCCATCGGCACCCGGGACATCGACTCCACGCCGCCCGCGAGGACCAGGTCCTCCCAGCCGGAACGCACCTTGGCGGCGGCCAGGTTGACGGCCTCCAGGCCGGAGGCACAGAAGCGGTTCTCCTGGACGCCGGCGACCGTGTCGGGCAGTCCGGCGGCGATCGCGGCGATCCGGGCGATGTCGGAGCCCTGGTCGCCGACCGGTCCGACGACACCGAGCACGATGTCGTCGACGGCGGCCGGGTCGAGGCCGGGGAAGCGGTCGCGGATCTCGTGGATGAGGCCGACGACCAGGTCGATGGGCTTCGTGCCGTGCAGGGCGCCGTTCGCCTTGCCGCGGCCGCGCGGGGTGCGGATCGCGTCGTACACGTACGCTTCGGTGCTCACTGGTGTGCCTTTCGGGAGGGTGGGCCGAGCGGGGTGGGCCGGGTCAGTCGGCGTCGGTGACCGGGTCGTCGTTCACGGGTGCGGGTATCCCCCAGTCCCGCGCCACCGCCTCCGTGTCGGCGCCCGGCAGGGCGGGGCCGGTGCGGACGGACGTGGGGGTCGCGGAGAAGCGGGGGGCGGGGGCCGGCTGGGTGATGCCGGCGTGGTCGGTGAAGGTGCCGCGGGCGGCCAGGTGCGGGTGGTGCGGGGCCTCGCGCAGGGACAGCACGGGCGCCACACAGGCGTCCGTTCCCTCGAAGAGTGCCGTCCACTCGTCCCGGGTGCGGGACTTGAAGCGGGCGGCGACGCGCTCGCGCAGCTCGTCCCAGCGGCTCCAGTCCTTGTGGGCCGGTGCCAGGTCGTCCAGGCCGAGCAGCCGCAGGAACTCCGCGTAGAACTGCCCCTCCAGGGCGCCGACCGCCATGTACTTGCCGTCGGCGGTCTCGTAGGTGCCGTAGTAGGGGCAGCCGCCGTCGAGGAGGTTGGCGGCGCGCCGGTCCTGCCAGCCGCCGGCCGCGAGCATGCCGTGGATCATCGCAGAGAGGTGGGCCGCGCCGTCCACGATGGCGGCGTCGACGACCTGTCCGGTGCCGGTCACGCGCGCGTGGTGCAGGGCGGCGAGGACGCCGACGACCAGGTAGAGGGAGCCGCCCGCGTAGTCGCCGAGCAGGTTGGCCGGAAAGACGGGGGGCTCGTCCGGGCGGCCGGTCATGCCGAGGGTGCCGGTCAGCGCGATGTAGGCCACGTCGTGGCCCGCGCGGTCGGCGAGCGGGCCGTCCTGCCCCCAGCCGGTCATGCGGCCGTAGACCAGGCGGGGGTTGCGGGCGTGACACTCCCCGGGGCCGACGCCGAGGCGCTCGGCGACGCCCGGGCGGTAGCCCTCGATGAGGATGTCGGCCCGCTCGGCGAGGTCCAGCACGCGTCCGGGGCCGTCCGGGGCCTTCAGGTCGACCACGACCGAGCGCTTGTTGCGGTTGGTGACGTCGTACCCGGGATCGATGCCGAGGCCGGGACGGCCCGGCCGGTCCACCCGGACCACGTCCGCGCCCAGGTCCGCGAGGAGCATGGCGGCGAACGGGCCCGGCCCGATGCCGGCCAGCTCGACCACGCGCACGCCGGAGAGCGGCCCGTCGCCCGGCGTCCCTGCCGTCGTCATGCAGCCCCCAAGCGTGTGTGACACAACTGATGTAACACCGGTGATGCTAGGAATGCGTTCCACCGGACACAAGACCTAACGAGCAAGCGCTTAGTCAAGTGCCCGGGCTCCACGCGGATCACCCAGGAGGGTGAGAGGCGGCCGTGCCGACGGCCTCGCCCCGGAGCCCGACGGTGGGGCCCTGTGGGCGACCGCCGTCGTCCACAGCAAGGAACCCGCGCGCTTTCTCCCGCTTCGTCAGGGCATTCCTGGCTGTGGCCACCACTGCCTCCGGGCTGGTCGTCGACACTCGCACTCCTCACGCTAGCCTCAGCCACCGACAGCGGCGCGAGCTGCGGGACCAAGGGGTGTCATGAGCAGGCTGAACAGGACGGATCGTCCCTATGACCTCGTGCTCTTCGGAGCCACCGGCTTCGTCGGCTCCCTCACGGCGGAGTATCTCGCCGCGCACGCGCCCGAGGGCCTGCGCTGGGCGGTGGCCGGCCGGGACGAAGGCAAGCTGCGGCGGCTGCGTGAGCGCCTGCCCGGCGGGGCGGACGTCGGTGTCCTGCGGGCGGATGTGACCGAACCGGCGACCCTGCGCGCCCTCGCCGAGCAGGCGCGCGTGGTCGCCACGACCGTCGGGCCGTACGTGCTCTACGGCGAGGAGCTGGTCGCCGCCTGCGCGGACACCGGGACCGACTATCTGGACCTGACGGGCGAGCCGGAGTTCGTGGACCTGATGTACGTCCGGCACGACACACGCGCGCGGGAGACGGGCGCGCGCCTGGTGCACGCGTGCGGCTTCGACTCCGTACCCCACGACCTCGGCGTGTACTTCACGGTCCGGCAGCTGCCGGAGGGCGTGCCGCTGACCGTGGACGGATACGTGACCGCCGACGCGGCCTTCTCCGGCGGGACCCTGGCCTCGGCGCTGAACCAGTTCGCCCGTGGCCGGCAGCTGCTGGCCGCGGCGCGGGAACGGGGCCGGCACGAGCCGCGGCTGATGGGCCGCCGGGTTGTGGCGCCGACGGGCGCGCCGCGGTTCGCCAAGGAGGTCGGCGCATGGGCGCTGCCGCTGCCTACCGTCGACCCGCAGATCGTGCGCCGCTCGGCGAAGGCGCTCGACCGGTACGGCCCCGACTTCCGCTACCGGCACTACGCGGCGGTACGGCACCTGCCGGTCGCCCTCGGCGGGGTCGCCGCCGTCGGCACGGTTCTGGCGGCCGCCCAACTGCCGCCCGCGCGGCGCTGGCTGTCGGGCCGGCTGCAGCCGGGAGACGGGCCGAGCGCGGAGAAGCGGGCGCGGAGCCGGTTCGCGGTGCGCTTCGTCGGCGAGGGCGGCGGGCGGCGCGTGTACACGGAGGTCTCGGGCGGCGACCCCGGCTACGACGAGACGGCGAAGATGTTCGCCGAGGCGGCCCTCAGCCTGGCCTTCGACGACCTCCCGGCGACGGCCGGGCAGGTCACCACGGCGCAGGCGATGGGTGACGCCCTGACCGAGCGGCTGCGCGCCGCGGGGATCACCTTCCGGGTCGCGGCCACCGGTCCGGGCGCCTCCTCCCCCGTTTGAGGCTTTCGCCGCAGACACCCCCGGCTGCCTGCGGCCATCGCCGCGAAAGTCTCACAAAGCTCTTCAACGAAACGATGGAGGCCCGGGACGCGGAGCCGAAGGAGGCGCCAGAGGCATGAGGTTCGTGCTCGAAGTGACCGTGGACGAGGCTGCGTCGGCGCAGGACCGCGCCGGTGAGCTGGGGCGCATCCTGCGCTACTGGGGCGGGAACCTCCACCATTACGCCCTGGAACCGGGAGACGGCTCGGCCGTCCACGACTCGACGTATCAGGAGGTCGGCGCCTGGCGCGTCGTGGGTTCCTGAGCACCGCCTCCGGCGCCCTGCGCCGCCTCCCGCAGCGCGCGGCGGCACAGGGCGTCGGCCCGGCGCGTGGTCTCCGGCAGCCGGTAGCGCGGGGTCAGGGCCAGCGTGTGGGCCACGGCGTTGTCCAGGCTCACCCGGTGGCCGACGGAGACGAAGACCGGTTTGACGTCGTCACGGGTGCGCAGGGCGCGCCCGACCTCCTCGTCCCCCGCGAGCAGCGGAGCGGAAGCGCCGCGCGCCTGCTCCGGATCGTCGTACGTGAAGGTGAACGGGCTCTTGGCGACGCCGATGACCGGCAGGCCGGTGAGCACGCCGAGGTGGCTCGCGAGGCCGAAGCGGCGCGGATGGGCCAGGCCGTAGCCGTCGCACACGACCAGGCCCGGCGGGCACGGCAGCCGGTCCAGGGCGGCCCGGACGGCCGGGATCTCGCGGAAGGCGAGAAGACCCGGCACATACGGGAAGGAGACGCGGCCGACGGCCGTCGCCTCGGCCACGACGTCCAGGGTGGCGGCGTCCAGCACGACGGCCGCCGCGGCGACGAGGTCGAGCTCGTCGTCGTAGGCGACGTCGACCCCGGTGACCCGGCCCGCGCCCGGCTCGGGACCGCGCTCGTCGAGCACCACCCGCCCACGCAGCTCGTCCTGCACCGCGCGGGCGTCTTCCTCGGTCGCGGGCCAGCCCGCGGGTACGCCAACGGTCGTCATGGTGACCTGAACTGTACGGTCCCGCGGCCCGTTGTCGGAGCCGGGGGTACGCTCGCGATCATGTTCGTGCTGGAGCTGACCTACACCGCGCCTCTCGACGCCGTCGACGCGCTGCTGCCGGACCATGTGGCATGGCTCGAGGAGCAGTACGAGAAGGGCTTCTTCCTGGCCTCCGGGCGCAAGAACCCCCGGGACGGCGGGGTGATCCTCGCCGTCGCCGAGGACCGCGCCCGGATCGAGGAGATCGTGGCGGGCGACCCGTTCGCCACCGGCGGAGTATGCACGTATCGCATCATCGAGTTCGTCGCCACGAAGACGGCTCCGGAGCTGGCCCGCCACCGGCAGACGCCGGACTGACTGTCGCTGCTCATCCCTTCTTGGCGTTCAGCGCGCGCTGCAGCTGGTCCTTGTTCATGTTCGAACGGCCTTCGATGCCGCGCTGCTTGGCCTCGTTGTACAGCTGGTCGCGAGTCGGGCCCTGGGAGCCGACCCGGTTGCCCGACCGCTGGCCGCCGCGCCTGCTGGACGACATGTCCTGCGTCGAGCTGCGGCTCGCGGTCTTGGACTCGCCGGAGCGGGCGCGTTCCTTGTTGACCGTCCGCGAGGCGATCTCCTTGGCGCGCTCGGTGCTCTCGCCCCGGTCCTGCGCGCTCTTCTTGATGTGCTCGTACTGACGCTCGCGCTTGGAGCTGGAACCGGCGGGCATGATGGCTCCCTTCGTCTCGGTTCCCGTGCTACCCGAGTACCCGGTTCCGGCCGCTCCCTTCAGCGTTCCAGCCGCGCGACCCTCCCCTGCTCACCGGCCGCCCAGCAGCTGAGGTCGGGCGTGCAGTCCACGGTGTCGTACGAGCCGGTGTCGATCGTGCGCCAGGTGCGGCCGGCATCGGTGGTGAGGTCGGTGCCGGTGGGGCCGACGGCGAGCGCGGCGGTGCGGCTGTGCGGCAGCCAGGCGGCTCCGGAGCGGTAGGCGGGCGGGGACGTGGCGGCCGGGGTCCAGGTGCGGCCGCCGTCGTCGGTGACCGCGGCGGCCTGCGGCGAGGCCTGGTCGGGGCGGTAGTCACCGCCGACGGCGAGACCGTGGTCGCGGTCGCGGAAGGCGAGCGCGAAGACGCCCTTGGCGGGGTCGCCGGCCGGGACCGGTGTGTCGGCGGCCGTCCAGGTCAGTCCGCGGTCGGCGGAGTGCAGCACGCGCGCGTGGGCGCCGCCGCCGGTGGCCAGCCAGACGTCCTTCGGGCCCGAGGTGACCAGGCACTGGCCGCTCGCGGCGAAGCCCGCCTCACCGTCCAGGGCGGGCGGCATGCCCGTCGAGGGCAGCATGCGCCAGGAGCGGCCGCCGTCGCTCGTGGACAGGATGCGGAACCTGCCGTCCACGGGGTCGCTCATCGCGAGGCCGTGCCGGCGGTCGAAGAACGCCAGGCAGTCGTAGAACGCCTTCGGGTCGCTGTTGCGGAAGGACTCCGTCCACGTCGCCCCGCCGTCGTCGGTGCGGTACACGCGGGACGCCTCGCCCTCGCCGATGGCCAGCACCACGGCGCGCCGCGCGTCGAACGCCTCGACGTCCCGGAACTGCAGATCGGCCGCGCCCGGCGGAGAGACGTTCCGCCAGCTCGCTCCGCCGTCGGTGGTGCGCAGCACCGTGCCGCCGGTACCGGCCAGCCAGGCGGTGTGCCGGTCGACGGCCGCGAGGCCACGGAAGCGGACCTGCGGGGTGCCCGGGTCCTTCGGCGCCCAGTGCGGGCTCCCCTGACCGAGGGGTCCTGCCTCGGCGGCGGGCACGGTCAGCGCGGCCAGCGCCGCCCCGCACGCCACCCCCGCCGCCACCAGCCTGCTCCTGCGTCCTCTGCGTCGCGTGCTCCCCAAGCGCCTCATGGCGGGCGAAGCTAGCCCACCGTCCGGGCCCCGTCCAGAGGCCAACTCCCCTCCGCCGCAAGCGGAGACGAGAGGGCCCGCGCCGTGCATGAACGCGGTGACCGAGGTCACTCGTGATTCCTGTGCACGGATCGGCCGGATCCGTCGTCTCTTCCGATGCCGGGTGTCGCACACCCGGGCGTAGTCCAGCCGTCACGAGGGAGCAAGGCGTTGTCCACCGTCATCGAGCAGCCCGTAGAGGCACGTCTCGTCGCCGCAGCACCGCGCATGCCGAGCATTCCCGCCACGCTGCGCTACGACCGACGCGATCCGTACGCCGTCGTCATGGCCTTCCCGGCCCCGGCCACCCTCGAAGGGGTCGAGGTGCGCTGGACCTTCTCCCGTGATCTGCTCACGACCGGGCTGCAGCAGCCCGAGGGGCACGGGGACGTCCGGGTACGGCCGTACGGCTACGACCGCACCGTGCTGGAGTTCCACGCCCCCGAGGGCACCGCGATCGTGCACGTGCGCTCGGGTGAGATCCGGCGCTTCCTGGAGGCCACCAACGAGCTCGTCCCCGTCGGCCTCGAACACCTCCAGCTCAACCTGGACCACGACCTGGACGAACTGATGCGGGACGCCTGCTGAGCGCTCCGCGCGCGTGCCCAGGCGTTGGGCAGCACGAGCGGCTCGCCGGGCATTTAATTGCGTTGACAGCCTCCCGGCCCCCTCCTACGGTGTACAGCGGTCCTGTTGCCGTCGATTGGAGAAGGACGTTGCTCGTCTGAGGTCCTGAGGCATCGCGTCGCACCGGTTGAGGTGTGTGCGCGGCGTACGACCTCGGCGTCCGAGCCGTCCTCGGGCACAGGCCCTCTTTTCGTGGCCTCTTCGTGCCCCACGACCTTTCGGTTCCCGCCTCGCGGTGTCTCGACATGCGTCCACCCGACCGCACGAAACCCTCGCGAGGCCCTCATGTCATCTTCCCTCACCTGTACGTCCCTGTCCTTCACCTGGGCCGACGGCACCGCCGTCTTCGACGGCCTGGACATCGCCTTCGGGCCCGGCCGGACCGGCCTGGTCGGCATCAACGGATCAGGGAAGTCAACCCTGTTGAAGCTGCTGGCCAGCGAACTCACCCCGGCCGACGGCATCGTCAAGGTCTCCGGAGAGGTCGGCTACCTCCCCCAGAACGTCACCCTGGACACCGCGCTCCGCGTCGACCGGGTCCTCGGCATCGCCGAACGGCGGGCCGCGCTGCACGCCATCGAGGCGGGCGACGCCGCCGAGGAGCACTTCGAGACGCTCGGCGACGACTGGGACGTCGAGGAGCGCGCCCTGGTCACGCTCGGCGAGCTCGGTCTCGGCCATATCGGCCTGGACCGCACGGTCGGCGAGGTCTCCGGCGGCGAGTCGGTGCTGCTGCGGCTGGCCGCACTGCTGCTGCGCCGTCCGGACGTGCTGCTGCTGGACGAGCCCACCAACAACCTGGACCTGTATGCGCGCCGGCGGCTGTACCAGGCCGTCTCCGCGTGGCCGGGCGTCCTGGTCGTGGTCAGCCACGACCGGGAACTGCTCGACCTGGTCGACCGGATCGCGGAACTGCGCGCCGGCGAGGTCACCTGGTTCGGCGGCAACTTCTCGGCGTACGAGGAGGCTGTGGCCGTCGAGCAGGAGGCGGCCGAGCGGATGGTGCGCGTCGCCGAGGCCGATGTGCGCAGGCAGCGGCGCGAACTGTCCGACGCCCAGGTCAAGCTGGCCCGGCGCAACCGGTACGGGCAGAAGATGTGGGACTCCAAGCGCGAACCGAAGATCGTCATGGGTGCCCGCAAACGTGCCGCCCAGGAGTCGGCGGGCAAGCACCGCATCATGCACGAGGAGCGGCTCGCCGAGGCCCGGGAGCGCCTGGACGAGGCGGTGGAGGCGGTACGGGACGACGACGAGATCCGCGTGGAGCTGCCGTACACGGCCGTACCGCCCGGCCGGCAGGTGCTCACCCTGGAGAAACTGGAGATGGCCTACCACGCGCGCGTGGAGGGCATCCTCGATCTGCGCGGCCCGCAGCGCGTCGCGCTGGTCGGCCGCAACGGCGCCGGCAAGACGACGCTGCTGCGGACCGTCGCCGGAGAGCTGGCGCCGGTGGCCGGCGAGGCGCGGGTGCATGTCCCGCTGCGTTTCCTGCCCCAGCGGCTGGACGTGCTGGACGACGCGTTGACGGTCGCCGAGAACGTGGCCCGGTTCGCGCCGGACGCCACCAACAACCGGATCCGGGCGCGGCTCGCCCGCTTCCTGTTCCGGGGCGCGCGGGCCGACCAGAAGGCGGGCACGCTGTCGGGCGGCGAGCGGTTCCGGGCGGCCCTGGCCGCGTTGATGCTCGCCGAGCCGGCACCCCAGCTGCTGCTGCTCGACGAGCCGACCAACAATCTCGACATGGCGAGCGTGCGGCAGCTGACCTCGGCCCTGGAGTCGTACGAGGGCGCGCTGCTCGTGGCCAGTCACGACCTGCCGTTCCTGGAGTCGATCGGCATCACCCGCTGGCTGCTGATGGAGGAGGGGGTGCTGAAGGAGATCTCGCGGGACGACATCGAGGCCTCGGCATAAGACCTGACGTCTCAGGAGGGCCACAGCCTGACACCGGGGGTTTTGCCGTGGCCGGGGCGGATTGCATGATGGCGGACCGGTGCCGTCTCACCGGCACCGGAAAACCGCACCATCGATTCGAAAGGCCCCTCGTGCCCAGCAAGAAGGCCCTCGTCCGCCGCCCAAGCCCCCGTCTCGCCGAAGGCCTGGTGACGCACATCGAGCGGGAGAAGGTCGATGTCGGGCTCGCCGTCGAGCAGTGGGAGGCCTATGTCGAGGCCCTGCGCACGCACGGCTGGGAGACGATCGAGGTCGACCCGGAGGACGACTGCCCGGACTCGGTGTTCGTCGAGGACACCGTCGTCATGTACAAGAACGTGGCGTTGATCACCCGGCCCGGCGCGGAGTCCCGGCGCCTGGAGACCGTCGGCGTGGAGGAGGCGGTGGCCCGCCTCGGCTGCTCGGTCAACTGGATCTGGGACCCCGGCACGCTGGACGGCGGTGACGTCCTGAAGGTCGGGGACACGGTGTACGTGGGCCGCGGCGGGCGCACCAACGCGGCGGGTGTGCAACAGGTGCGGGCCGCCTTCGAACCGCTGGGCGCGCGCGTGGTGGCCGTTCCCGTGAGCAAGGTTTTGCACCTGAAGTCCGCGGTGACCGCGCTGCCCGACGGCACGGTGATCGGGCACATACCGAAGGTCGACCGGCCGTCGCTGTTCCCCGGCTTCCTGTCGGTGCCGGAGGAGTCCGGCTCGCACGTGGTGCTGCTCGGCGGGCACAAGCTGCTGATGGCGGCGAGCGCGCCGAAGACCGCGGAACTGCTGACCGATCTCGGCCACGAGGTGGTCACGGTGGACATCAGCGAGTTCGAGAAGCTGGAGGGTTGTGTGACGTGCCTCTCGGTGCGGCTGCGGGAGCTGTACGCCTGACGGACGGTCCCGTCCCTGCGACGGCCTCGGAATCCGCAAGGTCCGCAGGCCGTCGGCACGTCCGGGACTGGCCGGCGAAGGCGCGCGGCAGCACGGCGGGAGGCCCCGTCCGGCGTACTGATCAGCGATCTTTACGACAGCCTTAACCTACGGCTTCGTAACCTACGGTTTCGTAGCCTACGATCTCGTAGGTTTCCGGCACCCGCTCGCCGGACCGTCCCCTTTCCCTCCCCCGCTGTTCGGCGTCCCCCTGGAGTTACCGTGACGATCACCTCCCCTCACCTCGGCAGCCCGTCCGCATGGACCGACGCCCGGCTGCTGTTCGCGCTGGAGGAAGTGGTCGAGAAGGAGCTGAACCGGCATCTGAAGATCGCCAAGGACTGGATGCCGCACGAGTACGTGCCCTGGAGCGACGGCCGCAACTTCCCCGGTCTGTTCGAGGACGGTGAGGCCTGGGACAAGGACCAGTCCAAGGTGACCGAGATCGGCCGTACCGCCCTCGTGGTCAACCTGCTCACCGAGGACAACCTGCCGAGCTACCACCACGAGATCGCCACGCTCTTCGGCCGCGACGGCGCCTGGGGCACCTGGGTGCACCGCTGGACGGCCGAGGAGGGCCGGCACGGCATCGTGATGCGCGACTATCTGCTCGCCTCGCGCGCGGTGGACCCCGACAAGCTGGAGCAGTTCCGCATGGCGCACATGAGCGAGGGCTTCGAGTCCGACAACCGGCACTCGATGCTGCACTCGATCGCCTACGTCGCCTTCCAGGAGCTCGCCACCCGGATCTCGCACCGCAACACCGGCCACCAGTCCGGCGACCCGGTCTGCGACCGCATGCTGGCCCGCATCGCGACCGACGAGAACCTGCACATGGTCTTCTACCGCAACCTGCTGAAGGCCGCCTTCGAACTGGCCCCCGATCTGACCATGCAGGCCGTCCGTGACGTCGTGGTCAACTTCCGCATGCCCGGCCACAGCATCCCCGGGTTCGAGCGGGCCGCCGCGCAGATGGCCATCGGCGAGGTGTACAACCTGCGCATCCACCACGACGACGTGCTGCAGCCCGTACTGCGCTTCCTGAAGGTCATGGAGATCGACGGCCTCGGCCCCGAGGGACGCCAGGCGCAGGAGGAACTAGGCCTGTTCATGGGCGGCCTGGACGCGGAGGCCGCCAAGTTCGACGAGAAGCTGGCCGCCCGCAAGGCCCGGATGGCGGCCCGGGCGGGGGCCTGACGCACGCCGGCGCCGGACGCTCGCCGGGCCGGCCCTTCCGAAAGGACGGGTGGCAGGCGGGCGTCGGCGGACGACGTCAGTGGGACGTGCGGCGCAGGGCGAGGCGCTCCTTCTCGGACAGACCGCCCCAGACGCCGAAGCGCTCGTCGTTGGCCAGCGCGTAGTCCAGGCAGGCCGGACGCAGCTCGCACATGGCGCAGATACGCTTCGCCTCGCGCACCGAGCTGCCCGGCTCGGGGAAGAAGAAGTCCGGCCCGGTCTGCGCGCACAGGGCCTGTGCCTGCCAGGCGTCGTCGGCCGGGGTGATCGTGTCGAAGTGCATGCCAAGGATCGTGCCGCGCGGCGAAAAACGTTCGATCAACGCCGGGTCAACGCCGACGGCAGGGCCTCCGGCCGTCCCCGATGATGCTCCCCGGGACCGCACCGGCGCACGGCGGCGCGCGGGGCGCGGCGAAAACCCGATGAACACACCCGAGCGCCGAGGACGAAGGCGGATCCGTCCGGCGCGTCGCGGCGCTCCGGCAGCGATTGTCAGTGGGGGGTGCCAGACTCGGCAGTGCAGAGGACGGGACCCCTTTCGAGGAGGGCGAAGATGCTCACCACCCGTTTCGTCAACGGCGCTCCGAACTGGATCGACATCGGCACCCCTGACATCGACGGCGCCGTCGCCTTCTACGGCGGTCTCTTCGGCTGGCAGTTCCAGTCGGCGGGACCGGAGGCAGGAGGCTACGGGTTCTTCCAGCTGGGCGGCAGGACCGTCGCGGGCGGCATGCAGTCCGGCCCCGAACAGGGCCCGCCGACCTGGACGGTGTACTTCCAGAGCGCCGACGCGCAGGCCACCGCCAAGGCCGCCGAACAGGCGCACGGCAGCGTGCTGTTCCAGCCGATGGACGTCATGGGCGAGGGACACATGGCGGTCCTCGCCGACCAGGCTGGTGTGCACTTCGGGATCTGGCAGCCGGGCCGGACCAAGGGCGTGGACGTGGCGAGCGAGCCGGGCTCCCTGTGCTGGGTCGAGCTGTACACCCCGGACATCGCGGCGGCCGCCGCCTTCTACCACCAGGTGCTGGACCACGAAACCTCCGCCGTGCCGTTCCCCGGCGGGACGTACACGTGCGTCAATCCGGCCGACGGCGGCGAGGACGCGATGTTCGGCGGGATCGTGCCCCTGGCCGACGACCCGTCCGAGGCCCAGGGCAGCCCGTACTGGCTGCCGTACTTCGAGGTCGAGGACACCGATGCGGTCGTGGAGAAGGTGCAGCGGCTCGGCGGAAAGGTGCGCATGCCGGCGACGACCCTGGAGGGCGTCGGCCGCATGGCCAAGTTCGCCGACCCGTACGGCGCCCGCTTCGCGGTGATCAAGAGCCAGGCGCCGCAGGGCTGAATCCGGTCGGCCGACCGGACCGGAGCCGCACACACGGCGACAGCTCCCCGCGCCGTGGCTAGGCGGACGCCCGTCGTATCAGCGTGGTCGGGAGGATCACGCCACCGACGGGCGCGCCGTCCACCGTGGTTCCGGCCCCGTCGCGGCCATCGGTCCGGGCGCGGGCGTCTGCCCGGCCACGGGCGTCTGCCCGGTCACGGGCATGCGTGCGGTCGGGGGCATGTGTCCTGTTGCGGGCTTCCGTCCGGTCGCGAGAGTCCGTCCCATCACGGCCGCCTGACCGGCAGCAGGCATCCATCCGGTCGCGAAAGTCCGCCCCATCACGGCCGTCCGCCCCATGCCGGCCGTCTGTCCGGTCGCGGCCGTCGGACAGACCGTGCAGCAGCAGGCGGGCCATCAGGCGGCCCATCCCCTCGATGTCCTGACGGACCGTCGTCAGTGGCGGGTCGGCCTCCTCGGCGAGGGGCAGCATGTCGTCGAAGCCGATCACAGCCACGTCCTCCGGCACCCGCCGGCCGCTCGCGCGCAGCACGCGCAGGGCGCCCAGCGCGGTCAGGTCGTTGGCGGCGAACACGGCGTCCACGTCCGGGCAGCGGTCGAGGAGTTCGCGCATGGCGCGTTCGCCGCCGGCCGGGGTGAAGTCGCTCTCCACCACCAGCCGGGGATCTTCGCCGCCCGGCACCTCGGCCATGACGTCCCGGTAGCCGTCGAGACGGTCCACCGCCGACGTCTGGTCCAGGACGCCGGTGAGATGCGCGATGCGTCTGCGGCCGAGATCCACCAGATGCCGTACGGCCGCGCGCGCCCCGCCCCGGTTGTCGCAGTCGACGTACACCACGCCCGGGTCCTTCACCGTGGAGCGAGTGGGGCCGGCCGCGCGGACCTCGTCGCCCCAGCCGGGCCGTCCGCCGAACACGGTGGGCACGCCGGCGTCGTGGATGAGGCCGGGCAACGGGTCGTCGAGATGCAGGGAGAAGACCAGCGCGCCGTCGACATGGCCCCCGGAGAGATATCGGGCCACCCGCGTGTGATCGTCGCGGCCCTCGGTGAGCAGCAGCACCAACTGGTTGTCGTGTGCGGTCAGTTCCTTGCTGATGCCGCGCAACTGCAGGGCGAAGAAGGGGTCGGCGAAGACCCTGGTCTCGGGCTCGGCGATGACGACCGCGACGGCGTCGTGCCGCTTGGTGACGAGGCTGCGCGCCGCCTGGTTGGGGACGTAACCCAGCTCTGCCACGGCCTGCCGGACGCGCTCGGCCAAGGGTTCGCGCACCCCGTCGCCGCCGTTGACCACCCGCGAGACGGTGGCCCGGGACACACCGGCGCGCGCGGCCACGGCCTCCAGCGTGGGACGCGACACTCCCTCGGCCACTTCGGGACTCCTCATCGGCGGTTGCCGGCCAGGATAACCGCGCCGCGGCTCACTTCAGCAGGTCGATCGTCGCGCCCACACCTCGGCGTTCCGCCTCCCGCCAGGCGAGCCAGGCGAGGGCGAGGTCCTGCCAGGGCAGCCCGACAGGGGCGTACACCGTGCGCTGCCGGGCCGCGGTGCGGCCGGGATGCGCGCCGCGCAGGACATCGGTGAGGGTGGCGTCAGCGGTGGTCCGGGCGAGCCCGGGCGCGGCCAGCGCGCCCATATGCACGGCGAGTTCGATGTCGTCCACGACGAGGAGCGCGGCGTCCAGCAGGTCCGGGGCGAGTTCCCGCTTGCCGGGCTCGTCGGTGCCGAGGCTCGTGAAGTGCTGTCCGGCACGGGTGTCCGCGAGGGCGAGCAGCGGGGCCCGCGACCAGGTCGCGAGCAGGACGGTGTCCGCGGCCCCGGCCACCGCGCCGGCCGAGTCCAGCACCCGTCCGCCGTGCCGGGCGGCGAAGGCGGCGGCCCGGCCGGAGTCGGTGTCGTGCACGACGAGCCGGCCGGGCGGGCGCTCGATCGCCAGCCCGCGCAGCGTCAACTCGGCCTGCGCACCGGCGCCGATCACACCGAGCACACCGTGGTCGGCCGGGGCCAGGAGCGCGGTGCCGAGGGCGGCGGCCAGCCCGGTCCGCCAAGCCGTGACGGTCGCCGAGTCCAGCAGGGCGAGCAGTTCGCCGTCCGCGCCGCCGTGCAGGCAGATCACACCGCGCAGGGCGGGCCGGGCGCCGGGAAACTTGGCGTTGACCTTCACGGTGTAGGCCTCGACGCCGGGCAGCAGACCGGGAATGAGCGCGGTGGCGGTACCGGGGAACGGCAGGTCGGTACGGACCCGTTGGCCGGGTACGGAGGTGGCGCCGGCCGTGCGGAAGCCGTCACGGAGCGCGGCGAGACAGGCCGCGGGCTCCAGCACGGCCTCCAGGTCACTTCGGGTCAGGACACGGGTCATCGCGGCATGATCCCCTGGTCCGGGGCCGTTGTCAGTGACGTGGTGCATGCTGTGATCAGTGGCGGACGGGCGCCACGGTGGACCATGGGGGGAGGACAAGGTATGGTCCGCGCACTGCTCTCAGGGCATCGGCTCCTGCCGGGCCCGGCTCGGCTGGACGCGTTTGGGTTCGCCGGGCATCTTCGGGTACTCCGGCGGGTACGGCAGATCGCCCAGGCCGTGGTCGTGTTCGTCGCGGCGGGCCAGCTCAAGCAGGGCGTCCAGGGAGTAGGCGTGCTCGTCCATGTCGGAGTGCACGTCGCCGAGTTCGGCGAAGCGGGCCGGCATGGTGGCGAGGTCGAAGTCGGCGGGGCGGGCCACGCCGACCTCCTCCCAGCGCAGGGGTGCCGAGACGGTGGCGTTCGGGCGGGGGCGTACGGAGTAGGCGGAGGCGATGGTGCGGTCGCGAGCCGTCTGGTTGTAGTCCAGGAAGATGCGGCGGCCCCGTTCCTCCTTCCACCACTTGATCGTCACATGGTCGGGCATGCGGCGTTCCATCTCCCGGCCGACGGCGATCGCGGCGCGGCGCACCTGGGTGAAGGTCCAGCGCGGTTCGATCGGGACGAAGACATGCAGACCCCGGCCGCCGGAGGTCTTCGGCCAGCCGCGCAGCCCGCCGAACTCGTCGAGGACGGCGCGCAGTTCATGGGCGGCGCGGGCCGCGTCGTCGTAGTCGGTGCCGGGCTGCGGATCGAGGTCGATGCGCAGTTCGTCCGGGCGGTCGACGTCCGTGGCCCGCACCGGCCAGGGGTGGAAGGTGAGCGTGCCGTACTGGGCTGCCCACACGACGGCGGCCTGTTCGGTGGGGCACATCTCGTCGGCGCTGCGGCCGCTGGGGAAGGTGATGTGGGCGGTCGGGATCCAGTCGGGCATGCCCTTCGGGGCCCGCTTCTGGAAGAACCACTCGCCGCCCACGCCGTCCGGGTAGCGCTCCAGCGTGGTGGGGCGGTTGCGCAGCGCGCGCAGGATGCCGGGGCCTACGGCGACGTAGTACTGCGCGAGGTCCAGCTTGGTGAAGCCCCGCTCCGGGAAGAAGACCTTGCCCGGGCTGGACAGCCGTACGGTCCGGCCGTCCACCTCCAGTTCCACCGCATCACCCATGCGGCCACGGTAGGCGCACCCCGCACGGCTCGCACACCGGGCGGCACGCGGCGTATGCGAGCAGAATCGAATCCATGGATCTCCCCGTCATGCCGCCTGTCAAGCCCATGCTCGCCAAGTCGGTGGCGAAGATCCCTCCGGGGATGCACTACGAGGCGAAGTGGGACGGGTTCCGTTCGATCGTGTTCCGGGACGGGGCCGAGGTAGAGCTGGGCAGTCGTACCGGTAAGCCGTTGACCAGGTACTTTCCGGAGCTGGTGGCGGCGCTGAAGGAGCGGGTGCCCGAGCGGTGCGTGCTGGACGGGGAGATCGTGATCGCGCGGGAGGGCCATCTGGACTTCGACGCGCTGGCCGAGCGGATCCATCCCGCCGACTCCCGGGTGCGGATGCTGGCGGAGAAGACCCCGGCGTCCTTCGTCGCCTTCGACCTGCTCGCCCTGGACGACCAGTCCCTGCTCGACGTCCCGCTGACCGACCGCAGGGCCCTGCTGGAACGGGCGCTCGCCGACGCCACACCGCCGGTGCATGTGGCGCCCGCGACGACGGACAGCGAGGTGGCGCGGCAGTGGTTCGAGCACTACGAGGGCGCAGGCCTCGACGGAGTCGTCGCCAAACCGCTCGATCTGCGCTACCGGCAGGACGAGCGGGTCATGTTCAAGGTCAAGCACGAGCGGACGGCGGATGTCGTCGTGGCCGGGTACCGGTTCCACAAGAGCGGCCCGGTGGTGGGCTCACTGCTGCTCGGCCTGTACGACGAGCGGGGGCAGCTCCAGCATGTGGGGGTGTCGGCCGCCTTCGCCATGAAGAAGCGGGCCGAACTGGTCGAGGAGCTGGAGCCGCTGCGCATGGCGGACGTGGCCGGGCACCCGTGGGCGGCCTGGTCGGAGGAGGCCGCCCATGAGACGGCCCGGCTGCCCGGCGCGCCGAGCCGGTGGTCCGGAAAGAAGGACCTGTCCTGGGTGCCGCTCCGGCCGGAGCGGGTCGCCGAGGTGGCGTACGACCACATGGAGAACGGGCAGCGCTTCCGGCATACCGCCCGCTTCCGCCGCTGGCGCCCGGACCGCACACCGGAGAGCTGCACCTACGCCCAGTTGGAGGAGCCGGTGCGCTACGACCTCGCGGAGATCCTGGGCGAGAAGGACCGGAGCTGAGCCGGGCGGACCGGGCTGAGCCGGGCGGATCGGGCTTGGCCGGGCAGGGGGGGCCAGCGAGGCAGGGCCAGTCGGAGTCCTACGGCTGCATGAGGATCTTGATGGCGCCGTCCTGCTTGTGCTGGAACATGTCGTAGGCCTGCGGTGCCTCGGCGAGCGGCAGCCGGTGGGTGGCGAAGTCGTCGACGCCGAGCGGGTCCTCGTCGGTGAGGTAGGGCATGATCCGGTCGCTCCAGCGGCGGACGTTGGCCTGGCCCATACGCAGCTGGATCTGCTTGTCGAACAGGGTGAGCATCGGCATCGGATCGGCCGTGCCGCCGTACACGCCGCTCAGCGAAATGGTGCCGCCGCGCCGTACCAGGTCGATCGCCATGTGCAGGGCGCTGAGCCGGTCGATGCTGAAGCGTTCCGCGAGGGGAGCGCTGATCTTGCGGGGCAGCAGCCCGGTGGCTGTCTGGGCGAGCTTGGCGGCGGCGCTGCCGTGGGCTTCGGTGCCGACGGCATCGATCACGGCGTCCGGGCCCCGGCCGCCGGTCTCGTCGTGGATGGCGTGGACCAGGGCCTTCTCGTCGTCGAAGGCTCTCAGGTCGTAGGTCTCCACACCGTCCCGGGCGGCGCGCGCGAGCCGTTCCGGCACCAGGTCGATGCCGAACACCCGCTCCGCGCCGCATGCCTTGGCGATCCGGCAGGCCATGTCGCCGATCGGCCCTAGGCCGAGGACGGCGAGGGTGCCGCCGGGCGGGACGGCGGCGTACTCGACGGCCTGCCAGGCGGTGGGCAGGACGTCGGAGAGATAGACGAAACGGTCGTCCGGCGGGCCCTCGGGCACCTTCATCGGCCCGAACTGAGCCTGTGGGACGCGCAGATACTCGGCCTGGGCGCCGGGCACGGCGCCGTACAGGCGGGTGTAGCCGAACAGGGCGGCGCCCATTCCCTCGCCGGTGACCTGAGTGGTCTCGCACTGGGTCGGCAGCCCGGTCAGGCACATCCAGCAATTGCCGCAGGCGATCTGGAACGGCACCACGACCCGGTCCCCGGCCTTGAGGTCCGGCACTCCGGGGCCGACCTCCTCGACGATGCCCATCGGTTCGTGCCCGAGGATGTCGCCCGGAGTCATGAACGGGGTGAGCACCTCGTACAGATGCAGGTCCGAGCCGCACAGTCCGGTGGACGTGATGCGGATGACGGCGTCGGTGGGCTCTTCGATCCGCGGGTCGGGCACGTCCTCGACCCGGACGTCCCGCCGCCCCTGCCAGGTGACTGCCTTCATGGGTCCCGCTCCCTCGTTCGCGTGGGCGTTTGGCGGTGGCGCCCGGGTACCCGCGCCCACCAGCACCGAACCCCTCCTGACGGAGCCCGAGCCGCCCACGGAACGCGCACCTCCGTACGCGTTCGGGTATGGCCGGCGATGACCCGATGAGCACACAATCGGACGCATGAACGGGGTGGCCATGGTGGGCATGAGACACAGAGCGAGTATGCGACGCGGGGCGCTGACGGCGGCGGCACTGGCGGTCTCGCTGACCGTCTCCCTCACGGCCTGCACCCATCACGGCCGGGACGACGGCCGCGCCCCACAGCACACCCCGGCATCCATGTCGCCGCCGACTCCGGCGCCGTCGGTCGCGGCGGCCGGCTCACCACTCGCCGTGAAGATCGACAACGTGCCCGCGGCCCGCCCGCAGACCGGGCTCGACGCGGCGGACGTGGTGTACGCCGAGCAGGTGGAGGGCGGTCTGAGCCGGCTGATGGCGGTCTACGCGACCAGGCTTCCGCAGACCGTAGGACCGGTGCGCAGCGCCCGCGAGTCCGATCTGGAGCTGCTGCGCCAGTTCCACCGGCCGACGCTCGCCTTCTCCGGCGCCCAGCACAAGCTGCTGCCGCTGATCGACCGGGCGCCGCTGCGGCCGGAGTCCCCCGACGAGGCCCCCGCCGCCTACTACCGGGGCACCGCCAAGGCCGCCCCGCACAACCTGTATCTGCACCCCGCCAAGCTGCTGCCGTCCGCCCCGGGCAAAGCGGCACTGACGACCGGCTTCAGCTCTGGCCCGGCCCCGTCCGGCGGCACTCCGACGGCCACGCGCACCGTCCGCTACCCGGCCGCCCGCTTCACCTTCACCTGGTCCGCCGAGCGGCACCGCTGGCTGGTGGCGATGGACGGCACGCCCACGGTGACGACGGACGGCACGCGGGTCACACCGGCGACGGTCGTCGTGCAGTACGTGAAGATCCGGACCTCCCGCTACCACGACGTGCTGGGCAACCACACGCCGTACACCGTGACGGTCGGCTCGGGGAAGGCCCAGGTGCTGCGCGACGGCCGTTCCTTCGACGCCTCCTGGTCACGGCCGGCCGCGACGGACGGTACGAAGTTCACGGCGGCGGACGGCAGCCGGATGAACTTCGCCGCCGGCCAGGTGTGGGTGGTGTTCGCACCGGCGCCGTGAACTGCCGTACGGGACCGGTCAACGCCCGTACCGGCCAGGTCAGCCCCGCGCGACCAGCGGTTCGGCCGGGTTGCGCAGGCCCTCGGCCGCGTCCGCGACCCGGCGGATCAGGTCGAAGAACACGGTCTGTTCCTCGGCGGACAGCGGCGCGAGGAAGACCTGGTTCATCCGGGCGGTGCGCACGGTCAGCTTGCGGTGGACCCGCCGGCCCTCGTCGGTCAGGCGGAGCAGGAAGCGCCGGCCGTCCTCCGGATCGCGCGCCTTGGTCAGCAGCTCCCGGCGGCCGAGCCGGCTGATGACCTCGGCGATGGTCGAGCGGTCCAGACCCACCCGCTCGCCCACCGTCCGCTGGTCGAGGCCCGGCTCGGCGACGAGCGCGTTCATGACCGCGAACTGCGGCGAGGTGATCTCCTCGGAGACCATCGTGTTCCACAGCAGGTAGTGCGCCTGCTGCAGCCGCCGGGCCAGGTGCCCGGGATGGGTGGTGAGGTCCACCGCGGCCATGTGCGCTCCCTGATCATTTCG
Organism: Streptomyces sp. NPDC002076; assembly: GCF_053593835.1. Classification (NCBI taxonomy): domain Bacteria; kingdom Bacillati; phylum Actinomycetota; class Actinomycetes; order Kitasatosporales; family Streptomycetaceae; genus Streptomyces; species Streptomyces sp. NPDC002076. Next base: position 34,429 of record NZ_JBSFDI010000023.1, read on the forward strand.
TTGGTGTACTGAACAATACCCGCCGATCAGACGGTCTGTCGCCCATGGGAACTGCGAATGACCCGCGTCTTGACGGACATCGTCCCCCGGTGGCAGCGTGTGAGGCACCTCGCTGAAATACTCAGTGCGCTGATTAATGGCGAAGAGATGAGGCTTCACGGATGGACAAGGTGGTCGCCACCGCCCTTGAGGCGGTGGCCGATGTGCCGGACGGCGCGTCCCTCGCGGTCGGCGGGTTCGGGCTGAGCGGTGTGCCGAACGTGCTGATCCAGGCGTTGTACGAGCGCGGGGTCGGCGGTCTCTCGGTCGTCTCCAACAACTGCGGAGCCATGGAGTCCGGACTCGCGGTACTGCTGGCCGCGGGGCGGATCGGCCGGGTGACCGGCTCGTACATCGGCGGCAACAAGGAGTTCGCCCGGCAGTACCTCGGCGGTGAGCTGGAGCTGGAGCTGATCCCGCAGGGCACGCTGGCCGAGCGGCTGCGCGCGGGCGGCGCCGGCATCCCCGCCTTCTACACCCCGGCCGGGGTCGGCACCCAGGTCGCCGAGGGCGGGCTGCCCTGGCGCTACGACGGCTCCGGCGGCGTGGCGCTGGCCTCGCCGCCGAAGGAGGTGCGGGAGTTCGACGGCGTGGAATACGTCCTGGAGCGCGCCATCCGCACCGACTTCGCGCTGGTCAGGGCCGCGAAGGGCGACCGGCACGGAAACCTGGTCTTCGCCAGGTCCTCCCGCAACTTCAACCCCCTCGCGGCCATGGCGGGGAAGGTCACGATCGCCGAGGTGGAGGAGCTGGTCGAGCCCGGCGAGATCGACCCGGACGCCGTACACCTGCCGGGCGTCTTCGTGCAGCGGGTGGTGGCCCTCACCCCGGAGCAGGCGGCGGACAAGCGGATCGAGCAGCGGACGGTGAGCAGGACGGTGAGCAGCTGATGGCCTGGACACGCGAGGAGCTCGCCGCCCGCGCGGCACGAGAGCTGCGCGACGGCCAGTACGTCAACCTTGGCATCGGCCTGCCGACGCTGATCCCGAACCATCTCCCCCCGGGCGTCGAGGTCGTCCTGGAGTCGGAGAACGGCATTCTGGGCACGGGCCCCTACCCGACCGAGGACCAGGTCGACCCGGATCTGATCAACGCGGGCAAGGAGACCGTGACGGTCCTGCCCGGCGCGTCCTTCTTCGACTCGGCGCTGTCCTTCGCGATGATCCGCGGCGGGCACATCGACGTGGCCGTACTCGGCGCCATGCAGGTCTCCGCCGGCGGCGACCTGGCCAACTGGGCCGTGCCGGGCAAGCTGGTCACCGGGATCGGCGGCGCGATGGACCTGGTGCACGGCGCCCGTCGGGTGATCGTGGTGATGACCCACACCGCCAAGGACGGTTCCCCGAAGATCCTCAAGGAGTGCACGCTGCCGCTCACCGGCAGGGCCTGTGTGAACCGAGTCATCACCGATCTTGCGGTGGTGGACGTCACCGAGGGGGGTCTCGCCCTGGTGGAGACCGCGCCCGGGGTGACCGTGGACGACGTCGTCGCCCGAACCGACGCCGAACTCACCATCCCGGAGAGCCTGCAGTGAACGCAGCCAACACGGTCTACCTCGTCGACGCCGTCCGCACCCCCATCGGCCGCTACAACGGCGCCCTGGCCTCCGTACGCCCGGACGACCTCGCCGCCCACGCGATCCGCGCACTCCTCGCCCGCACACCGGCTCTGGATCCGGCCCGGATCGAGGACGTCTACTTCGGCAACGCCAACGGCGCCGGCGAGGAGAACCGCAACGTGGCCCGCATGGCCGCGCTGCTGGCGGGCCTGCCGACCTCCGTGCCCGGCGTGACCGTCAACCGGTTGTGCGCCTCCGGTCTGGAGGCGGTCGTCCAGGCGGCCCGCGCCATCGCCGTCGGCGACGCGCACATCGCCCTCGCGGGCGGCGTGGAGTCCATGACCCGCGCCCCGTATGTCCTGCCCAAGTCCGACCGCGCCTTCCCGGCCGGACACGCCGAGCTGTACTCCACGACGCTCGGCTGGCGCATGGTCAACCCGAGGATGGACCCGCAGTGGACCGTCCCGCTCGGCGAGAGCGCGGAGCTGATCGCCGACAAGCACAGGATCACCCGCGAGCAGCAGGACGAGTTCGCCCTCGCCTCCCACCGCAAGGCGGCCGCCGCCCAGGAACAGGGCCTGTTCAGCGCCGAGTTGGCGCCCGTCCCCGTCCCGCAGCGCAAGGGCGAGCCGGTCTCCTTCGCCGCCGACGAGTGCGTACGGCCGGACGCCTCCCTCACCGCGATGGCCAAGCTCAAGCCGTCCTTCCGTACGGACACCGGCAGCGTGACCGCGGGCAACGCCTCCCCGCTGAACGACGGCGCCGCCGCCCTGCTCCTCACCGACGAGGAGGGGCTGAAGGCGACCGGCCGCGAACCGCTCGCCCGGATCTCCGCGACCGGGGTGTCCGCGACCGACCCGCACTACTTCGGGCTCGCCCCCGTCGAGGCCGTCGACCGTGCTCTCGCCAAGGCGGGCAAGGGACTCGACGATCTGTCGGTCCTGGAGCTGAACGAGGCCTTCGCCGCCCAGGTCCTCGGCTGCCTCGCCGAATGGCCCGAGTTCGACCCGGCGATCCTCAACCCCCAGGGCGGCGCCATCGCGCTCGGCCACCCGCTCGGCGCCTCCGGCGCCCGCCTCGCCGGCACCGTCGCCCACCAGCTCGCCCGCCGCGGCTCCGGCACCGGCGTGGCCACCCTCTGCATCGGCGTGGGCCAGGGCCTCGCCCTCGTTCTCGAACGCTGACCTCCAGGACGTGCCATGACTCTCACCCAATCCGACATCGACCTCGAAATCGCCGCCGAGCACGCCGCGTACGAGAAGCGCGTCGCCGACGGCGCCCCCGTCGAGCACCATCCGCGCCGCGACTACGCGCCCTACCGCTCCTCCGTACTGCGCCACCCCAAGCAGCCCCTGGTCGCCATCGACACCGCCCGGGACCCGGAGCTGGTGGAGCTGCGCTCCCCCGCCTTCGGCGAGCGCGACATCACCGGGATCGACAACGACCTCACCCGGCACCACCGCGGCGAGCCGATCGGCGAGCGGATCACCGTCTCCGGGCGGCTGCTGGACCGCGCCGGGCGCCCGGTGCGCGGCCAGCTCATCGAGATCTGGCAGGCCAACTCGGCCGGCCGCTACGCCCACCAGCGCGAACAGCACGACGCCCCGCTCGACCCGAACTTCACCGGATTCGGCCGCACCCTCACCGACGCCGAGGGCCGCTACCACTTCACCACCATCCAGCCCGGCCCCTATCCGTGGCGCAACCACGTGAACGCCTGGCGCCCGGCCCACATCCACTTCTCGGTGTTCGGCACGGCGTTCACCCAGCGGCTGGTGACGCAGATGTACTTCCCGAACGATCCGCTGTTCCCGTACGACCCGATCCTGCAGTCGGTGACGGACGACGCGGCCCGGCAGCGGCTGGTCGCCACCTACGACCACGGCCTGTCGGTACCGGAGTTCTCGCTCGGCTACCACTGGGACATCGTGCTGGACGGCCCGGCCGCCACCCGGGTCGAGGAAGGACGCTGACCGCCATGACGAAGATCGACACGAGCAGCCCGGAGCAGGTGCTCCCCACCCCGTCCCACACGGTCGGCCCCTTCTACGGCTACGCCCTGCCCTTCCGCGGCGGCGAGGAGATCGCCCCGCTCGGCCACCCGGACACGATCACCGTGCACGGGTACGTCCTCGACGGCGCCGGCGCGCCGCTGCCGGACGCGCTCGTAGAGCTGTGGGGACCGCGCCCCGACGGCACGGTGCCGCAGGTGGACGGCTCCATCCGGCGCGACCCGGCCACCGGCGAGTACCTCGGCCGCAACGGCGTGGAGTTCACCGGCTGGGGCCGCATCCAGACCGACGCGAACGGCCACTGGTACGCGCGCACCCTGCGTCCCGGCGCGCGCGGCGGCAACGCGCCGTACCTCAGCGTCTGCGTCTTCGCGCGCGGCCTGCTCGTCCACCTGTTCACCCGTATCTACCTGCCGGGCGACGAGGCCGCACTGACCGCCGACCCGCTGCTCACCCGGGTGGGCGACCGGCGCGACACGCTGATCGCCGCCGAGGAGGGCCCGGGCGCCTACCGTTTCGACATCCGCCTTCAGGGCGAAGGCGAGACGGTCTTCCTGGAGTTCCAGTGACACCTGCGTCCCCTCCGTACGCCGACACCGGCCTGCTCGCACCCGGGTGGGCCCGGTCGGGCGCCGCGTCCGAGACCAGCGACCACGCGTATCTGCGGGCGCTGCTGGACGCCGAGGCCGCGCTGACCCGGGCGCAGGCCGCGCTGGGCCTCGCCCCGGCCGAGGCCGCGACGGCGGTGACCGAGGCGGCCGTCCCGGACCGGTTCGACCTCCGCGACCTGGCCGCGCGGACCCCGGCCGGGGGCAACCCGGTCATTCCGCTCGTCGCCGACCTGACGAGGGCGGTCGGCGAGGAGTACGGCCCCTGCGTCCACCGGGGCGCCACCAGCCAGGACGTCCTGGACACGGCGACCATGCTGGTCGCCGTGCGCACCCTCGGCCTGGTCCTGGCCGATCTGGGCCGTGCCGAACGGGCGCTGGCCGGACTCGCCGCCGAGCACCGGGAGACGGTGATGCCGGGACGGACGCTCACCCAGCACGCCGTACCGACCACGTTCGGGCTGAAGGCCGCCGGGTGGCGCGCGCTGGTCCTGGACGCGCGCGACCGCGTCACCCGGGTACGGGACGCGCTGCCCGCCCAACTCGGCGGTGCCGCCGGGACCTTGGCGGCCTTCCGAGCCTACGGCGCCCAGGACGCCACCGCACTGACGGTGGCGTACGCCCGCGAAGTCGGCCTTGCCGCACCGGCGTTGCCCTGGCACACGCTGCGGACGCCGATCGCGGACCTGGCGGGGTGCCTGGCCTTCGCGGCGGGGGCGCTGGGCAAGCTCGCCGTGGATGTGCTGACGCTGTCGCGCACCGAGATCGGTGAGGTGAGCGAGGGCAGCGGCGGCGGCTCGTCGGCCATGCCGCACAAGGCGAACCCGGTGCGCGCCACGCTCCTCCTGGCCGCCGCCCGGCGCGCCCCCGAGCTCGCGGCCACGCTGTACGGCTCCGTCGCCGCCGAGGACGAGCGGCCGGCCGGCGCCTGGCACGCCGAGTGGGAGCCGCTGCGCGATCTGCTCCGGCTGGTGGGCGGCTCGGCCGCCCACGCGGCCGAGCTGGCCGAGGGCCTGCGCGTGCACCCCGCCGCGATGCGCCGGAACCTCGGCCTCACCCGCGGCCTGATCGTGTCCGAGCGGCTGTCCGCCGCCCTCAGCCCCGTCCTCGGTCGTGCGCGTGCCAAGGAGCTGCTGACCGAACTGGCCCGCCGAGCCCACGCCGAGGACCGCCCGCTGCGCGAACTCCTCACTGAGCAGGCCGAGTTGAAGGAGATCGACCTGGACGACCTCTGCGCCCCGGCCCACTACACCGGCTTCGCCGGAACTCTCACCGACCGTGCTCTGGAGCGACGTTGACCGAGAAAATCCTCAACCACCTGGCGGAAGGCCCCGCTTCGGCACCCCCGCTGCTGCTCGGGCCGTCCCTCGGCACCTCGTACGCCCTGTGGGACGCGCTCGCGCCCGAGCTGTCGGCGGCCCACCGCGTGGTGCGCTGGGACCTGCCCGGCCACGGCGGGTCGGCGCCGGAGCTGATCGGGCCGGGCGCGACCGTCGGCGACCTCGCCGCGCTGGTGCTGGCCCTCGCCGACTCGCTCGGCATCGACCGGTTCGCCTACGCAGGCGTCTCCCTCGGCGGCGCCGTCGGCCTCCACCTGGCCGTGCACCACCCCGAGCGGCTGACCTCCCTGGCGGTCATCTGTTCCTCCGCCCACTTCGGCGGCGCGGCGCCCTGGCGGGAACGGGCGGACCGGGTGCGCCGGGAAGGCATGGAGTGGCTGGTGGAGAGCGCGGATGCGCGCTGGTTCACTCCCGGGTTCACCGTGCCGAGGCTGGTGCTGGACCATCGGGATGCCGATCCGGAGGGGTACGCCGCCTGCTGCGACGCGCTGGCCGCGTTCGACCTGCGCGACCGGCTCGCCGGCATCGCCGTACCGACGCTGCTGGTGGCGGGCAAGCAGGATCCCGCGACACCGCCGGCGCATCTGCGCGAGATCGCCGACGCCGTGCCCCGCTCGACGCTGGTGGAGCTGCCCGGCGCCTCCCATCTGGCGCCGGCGCAGTGCCCGCGGGCCGTGCTGGCCGCGCTGCGCACCCAGCTGGACGGATTCCCGGCGAGCGGGATGGCGGTGCGCCGCGAGGTGCTGGGCGACGCGCACGTGGACCGGGCGCAGGCCCGGCAGACCCCGTTCACCGCCCGGTTCCAGGACTTCATCTCCCGCTACGCGTGGGGCGAGATCTGGACCGATCCGACGCTGTCCCGGCGCGAGCGCAGCATGATCACCCTGACCGCGCTGGTCGCCCACGGCCACTACGACGAGCTGGCGATGCATGTCCGGGCGGCGCGGCGCAACGGGCTGACGCCGCAGGAGATCGGCGCGGTGCTGCTGCAGACCGCCGTCTACTGCGGGGTGCCGGCCGCCAACTCGGCGTTCGCGACCGCCCAGCGGGTCCTCGCCGAGGAGGAGGGGGACACCAAGGGCTGAGGGTGACCCTGCCGGTCGTAGCTTCGACAGCACCCCCCTCGCGGCGCCCGGCCGTGCCTAGGGTGGAAGCATGTCCACCATTCTGATCACCGGTGCCACCTCCGGACTCGGCCGCTACGTGGCCTTCGAACTGGTCCGCTCCGGCCATGTCGTCCTGGCCCACGGCCGGGACCGGGACCGCACCGAGCGGCTGGTCGCGGAGCTGCGCACCGAGGGCGAGGCGGAGGGCTTCGTCGCCGACCTGGCCCGCCTCGCCGAGGTCCGCGAATTGGGCGCGCGGGTCGCCGGGGCTCATCCCGACCTCGCCGTGCTGATCAACAACGCGGGGGTGGGCGGCGGCACGCCCGGCTCCGGGCGGGAGCTGAGCGCCGACGGGCACGAGCTGCGGCTCGCCGTGAACTATCTCGCGCCGGTCGTCCTGACCCGGTCCCTGCTGCCGGTCCTGCGGAACAACGCGCCGGCCCGGATCGTGAACGTCGGCTCGGCCGGCCAGGAACCCCTGGATTTCACCGACCCGGAACTCAGCCGCGGCTACAGCGGGATGTCGGCGTACTGCCGCAGCAAGTTCGCCCTCGCCGCGCACACCTTCACGCTCGCGGAGGAACTCGGGCACAGCGGGGTGTCGGTGAACGTCCTGCACCCCGCCACCTTCATGGACACGGCGATGGTCCGCGAGAGCGCCATCGCGCCGTGGAACTCGGTCGCGGACGGCGCACCCGGTGTACTGGCCCTGGCCACCGAGGAGTTGGGCAGCGGCGGCTACTTCGACGGCACCCGGCGGGCCCGGGCGCACGAGGAGACGTACGACCCGGAGGTACGCAAGCGTCTGGCGGCGGTCACGGAACAGTTGCTCACGATGTGAGGTCCGCAGCAGGGCGCTAGCTCAGCCCCTGTCCCGACTCCAGCGCCTCCCTCGCCTGGGCTGCCAGCCCATCGGCACCGCAGGCCCGGGCAAGGTCCAGGCCCCGGCCCAGTTCCGCGACGGACCGGGCGGCGATGCCGTACTCGACGCGGGCCGCCGCGTGTTCGTACTGGCAGGGCGAGGCCTCCAGGTAGGTGACGGCCTGGGCGGCGAGCTGGACCGCGCGCCCGCCGGTCTCCAGGGCGGCTGCGCAGCGCAGGGCCTCGCCGATGGCGGTGTCCGTGCCGAAGCGTTCGGCCTGCCGGCGGGCGTCGGCGGCGAGCTGTGCGGCGCGCTCCGGGTCCCGGTCGGCGAGGGCTCTGGCCAGGTCGATGGACCAGGGCGAGAGGACCGGGTTGTGGCCGCCGCGCGAGGCGGCGATCTTCTCGGCGGCCTCCAGCTCGTGGACGCCCTCCTCGGTACGGCCGACGGCGAGCAGCAGCCGGCCGCGCACGCAGCGGATGTCGGGCAGCACGATCGTGGAGGGGTAGGGCGGCGCGAAGCCGTACTGTTCGGCGATCGACCAGGCCTCGTCGACGCGGCCGCGGGCGAGCAGGGTGTCGACCAGGCCGCAGGTCGCCGACCAGTACAGCGGCAGGCGGCGGCCGACGCGTTCGGCGAGGACCAAGGCCTCGCGCAGGGTGGACTCGGCATCGCGCAGCCGGCCCTGCCTGCGGTAGGCGAGCCCGAGGAAGGCATTGGCGAGGGAGAGGTGGCCGCCGCGCCAGCCGGCACTGTGTAGACGCGCAGGGCCTCGGCGAAGAGGCTCTCTGCGCGGTCGAGCCGGTCGGCGTAGGCGTACGCGCTGCCGAGCATCATCAGCAGCTCGATGCCCCACTCGGGGTCGGTCCAGCCGAGGCCGGGGGCGAGGCGGCCGTTGACGAGGGCGCGGTCGCACAGTTCGAGCACCTCGTCGGCGCTCTCGCCGTGGGTCATGGCGTCGAAGCCGCGCAGGATGAGCAGGGCGCGTTCGGCGTTGTCGCGGCCGGTGCAGGTGCTCGCGAGTTCCGCGAGGCGCCGGGAGCGGGCCGGGGAGACGGTCTCGCCGTGGATGCCCTCCCACATGAACTGCACGGCCTGCAGCCGCATCCGCACGGGGCCGGCTTCGTGCCGGGCGGCCTCGGCCTGGACCGTGCGGACGGCCTCCTCCAGCTGGTCGTTGTGGATCAGCGCCTGGGAGAGCCGGACCACCGCGTCGACCCGCCGCTCGCCGTCTAGGCCGGGCAGGCCGAGGGCGAACTGGAGGTGGTCGATGGTGACGGCGGGTGCCGTGAGCAGGCTGGCGCAGCCCAGTTCGTACAGGACGTGGGCGTGGACCTCGGGGAGGGGCGGCTCCTGCAGGGCGCGTTCGAGGCAGGTGCGGGCCGCGTCGGGCGCGCCGACGGCGAGGTGTTCGCGGGCGGCCTCGCGCAGTTGCTCGACGAGTTCCTCGTCGCCGTCCGGGTGCACCTTCAGCAGATGCCGGGCGGCCTGGGCGGCGCCGCGTCCCAGTTGGGTGATGATCTGGGCGGCGACGCCGTGCATGGCGGTGCACACCCCGGACGGGATGGAGTTGTAGACGGCGCTGGCGATGAGCGGGTGGACGAACTCCAGCTCGCCCTCCTCGCGTTCGGCGCCGGCCACGGGGGCGGGTTCGGTGAGGATGCGGGCGGTGCAGAGCAGTGCCGCGCAGTGCCGGGCGACGGCCTCGTCCATGGTGGCGAGGCGGGCGACCATGTCGACGGTGATACCGGTACCGAGGATGGCGGCCGCCCAGGCGAACTGGGTGGCCTCCAGGCCGAGCCCCTTGAGCCGGTCGACCAGTCCGCCACCGCGGGCGGCGCGGTTGAGGGCGCGCAGTTCACCGGCCCGGGCCTCGACCGGCTGCAGTTCGCTGTCCTGCACCTTGGCGAGGAGTTCGGTGGTCTCGTAGGGGTTGCCCGCGGTGACGGCCCAGACCTCGCGGCAGAACGCATCGTCCGCGTGGCGGCCGAGGGTGGCACGGGTGAGTCCCGCCGCCGCGTCGGGCGTGAGGGCGCTGAGGTTGTTGACGGGGCGGCCCGCGGCGGCGGCCACCGCGTCGAGGTGGCGGGCGCTGTCGCCGCTGACCTCGCCGGGGCGGCGGGCGACCACGACGAGGACGGAGAGGTCGTCGAGGCGCTCGGCGAACGCGGCGAGCCAGCGCAGGGTCTCCTGGTCGGCCCAGTGCGCGTCGTCGATCAGCAGCACCAGCGGCCACTCGCGGCGGGCGAGTCGGCGCACCGCGGCGACGAGTCCGTCGCACACGTACTGCGGGTCGGCGCTGCCCTCCTGCGGGTCCGCTATGCCGAGGGCGGGACCGGCGATGTCGTACCAGTCGCCGAGGTACTCGCGGGCCTCCTCGGGCAGTAACGACAGCAGGGCGGGCTGCAGCAATTGCCGTACCACGTTGAACGGGACGGACTTCAGGGTCTCCGCGCCGCGCGCGGACCACACGGCGCAGCCGCGGCGTTCGGCGATGCGGCGTGCCTCGGCCAGCAGCGCGGTCTTGCCGAATCCCGCCTCGCCGCGGAAGACCAGCAGACTGCCCGCGGACGACTGGTCGGCGCACAGGAGGTCGAGTGCGTGTGCGACGGTGGCGATCTCCGCGTCCCGCTCCCACAGGGAAGCCGAGGCGGCCGTCGGCGGCCGTCCCTCCGTCATCCCGATACCTCCCCAGGTCGCCCGAATGACGTACAGAACCTGAGCGTAGCCGTCCGCCGGGATGTGTGGTGGCCGGTCGGGGCAGCTCTTGCCCCGGCGGGTGAAAGTGGGCGCGGGCGGGCGACGCACCCCCGGGCCGAAGGGCCGGTCAGCAGCGGACGAGGCGTCAACCATGGCCGGTACGGGACCGGTTGCCGCTGGTTGCCGGTACCGCTCTCGCTGCCGCGACGGCGTCCGCCCCGAGGACGCGTCGGCGGCGCTCACCCTGCCGGGGCGTACGTCTTCGCGGTCCGCGGCCTATGACCGTCCACGGCCTGCCGGGCACGGCCGGGCACGGATCCGGCGCAATGCGGGCGCCCGGCGTCCGAGCGCGCGGACGTCGGTGACGGGGAGTCAGAACAGGGCTGTGGGAAAAATCCCGGTGGCGAAATGTCCGGTCCGGCCGATTGGCGGCTGATCCTCTCATCGCACTTTCACTGTCGCCTCATACGGTGGGGTCATGACGCAGGTGACTCCCCCCGGGTGGTACCCCGACCCCGGGCAGACGAACGACGGTCCGCCCACCGAGCGCTGGTGGGACGGCAAGGCCTGGACGGACCAGACCCGCCCCGCCGGGACGGCCGCCACGTGGGGTCCCCCGACGCAGCCGCCGCCGGCCGGCGGCCCGCAGCCGGCCGCTCCCTCGGCTTTCCCCGCCTATGGCGCTCAGGCCGCGTATCCGGCGTATCCGGTCTACCCCGCCCCGCCGCCGGCCGGCCCCCGGCGGGGTGTGCGCACGGGTATAGCCGTCGTGGTGGCGACCGCGGTCCTGGCGAGCATCGCCGTCGGCGTGTGGGCCCTCACCAAGGACCCCGGCGGCGGAAGCTCCGACCAGGCCGGGTCGGGGCAGGGCGCAGCGGGCGGACAGGACGGCGGGCAGGGCGGTCCGGGCGGCGGCTTCGGCGGCCAGGGCGGCTCCGGGGGCTCGGGGGGCTCCGGCGGGGCCTCGCCGTCGCCGGGCCAGTCCGAGGCGCCCAAGGTCAAGGGCGGCGGCACGGTGCCGGACCCGGTCAACGGCATCAGCCTGCCGGTGCCCGAGGGCTGGACCGGGCAGACGATCAGCGTCGGTGCGCAGGTGACCTCCGACGACTCCTACAAGTGCCCGGGCAACTCCGCCCAGACCTGCACCTCGGGCGGCGCCTACTCGGCCCCGGCCCAGGCGCTGGGCATCAAGGGCGACACGGCCGAGAAGGTCGCCGAGGCGGACATCGCGGCCAACGCCAAGGAGTCCTATGGCGGCACCACTTACGGCAGCATCACCTCACACCAGGTGCTGGGCTCCGGGGCGGTGACGGTGGCCGGGCAGAAGGGGTACATGGTGCGCTGGAAGGCGGTCACCAGCAAGGGCGCCGACGGCTATGTGGAGTCGGTCGCCTTCCCCTCACCCGACGACGCCAAGCGGCTCGTGGTGGTGCGCTTCGGCATCGACGTCGGGCAGAAGACCTCGGTCATCGACGACATCCTCAAGGGGATCAAGGTGTCGTCCGGCGGCGGGAACGGCCAGGACGTCTGACCGACGGCGGCCGGGACATGATGCGGCCGGGTGGGGTTCCCCTCCGCTCAAGAGGAGCCCCACCCGGCCGGGGGGCGCGCCGCCCCCGTCCCCACGGTGCGGCGCGGTCAGGCCACCGTTCAGTCATCCCATGAACGGCGGCCTGGGTCTCAGGTCGGTCCTTGCGTCAGTCCGAGCGCGGGCAGCACGGTGGACTCCACGAACCGGATGAGATAGTCGCTGTCGGCGTACTGGCCGCTGAGCACCGGCCGGACGCGCAGGACGCCGAACATCATGGCGGGGATGTACTCCAGCGCGGGATGGTCCGCGCGCACCTCGCCCCGGGCCACGCCGCGGGCGAGCATCTCCTGCAGCGCCGCGATCTCGGGATACACCAGCGCCTCGCGCAGCGCCTGGGCCAGCTCGTGGTCCGCCGTCACCGCGTGCCCGAGCGCCTGCAGCAGCCTGGTGTCCTTGCCGGACCAGTCCCCGGCGGCCCGCGCCGCCTGGCGCAGGTCCTCGGCGAGCGATCCGGTGTCGATGCCGGTGAACCGCACCTGGCGGCTGGCGCGCAGCGCGGCGGCGACGAACTGAGGCTTGGTCTTCCACTGCCGGTAGAGCGTGGACTTGCTGCACCGGGTGCTGGCAGCGACGCCCTCCATGGTGACGGACTCGTAACCGCATTCGCGGATCTGGTCCAGCACGGCGTCGAAGAACTCCCGCTCACGCTCGGCCGTGATCTTGGAGCGGCGCGAGGCGACGACCGTCTCCGGTCCCTCCGCGGCCTGCGACGTCATGCGGTGCTTCCCCTCACTCGTGTACTGCGGTCATTCCTGCACGGCCCGCTGAAGCATCGCTCAAGCCGGGCTCCCGACGCTGTCTCCAGTGTGTCGCACATCAACCGATACGCAAGTGTACCGGTACTCGGCCGTATCGGTACACTGACGTATCGGTACGGCCACGTATCGATGAGCTCCGCCCCCGGGGACGGTGCTCGTCCGCACCACCACACGCACCACCGTCAGCGAAGGGGCCGGGGGATGGATGCCCGAACCGAGCCTGCAGAGGCAGCAGCGGAGCCGCCGGACGCGACCGCGCGCCCGGCACTCATACGTGAGCTTCTGCTGGTCGCGGGGCTCTTCCTCGTCTACAAGCTGGGCCGGCAGCTGGCCACCGGGCACACCGGCAACGCCGTCCACAACGCCCACCGCGTGTGGGACCTGGAGCGGGCGCTGCACCTCCCCCACGAGAACGCCGTGCAGTCCGCACTGCTGCACGGCGACATCCTCGTCCACCTGGCGAACGCCTACTACGCCACCGTCCACTTCCCGGCCACGCTGGCCTTCCTGGTCTGGCTGTATCTGAGGCGGCCCGCGCACTACGTGTGGGCCCGCCGGGTTCTCGCGGTCGTCACCACGGCCGCGCTGGTGCTGCCGTTCACGTTCCCGCTGGCCCCGCCGCGGATGCTGACCGGCACCGGCCTGGTGGACACCGCCCGCCGCTACGGCCCGTCCGTGTACGGACCGCCGTCCAGCGACCATCTGTCCAACCAGTTCGCGGCGATGCCGTCGCTGCACTTCGGCTGGGCGCTGATGGTGGCGATCGGCCTGATCGTGGCCACCCGGTCCCGGTGGCGCTGGCTGTGGCTGCTGCACCCGCTGATCACCCTGCTGGTGATCGTGGGCACGGCGAACCACTACTGGCTCGACGCGGTCGCCGCGACGGCCATGCTGGGCCTCGCCCTCGCCGTGATCCGTCCGCCGCACCGGACGGCCGGCACGGCGGGACGCGGCGCCGGCCGGCTCGCGCCGCGCGAGCCCGTCCTGGTGGGAGCGGCCCGATGAGCGCCGCCGCCCTGATCTCCGTCGCCCTCTCCCTCGTCTCCGCGATCGCCTACGCGCTGGCCGCCGTCGCCCAGGAACGCCTCGCCTCCCACACCACGGCGACCGGCCTGCTGCGGCTGCTCGGCACCGGCGCCTGGTGGTCGGCGGTCGGTCTGAACGCGGCGGCCGCCCTGCTGCACGTCGTCGCCCTCAAGTACGGCCCGCTCACCCTCGTCCAGCCGCTGGGCGCGCTCACCCTGGTCGCGGCCGTACCGCTCGGCGCGCGGGCGGCCGGGCGCCGGGTCAGCCCGGTGGAGTGGCGCGGTACGGCGCTGACGCTGCTCGGGCTCGCCGCGCTGCTCGTCACCGCCTCCGGTCCGGCGCCCGCGCGAGTGCTGTCGTTGACCGAGGCGCTGGCGGTCGCGGGTACGACCGCCGCCGCGATCGGCATGCTGTCCTGGCCCGGCGCCCGGCCCGGCCTCCGGCACGCGACGGCGTCCGGCTTCGCCTCCGGCGTCGCCTCGGCGCTGACCCAGACGGTCACCGTGGCGGCCACGGACCGCACGGGCCCGGCGCTGAGCACCGAGGTCGTCGTGGTCGCCGTGCTCGTCGCCGGGTTCGCCGTCGGCGGGCTGCTGCTGTCGCAGACCGCCTACCGCGGCGGCCTCGGCGCGCCGTTGGCCGTGGTGACCCTCGCCAACCCGGTGGCCGCCGCGGTCATCGGCCTCAGCCTGCTAGGCCAGGGTCTCCAGGGCGGCCCGGCCGGCGTCCTGCTGGCCCTCGTCGGGGCGGGGCTGGCTTCCTGGGGCGTGGTCCTGCTCACCCGGGTCACGCCGGAGCCGGTGCCTGAGGACGACGACCACCCCGTGGCCGCGGTACTGGCCCTGGAGCCGGGAGGCGCGACCACCGAACCGGCCCTGATTCCGCGGCAGCCGGACCAGCCCGGACATCTCACGGCGCTGTGACTGCGCCGCGGGCGGCCGGATCACTCCGGATGGGCCACCGCCTCCTTCTGCAGGTGCACCGCCGCCAGCAGGCTCAGCCTCGGCTCCGCCTGGCGCAGTGCCTTCACCGCCGCGACCGAGGCGATGTCCCCGGCGAAGCCGACAGCGGCCAGCCGGGAGCGGACCCAACGGGCGCGCACCTGGGACTCGGTGGCGGCCGCGGTGGCCTCGACGAGCGCGGCGGCGCGTGCCAGACCCGGGCGCTCCTGAGGCGATGCCTCGGCCAGCGCCTGGCGCAGGGCGACCGCGACCATGTCCGCGTCCCGGATGACCGGCACGACGTCGTGCTTCCTGTTGAATCCTGCGAGAGCTGCCATGTGGATCATCGTGGCCGCATGCCCGCCACCTGGCACGACACTTGAGGATTCCCAGAGGATCGGCCCTCGTCCGCGTGCGTGCCGTCCCCGGGTGCCGCCCGGTGTCGCGCTTGACTTCGAGAGCACTTGAACTCGTAGCGTTCCCGGCATGAGCACTGCACAGCACAAGATCGGATCGGGTTTCGGCGCCACCAGCACCGCCGACGAAGTCCTGCGGGGCATCGACCTGACCGGAAAGCTCGCCCTCGTCACCGGCGGTTACTCGGGCATCGGCCTGGAGACCACCCGCTCGCTCGTGAAGGCCGGCGCCCACGTGGTCGTGCCCGCCCGCCGCCCGGCCACCGCCGAGCAGGCGATGGCCGACATCCCCGGCGTCGAACTGGACGAGCTGGACCTCGGCGACCTGGAGAGCGTGCGCGGTTTCTCCGAGCGGTTCCTCGCCTCGGGGCGGACCATCGACATCGTGATCGACAGCGCCGGGATCATGGCGTGCCCGGAGACCAGGGTGGGGCCCGGCTGGGAGGCCCAGTTCGCCACCAACCACCTCGGCCACTTCGCCCTCGTCAACCGTCTGTGGCCCGCGATCGCACCGGGTGGTGCCCGGGTCGTCTCCGTCTCCTCCCGCGGCCACCACTTCTCCGGGATCCGCTGGGACGACGTCCACTGGCGGCGGGGCTACGACAAGTGGGAGGCGTACGGCCAGGCCAAGACCGCCAACGTCCTGTTCGCCGTCCAGCTCGACAAGCTCGGCCGTGACGCCGGCGTCCGCGCCTTCGCCCTGCACCCCGGCGGCATCATCACCCCGCTCCAACGGCACCTGCCCAAGGAGGAGATGATCGAGCGCGGCTGGATCGACGAGGACGGCAACGTGCTCAACCCCGAGGGCTTCAAGACCCCGCAGCAGGGTGCGGCGACCCAGGTGTGGGCGGCGACCTCGCCGCAGCTGGACGGGCTCGGTGGCGTCTATCTGGAGGACTGCGACATCGCCGAGCTCGCGCCGGAGGGCGAGGAGCGCACCGGCGTCAAGGACTGGGCGATCGACCCGGAGCAGGCGGCTCGGCTGTGGGAGCTGTCGGCGGAACTGACGGGCGTCGACGCGTTCTCGGCCTAGGCGTACGGCTGCCCATGGGCGAGCGGCGCCCCGAGCGAACGCTCTCCCGGGCGAACGGCGCCGTGCGCGAGCCGCATCCCGAGCGAACACTGTCCCGGGCGAACGGCGCCGTGCGCCACGGGTGCCGCTCCGTGCCGCACGGCGGCTCGGCCACGACATACAGCGGCGGCCGGTGCGCACGCGTTCCGTGTGCACCGGCCGCCGTCGGCGTTCTCCCCCGTCGGGGCCTGTTCAGTTCCAGCCCCGCGAGTCCTGCTTGAGCGCGGTGTCGACGGTCAGGGCCGTCGCCACCACGAGGCTCAGCAGCGGCTCCGGCAGCTGGTAGTGGATCTGCAGGACGTAGTTGTCCGCGGTCGTGAAGAGCGTCTTGGCGAGGCCCTCCCAGGTCTTGGTGATCCGGGCGACCTCGTTGTCCGCGTGGTCGACGATCGCGAAGTTCCACGCCCGCCAGTTCTCCGCCTTGATCGCGCCGACCTGCTGGCCGTTCGCGTTCATCGCGAAGTTGATCTTCCCGATCATGTTCTGCTGGACGATCTCGCCGACCTGCGACCCGTCCGGACGCGACACGATCACGCGGGACTTGAAGATCTTCGCGGGCCGGGTCAGCAGCAGCTGCGGCTGGCCGTAGGCGTCGCGGATCTCCAGCTTGTGGGTCAGGAACTGGTCCCAGTTGGAAATGAAGCGGAAGATCTTCCGCAGTACGCCCTGCCCGACCTCGGTGACCGAGCCGATGTCCCGGCCGTTCTGATCCATGACCTTGTACTCGTTGGTCACCTCGATCAGCTTGGCCTTCTGGTTCACCACCAGGACGGGCTCGGTGAAGAGGGTGCCGCCGCCGGGGCCGCCGGCCGCGACCCCGGCCTGCTGCTGCACCTGACGCTGCACCTTGGGGTCGACGCCCTGCGCCTGCGGGGCGCCGTACTGCTGGGGAGCGGCCTGCTGCTGCGGAACCTGACCGGCGGGCTGCCCCGCCGGGTTGGTGTGCTGGGTCCACTGCGCGCCGTCCCAGTAGCGGAGCGTCTGGGGCGCTCCGTGCGGATCCGGGTACCAGCCTGCCGGAGTGTTCGATTGCGTGGTCACCGGGGCACACTACCCTGATGTGACCGGTACCTGACCAGTCCGCACGGAGCGGTCGTCATCGCCCGTTCACTCCGAGGCGATCGCCGGGTCGCTGACGCCGGGGTGGCCGTTCTCGACGTGGCCGGCGAAGCCGCGCAGGAAGGCCGGGTCGGCGTCACACGTCACCGTCACGTCGTACCAGCGCTTGCTCGCCGTGAGGTCCACGGTGTGCTTGACGGTCGCGCCGGGCCGTACGGTCACCGTCGCCGGGGCGCCGCCGTAACCGCTCACGACCTTCAGCTTCACCGTGCCGGAGCCCTTGTTGGTGAAGGTGAGTTCCAGGTCGTCGCCCTTGTGCCGCGCGGTCGCCTCCGGTCCCGCGGCCTTGCCCTTGCCCTTGAAGACGCGCAGGAAGCCGTTGGGGCCGTGCACGGCGAGGTCGTGCAGACCGCCGGAGTAGGCCGAGTTCCAGGTGTCCGTCAGGGACTTGCCGGCCGCGGTGGTGTAGGTCCAGGGGCCGTCGGTGCGGTTGCCCGAGGTCACCAGGAAGGCGGCGCCCGCGTGCGCCCCCGAGGCGAACGTGAGCGTGAGGGTGCCGGCCGCGGTGTCCGCGGAACCGTCCACCACCGGGTCGTACTTCAGCGGGCGGGTGGGCCGGTGGCCGCGCTCCTGCTTGGGCAGGGCGGGGTGGGCGGGCGGCGTCGGCACGTAGTCGGGGTGCCGGTTGTGGTCCGGCGGCTCGTACGCGGCCGTGGACGGCAGCGCGACCGGCTTGGTGTCCTTGCGGGAGAAGTCGAAGGCGGCCGTCAGGTCGCCGACGACGGCGCGGCGCCACGGGGAGATGTTCGGCTCCTGCACGCCGAAGCGGCGCTCGATGAACCGGATGATCGAGGTGTGGTCGAAGGTCTCGGAGCAGACGTAACCGCCCTTGCTCCACGGGGAGACGACCAGCATCGGGACGCGCTGGCCGAGCCCGTAGGGCCCGGCGACATGACTCGCGTCGCCCTTGTACAGGTCGGGGGTGGCGTCCACGGTCGACTTGCCCTGGGCGCCGGAGGCCGGCGGGTACGGCGGGATGACGTGGTCGAAGAAGCCGTCGTTCTCGTCGTAGGTGATGAACAGCGCGGTCTTCCCCCAGACTTCGGGGTTGGAGGTGAGCGCGTCCAGGACCTGGGAGACGTACCAGGCGCCGTAGTTGGCGGGCCAGTTGGGGTGCTCGGTGAAGGCCTCGGGGGCGACGATCCAGGAGACCTGCGGCAGCTTGCCGGCCTTGACGTCGGCCTTCAGCTGGTCGAAGAAGCCCTCGCCCTTGCGGGCGTCGGTGCCGGTGCGGGCCTTGTCGTACAGCGGGTCGCCGGGCTTGGCGCCCCGGTACTGGTTGAAGTAGAGCAGGGCGTTGTCGCCATAGTTGCCGCGGTAGGCGTCCTCGATCCAGCCCCAGCCGCCGTTCGCGTCGAGGCCGTCGCCGACGTCCTGGTAGATCTTCCAGGAGACCCCGGCCTTCTCCAGGCGCTCGGGGTACGTCGTCCAGCCGTAGCCCTTCTCGTCGTTGCCGAGGACCGGGCCGCCGCCCTGGCCGTCGTTGCCGACGTAACCGCTCCACATGTAGTAGCGGTTCGGGTCGGTCGAGCCCATGAACGAGCAGTGGTAGGCGTCGCAGATGGTGAAGGCGTCCGCGAGGGCGTAGTGGAACGGTATGTCCTCGCGGGTCAGGTGCGCCATGGCCGTGGTGCCCTTGGCCGGCACCCACTTGTCGTACTTGCCGCCGTTGAACGCGGCGTGGGTGTCCTGCCAGCCGTGCGGCAGGTCCTGGATGAACGCGAGGCCCAGGTCGTCGGCGTCCGGGTGGAAGGGCAGGATGTCCTTGGTGCCGTCCGACTGCTTCCAGACCGAGCGGCCGTTCTGCGTGACGGAGCGGGGGTCACCGAAGCCGCGGACGCCTCGGAGCGTGCCGAAGTAGTGGTCGAAGGATCGGTTCTCCTGCATGAGGACGACGATGTGCTCGACGTCCCGGACCGTTCCGGTGCGATGGTTCGCGGGCAGTGCGGCGGCACGCTGGATGCTGCTGGACAGTGCGGTGAACGCCGTCGTGGCGCCCGCGAGTTGGAGGAATCGGCGCCGATTGACTTCGGGCATGGGTCTGCGGGTCCTCTCGTCCTGACGTACGTGATCCGCCCAAATGACGGAATCTGCGCGCAGCGAGTGTTCCAAGAGCGACAAACGTCAGGGAAGGGTCTGATGGCGCCCGTGTGAAACTCGGCGGTCCGTGTGGTGCGGCAATCGTTCGCAGGCAGGCTTCCGTCAGACGGAAGTCGGCGTTGTGCCCTGTGCGGCACGCCCCGACGATGTGGCCACCACCCACAGATGGGAGCCGCAGCCATGCCGCACATGACCGCTTTCGCGCGGAATCAGTGGTACGTCGCCGCCTACAGCGAGGAGGTCGGACGCGAGTTGCTCGGCCGGACGATCCTCGGGGAACCGCTCGTCCTCTACCGTGCCGAGGAGGACGGCGGCCCGGTCGCCCTGCACGACCGGTGTGTCCACCGCCGCTACCCGCTCTCCTCCAGCGGCCTGGACGGCGACCGGATCGTCTGCGGCTACCACGGTTTCACCTACGACCGCACCGGCGCCTGCGTCTACGTACCGGGCCAGAAACGCATCCCGCGCACCGCGCGCGTCGCCTCCTACCCGGTGGTGGAGCAGGACTCGCTGGTCTGGGTGTGGATCGGCGACCCGGCGCTCGCCGACCCGCAGACGATCCCGCGGGCCCGGCACCTGGACTCCCCCGGCTGGACCACCGTGCGCGGCATGGAGCCGATCGACGCCGACTACGGCCTGCTCGTCGACAACCTCCTCGACCTGTCCCACGAGACGTATCTGCACGGCGGATACATCGGCACCCCCGAGGTCGCCGAGACGCCCATCACCACCGAGGTGGACGAGGGCGCGGGCGTGGTCCGGGTCAGCCGGCACATGGACGACGCCGAGTGCCCGTCGTTCTACGCCCGTTCGACGGGCATCGAGGGCCGGATCACCCGCTGGCAGGACATCGAGTACCACGCACCCTGTCTGTATCTGCTGCACAGCCGGATCGCGCCCGTGGGCGTCGTGCCGGAGCCGGACGGCAGCGACCCGCAGGGCTTCCACACCGAGATCACCTACGCCATCACGCCCTCGGCGGACGGCAAGGTGTACGACTTCTGGGCGGTGTCCCGGGACTGGGCGACCCAGGACGCCGAGGTCACCGAGTTCCTGCGGGCCAACAACCACACCGTGGTGATGCAGGACGTGGACGCGCTCAATCTGCTGCAGCGCACCCTCGGCACCGAACGCACCGGCTACCAGGAGCTGAGCATCAACATCGACACCGGCGGCCTGGCCGCGCGCCGGATCCTGGCCCGGCTGGTCGAGGAGGGCGACAAGCCCGTCGAGGAGGTCCGGTGAGCCCCGGTACCGGCGAGGTCTACCGCATCGACTGGCTGCCGGGCACGGACCTGCTGCACGGCACCTGCCACTGCGGTGCGGAGCACACCGCCGATGACCCGGTGCTGATGTGGGAGTGGATGCTGGCGCATCCGGAAGGACACGACAGCGAAGAGGCCGTACGGTGACCGAACTCGAACTCGTCGTGGCCGCACGGGAGTCCGCCGCCGAGGGAGTGCTGGCCCTGACGCTGCGCGATCCGCTCGGCCGTGAACTGCCCGACTGGGAGCCCGGCGCCCACGTGGACCTGCTGCTCGGGCCGGGCCTGGAGCGGCAGTACTCGCTGTGCGGGGATCCGGCGGACCGGTCGGCGTGGCGGATCGCGGTGCTGCGCGAACCGGCCGGGCGGGGAGGCTCGGCCCATGTGCACGAGCAGGTGGGCGAGGGCGGGAAGGTCCGGGTGCGCGGGCCGCGCAACCACTTCCGGCAGGAGCCCGCGTCCCGCTACCGGTTCATCGCGGGCGGCATCGGCATCACCCCGATCCTGCCGATGCTCGCCGCAGCCGAACAGGCGGGGGCCGACTGGACGTTGCTCTACGGCGGACGCACCCGCTCGTCCATGGCGTTCATCCCGGAGCTCGCCCGCTACGGCGACCGGGTCACCCTCGCCCCGCAGGACGAGACCGGCCTGCTGGACCTGGGCCCGGTGCTCGACGACCTGCCCGAGGGCACCCTGGTGTACTGCTGCGGTCCGGGGCCGCTGCTGGACGCGGTCGAGGAGCGCTGCCCGGCCGGAGTGCTGCGGGTGGAGCGCTTCCAGACGAAGGAGCAACAGCCGGGCGCGGACGAGGCGTTCGAGGTCGTGCTCGCCCGTAGCGGCATGACCGTCACCGTCCCGCCGGAGGTGTCCGTACTGGACGCGGTGCGCGCCGCCGGGGTCCAGGTGCTCTACTCCTGCACGGAGGGGACGTGCGGCACCTGCGAGACCGATGTGCTGGAGGGCGCCCCGGATCACCGGGACTCGGTCCTCACCGAGGAGGAGCGG
Source organism: Streptomyces sp. NPDC002076 (assembly GCF_053593835.1). Taxonomy (NCBI): domain Bacteria; kingdom Bacillati; phylum Actinomycetota; class Actinomycetes; order Kitasatosporales; family Streptomycetaceae; genus Streptomyces; species Streptomyces sp. NPDC002076. Next base: position 55,946 of record NZ_JBSFDI010000023.1, read on the forward strand.
TCGGCGGGTGACACGATGATGATCTGTGTGTCCCGGTGCCGGGGCGCCCGTCTGGTGCTGGATCTGTGAGGGTGGTCCTGGATCAGGACGTCAGGTAGGCCTCCACCTCACTGAACTGCCCGGCCGGCCAGCCCGTGTTGGCGCTGACGGTGAGGCGGAGGTACCGCAGGTTCGTGCTGCTCGGCAGGGCGACGGTGGCCGTGTTGCCGGTGGCCGGGTCGAAGCGGTAGCCCTGGGAGCCCGCGACGGTCGAGTAGGCCGAGCCGTCGGTGCTGCCGAGCACGGTGATGGTCTGGGTGCGGGCGCCCCACGCCGAAGACGGCGGGAGCTTCAGCACCAGGCGGCGTACGGCGTAGGACGAGCCGAGGTCGACCGTCCAGGACTGCGGGAAGGCGTTGTTGGTCGACTCCCAGTAGGAGTTCGCGTCACCGTCGACCGCCTTGCCGGGCGTGTAGACGTCCTGGGAGCCGGTCGCGGAGGCCGGCCTGCCCTTGGCGAGGTTGCGGTTCGGGTCGGGGTCGGGGTTGCCCTGGCCGGGCTGGGGCCAGGTGGAGCAGTCCGACCAGGTGCTGGACCAGCCGGAGTTGCCGCCGCCGTCGGTGAGCGCGAAGGAGCCGGAGTTCGCCGGGTAGGGGCAGTTGTAGATGCCGGCGGCTCCGACCTGGGTGGCGGTGACGTTCTTGAAGGTGGCCGCGCCCTGCGCCTCGGCCTGGACGACGACCGTTCCGGTGTTCTTCACCGTCGCGCCGGTGACATTGACGTTCTTCACCGGGTAGCCCTGTCCGCCGCCGGAGACGAACTCGAAGGCGCTGTACGGGCTGTCGGTGATCGTCGTGTTGGTGATGTTGACGGTCGCGTTGATCGCGCTGTCGTAGGAGTCGACGCGCAGCGCGCCCATCGGGTGGTTCCAGTTGGGGTTCATCGCTCCGGTGCGGACGAGTGTGTTGCCGTCGACCGTGATGGTGCCCGACAGCGGGGAGAAGGGGTCCATGAACTTCTGGTTGGAGATCGCGATTCCGCTGCCGAGGGCGTTGGTGTCGGAGACCAGGTTGTTCTTCACGGAGATGTCGGTGCCGCCGTAGATGGTGATGCCGTTGGCGAGGTTGGGCTGCGAGATCGTGTTGTTCTCGAAGCTGGAGTTCGTGTCCGGCGAGTAGAGCGACCACATGGCGAGGGCGTCGTCGCCCTGGTTGCGCAGGAAGTTGTTGCGGACGACGACGCCCCTGGCGGTGCCGTTGAGGTTGATGCCGTCGGCGGTGGTGTCGAGGAAGCGGTTGTTCTCCACGACCAGGTTGTCGTTGGTGCCGGTCAGCCACATGCCGCACTTCAGGTGCTGGATCCACATGCCGGAGACGGAGGAGTTCGGGCCGAGGGAGCCGTTGACGAAGTTGTCGGGACTGGAGTCGACGCGCTCGGTGACCTCGCCGATGACCGCGAAGTCCTTGATGTGGACGTTCCCGGAGGAGCTGGACTGGTCGATGAACCGGGAGGTGTGCACCACCGAGTACCAGCTGCCGGCGCCCTGGAGCGTCACGTTCTGCACGCCGTCGAGGGACGAGGTGATCTTGTAGTCACCCGGCGGGATCCAGACCGTTCCGCCCTGGGCGGCGGCGATGGCGTCCCGGAAGGCCTGGGTGGAGTCACCGTTGCCGCTGGGGTCGGCGCCCTTGGAGACGACGGACACGGAGCCGGCGGGCTGGGTGGCGGGCGCCGCGACCTGCTCGAAGTCCGCGACGTCGACCGTGACCTGGGTGCCGGTCGACTCGAGGGCGACCTTGTCGCCCGCCTGGATGTTCCGGCCGAGCATCAGGCGCGCATCGTCGAAGAAGTGATGCTGCTTGGCGCCGGGGATCCAGCCGGTGTCGATGTAGGAGTACTTGGAGGTGACGGTCAGGGTCCTGGCGAGCTTGACACCGTTGACGTACACGTCGAGCGTGCCGGTCTGGCCGTCGGGGACGCTGTAGGAGACGTTCACGGCGTTGGCGGCCTGGGGCGCCGTGAACTCGACGCGCTGTCCGGAGGTGAGGCGCACGGCCTGCCGTCCGGAGGCCTCGGAGGCGAGCGTGCCCTGGGTGTAGTCGGGGCCGATCCTGGTGCCGGTGGTGGTCGCCGACTCCGCCTCCACCGAGGTGAAGGGGAGGGCGGCGCCGGCGGCCGCGTGGGCGGCGGGCGCGACGGCGACGAGCATGCCGGCGGCGAGAGCCACGGCGACCGCAATGGCTGGCATGCTCCTGACAGCTCTGGCCCTGGTGCTCTGCATGTGCTGATCCCTTCGAGGTGGGGGTGTGGGGATAGCGCGGTGCGTCGGCGGCTCAGCTCCGCAGCCAGGCCGCCGTGTCCTGGGGCAGCCGGCCGGCGTCGTCCAGCGGGCCGCTGCTCAGCAGGAGTCGGGAGTGCGCGGGGAGGTCGGCGGGCGTGGGCGCGAAGTTGACCACGCACATCGCCCCCTCGGCGCGGATGAAGGCCAGTACCCCGTCGGGGGCGGGCAGCCAGGTCAGGGGGCCGTCACCGAAGACCGGGCGGGTGGCGACGGCCTGGCGGTAGAGGGAGAGCATGGAGTCGGGCTCCTGTTGTTGACGGTCGACGGCGTACGACGGCCAGTCGGCCGGCTGGGGCAGCCAGGGCTCCTGCTGGGCACCGAAGCCCGCATGCGGCATACCGGCGACCCACGGCAGCGGCACCCGGCAGCCGTCCCGGCCGGGGTCTGCTCCCCGCGAGCGAACGTACATCGGGTCCTGTATGCGGTCGACGGGGATCTCGGCCTCCGGCAGCCCCAGTTCCTCGCCCTGGTAGAGGTACACCGCCCCCGGCAGGGCCAGCGACAGCAGGGCGGCGGCCCGCGCCCGCCGGGTCCCGAGCGCCAGATCGGTCGGGGTGCCGAAGGCCTTCGCGGCGAAGTCGAACCCGGTGTCCTCGCGGCCGTAGCGGGTGACCGTGCGGGTGACGTCGTGGTTGCACAGCACCCAGGTCGCCGGGGCACCGACGGGGGCGTGCTCGGCGAGGGTGGTGTCGATCGAGGCCCGCAGCCGGCCGGGGTCCCAGGGGCAGGAGAGAAAGGAGAAGTTGAAGGCGGTGTGGAGTTCGTCGGGGCGCAGATAGCGGGCGAAGCGCTCGGCGTCGGGCAGCCAGACCTCGCCGACGAAGACGCCGTCGTACTCGTCCGCCACGCGCCGCCAGGAGCGGTAGATGTCGTGGAGTTCGTCGCGGTCGACGAAGGGGTGCGGCTCGGGGTGGGAGGCGAGGTCGGGCAGGTCGGGATCCTTGGCCAGCAGGGCCGCGGAGTCGATGCGGACACCGGCGACGCCCCGCTCGAACCAGAACCGCAGGATGTCCTCGTGCTCCTGGCGGACGGCCGGGTGGGCCCAGTTGAGGTCCGGCTGCTCCGGCGTGAACAGGTGCAGATACCAGTCGCCGTCGGGCAGCCGCGTCCACACCGGTTCGGTGGAGCCGACGAACTGCGACGGCCAGTCGTTCGGCGGGAGTTCGCCGTGCGGTCCGCGCCCTTGCCGGAAGTGGAACAGCTCGCGCTCCGGGCTGCCGGGCCCGGCGGCGAGCGCGGCCCGGAACCAGGGGTGCTGGTCGGAGACGTGGTTGGGCACGATGTCGACGATGGTCCGGATGCCCAGCTCCCGGGCCTCCGCGATGAGTTTCTCCGCCTCGGCGAGGGTGCCGAAGGCCGGGTCGATGGTCCGGTAGTCGGCGACGTCGTAGCCACCGTCCTTCAGGGGTGACAGATACCAGGGGGTGAACCACAGTGCGTGCACGCCGAGTTCGGCGAGATACGGCAGCTTGGCGCGGACGCCCGCGAGGTCGCCGGTGCCGTCGCCGTCGCCGTCCGCGAAGCTGCGGACGTAGACCTGGTAGATGACGGCCGAGCGCCACCAGTCGCGGTCCGTTCGGGCATGGATGGGCTGTCCCACGGAGCTTCCCTTTCTCTGGACGTGACGGCGGCGTCAGCCCTTGGTGCCGCCCGCGCCGATCCCGGCGATGATGTGCCGCTGGAAGACGAGGAACAGCGCCACCACCGGGATGCCGGCGATCACCATGGCGGCGATGAGCACGGTGAGCTGGATGTTCTGCGACAGCTGGACCAGGGCCACGCTGATCGGCTGCTTGTCGGTGTCGGAGAAGACCATCAGCGGCCACAGGAAGTCCTGCCAGACGGCGACCAGCGCGAAGATCGACACCACGCCGAGCACCGGCCGGGACATGGGCAGCACTACCGACCACAGGATGCGCAGCTTGCCGGCGCCGTCAATCTCGGCGGCCTCCAGCACATCGCGGGGCAACTGGTCGAAGAACCGTTTGAGCAGATAGAGGTTGAAGGCGTTCGCGACCGCCGGGAGCCAGATGGCGAGGCGGTCGTTGAGCAGGCTGGTGTGGATCAGCGGCAGGTCGGCGACCGTCAGGTACTTCGGTACGACCAGGGCCTGCGCCGGGACCATGAGGGTGGCCAGGATGCCGCCGAGGATCACCTTGCCGAAGGCCGGTTTCAGCTTGGACAGGGCGTAGGCGGCGGCCGTGCAGAACACCAGCTGGAACGCCCAGGCGCCGGCCGCCTGCACCACCGTGTTCCACAGGTGCTGCGGCAGCTGCATCAGGTCCCAGGCGTCGGTGTAGCCGCCGAGGTGCCAGTGCTCGGGGATCAGCGTCGGCGGTGTGCGGGCCACCTCCTCCGGCGACTTCATCGCGCCGGTCACCATCCAGTAGACCGGGAAGAGGAACGCCAACGCGAAGAGCACGACGACGGCCGTGAACACGGTCCAGTAGACGGCCTTGCCGCGCGGGCGGGCGAGGGTGGCCGGGGAGACCAGGGTGCGGGTGCTCATGCGCTGTCCCCCTCGGTGCGGGTGAGCCGCAGATAGACGGCGGAGAAGACGCCGAGCAGCACCAGGAGCATGACGCTGAGGGCGCAGGCGCCGCCGAAGTCGTTGTAGAGGAAGGCGTACTTGTAGATGAGGTAGAGCACGGTCACCGTGGCGTTCTCCGGTCCGCCGCCGGTGATGACGAACGGCTCGGTGAACACCTGCATGGTGGCGATGATCTGCAGGAGCATCAGCATCAGGATCACGAACCTGGTCTGCGGCACCGTGACGTGCCGGACGCGCTGGAGCAGGTTCGCGCCGTCCAGTTCGGCGGCCTCGTACAGCTCCCCCGGGATGGACTGCAGGGCGGCGAGGTAGATGAGGACGGTGCCGCCCATGTTCGCCCACGTCGCCACGATCACCAGGGAGACGAGCGCGGTGTCGGTGCCGTTGGACCAGTTGGACGTCGGCAGGTGGAGGAAGCGCAGGGCCTCGTTGGCGAGGCCGGCTCCGGGGTCGTAGAACCACTTCCACAGCAGGGCGCTGACCACCGGCGGGATCATCACCGGCAGATAGACCACGACCCGGAAGAAGGCCTTGGCGTGCCGCAGCTCGTTGAGGACGAGGGCGAGGAGGAAGGGGATCGCGAAGCCGATCAGCAAGGCGAGCAGGGTGAAATACAGGGTGTTGCGCCATGCCGCGCCGAATTCGGGGTCGTGCAGCACTCGGGTGAAGTTGGCGGTGCCGACCCACTCGGGCTTCGAGCCGGGCGTGTACTTCTGGAAGGCGATGACGACCGCGCGGATCGCCGGGTACCAGGAGAACAGGGCGAAGCAGACGAGGCCGCCGAGGAGGAAGGCGTAGGCGCGGGCCTGGTCGAGGAGGCGGCGCCGCCTCCGGCCCCCTACCGGGGGCGGCGCCGGGACCGGGGGGACGGCGGCCTGGGTCGCGGGCCGCCGTTCGGCCGTCTTCGTCATGGCGGTCAGCTCCGGGCCAGGATGCCGTCGATCTTTCCGGAGGCGTCCTTGAGGAGCTGGTCGATGTCGGCGTCCTTCTTGGTGAGGACGGCGGAGACGGTCGAGTCGAGGACGGAGTAGATCTGCTGCGCGTCCGGCGGCTCGATCTTCATCTGCAGCTGCTGGTTGCCGTCGAGGAAGGACTGGTAGTTCTCCACCGGGACGTTGGCGTTGGCCTTCTTGGCCTGCTGGTCCTTGGCGTCGGCGGCGCCGGTGAACAGGCGGGGCTCGGGCAGTCCGACGGGAGCGTCGTTCTTCTTGGCGCGGGCGTAGTCACCGAGGAAGCCCGTTCCCGGGGTGAGGAACATGTGGTCCAGCCACTTCAGGCCGGCCCGGATCTGGGCGGGCGTGTCGCGCTTGTCGAACATGTAGCCGTCGCCGCCGATGAGCGTGCCCTTGCCGCCCGGCATCGGGCCGATGGCGATGTCGTCGTAGTTGGCGCCCTTCTCCTTGACCAGGATCGGGATGTTGTCGGGGGCGGCGAGATACATGCCGAGCCTGCCCGAACCCATCATCTGCTGCACGTCGTTGATGACGAGGAGCTGCTTGCTGCCCATCGAGTTGTCGGTCCACCGCATGTCGTGCAGGTTCTGCAGCACGGCGTGGCCCTCGGGGGTGTCGATGGTTGCCTTCTTGCCGTCGCTGGCGACGACGTCCCCTCCCTGGGAGTACAGCTCGGCGGTGAAGTGCCAGCCGCCCTGGTTCTGGGCGCTGTAGTCGGCGTATCCGACGGTGCCGTTGCCGAGGGCCGCGATCTTCCTGGCGTCGGCGCGGACCTCGTCCCAGGTCGTCGGGGGCTTGTCGGGGTCGAGGCCGGCCCTCTGGAACAGCTTGCGGTTGTAGATCAGCCCCATGCTGTATCCGGTGCGCGGGATGCCGTAGACCTTTCCGTCGACGGTGTAGATGTCCCGCAGCTGCTTCTGGATGGTGCCGTAGGACTTCAGGTCCTTCAGGTACGGCGTGAGATCGGCCGCCTGGTGGATGTCCACGACGTGCCGGGCGTCGGTGAAGTACGTGTAGAAAACGTCTTCCATCTGACCGCCGGCGAGCTTCGCGTCGAAGGTCTTCGGGTCCTGGCAGGGGAAGGCGTCGTGCGCGACGACGTCGATGTCCGGGTTCTGCTTGGCGAAGGAGGCGAGGTCCTCCTCGAAGAACCTCCGGTCGACCTTGGCGCTCTTGGGCGGCTCGCAGTTGACGGTGATGCGCGTCTTGCCGCCGGCCGAGCCGTCACCGCCGGAGCCGCAGGCGGTGGCGGCGAGGGCGAGCGAGGAACAGACGCCGATCGCGACGAGGGTACGGCGGAACCCGGTGCTTCTCATCGGTGGACCCCCTGATGGCACTCATGGCAGGAGCGGTGGGCGCCGCACACTCAAGCACCGCCGACATCCTGACGCAAGATGTCGCGCGGAATCTGCAATTGTTCGACAAGCAGCCGGATCTTCTCGATCTCAGCCGCGCGGGGCCTGCCCGGTGGACCCCCGCACCACCAGCTCGGGTTCGAACAGCAGCTCCTCGGCGGGTACAGCGGTACCGCCGATCTGCGCGTTCAGCAGCTCGACGGCCGCGCGGCCCATGGCCTCGATGGGCTGGCGGACGGTGGTGAGCGGGGGCTCGGTGCAGTTCATGAAGGCCGAGTCGTCGTAGCCGACGACGGAGATGCGGCCGGGGACGTCGTGTCCCTTGCGGCGGGCGGCCCGGATCGCGCCGAGGGCGAGCGGGTCGCTGGCGCAGATGATGCCGGTGACACCGCGGTCGATCAGCCGGGACGCGGCGGCGTGACCGCCCTCGATGGAGAAGATCGCCCGGGCGACGAACTCCTCCGGCAGATCGCCGGCGATCGCCCGCGCGGCGGCCAGCTTGCGCGCCGAGGGCACATGGTCGCCGGGGCCGAGGACCAGTCCGATGCGCTCGTGCCCGAGGGAGGCGAGGTGCCGCCAGGCCTGCTCGACGGCGACCGCGTCGTCGCAGGACACGCCCGGGAAGCCGAGGTGTTCGATGGCCGCGTTGACCAGGACGACGGGGATGTTGCGCTCGGCGAGCAGCCGGTAGTGGTCGTGCGGGGCGTCCGCCTGCGCGTACAGGCCGCCGGCGAACACGACGCCGGAGACCTGCTGCTGCAGCAGCAGTTCGACGTAGTCCGCCTCGGAGACCCCGCCCTTGGTCTGTGTGCACAGCACCGGGGTGAGTCCGAGCTGGGCGAGCGCGCCGCCGATGACCTCGGCGAACGCCGGGAAGATGGGGTTCTGCAGCTCCGGCAGCACCAGGCCGACGAGCCGGGCGCGTTCGCCACGCAGCTGGGTGGGGCGCTCGTAACCGAGGACGTCGAGCGCCGTCAGCACCGCCTGCCGGGTGGCGTCGGAGACCCCGGGTTTGCCGTTGAGCACCCGGCTGACGGTCGCTTCACTGACGCCGACCTTCTTCGCCACTTCCGCAAGTCGTCGTGTCATGTGCGCAAGCCTAGCGCAAAATATGCAAGTGGCTTGCGTAAGGGGGGGGAGCAGAGCGGCCTTTCGGGGCGCTCCTTGCCGGGCGACGGATTCTTCCGACCCGGCGCCGCCGGCGACCTGAACGCCGGCGGTGCCGGGTCAGTTCTCGGTGGCCGGTACGACGGTCAGATGGGCCGCCGTGCCCCGCGGCCGGCGCGGGCGGCGTACGGGCGCTGCGGGCCGGCGGTTCTCCCGCACGACCATCGAAAGGCGCCGGTAGCCGAGGCCGCGCAGAATCTCCGGCGTCTCCTCGACGATGCGGCACTCGGCGGGGCCGCGCCGCGGATCGGGGTGGACCAGCAGCCGGACGGCCCCGTCGAGCCGGGTCGCGCTCTCGCCGACGGCACGGATCCAGTGCGGCAGGCCCTGCCGGTAGGCGGCCTCCATCAGCGGGTCCTGGGCGATGTCCCGGCGGATCGCCTGGAGTTCCTGGTCGTGACCGTACGTCTCCAGGGCGGTCCTGAGGTGGGCCAGCATCGGCAGGCACCAGCCCTGCTCGTGCTCGCCGAGGACCTCGCCCGCGTCCGGATGGAACAGGACGAACCGCAGGAAGTTGTCCCCGGGCATGGCCGTCGCGTGCGGGCGCACGCCGCGGAAAAGTGTCTCGAACGCGCCGTTGGCCATGACCACGTCCCAGCGGTGGTCGACGACCAGGGACGGGCAGCCGAGGGACTCCAGCAGTGCGGCGTAGTCCTGGAGATACGCCTGGGTCTCGCAGGTCTCGGGGATGGGCCGCGGTGCCGGCCGCTGCCCTCCTGCCTGATGTGCCATCGGGAGGTCACCCCTCTTGCCTCTGCGGCCTTCACGCGGCCCTGCGATCCTGCGGCCCGCGACAAGACCGTGTCAACTATCGTGGCATTCCGCGCGCATTGACGGCTGAAATTCGCCACAGTTGTGGCGACACCTGGATGTGAGTTCGAGGCACCCGATACTCTCCGGGAAGTTCACGGCGATCGCTCGTGAGAATCACGGACTCAGAAGCACAGACACATCTGAAGCCCTAGAGAGACGTAGGAGTTCTGTCGGTGACGGATGGCTACGAGGATCCGGGCGCCACGGCGACCGCCCAGCTGCCGGCCGTCGTCGCCCGCGTCACCGCGCTCGCCGACCGGCTCGGCGTGCCGCATGCCGAGGTCTTCGACGTCGGGCGGCTCTCCGTGGCCTGCGGGGTGCCGGAGCCGGTGGTCAAGGCCCTGCTCGCCGGCCGGCCCGCCGGTGAACCGGATGTCCAGGCACGCTTTCTGCAGCGCCTGGGCCTGCTGCGGCGCACCCGGCTGAAACCCAACGGCCGCAAGTACACCCAGCAGGAGATCGCCGACGGCGCGGGCATGTCCCGGCAGCAGGCCGGCGCCCTCATCAACGGCGACCGGCGGCCGACCATGGAGCACTGCGACGCGCTGCAGCGCTTCTTCCGGGTGCACGCCGGCTTCCTGACCGCGGAGGATCCCGAGGCGCTTGCGGGCGCCCTGCAGCGCACCGAGCAGGAGCTGCTGACGAAGCTCGCCGACCGGGAGCGGGCCGCCGCCGGGGCCGAGGAGGATCCGCTGGAGCGGCTGCTGCAGGACCACGGGGTGCGCGGAATAGCCTGGCGGGCCGCGCAGTTGCCCACCGACCAGCACCGGGACAAAGTCGCAGAGTGGCTCGACATGCTCCTGGAGAGCGTCAAACGGCCCGAGTCGTGAGCCGGGGGAGGACTGTGGGCATCGGCAGGGACATGCGCCGGCTGTGCGGCGAGCTGGTGGGCGGGCTCGCACTGCCCGCGCCGGCGCCGCCGCGGGAGCTGTACGGCGCGCTGTGCGAGGCGATGAGCCGCCGCCGGGGCCGCCCGGTGCACTTCCGCGCGGCCGCCTTCCCGCCGGACACGGCGAGCGGCCTGTGGCTGGACCTGACCGACCGCGACCTCGTCGTCGTGGAGGAACGCACCGCGCCCGACCACCAGTTGGTGATTCTCGGCCACGAACTGTGGCACATGCATGCCGACCACCGCGGACACCACGTCGACGGTGTCGGGGTCGCCACGCGACTGCTGCACGACGACACCGACCAGGAGGCGCTCCAGGCCACGGTGCAGCGGATCGCGGCCCGGACCCGTTTCGACCGCGCCGAGGAGCGGGACGCGGAGACCTTCGGTCTGCTGCTGGCCAGCAAGTGCCGTACCTGGCTGGCCGGTTCGGCCCTGCGGGGCCCGGTGCAGCGCGACGACGTGGCCGGGCGCATCGAGGCGTCCCTGGGCTATCCGGGGTCACAGGGCTGATCCGGCCGTACGGCGCAAGGGCGAGCCGCGGACGACACGCCGGTCACCCCCGCAAGCTGTACCGAAAGGATTCGGCCTCGGCTAAGCGGGCGAACCGGGACGGGACCGAACGGCGTTGTCAGTGGTGGGCGGCAAGCTGGAGAGGTGCGCCGCAGGGCGCGCGACCGTGACGCCTATTCGGGGAGAGCCGATCGATGCCCACCGCCGTACTGACCGACCGCGAGCGCACCGCCGTACAGGCCTATCTGCGGCTGCTGCATACCGTGCGCGCCGTCTTCGACGGGCCACCGGACGCCGGCCGGCCGGCCGTGGTGCCGCCCGCCGTGCTGGCCGAGGCGGAACAGGCCCTGGCGCGCGCGGGCCTCGCGGGCAATGAGGAGCAGTTCTTCCGGCTGCTGCGCGACTGGTGCCCGCCGGCCTGACCGGGCCCGGTGCTCCGAGCCGCTGCCGGGGGCTCAGGGATGCGGGACGACCACTGCGGTGGTGACCACTTGGTCGCGTACGGCCCACCGGCCGTCGAAGACCTGGAGCCGGCGGTCGCCGACCCGGGGCCCGGGGACGAGGAGTTCGGCACGCAGGGTGCCGTGCGGCTCGTCGCCGGGGCTCGGGTCGAGGGTGATGTCGGCCTCGGAGAAGTCCAGCCAGGTGCGGGTCAGCGGGAACCACGCCTTGTAGACGGACTCCTTGGCGCTGAACAGGATCCGGTCCCAGTGCACACCGGGTCGCCGCGCGGCGAGGCGGTCCAGCCGCTCGGCCTCGGCGGGCAGGAGGACGGAGGCGCCCACGCCGTCCGGGAGCGGCCCGTGCGGTTCGGCGTCGATGCCGAGGGAGGCCAGGTCGCCGCCCCGGGCCAGTGCGGCGGCGCAGTAGCCGTCGCAGTGGGTCATGCTGCCGATCAGGCCGTCCGGCCAGCGCGGGGCGCCCCGCTCGCCGCTGAGGACGGGCTGGGCGGGCACGCCGAGCTTCTCCATGGCGCGCCGGGCGCAGCCGCGCACGGCGGCGAACTCGCGGCGGCGCTTGGGCACGGCACGCTCGACGAGCGCTGCCTCCCCGGGGTAGAACGGGGCGTCCCACAGCGCGTCGTCACCGTGTGCCTCCACGGCCACGACCGACTCCGGGAGCAGCTCCTCGATCACCGGCTTCGACCTCCATCGGCAGGATGCGGCGCAGCTGTCCCGGCGGCTCCGAGCGCTTGCGCCATTCTCGGGGATAGCCTACGGAGACCTCCTCGAAGCGGACTCCGTCGTGCCAGGTGGTGCGGGGGATGTGCAGATGGCCGTAGACCATGGTCGCGACGCGGAACCGGCGGTGCCAGTCGGCGGTCAGCAGGGTGCCGCACCACATGGCGAACTCGGGGTACCACAGCACCTCGGTGGGATGCCGGTGCAGCGGATAGTGGTTGACCGGTACGACCGGCAGGTCCGCGGGCAGCTCGGCGAGCCTGCGCTCGGTCTCGGCGACCCGCGCCCGGCACCAGGCGTCACGGGTCGGATAGGGATCGGGGTGCAGCAGGTACTCGTCGTTGCAGACGATGCCGGTGCTCTGCGCGTAGGCCAGACCTTCGGCCTTGGTGGCGCAGCCGGGCGGCAGGAACGAGTAGTCGTACAGCAGGAACAGCGGGGCGACGACGACCGGGCCGCCGGGGCCGCGCCACACCGGATAGGGGTCCTCGGGGGTGACGACGCCCAGCTCGCGGCACAGTGCGACCAGGTGCTCGTAGCGGGCGACGCCGCGCAGGGCGACCGGATCCTTCGGGTGCGTCCAGAGCTCGTGGTTGCCGGGGGCCCACAGCACCTTGTGGAAGCGGCCCGCGAGCTTTTCCAGGGTCCAGCGGATGTCGGCCACCGTCTCGGCGATGTCACCGGCCACGATCAGCCAGTCCTCGTCGCCGGCGGGGCGCATCTCCTCGACCAGGGCGCGGTTCTCCGGATAGGTGATGTGCAGGTCGCTGATGGCCAGCAGCTGCCCGGCCCCGGCCGCAGACTCCACCCTGCACCCCTTCCGATCATCCTCCGCCGGGACCACGAGAACACATTCCCGGACACCCCGACAAGGGGCCCCGGCCACCGTGTCGCGGGGCGCGGCAGCGGGCCGGCGCCGCCCTGGGGGACTCCGGCGAGCCTACTGGACGAGTCCCGGAAATCCGTAACATCCGCGTTGCACGCGGGGGCTCTCGAAAGCCGTATGATCGCCCCGACACCATCACCCCAACCTCCCTTTTCTCAGGGGTTCTTTGGCGTCCCTTCCTCCCTCCTGCCCGGGCACGGGCCGCCGAGCCCTGCCCGAAAACCGTGAAAGGCGGCCTGCATGCTCTCTCGCGTACGCGTCTGGCTCAACCGCACGTACGCGGAGAACGTCTTCTTCATGGATCAGCTGCGCAGAAATCCCAGCGATCGCGCGGTGGAGATCCATGCCACGCACGGGGACCCCGACTCCCCCGTCCTGGCCGCCGCCGACACCGCCGACCTGGAGCCGGAGGGCCTGTCCCCGGCCGGTTACGTGGAGTACGCGCTCGACCAGTGCGCCCGGCGCGGCATCGACGTGTTCGTGCCCCGGCTGCACCAGGCGGCGATCGTGCGGCACCGCGCGGAGTTCGCCGCGGCCGGTACGGCGCTGCTGGCGCCGACGCCCGAGGCGGTGGCCGTGTTCGAGGACAAGGCGACCGCGTACGAGGCGGTCCGCTCGGTGGGCGTCCCGGTGCCGCCGTGGTGGCGGGTGCGTACGGCCGACGAACTCCTCGCCGCGGTAGAGGAGTTGGAGGCGGCCGGGTACAAGGCGTGCTTCAAGCCGGCCGCGGGTGCCGGCGGGGTCGGCTTCCGGGTGATCACCCGCGCCCCGTTCTCGCTCAGCCACCTCGAGGGGTTCCCGAGCCCGTACGTCCAGCTGGACCTCGTCGTCGAGGCGCTGCGGCGGTCGGGTGAGCCGGTGGACTGGCTGGTGATGCCGCGCCTGGAGCAGCCCGAGGTGTCGGTCGACTGCCTGACCGGACCCGACAACCGGCTGCGGCTCGCGGTGGGCCGCACCAAGAACGGCCGCCGCAGGGGTTTCACGCTGGACGAGCGGTGGCTGGAGCCGGCCCGGCTGATCGCGGAGGGCTTCGGGCTGCACCACCTGTCCAACATCCAGTTCCGCATGTTCGGCGACCGGCCGGTGCTGCTGGATGTCAACACGAGGCCCTCCGGGGGCCTGCACCAGGTGTCGCTGTGCGGGGTGAACATGCCCTGGGCTGCGGTGCAGTTGGCTCTGGGCGAGGATCCCGGGGTGATCGAGCCGCCGTTCCTGGGGCAGGACTACACGGTGGTGGCGGGGCCGCGGTCGCTTCTGCCCGCGGCACTTCCCCGGCAGAGGGAGGCGGAGATCGCCCTTCCGGCGTTGCCCGTCCAGGCGGCTTCGGCGGTGGAGGCCCTGCCGCTCTAGTCCGCCGGTATGGACCAATTCTGCTTTCGCCCTTGACAGCAAGATTGGTCCATACCAAATTCATGGGCGCACCTCCGCACAGCCGTGCACTCCCGAACACCCCATCCCCACAGGGAGATCGCGTGCGCAATCCACTCGGACGTCACAGACGTCGGCTTCTCGCTCTCCTCGGTTCCGTCGCCCTCGCGGTCGGCGGGGCCATCGCCCTTCCGGGCACCGCACAGGCGGCCAACATCCTCACCAACCCCGGCTTCGAGTCCGGCGGCCTCTCCCCCTGGACCTGCACCGGCAATCTCGGCTCGGTCGTCTCCTCCCCCGTGCACAGCGGCTCCAAGGCGCTGCAGGGTGCGGTGACCGACAGCGACGACGCGCAGTGCAGCCAGACGGTCGCCGTGCAGCCGAACACGACGTACACCCTCAGCGGCTGGGTACGCGGCAGCTATGTGTACCTGGGCGTGAACGGCGGCGCCTCGACCTGGACGACCTCGCCGACGGCGTACAGCCAGCTCAGTGTCTCGTTCACCACCGGCGCCTCGCAGACCAGCGCCACCATCTATGTCCACGGCTGGTACGCCCAGGGCACCTACTGGGCCGACGACATCGGCCTCGACGGCCCGGGCGGCGGGGGCGGCGGGGACACCCAGGCGCCGACCGCGCCGACGGGCCTGACCTCCACCGGCAAGACCTCGTCCAGCGTTTCGCTGTCGTGGAACGCCGCCACGGACAACGTGGGCGTAACCGGTTACGACATCTACAGCGGCCCGAACCAGGTGCTGACCGTCTCCGGCACGTCCGCCACGGTCAGCGGGCTGTCGCCCAGCACGTCGTACACCTTCACGGTCAAGGCGCACGACGCGGCCGGGAACGTCTCGGCCGCCTCCAACGCCGTCTCCGTGACCACGGACGCGGGCAGCGGCGGCGGCACCGGGTTCACGCAGGCCGCGCCGTATCTGTACGAGGGCTGGGGCGATCCGCCGAGCCCGACTACGGTGATGAGCGCGACCGGGATCAAGTGGTTCACGATGGCGTTCGTGCTGGACTCCGGCGGCTGCACCCCGGCCTGGGACGGCAGCCGGGCGCTCACCGGTGGCGCCGACCAGAGCGCGATCAACGCCGTCCGGTCCGCCGGCGGTGACATCGTGCCGTCCTTCGGCGGCTGGCAGGGCAGCAAGCTCGGCGCCAACTGCTCCTCCGCGGCCGCGCTCGCGGGGGCCATCCAGAAGGTGATCGACGCCTACGGCCTGAAGGCCGTCGACATGGACATCGAGAACACGGACGAGTTCGAGAACGAGGCCGTGCAGGCGAAGATCCTCACCGCGCTGAAGACGGTCAAGGCGAACAACCCCGGCCTGAAGACCATCGTCACCTTCGGCACCTCGACCACGGGCCCGACCTACTACGGCAACCGGCTGATCGAGCAGGCGCAGTCGCTCGGCGCGAACATCGACGTGTTCACCATCATGCCGTTCGACTTCGGCGGCGGCTCGGACATGTACGGCAACACCGTGAACGCGGCGGAGGGGCTGAAGGCCAAGCTCAAGTCGACGTTCGGGTGGGACGACGCCACCGCGTACTCCCACATCGGCATCTCCGGCATGAACGGCCTGTCCGACCAGCAGGAGAACACGACCCCGGCGATCTGGACCCAGATCAGGGACTGGGCCAACAGCCACCACATCGCCCGCCTCGCCTTCTGGTCGGTCAACCGTGACCGGCCGTGCCCGGGCGGCGGGGTGGTGAGCAACTGCTCCGGCATCAGCCAGAACAACTGGCAGTTCACCTCGATCACGGCCGGCTTCACCGGCTGACGGCGACCGGGAGAAGGGCTGGCGCCCGGGCCCCCGCGGCGGGAAGAATCTTGTCCCGCCGCGGGGGCCTCCCCGTGGTTCGGCATGACGGAAGTCGGGGGCGGCACAGGCGTGAAGAAGAGGATCGCGGCCGCCTGGTGTCTGTTGCTCCTCCTGACACTCGGCCTCGCCGCCTGCGGGGTGCCCGAGGAGAGCAACAAGGGTCCCGAGTCCGTGGGGCAGCGCCCCGGTCAGGCGGACTTACAGTCCTCGATCGTCGACGACCGCAAGCACCTCTTCGACGGTTCCCTCGCCTACGACCCCTCCGTCTCGGTCTCCGTCGGCGACAGCCTCACCTACGACGTCCGCCTCACCGCGCGGGGCGAGAAGTCCTCGCACGGCACCGCGCAGGCCGCGCTGGTGACCCGGGCGTTCCAGGTGGGCGGGGTGGAGGCGGCCGCTCTGTCGGCCGGCGACTCGGCCGTGCGGGTGGTGTCGCTGACCCCCGAGGTCAAGCAGGTCATCGCACAGCCCGGGGACCTCGCGGAGTGGCAGTGGAGTGTGTCCGCCGGCGAGCCGGGCGAGTACGACCTGGCCCTCACCGTCACCACCTTCCAGGGTGACTCGGACCGTGCCCTGGACACCCTCACCCCGCCGATCACCGTCCACCTGAGCGTGCGCGACACCTGGTCGCACCGATTCGCCTCGTTGCAGGACGGCTTGTACACGGCGGCGGGCATCGCGGGCGCCCTGGCCGGCGTCTACGCGCTGCGGGCTCCCCTGACCGAACTCGTACGAGGACGGCGGGAGGCCCGGCCGCAGCCCAGCGAGGACCGGGACGACGGCTACCTGTGAGTGACCGTCGGAGTCGGCGTTGCATGCCCATCGGTCAGGCCCTGCGCAGCCGGAGCGTGAGGATCTGGAAGGGGCGGAGGGAAACGGAGACTCCGCTGTCCGCCGACTCCGCGTCTTCCAGCGGACGTTCGAGCAGGTCGGTCACCTGGGCGCCCGCGAGGGGGAAGCCGGTGCGTACGACGCCCGTCGCACGGCCGCCGCGGGACTCGTAGAGGCGGACGACGACGTCGCCGCTCTCGTCGTCGGCCAGCTTCACGGCCTCGACGGTCACGCCCTCGCCGTCCACCGAGACGACCGGCTGCGGCGCACCCGCCGAATCGGCCACGCGGAGGGGGAGGTTGAGGGCGTACCCCTCGGCCACCGCGTCCTCGATGCTCGCGCCGGGCAGGAGCGAGTAGGTGAGGCGGTGGCGGCCCTGGTCGGCACCCGGGTCCGGGATGCGTGGGGCGCGCACCAGGCTGAGGCTGACCCTGGTCGTCGTACCGCCGTCCTCGCGGACCGTGCGGGAGACGTCATGGCCGTACGTCGAGTCGTTGATGAGCGCGACGCCGTAGCCGGGCTCGGCCAGGTGCACCCAGCGGTGGCCGGAGACCTCGAAGCGGGCCGCCTCCCAACTGGTGTTGGTATGCGTGGGCCGCTGGATGTGGCCGAACTGGATCTCGGCGGAGGAGTGCGCGGCGCGGATGTCGACCGGGAAGCCGGCCTTGAGGAGCTTCTCCGCCTCGTGCCAGTCGATGTCCGTCTCGAAGTCGATCCGGGGGCTGCCGGCGCGGAGGGTGATCGTCTGGGTGATCCGCGAGCCCTTGCCGAAGGAGCGGGCGACGCGGATCGAGCCGAGCAGCGGGTCCTCGTCGACGACCGTCACGGAGTCGGCGTCCAGCAGGTCCGTGTAGCGGTTCCTGTAGTGCTTGTCGACGTCCCAGGCGTCCCAGTGGTTCGGGAGGTCGGTGTGCAGGCGCAGCAAGTTGCCCTTGCCGGCGAGGACTTCACGGCCGCCGGCGCGCAGGTCGCGCACCGAGGCCAGTGTGCCGTCCGCGGCCACCTCCACCCGCACCAGTCCGTTGTCGAGGACCCGGCCGGCCACCGTGACCGGCTGCGGAGCGTCGACGGCCACGACCGGTGCGCTGCCGTTCGCCGGTGCCTCGACATACGTCGGCACACCGGCGGCCGTACGGATGACCTCGGCGCGGTCGAACGGGCTGGTGTTGAAGACCCGGGTCGAGCCGCCGCCCAGCGCGGCCACCGCCTCGGCCGTCAGCTCCTCCAACTCCCTTGCGACACGGGCGTACTCGGCCTCCGCCTCCCGGTGCACCCACGCGATCGAGGAGCCCGGCAGGACGTCGTGGAACTGGTGCAGCAGCACCGTCTTCCACAGCCGGTCCAGCTTCTCGTACGGGTAGGCGTAGCCCGGCGCGTGCAGCGCGGCGGTCGTCGCCCACAACTCGGCCTCGCGCAGCTTGTGTTCGCTGCGGCGGTTGCCCTGCTTGGTGCGGGCCTGGGAGGTGTACGTGGCGCGGTGCAGCTCCAGGTAGAGCTCCCCGACCCAGACCGGGGCGTCCGGGTACTCCTCACGGGCCTTGGCGAAGAAGGCGTCGGGGTGTTCGACGACGACCTTGGGCGAACCCTCCAGGTCGGCGAGCCGGCGCGCCCGTTCCATGATCTCGCGGGTGGGGCCGCCACCGCCGTCGCCCCAGCCGAAGGGAGCGAGGGACCTCGAAGCCCTGCCCTTCTCGGCGTAGTTGCGGACCGCCCGGGCCATCTCCGCGCCGCTGAAGCGGGCGTTGTAGGTGTCGACGGGCGGGAAGTGGGTGAAGATGCGGGTGCCGTCGATGCCCTCCCACCAGAAGGTGTGGTGGGGGAAGGTGTTGGTCTGGTTCCAGGAGATCTTCTGGGTGAGGAACCACTCATTGCCGGCGAGCTTGGCGAGCTGCGGGTAGGCGGCGTTGTAGCCGAAGGAGTCCGGCAGCCAGACGCCCTTGGTCTCGATGCCGAAGTGCTCGATGAAGAACCGCTTGCCGTGGATGAGCTGGCGGGCGATGGCCTCCCCGCCGGGCAGGTTGCCGTCGGACTCGACCCACATGCCGCCGACCGGCGCCCACTGGCCCTTCTTCACGGACTCCTTGATGCGGGCCCAGACGTGCGGGTGGTTGTCGCGCACCCACTCGTACTGCTGGGCCTGCGAGCAGGCGAAGACGAACTCCTCGTACTCCTCGGCGAGCGAGGTGACGTTCGAGAAGGTGCGGGACGTCTTGCGCTTGGTCTCGCGGATGGGCCACAGCCACGCCGAGTCGATGTGCGCGTGGCCGATGCCGGAGATGACGTGGGCACTGGCGTGGGCGGGCTTGGACAGGGCCGGGCGCAGGGCCTCGCGCACGGCGGCGGCGGAGCCGGGGATGTCGTCGAGGTCCAGCAGGTCCAGGGCGCGGTCCAGCGCGTGCGTGATCTCGTGCCGGCGCGGGTCGTGCTCGCCGAGTTCGACCATCAGTTCGCGCAGCACCTGGAGGTCGAGGTCGAGGTGCCAGACCTCCTCGTCGAGTACGGCGAGGTCGGCGCGCCGGAAGGTGTACAGCGGCTTGTCGCCGGCGGTCAGGACATCGCCCAGCGGGGTCGGCGCCGCGAAGTTGTCGGCGAGGATGTCGGGGTTGGAGGCCGCCTCGACCAGGTAGTCGATCTGCTCCCCGCCGGCTGCCGGGTTGGCGATCGGGACGTACTGGTTGAGCGGGTTGACCGCCTTCAGCGGGCGGCCGTCGGGCAGGTGGACCAGGGCCTCGGCCTGGTTGCCCGGCCAGTCGCCGATGAAGCCGAGATCGATGACCGCCTCGACGCGCCGGCCCGCCCACTCGGCGGGCACCCGGCCGCTCATCCGGAACCAGGTCGTGCCCCAGGGCGGGCCCCACGGGGTGTCCATCGCGAAGGGCTCGTAGCGCGCGGATGCGGCCTCCTCGAAGGAGACCGGCTCGCCCGGCGCCTGCCAGGCCTCGACCGCCATCGGGGCGGTGGCCGCGTAGATCGCGGGCTTGATGCGCTGGGTGTGGAGGCGCTCGGCGCGCTCCTCGATCCGGCGGCGTTCGTCGTGCATCAGGGGCCTCCAAGAAGGGAGGGGCGAGCGGGTTGGAAAGCGCTTACCCGTGGGCGGTCACCCAAGGTACGCCAGACCGGGATGGACTTCGGTGTAGCCCTCGACCAGGCGCCGGGCCACGTTCACGGAGTCGACCAGCGGATGCAGCGCGAACGCCTTCACGGCCGTCTGCCGGGAGCCGGACTCGGCGGCGGCGAGCACCTCCCGCTCGACGGCCTTGACCGAGCAGACCAGTCCGGTGGCGTGATCGGGCAGCGGGGCGACGGCGAGCGGGTGGGCGCCGTGCGCGTCGACCCGGCAGGGGACCTCGATCACGGCGTCGCCGTCGAGCACGGAGAGGGTTTCGCGGTTGCGCACGTTGAGGATCAGCGTGGTCCGCTCGTCGCGGGCGATGGCCCGCATCAGGGCGAGCGCGACCTGCTCGTAGCCGCCGGACAGGTCCTCGGCCTCGCGCTCGCCCGCGCCGGCGCTCTCCCGGTTCTCGGCCATATAGGTGGCCTCGCGCTCGGCGCGCGTGCGGTCCCACACCTCCAGCGCGGACCGGTCCGGGTCCAGTGCCTCCGTGTAGAACCGGGCCTGCTGGTCGCGCAGGAAGGCTCCCCGGGTCTGCCCGGCCTGCTGGTAGGCGCGTACGGCTTCCCGGTTGAAGTAGTAGTAGTGCAGGTACTCGTTGGGGATCGCGCCGAGCGACTGCAGCCAGTCGACGCCGAACAGCCTGCCCTCCTCGAAGGAGCCGAGCAGGGCGGGGTCGGCGAGCAGGCGCGGCAGTTCGTCGCGTCCGGCGACGCGCAGGCCGCGCACCCAGCCGAGGTGGTTGAGGCCGACGTAGTCGACGAAGGCCTCCTTCGGGTCGGCGCCGAGGACGCGGGCGACACGGCGGCCGAGACCGACGGGCGAGTCGCAGATGCCGATGACGCGGTCGCCGAGGTACCGGGACATCGCCTCGGTGACCAGGCCGGCCGGATTGGTGAAGTTGATGACCCAGGCGTCCGGGGCGAGGCGGGCCACGCGCCGGGCGATGTCGACGGCGACGGGCACGGTCCGCAGGCCGTAGGCGATGCCGCCCGCGCCGACGGTCTCCTGGCCGAGCACGCCCTCGGCCAGCGCCACCCGCTCGTCGTCCGCCCGGCCCTGAAGGCCGCCGACGCGGATCGCGGAGAAGACGAAGTCGGCGCCGGCGAGCGCCTCGTCGAGGTCGGTGGTCGCGGTCACCCGGGGCGCGTCAGGGACGCCGGCGGCCTGTTCGTCCAGTACCCGGCGTACTGCGTACAACCGGCGCTCGTCCAGGTCGTGCAGGACGACCTCGGTGACCCGCCCCTCGGCGTGGTCGGTCAGCAGTGCACCGTGGACGAGCGGCACCCGGAACCCGCCGCCGCCCAGAATCGTCAGCTTCACGTCTGCGTCCTTCCCCGAACTTGCGCCACGACCACCTCGGCCCCGGCCCCTGGAGGGCGGACCGGGCGGTGGCCGGGTCCACCGGCATCCCATCATTTCCGGGCGCGCGGACCACTGGGCGGCCACCGAGTCCACGCCGGGCCTTCAGGACGGCTTCATCCGGGAGTCCTGGGACCGCGGAATCCTCGGCGCGTGAGCGAGGGAAGACCGGCCGGGCGCGCGGCTGCCGGGCAGCAGTACGACAACGGTGTCACCGCACCCGGCTGCCGCCGGGCGTACGGCGGTGACCACGAGAGCCCGTGCACCGCGGGCGGGGTGGACGAGGCCGAAGGGGCCGAAGTAGTGGTCTTCCCCGGCCGCGGCGACCGCGTCCCGCGGCCGGACCCGCACCATCGTCGGGAGATCGCGGCACCGGTCCGGATCCGGTGCTACCGGCACGAGGGGATCGTCGTCGCCAACCACCGGCGCTTCCCGGGTCTTGCCGGGCTGACGGCGACCTGGGAACTGGCGCCCGCCAACGGCCCCACCCTGACCGCTCCGGCCCCGCTGCCCGATCTGCGGCCCGGCGAGACCGCGGCCGTACCGCTGCCCTTCACCCTGCCGAAGGACGGCGGTGAGGCGTGGCTGACGCTGCGGGTGGTGACGGCCGAGGACGGGCCGTCGGCGCCGCGTGGCACCGAGGTGTGCGCGCCGCGCATCCGGCTGCGGGCGGCGCCGACGGCTCGTCCTCGTACGGAAGGTCCGGCCGGCGCACCGCGAGCCCTTCGTTCCGTGGCCACCTGACCCTCCCCCTCGTCCTCCCCCTCGTCCTCCTCCTCGTCCTCCTCCTCGTCCTCCCCCTGTCCGCCCCTCATCCGCCCTCTCGTTCCCCGTGCCCTCCCGTCCCGTCACCCTCCCGGAGCACCCATGTGTACATCGCACGACCACAACCAGGGCGAGGCCGTGCAGGCCGGTGCCGGAAGACGTGGTTTTCTCAGGGCCACCGCGCTGCTCGGCGCCGCCGCCGCGGCCGGGGTCGCCATCCCGGCCGGCGCCGAGGCGGCCGAGCGGAGCGGCTGGCGGCCGGACTCGGACAGCCGCCGGTTCACGCTCGCGGTGATGCCCGACACCCAGTACCTGTTCGACGGCCCGAGCATCTACCCGGCGCCGCTCGAAGCCTCGTTGCGCTATCTCCTGGAGCACGGCAGGGACGACAACATCGTCTTCCTGAGCCACCTCGGGGACCTCACTCAGAACGGCGCCGCGGACGAGTTCGCCGCGATCGGGGAGGCGTTCGGGATCCTCGACCGTCGGGGCGTCGGCTACAGCGTGCTGGCCGGCAACCACGACATCAGGTCGTCGACGGACGACCAGCGCGGCTCGACACCGTACCTGGACGCCTTCGGGCCGCAGCGCTTCCGGGACAAGCCGACGTTCGGAGGTGCTTCGCCGGACGGCTACAACACCTTCCACCTGTTCCGGGCCGCCGGCCGCGAGTGGATGGTGCTCGCGCTGGACTGGCGGCTGTCGGCGCAGGGATACGCCTGGGCGAAGGACGTGCTCGCCCGGCACCCGAGGACGCCGGTCGTGCTCACCACGCATGAACTGGTCGTCGGGGACGAGCAGTTGTCGGCGTACGGGCAGCAGCTGTGGGACCAGCTGATCGAGGACCACGACCAGATCTTCCTGACCCTGAACGGCCACTACTGGCCCGCGGGCCGCGCGACCCGCAAGAACGCGGCCGGCAACGAGGTGCATCTGCACCTCACCAACTACCAGAACCGCTACTTCGGCGGCGCGGCGATGATCCGCCTCTACCACTTCGACCTGGACCGCAACGTCATCGACGTGGAGACGGTCTCGCCGTGGATCCTCGGCCGGGCGAAGCAGGGGCTCAACGAGCTGGAGCGGCAGGAGATCGAGCTCAGCGGCGACACGGACCGCTTCTCGGTCGAGATCGACTTCGCCGCCCGCTTCTCCGGCTTCGACCCGGTGCCGGCCCGCCCGGCCCGGCCGGTGTCGAGGATGCTGATACCGGGCACGGCCGCCTACTGGCGCTTCGAGTCGCCCGTCTCCGGCACCGTCCGCGATCTGTCCGGCCGGGGCAACGACCTCACCGTGGTCTCGGTGGGCGGCGGCACGCTGGGCTGGTCGGCGGACCACCACCCCGACCAGCCCGGCCACGGCAGCCTGGAGTTCCAGGGGTACAAGTCCCCGCTGAAGGGCGCGTATCTGCGCACCGTCGACTCCGCGCCGCTCAACTCGGCCACTTTCGAGAACGGTTACACGATCGAGGCCTTCTACTGGCTGCCCGCCGACTGGGACGCCTCGCACAACGCCTGGTCCGGGCTGGTGAGCCGCACCGGCCGCAACGGCTCGGTGGGCACGGTCACGGACGACCCGGACGAACCGCTGGCCACGCTCTCCCTGTCCGACGGCCCTGGCCCGCAGTGGGCGGTCCACCCGCTCAACCAGCGGCAGCTGGCCACCAACTGGGGCGACGAGACCGCCCGGGAGACCTGGTGGCACCTGGCATTGGTCAACGACGGTCAGCACACGGTCATGTACGTCCAGGGCTGCCCGGTGGCGCGCAACCCGCACGCCCCGGCGATCGGCATCGCCTCGTCCGGGCGCCCCTGGCTGCTCGGCGGCTACGAGTACGCGGACAAGATCGACCAGATCCTGCACGGACGCCTCGGCGACGTCCGGATCGTCTCCCGGGCACTGCCCGTCACCTCCTTCATGACGCGCTGACCCCGCCGGAGGACCTGTGACCGGCGTGACCGAGCAGCCGCTGCAGGCCTGGGCCGGCGGCGTCGGTTACGATCCGGGCCACGACGTACGGCGACAGGGTGAGGTGTCCGTGAGCGAGCGGTCCGCGGCCGACCGGCTGCTGGCCGTGCTCGCCGCGTTCGACCACGAGCACCCCGCCCTGTCCCTGACGGACATCGGCCGCCGGGCCGGGCTCAGCCTGACCACCGCGCACCGGCTGGCGGGCGCCCTGACCGCGTGGGGCGCACTGGAGCGCGACGCGTCCGGGGTCTACCACGTGGGGCTGCGGCTGTGGGAGGTGGCCGCGCTCGCGCCGCGCGGCCTGGGCCTCAGGCAGCTGGCGCTGCCGTATCTGGAGGACCTGTACGAAGCGACGCACGAGAACGTGCAGTTGGCCGTGCGGGACGGCGCGGAGGTCGTCTACATCGAGTGGCTGTCGGGCCGTTCGGCGGTGGGCGTGCACATCCGGGTCGGCGCGCGCTGGCCGCTGCACGCCACCGGCGTCGGGCTCGCCCTCCTCGCCCACGCGGACCCGGACCTGCAGGAGGAGTACTGCGCCGGGCCGCTGGCCGCCTTCACGCCGTACACGATCACCGATGGGGTGCGGCTGCGCCGCACGCTCGCCGAAGTGCGCCGCGCGGGCGTGGCGGTGAGTGAGCGTCAGGTGACGGAGGACGCGCTGTCGGTGGCGGCGGCGGTGCGCGGGCCGGGCGGGGAGGTGGTGGCGGCGGTGTCGGTGGTGGTGCCCCGGGCGGGCGCCCAGGTGCCGGCCCTGGCTCCTGCGGTACGGCTGGCGGCCCGGGGGATTTCACGGGCGCTGGGCTGGCGGCCGGGGCGGCGCGAGCGGTGACCCGGGCGTGGGCCCGGGACCGGTTCACACCTCGCCGCCGAAGTAGACCTGCACCTCCCGGATGAGGCCGTCGCGGACGGTGATCGCCTCCATGTTGCGGTACCGCTCTCCACCGGTCGGCTCGTACTCGTACTGGACGAACACGAACTCCTCGTCCACGGCGACGACATGGAGCAGGCGCTGCTCGGCGAACCGGTCCGCGGTGGGGAAGCAGCGCTCGAAGGAATCTTTCCTGGGCCGACTGGAAGGCGGGCAGCGCGGTCTGAGCCGGTACGGGAGGCTTCACCCCGTGAACTCCCCTGCGGGTCAAGGACTTTCCTTGTTTCACGTCTTGACGGCCGCAGGGGCGGGGAGCACATTGGCGGCACCTTGAGAGCGCTCTCAGGCTTCAGTGTGGGAGCGCTCTCACAACACCCCGCACACTCCCCGTACCCACCGAGAGGCCCCCCATGAGCGAATCCTCCGGCATACCCAGACCCCGCCCCCTGCGGCGTGCGCTCGTCGCCGCCGTCGCCACGCTCGGCCTGGCGGTGGCGGTCGCCACGGCCGCCACCGCGCCCGCCGGCGCCACCGCCCCCAGCCCTCCCTCCGGCTGGACCCAGGTCTTCGCGGACGACTTCAACGGCGCGGCGGGCTCCGGTGTCAACACGGCCAACTGGCAGTACGACACCGGGACTTCGTACCCGGGTGGTGCCGCGAACTGGGGCACCGGCGAGGTCGAGACGATGACCTCCAGCACGAACAACGTGGCACTGGACGGCAACGGCGACCTGCTCATCACCCCGCGCCGCGACGCCTCCGGCAACTGGACCTCCGGCCGGATCGAGACCACCCGGACCGACTTCCAGCCCCCGGCCGGCGGCAAGCTGCGCGTGGAGGCCCGTATCCAGATGCCCAATGTGACCGGGGACGCGGCCGCCGGCTACTGGCCCGCCTTCTGGATGCTGGGCGCGCCCTACCGCGGCAACTACCAGAACTGGCCGAGCGTCGGTGAACTGGACGTCATGGAGAACGTCCAGGGCCTGAACAAGACCTGGGCCACCATGCACTGCGGCACCAACCCGGGCGGGCCCTGCAACGAGACCACGGGCCTCGGCAACTCGACGGCGTGCCCCAACACCACCTGCCAGTCGGGCTTCCACACCTACACCATGGAGTGGGACCGCTCGGTGAGCCCGGAGGCGATCCGCTTCTACGTCGACGGCGTCAACTACCAGACGGTCACGGCGAACCAGATGGACGCGACCACCTGGGCCAACGCCACGAACCACGGCTTCTTCGTCATCCTGAACGTGGCGATGGGCGGCGGCTTCCCCGGGGCCTTCGGCGGCGGCCCGACCGGCGCCACGGAGCCGGGCCACCCGATGGTCGTCGACTACGTTCAGGTCCTGCAGTCCTCGGGCAGCGGCGGCGGCACCACTCCCCCGCCGCCCGGCAACCGCGACGCCTACAGCGCCGTCCAGGCCGAGTCCTACGACAGCCAGTCCGGCATCAGCACCGAGACCACGACCGACACCGGCGGCGGCCAGGACATCGGCTGGATCGCGAACGGCGACTGGGCGCTGTACAAGGGCGTGAACTTCGGCTCCACGGCGGCCACCCAGTTCTACGCCCGGGTGGCGAGCGGCGCGGCCGACGGCGTCAGCGGACTGGTCGAGGTGCGCCTGGACAGCCGTGGCAATCCGCCCATCGGCAGCTTCGCCGTCGGCAACACCGGGGGCTGGCAGACGTGGAAGACGGTTCCGGCCAACATCGGCGCGGTGACCGGAACGCACGATGTCTATCTGACCTTCACCAGCGGCCAGCCGTCCGACTTCGTCAACGTCAACTGGTTCGACTTCGGGCACTGATCGGTCGGCGACAGGGGGTTGGCCCGCACCCATGGGTCAACCCCCGCCTCGTCATGTACGGGGGCGGTCAGCTCGCGGACGACTCGTGCGTCACCGCAGTTCCGCCCGGAACGCGACCGGAGTCTGCCCGGTGTGCAGATGGAAGAACTTGGTGAAGTTCGCCGCGTCGGGGAAGCCCACGGCCGCCCCGACGCGGCCGATCGGCAGGTCGGTGTGGGCGAGGAGGCGCTTGGCCTCCAGGACGACACGTTTGTCGATGAAGCCCTTGGGCGTCTCGCCGGTGGCGGCGCGGACGGCGCGGACCAGGGTGCGCCGGGAGTAGCCGAGGGCGTCGGCGTAGGCACTGACGCTGTGATTGGTGGCGAAGCCCTGCTCCACGGCGTCCCGGAAGCGGGTGAAGGTACTGTCCGTCCGCTGCCGGTCGGCCTCGGCGGAGCTGGCCGCGAGGTGCGCGAGGCGCAGCAGGAACGCGGTGAGGGTGTGGCGGAGGACGGCCGTGTGCAGGCTCAGCGGGAGCGTCGCGGTGTCCTCGTACTCGCGGCGCAGCTGGTCGAGGGACGCCTGGAGCGCGGCCAGCCGGTCCGGGTCGGGGTGCAGCAGCGGCGGCAGGTCGTAGCGGTACAGGCCGGTGGACTCGACGGTGGCGCGCGGCAGGAAGCCGGGCTGCATGGTCAGGACGGTTCCGCGGTACACGGCCTCGCGGGAGAAGCGGTGGACCTGTCCGGGGCGGATCCACAGCAGGTCGCCGGCGTCGGCCTCGTACTCGGCGAAGTCGATCATGTGCCGTACGGGGCCGTCGGTGAACAGCATGATGACGTGGAAGTCGATGCGGTGGACGCGGTGCAGGGGGGCGTCGGCGTGCCAGGTGCGGTCGGTGCCCATGGGGCCGACCTGCATGCCGACGCCGCCCACGGCCAGTTCGGTCGGGAAGGGGAAGGTTCTGATGCCGTCGCCTTCGGCTTGGGATCTTCTGTCAGCCATGTCCTTTTCGTGCCGTCCCTGTCGCGCGATCACTGTCCCAGATTCACCACAGGCTGACACACCCCAACCTTTCCTCGAAAAAGTCAGACTTTTAAGTTTGAACGCGTCAGGCCAGCAATCCCGCACTGAACGAGGACTTCTTGAAGATGACCACGCAGACTTCCGACGGCTTCGAGTGGACCGACCTCGACCGGCGTGCGGTGGACACCGCCCGTCTGCTGGCGGCCGATGCGGTGCAGAAGGTGGGGAACGGACACCCGGGCACGGCGATGAGCCTGGCACCTGCCGCGTACACGATCTTTCAGAAGGTGATGCGTCACGATCCCGCCGACCCCGAGTGGACCGGCCGGGATCGTTTCGTCCTGTCCCCCGGTCACACCTCGCTGACCCTGTACACCCAGCTGTTCCTGTCCGGGTACGAGCTGGAGCTGGACGACCTGAAGGCGTTCCGCACGCACGGCTCCAAGACCCCCGGTCACCCCGAGTACGGCCACACCGCCGGCGTCGAGACCACCACCGGCCCGCTCGGCCAGGGCGTCGCCAACGCGGTCGGCATGGCGATGGCGGCCCGCTACGAGCGCGGCCTGTTCGACGCGGAGGCCCCCGCGGGCACCTCCCCCTTCGACCACACCATCTGGGCGATCGTCTCCGACGGCGACCTGGAGGAGGGCGTCTCCGCCGAGGCCTCCTCCCTTGCAGGCCACCAGAAGCTCGGCAACCTGGTCTTCCTCTACGACGACAACCACATCTCCATCGAGGGCGACACCGCGACCGCCTTCTCCGAGGACGTGCTGAAGCGGTACGAGGCCTACGGCTGGCACACCCAGCGCGTCGCACCCACCCCCGACGGCGACATCGACGTCCCCGCCCTGTACGCGGCGCTGAAGGCCGCGCAGGCCGAGACCGAGCGGCCCTCGATCATCGCCATGCGCACGATCATCGCCTGGCCCGCCCCGACCGCGCAGAACACCGAGGCCTCCCACGGCTCCGCGCTCGGCGAGGAGGAGATCGCCGCCACCAAGCGCGTCCTCGGCTTCGACCCGGAGCAGACCTTCCAGGTCGAGGACGAGGTCCTGAAGCACACCCGGCGGGCCCTGGACCGCGGCGCCGAGGCGCACGCAGCCTGGGACAAGCGGATCGCCGAGTGGCGCGCGGCCCAGCCGGAGCGGGCGGCCCTCTTCGACCGGATCGCCAAGGGCGAGCTGCCCGACGGCTGGGAGCAGAGCATCCCGGTCTTCGAGGAGGGCAAGTCCGTCGCCACCCGCGCCGCCTCCGGCAAGGTGCTGCAGGCGCTCGGCCCGGTGATCCCCGAGCTGTGGGGCGGCTCCGCCGACCTCGCCGGCTCCAACAACACCACGATCGACAAGACCAGCTCTTTCCTGCCGAAGGGCAACCCGCTGCCCGAGGCCCACCCGTACGGCCGTACCGTCCACTTCGGCATCCGCGAGTTCTCCATGGCCGCGGAGATGAACGGCATCGCCCTGCACGGCAACACCCGGATCTACGGCGGCACCTTCCTGGTGTTCTCCGACTACATGCGCAACGCCGTGCGCATGTCGGCGCTGATGCAGCTGCCGGTGACGTACGTGTGGACGCACGACTCCATCGGCCTGGGCGAGGACGGCCCGACCCACCAGCCGGTCGAGCACCTGGCCTCGCTGCGCGCCATCCCGGGCCTGAACGTCGTCCGCCCGGCCGACGCCAACGAGACCGCGGTGGCCTGGGCCGAGATCCTGAAGAGGCACGCCGTGAACCCCGCCCCGCACGGGCTCGCGCTCACCCGCCAGGGCGTGCCGGTGTACGCGCCGAACGAGGACGCGGCCAAGGGCGGCTATGTGCTGCGCGAGTCCTCGACGCAGGTCCCGGAGGTGATCATCATCGCGACGGGCTCCGAGGTGCAGCTGGCCGTGGCCGCGCGTGAGCAGCTGGAGGCCGAGGGCATCGGCACGCGCGTGGTGTCGATGCCGTCCGTGGAGTGGTTCGAGGAGCAGCCGCGCGCCTACCGCGAACGGGTGCTGCCGCCGGCCGTCAAGGCCCGGGTCGCGGTGGAGGCCGGGATCGGTCTGACCTGGTACCGGTACGTGGGCGACGCGGGACGGATCGTCTCCCTCGAGCACTTCGGCGCCTCCGCGGACGCGAAGACCCTGTTCGCCGAGTTCGGCTTCACCCCTGAGAACGTCGCAGCGGCGGCCCGCGAGTCGCTCGCCGCCGCGCGCGCCTGACACCGACGCCCGATACGACCCGAAAGAAGAATGATCACTGTGACCGAAGCAATCGCGACCCCGGGAGCCCTCAAGCGCCTCGCCGAGGAGGGCGTGTCGATCTGGCTCGACGACCTGTCGCGGAAGCGGATCACCTCGGGCAGCCTCGCCGAGCTGGTGGCGAGCGGCAGCGCCGTCGGTGTCACGACGAACCCCTCGATCTTCCAGGCCGCCATCGGCTCCGGCGAGGGCTACGAGGAGCAGCTCACCGACCTCGCCGTACGCGGTGTGACGGTGGACGAGGCGGTGCGGATGATGACGACCGCCGACGTGCGCGACGCCGCCGACATCCTGCGTGACGTGTACGACGCCTCCGGCGGCCGGGACGGCCGGGTCTCCATCGAGGTCGACCCGCGCCTGGCGCACGACACGGCGGCGACCGTCGCCGAGGCCAAGCAGCTCTTCTGGCTGGTCGACCGCCCCAACGTGATGATCAAGATCCCGGCGACCAGGGCGGGCCTGCCGGCCATCACCGAGGTCATCGGGCTGGGCATCAGCGTCAACGTGACCCTGATCTTCTCCCTGGAGCGTTACCGCGAGGTCATGGCCGCCTATCTGGCCGGCCTGGAGAAGGCCCGCGAGCGCGGCATCGAGCTGGCCACGATCCACTCGGTGGCGTCCTTCTTCGTCTCCCGCGTGGACACCGAGATCGACAAGCGGCTGACCGCCCTCGGCACCGACGAGGCCCTCGCCCTCAAGGGACGCGCGGCCCTCGCCAACGCCCGGCTGGCCTACGAGGCGTACGAGGAGGTCTTCGCCTCCGCCCGCTGGGTCGCGCTCGCCGGGGACAAGGCCAACAGGCAGCGTCCGCTGTGGGCCTCCACGGGTGTGAAGGACCCGGCCTACAAGGACACCCTGTACGTGGACGAGCTGGTCGCGCCGGGCACGGTCAACACCATGCCGGAGGCCACCCTGAACGCCGTCGCCGACCACGGCGAGATCACCGGCGACACGGTGACCGGCGGCTACGCACAGGCCCACGCCGACCTGGCCGCCGTGGAGCGGCTCGGCATCTCCTACGACGAGGTCGTCCAGCAGCTGGAGGACGAGGGCGTCGCCAAGTTCGAGGCGGCCTGGCAGGAACTGCTGGACGCCGTGACGATGTCCCTGAACAGCAAGGGAGTTGACGCCCGATGACCGAGAAAGCCCCCGCCGCCGAGGCGCCCGCAGCGCAGGCGCCCGCGCCCGAGGCGGTGCAGGTCCCGCTGGCCCCGGCCGCCGACTGGGAGAACCCGCTGCGGGACACCCGCGACCGCCGGCTCCCCCGCATCGCCGGCCCGTCCGGGCTGGTCATCTTCGGGGTGACCGGTGACCTGTCCCGCAAGAAGCTGATGCCGGCCGTGTACGACCTCGCCAACCGCGGTCTGCTGCCGCCGGGCTTCTCCCTCGTCGGGTTCGCCCGCCGGGAGTGGGAGGACCAGGACTTCGCGCAGCTCGTGCACGACGCCGTGAAGGAGCACGCCCGCACCCCGTTCCGCGAGGAGGTGTGGCAGCAGCTCGCCGAGGGCATGCGGTTCATCCCCGGCGACTTCGACGACGACACCGCCTTCAAGCAGCTGAAGGACGCCGTGGAGGAGCTGGACGCCTCCCGCGGCACCGGCGGCAACTTCGCGTTCTACCTCTCGGTGCCGCCGAAGTTCTTCCCGAAGGTCGTGCAGCAGCTGAAGAAGCACGGCCTGGCGAACCCGCCCAAGGGTTCCTGGCGGCGCGCGGTCATCGAGAAGCCGTTCGGCCACGACCTGGCCAGCGCCCGCGAGCTGAACGCGATCGTGCACGATGTGTTCGAGCCGGACCAGGTGTTCCGCATCGACCACTACCTCGGCAAGGAGACCGTCCAGAACATCCTGGCGCTGCGCTTCGCCAACCAGATGTACGAGCCGATCTGGAACCGCAGTTACGTCGACCACGTGCAGATCACGATGGCCGAGGACATCGGCATCGGCGGCCGGGCCGGCTACTACGACGGCATCGGCGCCGCCCGCGACGTCATCCAGAACCACCTGCTGCAGCTGATGGCGCTGACCGCCATGGAGGAGCCGATCGCGTTCGACGCGGAGGCGCTGCTCACCGAGAAGCTCAAGGTGCTGAAGTCGGTGCGGCTGCCCGAGGACCTCGGCGGGCACACCGTGCGGGCACAGTACGCGGGCGGCTGGCAGGGCGGCGAGAAGGTCGTCGGCTACCTCGAGGAGGAGGGCATCGACCCGCAATCGAAGACCGACACCTTCGCCGCGATCAAGCTGGGCATCGACAACCGCCGCTGGGCGGGCGTCCCCTTCTACCTGCGCACCGGCAAGCGGCTGGGCCGCCGGGTCACCGAGATCGCGGTGGTCTTCAAGCGGGCCCCGCACTCCCCCTTCGACTCCACCGCCACCGAGGAGCTCGGGCA
Source organism: Streptomyces sp. NPDC002076 (assembly GCF_053593835.1). Lineage (NCBI taxonomy): Bacteria > Bacillati > Actinomycetota > Actinomycetes > Kitasatosporales > Streptomycetaceae > Streptomyces > Streptomyces sp. NPDC002076. Next base: position 88,119 of record NZ_JBSFDI010000023.1, read on the forward strand.
GAACGCGATCGTCATCCGCGTCCAGCCCGACGAGGGCATGACCGTGCGGTTCGGCTCCAAGGTGCCGGGCACCTCGATGGAGATCCGGGACGTGTCGATGGACTTCGCCTACGGCGAGTCGTTCACCGAGTCCAGCCCGGAGGCGTACGAGCGGCTCATCCTGGACGTGCTGCTCGGCGACGCGAATTTGTTCCCCCGTCACCAGGAAGTGGAAGAGTCCTGGAAGATCCTCGACCCGATCGAGGAGTACTGGGCGGCACACGGGCGGCCGGCGCAGTACGCGTCGGGCAGCTGGGGACCGAGGGAAGCGGACGAGATGCTCGCACGAGACGGACGGAGCTGGCGCAGGCCATGAAGATCGACCTGACCGACACCACGGCAAGCAAGATCAACAAGGCGCTGGTGCAGGGCCGCCGCGCCATCGGCACCCCGGCCGTGGGCATGGTCCTGACGATGGTCATCGTCACGGACGAGGAGAACGCCTACGACTCGATCAAGGCCGCGGAGGACGCCTCGCACGAGCACCCCATGCGGACCCTGGTCGTCATCAAGCGGCATGTCCGCACCCTGCGCGACCGCACCCACTCGCGGCTGGACGCCGAGGTCCGGGTCGGCTCCGAGGCCGGCACCGGTGAGACGGTCGTGCTGCGCACCTACGGCGAGGTGTCCGACCACGCCGACTCGGTCGTGCTGCCGCTGCTGCTGCCGGACGCGCCCGTCGTCGTGTGGTGGCCGGTGGACGCCCCCGACACGCCGTCCGAGGACCCGCTCGGTGCGCTCGCGCAGCGCCGGATCACCGACCTGTACGCGTTCGAGCGGCCGATGGAGGTCCTGGACACCCGCGCCCGCAACTACGCCCCCGGCGACACCGACCTCGCCTGGACCCGGCTCACCCTGTGGCGGTCGATGCTGGCCGCCGCCCTGGACCAGGCCCGCGCGCGGATCACGTCGGCGGCCGTCGAGGCCGAGGCCAACAACCCCAGCGCCGAGCTGCTGGCCCGCTGGCTGGAGGCCCGCCTGCAGGTGTCCGTGGACCGCGTGGTCACCGCCGGGCCGGTCGTCACCGCCGTACGGCTGGGCACCCAGAACGGCGAGATCCGCATCGACCGCCCCGAGGGCCCCCTCGCCACGCTGTCCCTGCCCGGCCAGCCGCCGCGCACCCTGGCCCTGAAGGTCCGACCCACCTCCGAACTCATCGCCGAGGAACTGCGCCGCCTCGACGCCGACGAGATGTACGCCATCGCCCTCAAGGGCGAGGCCGCCAAGGAGAACGCCTGAGATGGCAGAGTCCGAGTTTCCGAAGCTCAGCAACCGGCCCGAGTGGACGGCCCTGGCCGACCACCGCGCCGAGGGGCAGCCGCACCTGCGCGAGCTGTTCGCGGCGGACCCCGGCCGCGCCGAGCGGTACGCCGTACGGGTCGGCGACCTGTACATCGACTACAGCAAGCACCTGATCACCGACGAGACCCTGGCCCTCCTCCAGGAACTCGCCACCGCCACCGGCGTGTTCGCGCTGCGGGACGCCATGTTCCGCGGCGAGAAGATCAACGTCACCGAGCAGCGGGCCGTCCTGCACACCGCGCTGCGGGCCGCGCGGGAGGCGGTGATCGAGGTCGACGGGGAGAACGTCGTCCCGAAGGTGCACGCCGTCCTCGACAAGATGGCCGGCTTCGCCGCCAAGGTCCGCTCCGGCGAGTGGACCGGCCACACCGGCAGGCGCATCAGGAACGTCGTCAACATCGGGATCGGCGGCTCCGATCTCGGCCCGGCGATGGCGTACGAGGTGCTGCGCCCGTACACCGCACGGGAGTTGACATTCCGGTTCGTGTCGAACGTCGACGGCGCCGACCTGCACGAGGCCACCCGCGACCTGGACCCGGCGGAGACCCTGTTCATCGTCGCGTCCAAGACGTTCACCACGATCGAGACGATCACCAACGCCACCTCGGCGCGTTCCTGGCTGCTGAACGCCTTCGACGGCGACGAGAAGGCGGTGGCCCGGCACTTCGTGGCGCTGTCCACGAACGCGGAGAAGGTCACCGAGTTCGGCATCGACCCGGACAACATGTTCGAGTTCTGGGACTGGGTCGGCGGCCGCTACTCGTACGACTCGGCGATCGGCCTGTCCCTGATGATCGCGATCGGACCCGACCGGTTCCGCGAGATGCTCGAGGGCTTCCGGCTGGTCGACGACCACTTCCGCACCGCACCCGCCGAGGCCAACGCCCCGCTGATCCTGGGTCTGCTGGGCATCTGGTACGGCAACTTCTACGACGCCCAGTCGCACGCCGTCCTGCCGTACAGCCACTATCTGTCGAAGTTCACCGCCTATCTCCAGCAGCTGGACATGGAGTCCAACGGCAAGTCGGTGCAGCGGGACGGCCGGCCGGTCGAGTGGCAGACCGGGCCGGTGGTGTGGGGCACGCCGGGCACCAACGGGCAGCACGCCTACTACCAGTTGATCCACCAGGGCACCAAGCTCATCCCGGCGGACTTCATCGGCTTCGCCCGGCCGGTCGACGAGCTGAGCGGTGAACTCAAGGCCCAGCACGACCTGTTGATGGCCAACTTCTTCGCCCAGACCCAGGCGCTGGCCTTCGGCAAGAGTGCCGAGGAGGTCCGCGCGGAGGGCGTGCCGGAGGAGCAGGTCACCCACCGCACCTTCCGCGGCGACCACCCCACCACCACGATCCTCGCAGGCTCGCTGACCCCGTCCGTGCTCGGCCAGCTGATCGCCCTCTACGAGCACAAGGTGTTCGTGCAGGGCGCGGTGTGGAACATCGACTCCTTCGACCAGTGGGGCGTGGAGCTGGGCAAGGTGCTCGCCAAGCGCGTCGAGCCCGCGCTCACCGAGGGCGCGGACGTCCCCGGTCTCGACCCGTCCACCAAGGCCCTCGTCGCCGCCTACCGCACGCTCAAGAACGCTCAGGAAGTGAACTGATATGCAGCTCGGTCTCATCGGTCTCGGCAAGATGGGCGGCAACATGCGCGAGCGGATCCGCCGCGCCGGCCACACCGTCATCGGCTACGACCGCAATCCCGAGGTCTCCGACGTCAAGTCCCTCGCCGAACTGGTCGAGAAGCTGGACGCGCCCCGCCATGTGTGGGTGATGGTCCCGGCCGGCACCGCCACGCAGACCGTCGTCGACGAGCTCGGCGACCTGCTGGAGCCCGGCGACACGGTGATCGACGGCGGCAACTCCCGCTGGACGGACGACGAGAAGCACGCCGCTGCCCTCGGCATCAAGGGCATCGGCTTCGTCGACGCCGGTGTCTCCGGCGGTGTGTGGGGCCTGGAGAACGGCTACGCGCTCATGGTCGGCGGCGACAAGCAGCACGTGGAGCCGCTGAAGCCGATCTTCGAGGCGCTCAAGCCGGAGGGCCCGTACGGCTATGTCCACGCGGGCCGGGTCGGCGCCGGGCACTTCTCCAAGATGGTCCACAACGGCATCGAGTACGCCATGATGCAGGCCTACGCCGAGGGCTGGGAGCTGCTGGAGAAGGTGCACTCGGTGGAGAACGTGCGCGAGGTGTTCCGCTCCTGGCAGGAGGGCACCGTCATCCGTTCCTGGCTGCTGGACCTCGCGGTCAACGCCCTGGACGAGGACGAGCACCTGGAGAAGCTGCGCGGCTACGCGGAGGACTCCGGCGAGGGCCGCTGGACCGTCGAGGCGGCCATCGACAACGCCGTACCGCTGCCCGCGATCACCGCCTCCCTGTTCGCCCGGTTCGCCTCCCGGCAGGACGACTCGCCGCAGATGAAGATGATCGCGGCGCTGCGCAACCAGTTCGGCGGCCACGCGGTCGAGAAGAAGGACTGACCCGCCGTGGGCGACCTCCTGCTGGTCCGCCACGGTGAGACGGAGTGGAGCAGGTCGGGACAGCACACCAGCTGGACCGACCTGCCCCTGACCGAGGACGGCGAGCAACAGGCCAAGTCCCTCGCCCCGCTCCTCACCGGCCGGACCTACGCCCTGGCGCTGGCCAGCCCGCTCGGCCGCGCGCTGCGCACCGCCGAACTCGCGGGCCTGACCGGGGTCGTGCCCGACCCCGGTCTGCACGAGTGGGACTACGGCGGCTATGAGGGTGTCACCACCATCGACATCCACCGGACGCGCCCCGACTGGGACCTGTGGACCGACGGTGTGCCGCCGGGCCCCGACGGGCACCCGGGCGAGTCGCCCGAGCAGGTCGGCGCCCGCGCCGACCAGGTGCTGGCCCGGCTGTCCCCGGCCCTGGCGGAGGGGGACGCGATCCTCGTCGCCCACGCCCACTTCCTGCGGGTGCTCACCGCCCGCCGGCTGGGCCTGCCGCCCGCGGAGGGCCGGCTGTTCCAGCTGGCCACCGGCACGGTCAGCCGGCTGTCCACCGAGCACGGGCGGCCCGTGATCGCCGAGTGGAACAGACGGCCGTAACGGCTCTTCGTCCGCAAGTCCCGTCGTCCGCGGCCCGGTTCACCTCTGGTGGTCCGGGCCGCAGTCGTAGAGGAGATGCGTCGCGTCCCGGGAGCCGTACGCGGCGGCCGGGACGTGGGTGCAGTGCCCCACGGTCCATCGCTCCAGCCGGCCGACGAGGGTGCTCGGCCGGTGCCGGCGGGCGGCCCTGGCGTCGCTGCCGGGCAGCAGGAGGTAACGCAGTCGGCCGGAGTCGATCAGCTGGTGAAAGCGGGCGGCCGAGGGGGACGGGACCCTTCCGGTGAAGCCGCCCATCGGCAGGATGCGCGCGTTGGCCGAGATGACATACGGCGCGGCCGCCCACCAGCCGGGGACCGCGGCCAGGTACTCGGCGCCGGCCCGGTGCGCGGTGAGGTAGCCCAGCAGCCGCCGCTGGGCGGGGGTGAGCTTCGCGAGCGGGTTGCCCTGCCGGTGGTTGGTGGGGCCGACGCGGGCCAGGGAACCCGGCTGGTTGTAGCGCAACGACATGGCCGACGCCGACCAGGCGGCGGGCACGAGCAGGGCCGCGGCCAGGCCCAGGGCCAGGCCGGCGCTGACGGCACGCGGCCGGCGGCGCAGCGCGGTCAGCACCAGCGCGACGACGGCGAGGGCGGTCGCGGTCGGAGCCGACCAGGGCAGGAAGTGCGGGGACCACAGGGTCAGCGCCACGCACCAGGCGGCGTTCCCGGCCAGCGCCGCCGGCAGCACCCAGGCCCGCCGGCCGCCCCGCAGTCCCGCCGGCCAGGCCCGTACGACACCGGCGGCGGAGAACGCGGCGAGGGGCACCGCGACCACACCCATGTAGTAGGTGTGCCCGGTCACGCTGCCGAAGCTGAAGACGAGGAAGAACGTGGCCAGCCAGACCCCCCACAGGACCTGGCCCGCGAGCACGCGGTCGGTACGGGGCGCACGTCGCCGCCACAGGGCCAGCGCGCCGCCCACGAGTCCGAGTGCCGCCAGCGGGTAGAGCCAGCCCGTCTGGGTGGCGAGCCCCGGGCTGAACATCTTCCAGACGCTGTCGCCCATGCCGGGACCCGTCCCGGCCGCCCGCAGACTCGCATTGGGCGCGACACTGCCGGTGCTGGCCGCGTCGATGCCGACCCCGTGGAAGCGGGTCAGGAAGTTGTAGCCGACGACCAGGCCGAAGGGCGAGTTGTCGGTGGTGCCGTCGAGCCACGGGCGGTCGGAGCCCGGGGTGAGGGCGGCCACCAGCATCCACGACACCGACACGGCGAGCATCACCGCGGTGGCCGCAGCGAGGTCGCGCAGCCGGCGGCGCAGGCTCACCGGAGCGGCGACCAGGTAGAGGGCGGTGAGTGCGGGCAGCACCGCCCAGGCCTCCAGCATCTTGCACTGGAAGGCCACGCCGACCCAGAAGCCGGCCAGCAGCAGCGGGCCCATCCGGCCCCGCTCGGTCGCCCGCCAGGCGGCTTCGGCGGCCAGCAGCAGCAACAGGACGAACGGCGCGTCCTCGGTGACGGAGCGTCCGAGGCCGACGATCACCGGTGTGAGGACGAGGAAGGCGGCCGCCAGCAGCCCGGCCGGCACGCCCGCCCAGCGGCGCACCAGCACGTGGAGCAGAACCACCGAGGCCACCCCTTCGAGCGCCTGCGGCAGTACCAGCGCCCACGGGTGGAAACCGAGAACCAGCGCCGACAGGGCCTGCGGCCACAGGAATCCGGGCAGCTTGTCGATGGTGAGGTTGTTGCCCGGGTCGAAGGAGCCGTAGAAGAACGCGACCGGGTTGTCCGTCATGCTGCGCACCGCGGCGGCGTAGAAACCGTGGTACGAGCTGTGGTTCAGGCCCCACAGGGACAGCAGGGCGGCGAGCGCGGCTATGGCGAGCAGCGCGGGACGCTCGTACCGGCTGGCGCGCGGGCGGGGCGGAGCGACGGACGTCGGTCCGTCGTCACGGACCGCCGACTCGGTGGGGGTGCTCAGCATGGACGGCCTTTCAGGCTCCCGGAAACGGAGTGATCCGGGCGCAGCGCGCATACCGGATCTTGCGGAGTATCCGCGCCCGGACATGTACGGAACCTGAAGCGGAGCTGAACCCCGTGGAGGTCTCACCGGCCTCTCACCCCTGCCGCGGACCTGGTAAGAGCCCGGTCGGATCAGCGCAAGAATCGTCCGGCGTGTTGGGCCGCCAGACGGACCGGGGCGTTCACGGCGCCGTAACCACGGTAGCCGTCATCACGCTGGACGAGTTCGAAGAAGACCCGGCCGACGGTCTCGGTGTAGCAGTGCCGGAAGGCGCCGCCCGCGTCCCGGTCGTAGAGGATGCCGAGCTCCCGGTAGGTCTCCAGCTCGTCGTCGGCGAGGTCGTACCGGGCGGCGAGGTCGTCGTGGTAGTTGGCCGGCACCGGCAGCAGCCGGCCGCCCGCGGCGCGGAAGGCGCGGGCCGCGGCCACCACGTCGTCGGTGGCCAGCGCGATGTGCGCCGCGTGCACGGTGTCGTCGGTGGGTGCCGCGCCGACGCCGAGGGCGATACGGACCCTGCCGTCGGCGTCGGTGACGGCGCGGCTGCGCATCAGCCCGTAGGGGTCGGCGACGTCGACGCTCTCCTGGGCGGTGAGGCCGAGAACGCTGCGGTGGAAGAGCGTGGCCTCGTCGAAGTGGTGCCAGGGCTGGGTGAGGGCGAGGTGGTCGATGCGGGTCGCGGAGGGCGCCGGGCTGTCCGGCAGGTCGGCGAAGTCGGCCTGCCAGTCGGGGAGTTCGGGGTCGCCGGTGGCGCAGAAGAACAGTTCCGTGCCATCGGGGGCAGCGACGGCGTCGAGCGGGACGTCCCCGGGGGCGCGGTGGCGGGGCAGGACGGGGGCGAGGAGTGCCTCGGCGCGGCGGGCGGCAGCGGCGGGATCCGGGGACTCCAGGCCGATCGCGGCCAGCCGGGTGCCGTCGCGACGGGCGGTGGCGGCGGTGTTGACCAGGACGCGGGCCTCGCCGCGCTGCCACAGGTCGACGGGCTTGCCGCGATGCCGGGCGGCGCGGGTGAAGCCGAGCGCGCTCAGCAGCGCGGTGACCGGTTCGGCGTCCGGGGTGAGGAGTTCGGCGAAGGCCACCCCGGTGGGCACGACGGGCGGCGGCAGCTCGGCGGCGCCGACGGCCTCCCGCAGAAGCAGCAGGGAGCGGTGGGCGTCGACGGCGGTGGGACCGGCGTCGGCCTGCCGGAAGACGTCGTTGAAGACCTCCAGGGACAGCGGCCCGCGGTATCCGGCGGCGAGCACGTGCCGCAGCAGCCCGGCGACGTCGAAACCGCCCTGGCCGGGGAAGCAGCGGTAGTGGCGGCTCCACTGCAGGACGTCCATCGCCAGCAGCGGGGCGTCGGCGAGCTGCAGGAAGAAGATCTTCTCGCCGGGGATGTCCTCGATGCCTTTGGGGTCGGAGCCGCGGGAGAGGATGTGGAAGCTGTCCAGACAGACGCCGAGCGCCGGGTGGTCGGCGGCCTCGACGATCCGCCAGGCGTGCTCGTAGGTGTTCACATGCCGCCCCCAGGCCAGCGCCTCGTACGCCACCTGTATCCCGAACTTCTGGGCGAGCACTGCCAATTGAGCGAGCTGACCGGCCGCTCGTGCGTCGTCGTCCACGGCGTCCGGCGACACGCTGGAGCACACGAGCACGGTGTCGGCGCCGAGCCGGTTCATCAGCTGGAACTTGTGCCGGGCGCGCCGCAGATTGCGTACGAAGACCTCGTCGGGCACGCCCTCGATGTCCCGCATCGGCTGATACAGATCGATGCTCAGCCCGAGGTCGGCACAGCGCGCACGGATCTCCTCGGGAGCGAGCGGGCAGGCGAGGAGATCGTTCTCGAAGATCTCCACCCCGCCGAACCCGGCACGCGCGGCGGCGGCGAGCTTCTCGGTGAGGGTACCGCTCAGGGAGACGGTGGCGATGGAGGTGTGCGTGTCTGTGTTCGTCGTCATCCGACAGCACTCCCCGAGCGCTCGACGCCCACCAGTTCCTCGAAGTCGGCCAGCATCCGCCCGCTGTCCGGCTCTCTTCCCGTGAACAGCCGGAACGCGTCGGCGGCCTGGAACACGGCCATTCCTCCCCCGGGCAGAACGGCGCAGCCCCGCGACTGGGCGACCCGCAGCAACTCCGTCCGTAGCGGCCGGTAGACGACCTCCGCCACCCACAGACCGGGATGCAACAGCTCGGCGGACAGGGGCAGCCCGGGATGCGCGGCCATGCCGGTGGGTGTGGCGTGAACGAGCCCCCCACAGCCGTCGGCCTCACCCAGCAGCGCCGGAAGCCGATCGACGGTCGCCGCGCCCGCCCGGCCCGGGCCGAAGTGCCGTACCAAGGAGTCGGCGAGTGCGGCCGCTCGCTCGGGCAGCGCATCGACGACGGTGACCCGCCCGGCGCCCAGGGTGAGCACGGCATGCGCGACGGCCGCGCCCGCGCCGCCCGCGCCGAGCTGGACGACCCGCTCCAGCGGGGCGTCCGGCAGGCCGCGCGCGAAGGAGGCGGCGAAACCGGTCACGTCGGTGTTGTGGCCCACGGCCCGGCCGTCCTCGAAGACCACGGTGTTGACCGCGCCGAGCGCCTCGGCCCGCGGATCGAGCGCGTCGAGGTGGTCCATGACCAGTTGCTTGCAGGGGTGGGTGATGTTCAGCCCGTCGTAGCCGAGATCGCGGGCGGCGCGCACCAGGTCGCCGACCGCCTCCGGCGCGCGGCCGAGGACGTCGATGTCGAGGAGCCGGTAGAGGTAGCGCAGGCCCTGCCGGTCCGCCTCCCGCTGGTGCAGGGCGGGGCTGAGGGAGGGGCCGATCCCGGCCCCGATCAGCCCGACGAGATACGAGTCCTTGGCCATGTGGGCCTCCCGAGGCGGCACTAATGTACGAACTAGTACGTTAGCTATATCAGTCGTGGGTGCCGTGAGGAAGACCTCGGCGACGATCCAGGGTCCTGCTTCTACAATCACCGGCACGCACAGCGAGCGTGCCGCCCAGGCGTACACCGGCCCGAAGGACAGCGATGACCAGCGTCGAAGAACCCGTACGACCCGGGGGACGGGTGCGCGACGCGGCCCGCACCCAGGCCGAGATCCTGGATGTGGCCACGCAGGAGTTCGCGCGGGCCGGCTACGACGGGGCCCGGGTCGACGAGATAGCGGCCCGCACCCGCACCACCAAGCGGATGATCTACTACTACTTCGGCGGCAAGGAACAGCTGTTCACGGCCGTGCTGGAGCGGGCGTACGGAGTGATCCGCGAGGCCGAACAGCAGCTGGACGTCGAACACCTGGACCCCGTCGCCGCGATCCGCCGCCTGGCCGAGCTGACATTCGACCACCATGAGCGGCACCCGGACTTCATCCGCCTGGTCAGCATCGAGAACATCCACGGCGCCGAGCACATCGCGGCCTCCGAGAAGCTCGGGCGGATCGGCTCCCCGGCCCTGGAGGTGATCCGCCGGATCCTCACCGCGGGACAGGAGTCGGGGCTTTTCACGGCCGACGTGGACGCGGTCGACCTGCACGCGATGATCAGCTCTTTCTGCTTCTTCCGGGTCGCCAACCGGCACACCTTCGGCGCCCTGTTCGGCCGGGACCTGGTGGACCCCGCCCAGCGGGAGCACTACCGGACCATGCTCGGCGACATGGTGATCGCCTACCTGACGGCGGAGCGCGCGGCCGGCTGACCCGGCGGGCGCGCGCCGCCGTAAGGACTGCCGCACGGACTCTTGACAGCGGGGAAACACGGGCGCAACATCCCACCCACCACGACTAACTATCCAGTGGGTTAATTAGCCGCCGAGATCCGGCCCTCGCCCGCTCCCTCCTCTCAGTCGCTCACCCCGCCCTTCCGTAGGGTGGAGTTTCCCCGAAGGAGCACCGCCGTGTCCGTCCCCACCCCCGCGCCCGCCGCCAAGGCCCCACCGGGCCAGCCCTGGAAGGCGGCGACGGCCGCCTGGATCGGCAGCGCGCTGGAGTACTACGACTTCTTCGTGTACGGCAGCGCCGCCGCATTCATCTTCCCGAAGGTGTTCTTCGACTCCTCCGACCCGGCGACCGCGACCCTGCTGTCGCTCGCCACCTTCGGCGTCGCCTACGCCGCCCGGCCGCTCGGCGCACTGGTCCTCGGGCACGTCGGCGACCGGCTCGGCCGCAAGAAGATCATGGTCTTCACTCTGATCCTGATGGGCCTGTCGACCTTCCTGATCGGCTGTCTGCCCACCCGCGCGCAGGCCGGCTCGCTCGCCCCGGTGCTGCTCGTGCTCTGCCGCGTGCTGCAGGGCATATCGGCGGCCGGCGAGCAGGCGAGCGCGAGTTCGATGAGCCTGGAGCACGCGCCGCCGGGCCGACGCGGGTTCTTCACCAGCTTCACGCTCAGCGGCACCCAGGGCGGCCAGCTCATCGCCACGCTGGTCTTCATCCCCGTCTCCAGGCTCCCCGAGGACCAGTTGCTCTCCTGGGGCTGGCGGGTGCCGTTCTGGCTGAGCGTGGCGGTCGCCGTCGCCGGTTACGTCATCCGGCGCCGGCTGCGCGAGACCCCTGCCTTCGCCCGGCAGGCGGCGACCGAGGGCGTGGTCCGGCTGCCGCTCGTGGTGCTGATGCGCGAGCACTGGGCGGATGTGCTCCGGGTGATCGCGGGCGCGCTCATCGCCTCGGTCAGCACCATCTTCACGGTGTGGGCCCTGGCGTACGCCACCAGTGACGCGGTCGGCATGTCCCGTACGTTCATGCTGTGGGTGGGCGCCCTGGCCAACCTCTTCGCGCTGGCCGCGATCCCGCTGTGGGCCACGCTGTCGGACCGGATCGGGCGCCGGCCGGTGTTCCTGATCGGCGCGGTGGGCAGCGCGGCCGCGATGGCCGGCTATCTGTGGGCGATCTCCACGGGCTCCCGCCCGCTGACCCTGCTCCTCGGGATCGTCGCCTTCGGTCTCGTCTACAGCGCCGCGAACGGTGTGTGGCCCGCCTTCTACGGCGAGATGTTCGCGACCCGGGTGCGGCTGTCGGGCATGGCCATCGGCACGCAGATCGGCTTCGCGGTCGCCGGGTTCGCGGTCACCTTCGCCGCCGAGATCGCCGGTCCGGGCGGCGACGACTGGTCGGCGGTGGCCCTGTTCACGGCCGCGCTGTGCCTCCCGCCGACCGCGGCCGCACTCACCGCCCGCGAGACGCACAGGGTCCCGACGGAACTGCTCGGCGAACGCCCGGGCCGCCAGGCGGAGCGGGCGGAACAGGTGACGGCCTGAGACCGGCCCGATCCCAGGTGCGCCCGGTGCGTCCACGGCCGGGGACCCGTCCGCTCAGGGTGTCGGGTGGCGCGGCTCGTACAGGGCGAGTTCGCCGCCGCCCGGCAGGCGCAGGGCGGTCACCCGGCCCCAGCGGGCCTCCTCCACCGGCCGGGTGAACTCCACTCCCCGCTCGGCGAGTTCACGCTGCGTCTCGTCGAGGTCGTCGCACATCAGCATCAGCTCGTGCGCGGGCTCGCCGTCAGTGGGGTGACAGGCCACCTCGGTGGGCGGCGCCCGGAAGATCAGCCATCCGTGGCCCGCGTCGACGTGCGTCCACCCGAGGGTGTCGCGCAGGAAGACCCGGTCGGCCTCCGCGTCCCGGCTGTAGAGCACCACATGTGCACCGTTGATCACGGGCGGAGGGTAGTGCGGTGAGGAGGGCCGGACAAGCACCGGGCTGCCCGCGAGCCGCCGTTGTCGCCGACGAGCTCTGCCAACTCGTCGGCCGACTCGGAGGTCAGCCGGTAGAAGCCCTGGAGGCTGACCGAGCGCTCGAGGCGGCCGTCGACCACATACTTCAGACCGCGGGTCTGACCTCGGCGATTACGCCAGGTGAGCCTCATCAAAACATCACCAGGTATCGGCATGTCGAAGCGAATGGGCGTCGCGTCCACGTGCACTGCCGCAGCACCGCAGCCGCCGGCACCGAGCATCGACCAGGCGCTGTGCCCGGGAAACGCTGGCTCCTGCCACGTCCCGGGGGCCGTGCCGCAGCAGTCGCGCCGCTCCATGTCGATCACCCGCATCCGGCTCACGACGTGTACGACGCGCCGGTTGACGTGCAGCGCGTACACCTCGTCTCCGGCTCGGGCCCCCGACCAGGCAGGCAGCGAGGAATGGACGCCGCTGAAGGCGACCGGCGGGCGCTCTCCCACGCGACCCGCTTTGCGCAGGGCACGGCACGTGTCATGGGTCCACAAGACAGTGAAGGCATCAGACATGCCGTGATCGTACGAAGGAGCACTGACAACCTCCCGTGGGGCAGCACTCCTCTCCTCCAATTTCGTCGGTGTCCGTCACGCCGATTACTCGAGCCGGACCGGCTGCATCCACACACCGATACCGCTGCCGCCCCGCCACACCGACCGCACCGGCCCCAACTGGCGCAGCGCCCGGGCACGATCCGCCGCATCCGCCACACGAGCTGCCCACCGCAGCCAACCCATCGCCCCGACCGCTCACGCCCGCCACCCCGGCCGCGCTCACCCGGACCGACGCACTATCACGCCCACCCGGGCCGACGGCCACCGACGCGCCCACCCGGACCGACGCCCACCGACGCGCCCACCCGGCCAGTGGCCCCCCTCGCGTCACTCCGCCGGGCCCACCGCCGAGTCGAGCAGCGGGCCGAGTTCCCGTACCGCCGTGGTCAAGGGCTCTGTGTCCTGTTCGGCGCGGGCCATCAGGATCGCGCCCTCCAGGGTGCTGATCATCAGCGTGGCCAGGGATTCGGCGCGGGCCGCGGGAACACCCATGCCGGTCAGGGCCTCGGCGAGCGGAGTCCGCCAGGTGGTGAACGCTGCGGCCACGGCCTCACGGGTCGAGCCGCCGGCCGAGGCGCAGTCGACGGTGGCCGCGGCGACCGGGCAGCCGGTCGCGAAACCGTGCGCCGCGTACTCGTCGGTCCACTGCGCGACCATCGCCGCGAACAGACCGCTCGGCGTCGGCTCCTCCAGCCCCGCGAGGAAGCGCGCGATGCGCTTGCCCGCATACCGGCCGGCCCAGCCGACCGCCTCGTTGACCAGCTGTTCCTTCCCGCCCGGGAAGTAGTGCTGGAGCGAGCCGCGCGGTGCGCCGGCGTGCGCGGCGACCTCCCGCATGCCGGTCGCGGCGACACCGTCACGCCGGATGAGCTGGGCCGCGCTGAAGATCATCCGCTCCCGCGGCCCGTGTCGCGTCTCGCTCATCGTCGACCTCCAGCTCCTCGCCTCCCCACTCTATGACCGGCGTCATAACGACCGCTACTATGACAGCGGTCATAGTCGGCTGCCGCAGCGAAGGACGGTCCCCGTGAACGTCGGTTTCATCGGTCTCGGAGTGATGGGCCGTCCCATGGCTCAGCGCCTGGTGTCCGCCGGCACTCCCCTGGTGGTCTGGAACCGGACCCCGGAACGCGCCGCACCCCTGCGCGCGGCCGGGGCCGCGGTCGCCGCGGACGCCGACGAGGTGTTCGCCCGGGCGGACGTGGTGCTGCTGATGCTCGCCGACGAGGCCGCGGTCGACACGGTCCTCGGCCGGGGCACACCCGCGCTGGCGGCCCGGGTCGCCGGGCGCACCGTCGTCCACATGGGCACCACCTCCCCCGAGTACTCCCACGCCCTGGAGACGGACATCCGGGCCGCCGGCGGCCGGTACGTCGAGGCACCCGTCTCCGGATCACGGGTACCGGCGGAGGAGGGTCAGCTGGTGGCGATGCTCGCCGGGGAAGCGGACGCCGTGGACGCCGTACGGCCGCTGCTCGCGCCGATGTGCCGGGAGACGTTCATGTGCGGCCCGGCGCCGAGCGCGCTGCTGATGAAGCTGTCGGTGAACCTGTTCCTGATCACCCAGGTGACCGGGCTGACCGAGGCGTTCCACTTCGCCGAGCGTCAGGGCCTGGACCGGCGGCTGTTCCTGGACGTCCTCGACGCGGGTCCCATGGCCAGCGGGGTCTCCCGGATGAAGGCGCCGAAGCTGTTCGACCGGGACTTCGCGGTGCAGGCGGCCGCACTGGACGTCCTGAAGAACAACCGGCTCATCGCAGAGGCGGCCCGCAAGGCACACCTGGCCTCACCGCTCCTCGACGTGTGCCACACCCTCTTCGAGGAGACGGTGGCCCAGGGGTACGGCGGCGAGGACATGGTCGCCGTACTGCGAGCGATCGAGACACGGACCGCCGGGGCGTCGTAGCCGGAGCGGGGGCGGGTCAGCGCTTCGGGATACCGTACGCCCGCTCGACGTGCAGCCGCACCACCAGACGGCGGTCGCGGACCATCGCGGCCCGGTAGTCGTCCCAGTCCGGGTGTTCGCCCTGCACGTCCCGGTACAGGCGGATCAGTTCCTCGACGGTGTCGTCGTGCGGGTCCTGGGCGACCGGGGAGAGTTCGGCCGTGCCCTCGGCGACGGTGAACGCCCAGCGGTCGGCGCTGGTGACGTGGTAGGAGGCGCGGGGGTCGCGGCGCAGATTGCGGGTCTTCGCGCGGTCGTCGGTGACGGAGATCCGGATGACGCGCTCGTCGGGGTAGTAGGCGTGGTTGACGTTGGACAGCTGGGGGCGGCCGTCGCGTTTGAGGGTGACCAGGACGCCGGCGTCGCCTTCGGCGAGCAGTTCGAGCAGCGCGTCCTGCGTGGGGGCCGAGGTGGAGTCTTCGCTCATGACACGGTCAACTCAATGGAGCGGGCCACGCATTCCCGCGGCCTTACTGCGTCGCATCGATCACAAACACCGCTGATGAACGGGTCCATGGTGGGGTTCCTGGGCGACGATGAGCAGCGGGTGCGTCACGGCGGGCAGCCGGGCGCATCGCGTTGCAGGCGACGGGAGGAGAGCGATGGCACGGCTGCGGCAGGAAGTCGACCCGGGCGAGGCGGGGCTGGACGTCAAGGCGCTGGACCGCCTGGACCGGCAGATCGCGCACTACGTGGACGAGGGGCGGCTGCCCGGCTTTCTGGTGGCCCTCTCGCGCGGCGGCCGGGTCGCCCACCTCACCACGTACGGCCGCCGCGATGTCGCGGCCGGGCTGCCGGTCGAGGCCGACACGCTGTGGCGCATCTACTCCATGACCAAGCCGGTCACCGCGGTCGCGGTGCTGCTGCTGGTGGAGGAGGGCAGGCTGCACCTGGACGACCCGCTGGAACGTCATCTGCCGGTGTTCGCCAACCCCCGTGTGTATGACGGAGGTTCGGGCGCCGACATGCGTACCCGCCCGGCCGCCGGCCCGATCCTGATCCGGCAGCTGCTCACCCACACCGCCGGCCTGACCTTCGGTTTCTACTACAAGCACCCCGTCGACGCGCTCTACCGGGAGTCCGGCCTGGAGTACTCGGTGCCGCCCGGCGCCGATCTGGCGGAGACGGTCGAGGTGTACGCGCGGATGCCGTTGCAGTTCGACCCGGGCACGCAGTGGAACTACTCGGTCGCCTCGAACGTGCTGGGCCGGGTCGTCGAGGTGGTGTCCGGGCAGCCGCTGGACGCGTTCTGCACCGAGCGGATCCTGCGCCCGCTCGGCATGGCCGACACCGGTTTCCATATCGAGCCCGAACAGGCGGACAGACTCGCCGAGTTGTACGGCGAGACCGAACAGGGCGGCATCGAGCCGGTGCCGGGGCTGCCGGTGCGCGGCCGGCCGAGGTTCCTGTCCGGCAGCGGGGGGCTGGTCTCGTCGGCGTACGACTTCCACCGGTTCATGGAGATGCTGCGCCGGGGCGGCGAACTGGACGGCGTACGGCTGCTGTCCGCGGACAGCGTCGGCATGATGACCCGCAACCAACTGCCCGGCGACACGACGTTGCGCTCCTTCGGCGCCCCGGCTCACCAGGAGCCCGGCAACGACGGGCTCGGCTTCGGCTTCAACGTCTCGGTGGTGACCGACCCGTCCCGCACCCTGGCCCCTTCCAGCCTCGGCACGTACGGGTGGACCGGTGCCGCCACGACCGCGTTCTGGGTCGATCCGGCCCATGAGCTGACGGTCCAGTTCATGACGCAGGTACGTCCGAAGACGCTGAAGATCTTCCCGGCGCTGCGGCGGCTGGTGCACGAGGCGCTGATGGACTGACCGCGGGGGGCGCCCGCCGCCCGTGGGGGGAGGCGGCGGACGCCGGAGCGGCCGCCTTCAGGAGCCGTGGGCGACGGCGTCCAGATGGGGCAGGATGTGGTCCATCCGCTCCCGCTTGGTGCGCAGATAAGTGATGTTGCTCTCGCACGGCTCGATCAGCAGCGGCACCTGCTCGGCGACCTGGATGCCGTGCCGGACCAGCGCCTCCCGCTTGCGCGGGTTGTTGGACATCAGGCGTACCGAGCGCACCCCGAGGTCGCGCAGGATCTGAGCCGCGATGCCGTAGTCGCGGGCGTCGACGGGCAGGCCGAGCGCGAGGTTCGCCTCCACGGTGTCCAGGCCCTCCGCCTGCAGGGCCATGGCGCGCAGCTTGGCGAGCAGTCCGATGCCGCGGCCCTCGTGGCCCCTCAAGTAGACGACGATCCCGCTGCCTTCGGCGACGACGGCACGCAGCGCGGCCTCCAGCTGGTCACCGCACTCGCAGTGCCGGGAGCCGAACGCGTCGCCGGTCAGGCATTCGGAGTGCAGCCGGGTCAGCACGTTCTCGGCGCCGATGTCCCCGTACACCAGGGCCACTTGTTCGTCACCGCGGTCGTGGTCCAGGTAGCCGATCGCCTGGAACTTCCCGTACACGGTGGGCAGCGGTGCATTCACGACGCGTTCCGCGCCCGAACGCCGCGGGGACTTCTTGCCGAGTACGCCCGTGTTGACGCCGGATTTTTCTGTCATGATCTGATTCCTAAGCAGAGACGAAAGGCCGTGAAACGATGAGTGGTTCGGGCGCGCGTGCGGCGGCAGGTGGGGAGACAAACAGCGTGGCGTACGGTGTGTTGCCGACGGACACCACCGAAAAGGTACGGACGCGGGGGGCGGGCGTTTCAGCACAGGTCGCCGTCCTTCCCGTGGGCAGTTTCGAACAGCACGGTCCGTTCCTTCCGCTGGCGACCGACACGCTCGTCGCCTGCGCCGTGGCGCGGGAGATCGCCGCCGCGTACCCGGTGCACCTCCTTCCTCCGGTGACGGTCTCCTGCTCGCACGAGCACGCGGACTGGCCGGGGACCGTCAGCATCTCCGCCGTGACCCTCCATGCGGTGGTCTCGGACATCGCGGCGTCGCTGCGCCGCTCGGGCGTCGACGCGCTCGTCGTGGTCAACGGGCACGGCGGCAACTACGTGCTCGGCAACGTCGTCCAGGAGGCCTCCGCGCGCGGTGAGCGAATGGCGTTGTTCCCGGCCGTCGAGGACTGGGAGTGGGCCCGGGAACGGGCGGGGGTGCGCACCTCGCTGCTCACCGACATGCACGCGGGGGAAATCGAGACCTCGATTCTTCTGCACGCTCATCCCGAATTCGTCCGCCCTGGTTACGAGTCCGCCGATTTCACCGCTGACGACCGTCGTCATCTGCTCACAGTGGGAATGTCCGCCTATACCGAATCGGGCGTCATCGGCCGTCCTTCCCTGGGGTCGGCGGAAAAGGGGAAGGAACTGCTGGCGAGCCTGGCGGAATCCTTCGAGTCGTATTTCGCACTGCTCACGTCCGGGGCGCGGCGCGGGTAGTCCTTCGCGGGCGCGGTGGCCTGTCCCGGCGCGTCGCCCTGTGCGGGCGCAGGGTGCTGCGCCGGCCGCGGACGGTCCGGCGCGGAGACCGGGTCGGGGTCCGTCGGTTGGGGCGCGGCCTTGTCCAACTTGGCGGGGTCCGTCGTGGCGGGGTCCGCCATGGCGGTGTCGGCGCGCAGGCCGGCGTACCAGCGCACGGCGAGGACGACGGCGCCGGGCAGGCTCGCCACGAAGCTCAGCACGCCGTACACGACGGCGACAGCGACCCCGGTGCTCGCACCGAGCCCCGCGGCGCCGAACGCCCAGGCGGTGACGCCCTCGCGGGGCCCGAAGCCGCCGACGTTCAGCGGCAGTCCCATGGCGACTAGGGCGAGGACCGCGAGCGGCACCAACTGCGCGGCGGAGGCGGCGGAGCCGGCGACCCGGGCCGCCACGACGAACATCGCCACGTGCCCGGCCAGGACGACGGCCGAGGACAGCGCGATGCCCGGCCCGCCCCGGCGGGAGAACAGGCCCTGGCGCGCCTCGCCGAGGGCGGTGCGCAGGCCGCCGGCCCGGCGGGCGGACGCGTGGTTCATCCGCACGGCCAGGGCGACGGCGAGCGCACCGGCCAACCCGAGGGCGACCAGCGGGGCGAAGTCGCGGGCCTCGGCGCGCACCGGCGACGGCAGCGTCGGCAGCACCACCACGGCGAGCACGGCCAGCGCGAGCTGCCCAGCGACGCGTTCCAGTACGACGGCCTTCACCCCGCGCCGCAGGTCACCGGCGCTCTGTCCGTGCCGGACCGCCCGGTGCACATCGCCCAGGATCCCGCCGGGCAGCGCAGCGTTCAGGAACAGCGCCCGGTAGTAGTCGGCGACGGCGGGGCCGAGCGGCAGCCGGATGCGCAGCCCTTGAGCCACCAACTGCCAGCGCCAGGCGCTGAGCACGGTGGTCACCACGCCGATGCCCAGCGCGGCCAGCACCGTCACGGCGTCGATCCGCCGCAGCCCGTCGACGAGCACGCCCGTACCCAGCCGCCACAACAGGGCCCCGAGGATGACCGCCCCGGCAGCCGTGCCGAAGTGCGTCCGCAGCGCACGCAAGCGCGGGCGCCGGGAGGCGGAGGCCTGCGGGGGTTGCGAGGGCTCGGGGGTGGATTCAGCAGCCGGCGGTACCGAGAGCGAGGGCGACGACGGCTCCGGGTGCGATGACGGTCGTTCAGCCTGCGCCGTGCCCCCACGCGGCACACGCGTGTGGATCGTGCCGGCACCGTACACGCACACATCCGCCGGACCGCCGTCGTGCCCGCGCACGTGGCCCCTTGCCGGATCGTGCACGCGTGCGTGCGCCGTGCCGGAGGGCGTCACCGGCCGCGAACTCATGACGCGCCGCCCGTCGGCCGGGGCAGGGCCAGCAGGTCGCTGTGGTGGACCACGACCCGCAGCTCACCGGCCGCGCAGGCGGCGAGCCGGTCCCGCAGATACCGCTCGGCGCGGTCGTGCAGTTCGGGCCGTTGTTCCACGGCCGCGCCCACCCAGCCGCGCAGCCACTGCTCGGTCAGCGCCGCCTGTTCGGGGCCGAGCCGCCAAGGGCTCGGGTGCACGCTTACGGCGGCCCCGCGTGCGGCGAACGCCTCGCAGGCCACGGTGACCGCGTCCGGGCCGAGCAGCCCGGCGCGCCGCTGATGGGCGTTGAACGCCTCGGCGATCTCCGTGTCCAGCGGGTCGGCGGGGGTGAGTTCGACGCGTCCGGCGACCGACAGGGTGAGCAGCGCGGGGCAGCCGGCCCCGGCGCAGGCGTCGACGAGGGTGCCGATCTCCTCGCGGGTGAGCACGTCGAGCAGCGCGGAGGCGGTGACCAGCGAGGCCCCGGCCAGCGCGTCCGGCGTCAGCCGGGCGACGTCACCGCGCCGGGTCTCGACGGTGACGCTGCTGCCGTCGGCGGCGGAGTGCGGGGAGCCCACGGCGGCGAAGTGCAGCAGGTAGGGGTCGCGGTCGTGCAGGACCCAGTGCTGGGCGCCGTCCAGGCGGGGCGCGAGCCAGCGCCCCATGGAGCCGGTGCCACAGCCCAGGTCGTGCACGGCGAGCGCGCCGGTGCGGCCCGGCAGGTTCGCCAGCCGGATCCGCAAGGGGTCCAGCAGGTCCTGTGCCCGGGCGGCCGCATCGGCCCCTTCCCGCAGCCTGAGCCATTCGGGCGCGTACCGGGGCGCTTCCTCGGGTTCGCCGTGCCGCAGCCGTACGGTGGCCCGTTCACCGGGTCGGCCTACGGGTCCGGCCCCGGCGACGACCGAGGCATCCGTACCGCGCTCCCCGTCGTCGGCAACGCCGTCGAACCGCCCCGCACCGCTTCTCCCGGACACCGCCTCTCGAACCGGGGCCCCGGTACCGTTCGCCGCCCCGAAGGCGCCGTCCCTCTCCGCCGTACCGGACGCCTCCGAAGCCGTCGGGCCGCCCGGGACGCCGGGCTCCTCGTGACCGGCCTCGAGTGCCGGGTTCCGCTCGTCCTCGGCCCTGCGCACGGGACCCACCTCCCTCGGTCCGGCCTGGGCCGGGATCGACGCCATGCCGTTCGTCGTGGTCTCCTGCGCGGTCATGCCGCCCTCCTCGGAGCTTCGGGGAGCCGTGCGAGGACTCCGGCCAGGCTGCGGGCGGTGGCGGCCCAGCCGTCGAGCGCGGCGCGGCGGCCGCGGGCGGCGGACTTGAGCCGGCGGCGTACGTCGGGCTCGCCGAACCAGCCGCGCAGTTCGGCGGCGAGCGCGCCGGGGTCCTCCGGCGGGACGAGGATGCCGGGCACCCCGCCGTCGGGGGCGCGGCCGACGGCCTCCGGCAGTCCGCCGACGTCGGTGGCGAGCACCGGGATGCCGCGGGCCAGGGCCTCGGTGACCGCCATGCCGTAGGTCTCGGCGTAGGAGGTGAGGACCATCAGGTCGGCGGCGGCGTAGGTGGCGTCGAGGTCGGCGCCGGAGCGCGGGCCGGTCAGGTGCAGCCGGTCGGCGAGGCCGTATCCGGCGATCGTCTCGCGCAACTGTGCGACGTACGCGCGATCGTGGCCGAGTCCGCCGACCAGCTCGCAGGTCCACGGCAGGTCCCGTACCGCCGCGAGGGCCTCCACGAGCCGGTGCTGGCCCTTGCGCGGGGTGACGGCGGCCACGCACAGCAGCCGGGAGACGCCGTCGGTGCCGGGCGCGAGGGGCGCGATGTCGGCGCCGGGCGCGGCGACATGCACCCGTTCGGGGGCCAGTCCGTGATGGGAGACGAGCCGCCGTACGGCCCAGTCGCTGGTGGCGATGACGGCGGGCGCGGCGCGCAGCACGGCGCGTTCGCGGGCGTCGAGGTCGGCGGCGACGGCCGGGGCGAGGCCCGTCTCGTCGCCCAGCGGGAGGTGGACGAGCACGGCGAGGCGCAGCCGGTCGGCGTGCGGGGTGACGACCTCCGGGACGCCGCAGGCGACGATCCCGTCCAGCAGTACCACCGCGTCGTCCGGCAGGTCCCTCAGGATGCGGGCGAGCTGGTCGCGGGCGGCCTGGTCGGGGCGCGGCCAAGTGCCGGGCGCGGGGTGCCGGGTGACCTGCCAGCCGAAGCCGGGCAGGTCCAGGCAGACCCGGCGGTCGTAGGCGTTGCCGCCGCTCGGCGCGGCCGGGTCGTCGATGCCGCCCGGCAGGACGAAGTGCACGGTGCGCAGGGACATGGGGATGATTCCGGCCTTCTCGACGGCGGCGGCTGTGAGCTGCGCCGGGACGTAGGACAGCCGTGACCGCTCCGTGGTCGCCCCGGTCACAGGCCACGCTCGTAACTCGCCCAGGCGATGTGCGACTCGTGCAGGGTGACGGAGATGCCCGCGAGGCCCTTGGCGCCCTCGCCGAGCGCGCCCTTGTGGACGCGTTCGGCGAGCCGGTCGGCGATGACCTTGGCGAGGAACTCCGTGGAGGTGTTGACGCCGGCGAAGTCGGGCTCGTCGTCGAGGTTGCGGTAGTTCAGCTCGGCGGTGATGAGGCGCAGTTCCTGCGTGGCCAGGCCGATGTCGACCACGATGTTGTCCTCGTCCAGCTGCTCGCGGCGGAAGGTGGCGTCCACGAGGAACGTTGCGCCGTGCAGGCGCTGCGCGGGCCCGAACACCTCGCCGCGGAAGCTGTGGGCGATCATGATGTGATCGCGGACGGTGATGCTGAACAACGGACGACCCTCCAGGTACGACGCGTCTGGTCCCCCTGTCCTTACCCGCCGGGGGATGCCGTGTAGTACGGCTCTTCGGTTCCCCGTGTTCAGCCCACTCTCACTCTTTTCTCAGGTCAGGCCCGTCCCGGCGTACCGGATCCGGTGGCACAGGGCGGGGATCTCGCCCGAGGCGAGCCTCGGCATGACGTCCGGGAGTTGCTCGAAAGCGCTCTCCCCGGTGATGAGCGCGTCCAGCGCAGGGTCGGCGAGCAGGTCGAGGGCGAGCGCCATCCGGTCGGCGTAACCGCGGCCTGCGCGGGCGGCCGGGGAGACGGTGCCGACCTGGCTGCTGCGCACGGTGAGCCGGCGGGAGTGGAACGCCTCGCCGAGCGGCAGGGCGACGCGCCGGTCGCCGTACCAGCTCAGTTCCACCACCGTACCCTCGGGAGCGAGGAGTTGCAGCGCGCGGGTGAGACCGGCCTCGGTGGCGCTGGCGTGCACGACGAGGTCGCAGTCGCCGAGGGCGGAGTCGGGCGCCGCGAAGTCCACGCCGAGCGCCTCGGCGGTCTTGGCGCGTTCCGGGTCGGCGTCGACGAGCTGCAGCCGGACGCCGGGGAAGCGGGCCAGCAGGGCGGCCACCGAGCAGCCGACCATGCCGCCGCCGACCACCGCGATCCGGTCGCCGATCAGCGGCGCCGCGTCCCACAGGGCGTTCACGGCGGTCTCCACCGTGCCGGCGAGCACGGCCCGCTCGGCGGGCACCCGCTCGGGCACGACGGTCACGGCGTTCACCCGAACGACGTAACGGCTCTGATGCGGATACAGGCAGAAGACCGTACGCCCGACCAGCTCGGCCGGTCCCTCCTCCACCTCGCCGACGCTGAGGTAGCCGTACTTCACCGGGCCCGGGAAGTCGCCCTCCTGGAACGGCGCCCGCATCACGGCGTGTTGGCTCTCCGGCACCCCGCCACGGAACACGAGCGTCTCCGTGCCGCGGCTCACCCCGGAGTACAGGGCGCGCACCAGGACCTCGTCCTCGGCGGGCTCCGCGAGGGTGATGTCGCGCAGCTCACCGTGGCCCGGTGAGCGAAGCCAGAACGCGCGGGCCGAGCGGTTCATCGGCATCCTCCTGAACAGTAGGGAAGTTGTTCACGTACCGAGAAGTGCACAGGCCGCGCACAGTACGCGGCGTTGATCGACTCTGTCACTCGGCCGGAGGGTGTGCGGTGGCCCTGAACAACACGTATGACGCCAGGCCTCAGCAGGAGACCGCGGTGGGAGCGGGCATCCAGCTCCTGCTGCTGGCCCTGCTCGGAACGGCGATAGGCATGGGGCCGGCCGGCTGGCTTACGGGCCTGGCGTTCGCGTTCGCCACCTGGGCGGTCCTTTCCCGGGCCCTGCACCGCTCCTGCCTGCGCACCTTCGGCCCCGCCAACCGCGTGACGCTCGGCCGGGCGACCCTGGTGGGCGGAGTGACCGCCCTGGTCGCCGACTCCTTCGAGAGCGCGCCGCCGGTGACGTTGCTGGTCGGCCTGACCGCCGTGGCACTGCTGCTGGACGGGGTGGACGGCAAGGTGGCCCGCCGCACCGGGACGTCGACCGCGCTGGGCGCGCGCTTCGACATGGAGGTGGACGCGTTCCTGATCCTGGTCCTGAGCGTGTACGTGTCCACGCAACTCGGTCCGTGGGTCCTGCTGATCGGCGGCATGCGCTACGCCTTCGTCGCCGCGGCCCGGATCGCCCCCTGGCTGAACGCCCCCCTGCCGCCGTCCTTCGCCCGCAAGACCGTCGCCGCGATCCAGGGCATCGCCCTGCTCCTGGCCGGCGCCGAACTCCTCCCCCACCTGGCGAACCTCGCGGTCGTGCTCGTCGCCCTGGGCTCACTGCTGTGGTCCTTCGGCCGGGACGTGCGGTGGCTGTGGCGCACCTCGCGCATCTCGGTGGAGGCGGCGACCGGGGGGAAGGTGCTGGAGCTGGTGGGGCGTTGAGCGACGGCCTCCGGCATCGGGAAGGGCCCGGACCGGTTTGCCGGTCCGGGCCCTTCCCGGTCTGAAGCGGCGCGATCGCCGGGCATGGGGCCCGCCTTCGCGCCGCAGGTGTGTAAGGCTCCACAAGCGTGGCGTCAAGCAGGCGGAGCTCGAACAGTCGTGACATCGTCTACCGGAGGCTCTGCAACAGCTGCCCTGTGACGGTGACGATCCAGAAGGACCATCCGTTGCGATTCGGATTGACGTGCGGATTGAGGGCGCGCACCACGGCGACTGCGGCCCCGCTCGGGGTGTCGTACTCGCCGCGGCCAGGTCCGGCGGGAATCGTCACCGTGCGAGAAGAAGGGTCGTAGTAGGTGTTGACGCGGCGGCTTTCGTAGATCGCGTAGATCTCGACACCATTCTCCGTGCGAAGCTCTTGCACTGCTGTTCCGACGAGCGTGGGCGCGGCCGGGTCCTCTGCGATCACCTCCTCGTCCGCAGTCAGTGCGCTGGTACGGCCGCGCGCTACCGCGAGGAGACTCATGAGGCGCAGGACAGCCTTCGGCATCAAGACAACGGGGCGGTCGGTGAAGCAGCGCAAGAACTACCGCAGCACTCAGGAGATACTTCACTGCTCCACGGCCCTGCTCGTCGGCCGGCCCATCGCCCAGCTGGAGGACGAGCGCCGCGACGAGACCCTGCTCGGGTTCCGCTCCGCGCTGCACGGCGACGGGCCCGCCGTGCAGTGTGCGAAGACCGGGGACGAGGAACTGGATGCCCTGGTCGCCCAGGTGCGGGCGTGGACGGGGGCCGGTGTCGGCGCCGGGGAGATAGGCGTCAGCACAGCACCAGATTCAACAAGACGTGCGCCAGGACCGTGGCCCGCCTCAAGGCCGCCGGCATCCCCGCCGCAGCGCTGCGACCAGTCGACGCCGCGGGGGAAGCGGAGGCCGTGCGAGTCGGGACCATGCACTCGTTCGAGGGTCTGGAGTTCCGCTGCGTCGCGGTGATCGACACCAACGACGGCGCGCTGCCCTTCCCGAAAGCGGTCACGCCGCCAGAGGCGGACGCCACGCAGCTCGGGACGGACCTGATGTCCGAACGCTGTCTGCTCTTCGTCGCCTGCATCAGGGCTCGCGACAGCCCGTACGTCTCCTGGTCCAGCGAACCCCATGGCCGTCGGTGACGGCCTCGGCCCGGTACTCCCGCGAGGGGACGACGGCGACAAGACGCCGCCTGGCCGCCAGCATGTGTTGGCGATGGTCCGGGGTGCGCTGACCCGGTCCGCCATCTCCACACACAGCTTGTCGTGCTCGAAGAGCACCTCGCGGCACATCACTCCGGCGGCAAGCGGTTCCCCGGAGCGGGACCTGGGTCCGCCTCCCGTCCAACCGCCGGCGGCAGGTTGCGGCGACGGTGGATGTGTGGTGTGTGTGGCGACATCGCGGGCAGTGCGTGAACGTCGCGGCAGTTCCGGTCCCCTTCCCCGCAGCAGCGATGCAAAGCGCGAACCCGAAACACCTTGGCAGCGCCTGTAGTTGAGGCCATACGCCGTGGCCGAGCACTTCAGAGAGCCTTGCTGCGGCTCCGGCACAAGTGAAGCACTGCTCCCCACCGCCTGCCCTATGATCGTTGAATAGTAAATCTCATCGCGCCTGCAACCAGAACCTGGACCATCTCGGTGACCACGAACGCCGACAGATGAGCGGGCCTCGCAGTGGTGACAGGCGTGAAGAAAGGTGCACAGCATGGCCCTCGGACTGCTCCGACGTCGGCGTTCCCGCGGTGCTTCCGGTGCCACGGGTCTGTCGGTACCGCTGCCGGCCGGTGCGGGCGCTTACGGCTGCGAGGTCGTGGATCCCCTGGGGCAGCCCATGGGCGGTGCCGAGGTCACGGTGACCGCGCTGGACAGCCACCGCGTCGTGACTCGCGGCACCACTGACCCGTACGGCCTGTTCATGGTGACGCTGCCGCCGGGCTCCTACAGCGTGATGGCCGTGTCGGAGGGGCTCACGCCCGCCCGCGAGAACGTCGACATTGCCGACGGGCTCGTCCACTCCCTGGCCCGTATCGCGCTGCTGCCCGCCCGTCAGCTGGAACTTCCGCCGCCCGGCACCTGGTTGTTCGACCCACCGCACACCGCGATCCGATTCATCGCCAAACACGTGGGCATGGCCCACGTCCACGGCCGCTTCACCCGTTTCGACGGCGGCATCCGCATCGCATCGGACATGGCCGACTCCCAGGTGTCGGTGCGCATCGACGCCTCCAGCATCACCACGGGCAACAAGACCCGCGACAACCACCTCCGTTCCGCGGACTTCCTCGACGTCGAGCGTTATCCGTACATCGACTTCGCCAGCACCCGGTTCGTCTACCGCGGCGGCTCCAGGTGGACGCTGAACGGCACGCTCACCATGCACGGCATGAGCCGGTCCGTGAGCCTCGACACGACGTACCTCGGTACGGTGAACGGCGGTTACGAGCAGGAACTCCGCTGCGCGGCACTGGCGAAGACGGAGTTGCACCGCGAGGATTTCACTCTCAACTGGCGTTCGATGCTGGCACGCGGCATCGCGGTCGTCGGCCCGACCATCCAGCTCGAGTTGGACGTCCAGGCGATGTACCGCACCCCCGAGACCCCCACACCCCCGGAGTAGCCGATTGGCCCGGACCTCGCCCGCTGCCCGGCCGGAGCCCTGGTCCCTACAAACCGGGGGCCCGCCCGGGCAGCGGGCGAGGCCGGCCTGGCGATGGCCCGGGCAGAAGCGCGCTTCGCACCGCCGGGTACGGGATCTTGGAACAGCCGACCAGCTATCCCTTCTGCTCCACCCGCACGGGTGGAGGGGTATTTCCGGTCCACGTGCATGACAGCGCAGAGGGCGATTGTGGGGCCGGTGGGCGCGGGCTCCCTTCCCGTGCCCACCGGCCGGCCGGGCCCGGCTCAGGCGGCCCGGCGTGCCTGGCCGCGGTGTACACGGACGATGTCCGCGTACCTGTGTCCGCTGCCCTTGATCGTGCGCACCTGGGTGCGGTAGTCGACGTGGACCAGGCCGAAGCGCTTGTCGTAGCCGTACGCCCACTCGAAGTTGTCCAGCAGGGACCAGGCGAAGTAGCCGGCGAGCGGGGCGCCCTTGCTCACGGCCGAGGCGCAGGCGGCGAGATGGCGCTCCAGGTAGTCCTGGCGTTCGGGGTCGTCGATGCTGCCGTCGGGGCGGACCACGTCCGGGAAGGCGGAACCGTTCTCGGTGACGTAGATCTTCCGGGCGCCGTACTCCTCGGTGAGCCGCAGCAGCAGCGTCTCGATGCCGCTCGCGTCGATCTCCCAGTCCATGCCGGTGCGCGCAACGCCCTCGCGGCGCACCGCGCGGACGTACGGCACCGGGCCGTCGGGGGCGTCGGCGATGTACGCGGGGAAGTAGTAGTTCAGGCCCAGCCAGTCCAGCGGGGCCGAGATCGTCGCCAAGTCGCCTGCTCGCAGCGGGGGTTCGACGCCGTACGTCTCAAGCATGTCGGCCGGGAACCCGCGGCCGTGCACCGGGTCGAGCCACCAGCGGTTGACATGGCCGTCGTGGCGGCGGGCGGCCGCGATGTCCTCGGGGCGGTCGGTGGCCGCGTGCACGGTGGAGAGGTTGTTGACGATGCCGACCTGGGCGCCGGGCGCCGCGGCGCGGATCGCCTGGGTGGCGAGGCCGTGGCCCAGCAGCAGGTGGGCGGATGCGCGGACGGCGGCGGTGAGGTCCGTCCAGCCGGGGGCCATCTTGCCCTCCAGGTGGCCGATCCAGGCCGAGCAGCTCGGCTCGTTGAGGGTGGCCCAGAGCTTGACCCGGTCGCCGAGGCGGGTGGCGACCGCCGAGGCGTACTCGGCGAGTGCGAAGGCGGTGTCCCGCTCGGGCCAGCCGCCGCGGTCCTGGAGGACCTGCGGCAGGTCCCAGTGGTAGAGGGTGACGGACGGGGTGATGCCGGCCTCCAGCAGGGCGTCCACCAACGCGTCGTAGAAGGCGAGGCCCTTGGGGTTGACGGCCCCCGTCCCGCCGGGGAGCACGCGTGGCCAGGCCACCGACAACCGGTAGGCGTTCAGGCCGAGTTGCCGCATCAGGCCGATGTCCTCGCGCCAGCGGTGGTAGTGGTCGCAGGCGGCGTCGCCGGTGTCGCCGTTCGCGGTCTTCCCCGGGGTGTGCGAGAAGGTGTCCCAGATCGAGGGCGTACGGCCGTCCTCGGCGACGGCTCCCTCGATCTGGTACGCCGCGGTGGCCGTGCCCCACAGGAAGTCGTGCGGGAGTGCGGCGAGGTCGATGCGTTCGGACACGGAAGTCCCTTCGGGATCAGGGGTGTTGGTCGCTCGGGTCACTTGACGGCGCCCGCCGTCAGACCGGCGACGAGATAGCGCTGCAGCAGCAGGAAGCCGGCCACCACGGGCACGCTGACGACCAGCGAGGCGGCCATGATCTGGTTCCAGTAGACGTCGTTGAGGGTGGAGTAGCCCTGGAGGCCGACGGCGAGGGTGCGAGTGGTGTCGTTGGTCATGACGGACGCGAAGAGCACCTCGCCCCACGCGGTCATGAAGGCGTAGACGGCGACCGCGACGATGCCGGGGACGGCGGCCGGTACGACGATCCTGAGCAGCGCGCCGAGCGGGCCGCAGCCGTCCACCAGCGCCGCCTCGTCCAGGTCGCGCGGCACCGAGTCGAAGTACCCGATCAGCATCCAGATGGAGAACGGGAGGGAGAAGGTCAGATACGTCAGGATCAGGCCGCCTCGGGAGCCGAACAGGGCGATGCCGGTGGCGTTGCCGATGTTGACGTAGATCAGGAACAGGGGGAGGAGGAAGAGGATGCCCGGGAACATCTGCGTCGACAGGACCGTCACGGTGAAGACGCGCTTGCCCCGGAAGTCGTAGCGGCTGACCGCGTACGCCGCGAACACCGCGATGACGACCGAGCAGATCGTCGCCGCGCCCGCCACGATCAGCGAGTTCATGAAGTACTTCGCGAGCGGGACCGTCGACCAGATGTCGATGTACGGGCGGATGGTCAGGCCGCTCGGCAGCCAGCGGAACTTGCCGGTCACGTCCGCGAGCGGCTTCAGGGAGCTGGAGACCATCACGTACACCGGGATCAGCACGAAACCGGTGAGCAGGGTGAGGAAGATCCGCCGGGACCAGATGAAGGAACGCGGCGGCGCCATCGGCGAGTTGCGCATCGGTGAGGCGAGGGGTGGGCTAGACATCGGCGGCCCTCCGTCCGCGCGAGGTGAACAGCAGGTAGACGCCCGTCACCAACAGCAGGAAGAGCAGCAGCAGAACGGACATGGCCGAACCGGTGCCGAAGTTCCAGGTGACGAAGGACGCCTGGTAGATGTGGACCGAGATGAGGTCGGCGGCCTCGGGGGCGGACTTGCCGAACAGCACGTACGGCGTGTTGAAGTCGTTGAACGTCCACAGGAAGAGCACCAGGATCAGCACCTGGTTGACCGGGCGCAGGGACGGCAGGGTGATGCGGCGGACCTGCTGCCACATCCCGGCGCCGTCCAGCGCGGCGGCCTCGTACAGCTCCCGGGGGATGTTCTGCAGCCCGGCCATGACGATGAGGAACGCGAACGGCCAGCCCTTCCACACCGACACGGTCAGCAGCGCGTAGAAGCTG
The DNA here is from genome assembly GCF_053593835.1 of Streptomyces sp. NPDC002076. Taxonomy (NCBI): domain Bacteria; kingdom Bacillati; phylum Actinomycetota; class Actinomycetes; order Kitasatosporales; family Streptomycetaceae; genus Streptomyces; species Streptomyces sp. NPDC002076. The sequence goes on from NZ_JBSFDI010000023.1 coordinate 117,852, forward strand.
TTGTCGCCGATGAGCCAGAAGGAAGGCTTGCCGGTGAGGTGCAGCTGGTCGTGCAGGACGTGGTTCACCAGGCCGTTGTCGTGCTGGAACATGAACACCCAGGTGATGACGGCCGCGTAGACCGGCAGGGCGTACGGCACCAGGAACAGGGCCCGGAGCAGTCCGCGGCCGCGGAAGGTGTCCTGCATGTAGATCGCGGCGGCGGTGCCGATCAGCCAGCACAGGCCGACCGACAGCAGGGTGAAGCCGACGGTGACGAAGAAGGAGTGCAGCAGCGCGTCCCCGACGGGCGCGCTGAAGTCCACCGACACCTTGTAGTTGCCGAGGCCGGACCAGGGCGCGGTGCTCCAGTCGCGGATGTAGAACTGGGTGAGCTCCTTGAAGCTCATCACGATGCCGATGACCATCGGCACCAGGTGGACGAGGAGTTCGAGCAGCAGGGCGGGCAGGAGCAGGAGGTACGGCAGGGACACGCGGCGGAGCCGCCCGGTGCGGCCGCGGGATTCGCGCTTCGCCGCACCGGACGGTGCCTGCGCCACCGGCTCCTTGTACGCGGTGGTCGTCATCTTCGTGCTCACGCCGCCGGCATCTGCTGCTGGGCCTTCTGCAGCGCGGCCTTGACCGAGTCGGTGGTCACCGCGCGCCCGGCGGCGGCGTCGGCGAACAGGTCCTTGACGGCCGTACCGACCGCCGTCTCGAACTGCGACTCGGACGCGACCTGCGGCAGGGCGGCCGCGCTGGTGGCGAGGGTGTTCTTCAGCACGGCGGTGGCGGGGGCGCCGAACGCGGCGTCCGCCTGCGCGGACTTGACCGGCGGGATGGAGCTGTAGGCCGTGTTGAGGATCTTCTGCTCGTCGTCGGAGGTCATGAACTTCACGAACTTGGTGGCGCCGTCCAGGTTGTGGGTGTTCTTGAAGACGGCGAGGTTGATGCCGGCGACCATCGAGTTCACCTGGGTGCCGGTGCCGGGGGTGCCGGAGATCACGGGGACGGGCGCGATGCCGTAGGCGTCCTCGCTCATGCCCTGGGACTTGAGGTTGGCGGAGGCGGACTGCCACAGCAGCATGGCCTGCTTGCCCTTGGCGAAGTCGCTGACGGACTGGTTCTGCGCGTACTCGGCGTCGCCGGCCGGTATGACCTTGTCCTTCGCCATGAGGTCGACGTAACTCTTGACCGCCTCGACCACCTTGGGGTTGGTGAAGTCGGGCTTGCCGTCGGCGGTGAAGAAGTCGGCTCCGTGCTGCTTGGCGAAGACGAAGACGTGGTGGATGTTCTCCGACAGGTTCGAGCCCTCGGCGCCGAGCGCGGACTTGCCCTTGGCCTGGATCTTCTTGCCGTCGGCAACCAACTCGGCCCAGGTGGCGGGCGGTTGCTTGATCCCGGCGTCGGCGAAGATCTTCTTGTTGTAGTAGAGGGCGTACGCCATCGAGTAGAGCGGGACCGCGGCCGGGTCCTTGCCCGCCGCACCGGTCGAGCCCAGCGCGGAGTCGACGAACCGGTCCTTGCCGCCGATCTTCGCGAAGTTCTTCGCGTCCCACGGCAGCAGCGCGCCGGTCGACTGCAGCGAGGCGCTCCAGGTGTTGCCGATGTTCAGCACGTCCGGGCCCTGACCCGAGGTGGTCGCGGTGAGGATCCGGTTGAGCAGGTCGGACCAGGGCACGACCTCCAGCTTCACCTTGATTCCGGTCTGCTTCTGGAACTTGTCGAGTTCGGGCTGGAGGACCTGCTTGTCGACGGCGATGCTGGCGCCCTGGTTGGAGGCCCAGTACGTCAGCGTCTTCGGCGAGTCGTTGGACCCGCCGCCGCTTGACGAGCCGCCTCCGCAGGCCGTGGCCGCGAGGACGAGAGACAGGGTGACGGCGCCTGTGGCCGCGGCTCGGATGCTGCGCATGGCTCCTGGTGTCCCTTTCCGGGAGTCGAGGACCCGAGGCTGCTCACGGGGGTCGACACCCGTTCGCCACCCGAAGCCCCCTCATGGCTTAATTTAGGACGTGAGTTAAACCTCAGGAGAAACGCTCGTCAAGAGATCCGGCAGCGGCAAACCGCCGAACGGTCCGGAAACAGGGAGGCCAGGTGGCAGCGGTGGGCGGCCGTACGGTGCGTGACCTGCGACGGGAGAGCCGGGGCGCCGTTCTGCAACGGTTGTATGTCGACGGGCCGATGAGCCGGCATGCGCTGGGCCCGGCGACCGGCCTGAGTTCAGGCTCCGTCAGCAACGTCGTGACCGGACTGCTCGCCGACGGCCTGGTGGAGGAGGCCGGCGCGGTCGACACGGACGCGGGCCGGCCGAGCCGCCTGCTGCGGATACGGCCGGACAGCGGGCGGCTGATCGGGGTGGACGTCGGCGAGACCCGGGTCCGGGTGGAGCTGCTCGACCTCGGCCTCGCCGAACTCGCCCGAGCCGAACGCCCGTTGGGGCCGCGCGGATACGACGTCGAGGCCGTCGTCGGCCATGTCGCCGACGGCATCGCGGACGTACTGCGCACGGCTGGGCTCGCATCCGGCGAACTGCTCGGCGTCGGCGTCGGCGTGCCCGGCATCGTCGAGGACGGCGGGCGGCGGGGCGCGGTCGTGTACGGCCAGACGGTCGGCTGGGACGCGGTACCGCTGGAACGGCTGCTGCGCGCCGCTGTCCCGCTTCCCTCGCACGTCCCGTACTTCATCGACAACGGCGCGAAGGCGCTGGGGCAGGCGGAGATGTGGTTCGGCGGCGGGCGCGGAGCCCGCAACGCGGTGGTGGTGCTGTTCGGTTCGGGTGTCGGCGCGTGCGTGGTCACCGAGGAGGCGGCGCGGGGGCGGGCGGTGGAGTGGGGGCATCTGACGGTACGGGTCGCGGGGCGCCGCTGCCGGTGCGGGGCACTCGGCTGCCTGGAAGCGTATGCGGGGGCGTCGGCGCTGGTGGCCCGCTGGCGGGAGGCGGGCGGCCGACCGTCGGCCGGGGCGGGCGAGGAGCAGGCGCTGACCGAACTGCTGGCCGCGGCCCGGCCGGGGGACGGCCGGACGGCCGCGGGCGGTCCTGGCGGCGGCCGGGCAGCCGCGGATCCCAACGGCGGCAACACCGCCGACCAGACAGCCACCGCCAACCCCCACGGCAGCCGAGAACCCGATCCCGTGGCCGCGGCCGTGCTCGCCGAGGCCGCCGAGTATCTCGGTGCGGGCCTGTCCGATCTGATCAACCTCTTCCAGCCCGAGCGGGTCCTGATCGGCGGCTGGGCCGGCCTGCAACTAGGCGGCGCCTTCCTGGAGCAGGTCCGCGCCCACGCCCTGGCCCGGGCCCTGCGGCACCCCGCGGGCCGGGTCCGCATCGAACTGGGCAAGCTGGGCCCCGACGCGGTCACCATCGGCGCTGCGGTCCTCCCCCTCGCGGCGTTCTTCAGCTCCGGCGGCCACCGCCCCCGCCCGGCGCCGCAGCAGCCGACGGGACCCGCTTGGCGGGCGGCGGTGGAGGGGAGGCTGGTGTGAGAGCCGGGGGTGGAGTGGCGTGGGCTTGCCACCCGCTTGCGTGGGACGTGTTCTCGGAGGAGGGGCCCGCACCACCCCACCGCATCGGCTGGTGGTGCGGGCCCCGCCCCGCTACCGGACCGGCACCGGTCGGGATGCCGGGGCGTAGCCGGTGGGGCGGGTCGTGAAGGTGCCGCGGCCCTGGGTGCGGCTGCGCAACCGCGTGGCGTAGCCGAACAGTTCGGCCAGTGGCACGGTCGCGGTCAGTACGGCCGCGCCGCCACGGGTCTCGGAGCCGCCGATCCGGCCACGCCGGGACACCAGGTCGCCGAGGACCGAGCCGACGGCGTCCTCCGGCACGGTCACCGTGACCTCGGCGACCGGTTCCAGGAGTGCCGTCGCGCAGGCGCGCAGGGCCTCGCGGAGGCCGAGCCGGCCGGCGGTGCGGAAGGCCGTGTCGGAGGAGTCCTTGACATGGGTCGAGCCGTCGGTGAGCGTGACCCGGAGCCCGGTCACCGGGTTCCCCGCCAGCGGACCCTCGGCGAGCGCGTCCCGGCAACCGGCCTCCACCGCGCGCACATACTCCTGCGGCACCGCTCCACCGACCACCGCGGAGCGGAACTCGAAGCCGGTGGCGCCGACTTCGGGGCCGAGCGGTTCCACATCGAGCACGACATGGGCGAACTGCCCGGCCCCGCCGTCCTGTTTGACGTGCCGGAACACAAACCCGGTCACGCCCTCGACGACCGTCTCGCGGTAGGCGACCCGCGGCCGGCCCACACTCACCTCCGGTCCCCCGTCCCGGCGGATCTTCTCCACCGCGACCTCCAGGTGGAGTTCGCCCATGCCGGACAGCACGGTCTGCCCGGTCTCGGCGTCGGTGCGCACCACCAGCGAGGGGTCCTCCTCGGCCAGCCGTGCCAGTGCCGTCGCCAGCCGGCCGGTGTCCGTGGCGCGGCGGGCCTCGACCGCGACGGACACCACCGGCTCGGCGGCCACCGGCGGTTCCAGGAGCAGCGGGGCGCCGGGCTCGCACAGCGTGGAGCCGACCCGAGCCGATTTCACACCGGCGAGCGCGACGATGTCACCCGCGACCGCCCGGTCCAGCTGGACGTGCCGGTCCGCCCTGACCCGCAGGATGCGCGCCACGCGCTCGGTGCGCCCGGTGCCCGGGTCCCACACGGTGTCTCCCTTCTCCATCGTGCCCGAGTACACGCGCACGTAGGCCAACCGCCCGGTGGCGCTCGCGCTCACCTTGAACACGAGCCCCGCGAACGGCACTTCGGGATCGGCGGCCCGCTCCTGACCGGCGCCCTCGTGGACACCACGCACGGCGGGGACGTCCAGCGGCGAGGGCAGATACGCCACCACCGCGTCCAGCAGCGGCTCGATACCGCGGTTGCGGTAGGCGGAGCCGCACAGGACGACCACGCCGTCCCCGGTGCGGGTGAGGTCGCGCAGCGCTCCCGCGAGCGTGTCGGCGCCGAGCGTCTCCCGGTCGCAGAACTCCTCCAGCGCGGCCGGGTGCAGCTCCGCGACCGTCTCCTCCAACGCCCGGCGCCGCCGTACCGCCTCCTCGGCCAGCGCCTCGGGCACGGGCCCCGCCACGGCCGTGCCCGCGCCGTCGGCCCAGACCAGCGAGCGCATCCGTACGAGGTCCACCACACCCGTGAACCCGTCCTCCGCGCCGATGGGGAGCTGGACGACGAGCGGTACGGGATGCAGCCGCTGCCGGATGGACGCCACGGCCCGGTCGAGATCGGCGCCCGCACGGTCCATCTTGTTGACGAACGCGATTCTCGGCACGCCGTGCCGGTCCGCCTGCCGCCAGACCGACTCGCTCTGCGGCTCGACCCCGGCGACGGCGTCGAACACGGCGACCGCCCCGTCCAGGACGCGCAGTGAGCGCTCGACCTCGTCGGCGAAGTCGACGTGGCCGGGGGTGTCGATGAGGTTGATGCGGTGCCCGTCCCAGGCGCAGGTGACGGCGGCGGCGAAGATGGTGATGCCGCGGTCGCGTTCCTGCGGGTCGAAGTCGGTGACGGTGGTGCCGTCGTGCACCTCGCCCCGCTTGTGGGTGGTGCCCGTCGCGTACAGGATCCGCTCGGTGACGGTGGTCTTGCCCGCGTCGACGTGGGCGAGGATGCCGAGGTTGCGGACGGCGGCGAGGGTGGTGAGGTTCGTGCGCACGGCCCAGGGCCTTTCTGGGGATCTGTGAGGATCGGAAAAGGGCAGCGCGATTACCCGTGCGTCCCAGCTCAGAAAGACGTCACGGGCGTCCGGTGCCGGCCGCGCAGCGGGCACCGGACGGTGCGGGACACGAGGATCACCTCGTACCGGGAACGGGGAGCGGCGACAGCGGTGCGTGCGGGCACGGCCGGGCTCCCCTCGGTGTCGGACGACAGGCGCCGCCGTACGGTGGTGGCGGCGCTCGGTACGGGATGACGGTACGAGAGGTAGGCGGCCGGGGGCATGTGATTTTCCGGTACGGCCTCAGGAGGGAGCCAGCACCCTGGCAAGTCGGCGCAGCCAGTCCTGCGCGCTTCCCCGGACGGCCGGGTGACGGTCCCGGAACGCGGCCCAGTCCACGTCCCAACGCAGCACCGCGGCCGGGTCGAGGGCGGTGTGCGGGTCCGCGGGGCCGGCGGCCCGGTCGAAGACCTTCCGCAGCAGGCGCGGTGGGAGCCGGGCGCCTTCCGCCTCGGCGAGGAGGACCGCGTCGTACAGGTCCTTGCCCTGTGCGCGCCCTCCGTCCCGGCTGTCGTTGTGCAGCCAGAGCAGCTTCCAGGCCAGGGACAGCTCGCGGCTCGCCGTGCGCACCGGGACGGGGCCACCGCCGTCGCCGCGTGGTATCAGAGTCCAGACAGGGGGTTCGGGCAGTGTCTCGTCGCGGGCGAAGTCCAGCCGCACCTCGCCGGAGGGCAGGCCGTCGGCGTGCCAGGGGATGAGCAGGCGCACGCCCGGTGTGTCGTAGGCGGCGTAGGTCCATGTGCCGTCGACGCGCGCCTTCTTTGCGTCGAGGAGGAGGCCGGGGGCGGCCTCCGGGTGCCGTGCCACGCGTTCGAGCAGGTCGGCGTACGGGGGTTCGGGCTCCACGGCGTCCTCCTCGGGGAGCCAGTGCAGCCCCTCGGGCGGGAGCAGCGGCCGCTGCCCGCCGGTGTCGAACTCCTCGTACGTCCACATCTCGTACCGCGCCGCGCCGTCGGCGGCCTCGGGCCACTGCTGCACGACGTCGAGCCGGTCGACGTACGGATACGGGTCCAGCAGGTCGACCCCGACGGCGTCCTCCAGCACCACCCAGTCCAGATCGGCCGGTTGGCGCGCCGCGTCCCCGACCCAGGCCGGCATCACCATGCTGCCGCGCAGGACCAGGTTCGCGCTCCAGGGAGCGTCCGCGATGAGGCCCAGCACATGATCGAGCGCCGCGCGTACTGCGTTCACGGGGCAGACCGTAGCGCCCGCCACTGACAACGGCGGGGCGGCAGACCAGGAACCCATGGCGGGCGCCATGGGTTCCTGGTGGTGTCCGGGGCGGACCGGCTCAGCCGAGCTTGGCGGACATGTCGTACTGCTGGTAGACGTCCGCGGCGTTGTCCTTGGTGATCCTGGTCGTCTGCAGGGTCTGCTTCTTGCCGACGGTCTTCCCGTGCACGATGGCCTCGGCGGTGGCCGCCGCCTCCTGCGCGCCGGTCGGGTAGATGAAGGTGGTGTACATCTGGCCGAGTTGGACGGCGCGGATGCCGCCGGTCGGGATGGCGAGGCCGTCGATGCCGACGAACTTGATGCCGTCGGCCTTTCCGGCGCCGCGGGCCGCGAGCACGGCGCCGAGGGCCATGTCGTCGTTCTCACCGTAGACGAGGTCGATCTTCTTGTTCTGGTCGAGCCAACGCTGCGTGATCGCGGTGGCGTTGGCCTTCAGCCACTTCGCCTCCTGGTGGTACACGATGTTGATGTTGTGTCCGGCGATGGCGTCTCTGAAGCCCTTGTCCCGGTCGATCTGCGGCTGGTCGGACAGGGTGCCCTGCAGCTCGGCCACGTTGCCGCCGTGCGGCAGGGCCTGCACCGCCGCCTCACCCGCCATCTTGCCGATCTTGTAGTTGTCGCCGCCGATGAAGGACGTGTAGCAGTCGGTGTTCACGGTGCGGTCCAGGACGATGACCGGGATGTGCGCGGAGCAGGCCTGCTGCACCGCGGCGGTCAGCGGGGCCGGCTCGTTGGGCGACAGGATCAGGACGTCGACCTTCTGCTGGATGAAGTTCTGCACCTGGCTCACCTGGGTCGCGCTGTCCTGGTGCGCGTCGGTGATGGGCAGCAGCTTGAGGTCCGGGTACTTCTTGACGAAGTACTGGAGCTGCGCGTTGAGCTGGGCGCGGTACGGCTCGGCGTTGTTGGACTGGGAGTAGCCGACCACGAACGTCTTCTTGCCGCTGTCCGAGCCGGCGGCGGCGGTCTCCGGCGCGTGGGCGGCGCAGGAGGTGAGGGCGGCGACGGTGGCGACCGCGCCGGCGACGGCCACAGCGGTGCGGCTCAGGGACACAGTGGACACAGCGGACTCCTTGCGTGGGTGAGGGTGAGGGTGAGCGGTGGTGCGGCGGGATGCGGGGAAGGGTCAGGCGCGGGCACGCAGGCGACGCAGCGGCTCGGTGAGCGGCTGGAGGAAGCCCGGGCGCTGCAGCACGACGGCCATGACGACGATGAGACCCTTGATGATCATCTGCATGTTGTCGCTGATCGCGTTGAGCCCGAGGATGTTGTCGAGCAGGGTGAGGATCAGCGCGCCGACGGCGGTGCCGGTGATGGTGCCCTTGCCGCCGGCCAGGCTGGTGCCGCCGATGACGGCCGCGGCGATGGCGTCCAGCTCGTAGGAGGTGCCGGCCAGCGGGTCGGCCGAGGCACTGTAGGCGGCGTCGATCGGACCGGCGAAGCCGGCCAGCAGCCCGCAGAGCGTGAAGACGACGATGATCACCAGGTTGACGTTGACGCCGGAGAGCCGGGCGGCGGTGGGGTTGCCGCCCACGGCGTACACATGCCGGCCGAACCGGGTCCTGGAGAGCAGCAGTTGGACCACGACACAAACCGCGACGAACGCGATCACCGGGTAGCCGATGCCCGCGATCAGGGTGTGGCCCGGAGTGCCCAGCGCGGCGAACGCGGCGGCCTTGGGCGTGAGATGGCCGTGGGGGTCGACCAACTGCACGCCGACGGCCACGTTGTTGCTCAGCTGCCGGTCGATGCCGCGCACCACCGAGAGCATGGCCAGGGTCATCACGAAGGACTGGATGCGCAGCCAGGTGGTGCCGATTCCGTTGAGGAAGCCGAAGAACGCACCCACCAGCGCACACAGGGGGACGATCGCCCAGGGCGAGAGGCCGTGGTGGACCAGCAGCATCGCCGCGGTCATGGAGCCGATGCCGAGCACCGAACCCACCGACAGATCGATACCCGCGGTGAGGATGACCAGGGTGACGCCGACCGCGAGGATGCCGCGGGAGGCGAAAGCGGTGACGGCGTTGGTGAGGTTGTCCTGGTTCCAGAAGACCTGGCCCTTGGTGATGATGCCGACGGCGACCACCAGCAGCAGTCCGATGTAGCTCTGCAGCGAGCCGAGGGCCGGCAGGGCCCGGGACAGACGCCCGCGCAGCGTCGGGACGTGCTCACCGGTCCCGGTGGCCGTCTCGGCCGGTGGGAGTGTCTTGCTCATTTCTCTGCCTCGTTCCCGTCCGCCGGTGGTCCGGCCACAACGTTCTGCCGTGCCATCGCCGCGGTGAGGATGGCTTCCTGGGTCGCGGCCGGCCCGTGGGCCGGGTCGCGATGGAACTCGCCGGTCAGCCGCCCCTCGCAGAGGACGATGATCCGGTCGCACATGCCGATCAGCTCCGGAAGCTCGGAGGAGACGGCGATGATCGCGGTGCCCTGGGCCGCGAGGGCGTCCATCAGGGCGTGGATCTCCGCCTTGGCCCCGACGTCGATGCCCCGCGTCGGCTCGTCGAGCAACAGCACCGAGGGCTCGGTGAGCAGGCACTTGGCCAGCACCACCTTCTGCTGGTTGCCGCCGGAGAGGGTGCCGACCACGGCGTCCAGGCTGTGCGTCTTGGTGCGCAGCTCCGCCACCTTGCCGGCCGCGGCCGCCTTCTCCCGGCGGGCGTCCACGGTGCGCCACGGCCTGAGATAGCGGTCGAGGGCGGCCAGGGTGGTGTTGAACCGTACGGTGTTGCCGGTCACCAGGCTCTGCGCCTTGCGGTCCTCGGCGACCAGGGCGATGCCCCGGCGGATCGCCGTACGCGGGGTGTGCGGGGTGTACGGGCGGTCGTTCAGCGTGATCTCGCCGCGCACCCGGTCGCCGGCCCCGAAGAGGGCCTCCAGCACCTCGCTGCGCCCGGCGCCCATCAGCCCGGCGACGCCGAGGATCTCCCCGGCCCGCACCTCGAAGCCGACCGAGTGCAGTGGCGTACGGGTACTGGCGGGCGCGGGAGTGGTCGTCAGGTCGTGCACGCGCAGCCGTACCGGGCCGTCGGACCGCTGCTCGGGGGCCCTGGGGAACAGCTCCCCCAACGGCCGTCCGACCATCAGCCGCACCAGCTCGGCGCGGTCGGTGCCGGCGATCGGGCGGTGGCCCGCGAAGGTGCCGTCGCGCAGCACGGTCGCCGAGTCCGCGATCTCCTCCAGCTCCTCCAGCCGGTGGGAGATGTAGATCAGCCCGACGCCGCGGGCCGCCAGCCGGCGGATGACGGAGAACAGCCGCTCCACCTCGGCCTCGGCGAGCGCGGACGTCGGCTCGTCCAGCACCAGGATCCGCAGGGTGCCGTTCAGCGCCTTGGCCACCTCGACGAGCTGCTGCTCGGCGATGCGGCAGTCGCGGACCAGCCGCCCCGGGGGCAGGGTGAGACCGAGGTCGGCCAGCAGTTCCGCGGTGCGGGCGTGCATCGCCGCACGGTCCAGCGTGCCGCGTGCGGTGCGCAGTTCGCGGCCGAGGAAGACGTTGTCGGACACGGACAGCTCGGGCACCAGGTTGAGCTCCTGGTGGATCATCGCGATGCCGTGCTGCTGGGCCTGCTTCGGTGAGTGGATCCGCGCCGGCTCGCCGTCGATCTCGATGCTGCCGTCGTAGTCGGCGTGCACCCCGGCGAGGATGTTCATCAGTGTCGACTTGCCGGCGCCGTTCTCGCCGAGTAGTGCCACCACCTCGCCGGGGTGGGCGGTCAGTTCGACGTCGCTGAGCGCCCGGACGCCCGGGAACTCCTTGCTGATGCCCCGCATTCGCAGCAGGGCGGGCGGCGCGCCGCTCATGCCGGGCCGTCCGTGTTCATCCGCACCATTGCGGACCTCCATGTTGCACAGGTGACGTAGTAGGAATGGATTTGGGGCATTCCCGGGCGGGCCGGGGACGCGTGTGTGCGAGCAGGACCGGGGCGGCCGACGAGTCCGTCAGGTGTCCGCGGGCCGGCGCGGCGCCGGCCCGGGCGCCGCCTCGTGGATCGCCGGCTCGGTCCCGTGGGCCCGATGGGCCCGGTGTACGACGTCCCGGCCGTCGGAACGGGACGGCGGGCCGATGCGTGCCATGGAGTGGCCTCCGGTGGTGCGGGGAAGTCGATAGAAATCGATTTCAAGAGAGCGCCCACCAAGCTCCCCCGACAAATGCAGCTTGTTCCAGGAACGGCCGCTTTACAGCGGCGGTAGCTCGGTGACGCCCTTGAAATCCTTTTCAGAGGGAACGTAGGGTTTGATCTCCGAGGGTGTCAAGAGTCCTGTACGGGTCGGGCAAGAGGTCGGAGGACCTATGACGACGATCAACGACGTGGCCCGGGCCGCCGGGGTCTCCCCCGCGACGGTCTCCCGAGTCCTGAACGGGGGCCGCGTCACGGCCGAGCGCGCCGAACGGGTCCGGCGCGCGGCGGCCGAACTGGGCTTCGCCCCCAACCGGGTGGCCCGTTCGCTGCGGATGCAGCGCAGCAGCCTCATCGGACTGCTCATCCCGGACATCGAGAACCCGTTCTTCACCGCGCTGGCCCGCGGCGTCGAGGACGCCGCCCAGCGGACCAGCTTCTCGGTGGCGCTGTGCAACACCGACGGCGACGTCGACAAGGAGCGGCGCTATCTGGACATCGCGATCGCCGAGCGGATGGCCGGCGTCATCGTGGCCGCCGCGTCCCGCAGCCGCACCGATGTGTCGGCGCTGCTGAGCCGCCGCATCCCCGTGGTCGCGGTGGACCGCCGCCCCCGCGGGGCCGGAGTGGACGCCGTGCTGGTGGACAACGAGGAGGGCAGCGCGCGGGCCACGGCACACCTGCTGGCCCGCGGTTACCGGCGGATCGCCTGTATCACCGGCCCGAAGGGCGCCTCGACCGCCGAGGAACGGCTCGCCGGCTACCGAAGGTCGCTCCGCAGGTTCCTGGACGACGCGCCGGACACTGTGGCCGAGGACGTGGACCTGCTGCACGACTACACCCGGCACGCCGACTTCAAGGTCGAGGGCGGGCGCAGGGCCATGGCAGACCTGCTGGCGCTGCCACAGCCGCCGGACGCGGTCTTCGCGGCCAACAACCTGATGGCCGTCGGGGCATTGCAGGCGGTGCGTGAGGCGGGTCTGCGGCCGCCGGAGATCGGTGTGCTGTCGTTCGGCGAGGTGCCCTGGGGGCCGCTGGTGCGGCCCGGCCTCACCACGGTTCAGGTGCCCGCGTACGACCTGGGGCGGACGGCGGCCGGCCTGCTGCTGGACCGGATCGCCGGGACGGAGCGGCCGCTGCGCACGGTGGTGCTGCGCAGTTCCCTCCGGGTCGGGCAGACCACGGCGGGACCGGCGTGAGCCGTCCGGACACGCGGTGCTCCTGCCCATCCGCGGGCGCCAGGGGCGCCGGTGTGGGGGCGCATCGGGACGCTCATCGCCAACGGCGGGCTCGCGCACACCCGAAAGGGCTTCCGGCAGTAGGCCCGCGTTTCGCGAGGATCACCTCAGTAGCCGAGTCCGGCTCGCCGGTACCGCTGTTCTCGTGCACGGTGGAAGACGGAACGCTGATCCTCTCCCCCCCGAGGCCGAGGACGGGCAGCGCCCGGGCGGCCGGCACCTTCGCCACACCAGCCGGCCGCCCGCTCTTCTCGCCGCCCGGTTCGAAACCGTCAGAACCGGCTGGAGCTCAGCCGATCGATGGCCTCCAGGACACCCTTGCGGTGTGCGTGCGTGCGCTCGTATCCCTCGAGAACGTGCAGATCGGACTCGGACAGCCCGAGCAGGCGCCGCTCTATCTCCTCGACGCTGAGCTGGCTGAAGCCGACGATGGGCAGGCTCTCCTCGCTGCTGAGCGCTCCCTCGATCTGCTCGGCCGCGGAGATCGTTTCCGGTTTCTCTTCCACCGGCTCCTCGTCGCCGCCGGGACGCCGTCCGGGTCGTACGGCGTGGCGCATCCGGTCGGCGACGGCCCGCAGCGTGCGGGTGACCGCATGGGCGAGGCCGCCGTCGGCCGTCGGTTCCACGCGGAAGCCGTCGCTCGCGGCGGCCAGGGATCGGGCCTGCCGGGCGAGGCCGTCCTCGAGCAGGGCCAGCAGCTCCTGGTCCTGGTCGCGGAGTTCCCGGAGCAGGTCGAGGGTGGCGCGGTCCTGGGCCTGGTCGGCGAGAACCTCACCGGCTCGGGTGGCGGCGAGGGCGCGGGCAGTGGCCGCGTACTCGTCCTCGGTGTTCCTCAGCAGCTGCCGATCGTTGGCCGGCCCGCGGCCGCGTATCACCCCGGTCACGGTCTTCTGCCCGATGGTCAGCGGGAGTGTGGCCGTCTTCCAGGTGGTGCGGGCGGCGAACCGCGCCATGTCGGTCGCGTCGCCGAGCAGGCCGCGGGGCCGCAGTCCGCGGACGTGGCGTTCGATGCGGTGCACCCGCTGTTCCATGTCGTCGGCCTGGCGCTCGAGCAGCTGCCGGTGCGAGCCGGGCGGCGCGACGGCCGCGTCCGCTCGCAGTCGGTCGCGTGCCTCGGCATGGGCGTGGTGGGCATCCTCGAGCGCCGGTATCAAGGTCTGCGTCATCGCCATCTGGGGGCTGCTCCCTGCATACGGGGGTCGGGTGGCGTTCAACGGCCGCCCGGCCGCCGTCCTCCCGCGGCTGAGCAGCCGGGACCATCCTGCGAGGGCCGCGCCAAGATCACCCGCCGAAAGCAGCCCTCCAAGAGCGGTCGCGGTGCTGCAACCCGGTCCGCCCCACGCCGCCACCGGCAGGGAGAGGGTCCGCCCGGCGGTTCGACCATCCGGGTGAGGACATGGGTCCGCAGCGCGGCAGGACAAGCCCGGCGGCGCGGCTGACGGCGCGACGAGGGCCCCGACCAGGAGGTCGAGGCCCTCGCTTCCGTGGCGCTGTATCGGCTGTCCGAGGGGCAGGTCGACCGCTGACGACACGGTCGAGGCGGCGCGGGGCGAGCGCTGCTTCCGGAACCGGCGTGCGCCGGGAAGCAACGCGTCGGACCACGAGCGATCAGGTCAGGACCAGCTCCAGCACGGTGACCGAGAGCGGCGGCACGGTGCTGGTGAAGGATGCTGCCGCGCCGGAGACCGTGCTCGTCCTGGGCACCAGTGTGTCCGGGGCCGTCAGCGTGTTTGTGGTGGTGCGCGAGGGTCCGGTCAGGACGGTCGCGGTGGCCTGCCTCCTGACGCCCTTGGCCAGCCCCTTCAGCTCGACCGGCACGTTCAGCTTCTCCGTGCCGCAGTTGACGACCGCGAGGTAGAGGCGGTTTCCGGAGCGGGTGGCCACGGTGGCGAGGCCGGGCAGCGCACGTGCGGTGGCCGGCAGCACCGTGTCGCCGAGCCTGCTCGTCAGCATGTGCTGTGCCCAGTAGCTGGGCGACACATAGCTGGTCAGGTTGTCGTAGGCGATCAGGTTGGTGGCCCAGACGTTGTTCTTGACATGCGAGAACAACGGCGCGTAGCACTCCATGAGGACCTGGTCCGAGTTGCGGATCAGACCGGCCAGCCAGGCGGCGTCGCCGAGCGCCGCGTTGAGGTCGGGGGTGGGGCGGCCCTCCTGCGCGGCCCACTCTCCGACGAACACCTTCGTCGAGTTGCGGTCCCGGTTGTCGTACTTGTGGGTGGAGGCCTGGGCGGCGGACGGAGCGAGGTAGTAGTGCTCGTCGATCAGGTCCGGGGTGCGGCTCGTCACGGACGTCGTGGCGATCAGCTTCAGCTGCGGGTACTTCGCTTTGATCGCGTCGTAGAAGGCCGCGAACCGCTCGTCGTACGACCCCGAGGAGTCGAACCAGTCCTCGTTGCCGATCTCCACGAACTCCAGCGGGAACGGCTCCGGATGCCCGTCGGCGGCCCGTCGTGCGCCCCAGGTGCTGGTGACGGGACCGGTGACGTACTCGATCTCGTCGAGTGCGTCCTGGACGAACGGCTCGAGGGCGTCGCCGGTGACGTGTTCGCCCTTGAGTGAGTAGCCGGCGTAGACGGCGAGGACCGGCTGGGCGTGCATGTCCTCGACCCATTGCAGGTATTCGAGGAGTCCGAGGCCGTCCGTGGACCAGTAGCCCCAGGCGTCGTCCCGGTGGCCGGGGCGCTCCCACACCGGGCCGATCGTGCTCTTCCAGTCGAACCGTGTCGCGATGGTGTTGCCCTCGAGGAAGTTGCCGCCGGGGAAGCGCAGGAACTTCGGCTTCAGGGCGACCAGTTTCTCCATCAGGTCGACGCGCAGGCCGTTGGGCCGGTTGTTGTAGGTGGGCGGGAACAGGGACACGTGCTGGAGCCACAGGGTCTCGCCCGCGGCGGCGGTGTCGGCCGTGGTGACGGTCAGCCTCGCGTCACCGGCCACGGGGGTGCGCGAACCGGTGCGCAGGGTCAGCTCGAACGGGCGGTCGGGGAAGGCGGTGCCGATGTGGGGCAGGCGGGCGGACGCGTACACCGTCGCTCCGTCCGCCGACTCGATGGCCACCGTGAGCGGGCCGATGCGTCGCGACGCCTTGGCGAAGAGCCGGGCGGTGTAGGTGGTTCGGGGCCGCACGGGTATGCCCCAGAAGCCGTCATTGGCCACGCCGGCCCGGTTTGCGGCCCCGGTGCCGCTCGGCAGTACGACCTTGAGGGAACGGTTGAGCGCCGCGTTGAGGGGGGTGGCGGTGTCGAGTGCGAGGGTCGTTCCACCGACGGCGGACCAGTGGACGGGCGTGGTGTCACTGGCCATCATCGAGCGGTTCTGCACCAGTTCGGCGTAGATGCCGCCCTCGCCGGAGTGGTTGATGTCCTCGAACATCAAACCGGGGAGGATGGGCGACACGGCGTGCGCCGGGTTGCCGGCGTCCACGCTCAGCAGCGGCGTCGTGGTCTCGACCGGGACCCCGGCCAGCGCCGCGACCTGGTCGGAGGTGAGGGCGGCCGGGAACATCCACACGTCGTCGATCAGGCCGTGCCACTGGTCGACGTGGCCACCGCCGTAGAGGGCACGGCCGACGGCGGTGTCGCCGCTGCCGGCCCAGCCCGCGGTGTAGGCGGTCTCCCCCTCCAGTACGCCGTTGACGTAGAGGCGGATGACGCCGGCGGTCGGATCGCTGACGCCGACCAGGTGGGTCCAGGTGTCGGTGGTGGGCACGGAGGCGGCGGCCGCCACCGCGGCACTCTGGGTGGCGTCCGAGGCCAGCCGGGCGAAGGCGAAGGTGCCGGTGTCGTCGCGCAGCCCCAGGTAGAAGGAGCTGACGACCTTGCCGTCGATGCTGACGGCGGTCTGGTAGCCGCCGAGTTGAGCGAGGTTGACCCAGGCGCCCACCGAGAACGCCTTGGAGGTGTCGAGGGCCGGCCCGGACGCCATGGCGTTCCCGCCCGCCTTGAGGCTCAGGCTGTGGGTTCCGACCTTGGCGGTGTCCCAGCCGGCCGCCCCCTGGAGCGTCGCGGTACGACCGTTTCCGGAGGAGTCGGCGGCCGAGGTGCCGGAGCCCTCGTCGAAGGTCCAGTGGGCGGCTGCGGCGGGGAGGTCCGCGGCGGTGGCGCTTGGAGTGGTACCGACGAGCTGGGCGGCCCCGGCGGGAGCGGCGGCGAGGGTCCCGGCGAGGGAGGCGGCGCCCAGGACGGTGAGGACGGTTCTGCGGGGCACTCCGGCTTCTGAAGGCATGCGGCTCATTCCTCTGTTCGATATATCGATCGGTGATCGGTACTTCGAGCAGCAGGGATCTTAAGGTGTCATCACGACCCGTCAACACCCCTCGTACGGCAACGCGCCCTCTCCGGCCATCAAGGGGCCACGTGCGCCGGCCTCTGCCTCACCGCCGGCTCGTGGGGCAACTCCGGTGCCTGAGGGGCGAGTTGACCGATGAGGATACGATCGTGGCCGCACGAGGACAGTTCCACCTGCCGAACGGGACTTCAGTCGACGGTCAGTGTTCCTGGGCCGTGGGGCGGACCATGATCTCGTTGACCGCCACATGCGGGGGCTGAGTGATCATGAAGGTGATGGCGCGGGCGATGTCCTCGGCATCCAGCCAGGCGTTCTGCGGCAGGCCACGGGCGGCAGCGGCCCCAGGGCCCGTCGCCATCTCCGTCACCGTCATACCCGGCTCGACCAGCCCCACCCGGACACCCCTTCCCGTCACCTCCTGACGCAGGGCCTCGCTGAACGCGCCCACCGCGTGCTTCGTCGCCGAATAGACACCGTTGTTCCTGCGCACCACCCGGCCTCCGACCGAGCTGACATTCACGAGATCAGCGACCCCGCGCGGGCCGTCGGCCGCCGCGCGGAGCAGATGGGGCAAGGCCGCCTGCGACAGGTGCAGGACCGCGTTGAAGTTGAGATCGACCATCCGCTCCCACTGTGCCGGGTCGCCCTCCTCGATGGTGCCCATGGCCACGTAACCGGCGCTGTTCACGAGCACGTCCAACCGCGTGAAGCACTCCACGGTTTCCTCGACGGCCCGACGTGCCTGCGCCACGTCTTCGAGGTCAGCGGTGAGCACCCTGCACGAGCCACCCCGATCACGGATCACCGCGGCCAGATCCTCCAGCCGCCCCGCACGGCGGGCCACCACTGCCACAGCGGCGCCCTGCCGCGCCAGCGACAAGGCCGTGGCCGCACCGATGCCGCTGGACGCGCCCGTCACCAGCGCCGCACATCCCGCCAAGGGCGCATCACCGTCGGCGACGCCGGCGCCTGCCGCCGCGACGCCCTGATCCGCAGCTGCCGCGTGCCCGGCGTTCGGATCCCTCACACTCATGCTCACCCCTGTACAGGTCATCCCGTCCAGGGCGGGCCGAGGTGCCGCGAACCTCGCACCGCCGCCCACCGGCGAGGTGCCGCCCTGCTCTTCGAAGCTTGCACCACGGGGCCCGAGACCGCCTCCGCGCATGCCTCGCCGGTTGCCGTCGGCCGCTTCGAACGGGCATCCGCCCTGTGCCCGTCTTCGGCTGCACCGAGGCGCTGAGCCCCCTGGGCGGGCGCCCCGGCCGTGCTCCGGCGTGACGGGGACAGAGACCCCGGGGTTCGGCCCACCCGGCCGCACAGTGCTCGTGCCCGCCACACCGCACGGCGTGGACTGTCCGCACCCACCGCACCGGGCCCATGGGCCCGAACCCAGGAGCCGCCGCATGACCGCGGTGCCCGCTTCGCCCGACGACACGAATCTCGGACCGAGCGGGAAGCGTCTCCGGGCCGCGAGGGCCCACGGTTGTCCGACACATGCCCTCCCGAACAGGGAGAAGACATACACCCCGCACAGATGCCACGCTCACAAGGGCTGGATGATGCGCTAGCCGCCTTCGTCGCTCTCCGTGATTTCCGTGATGCCCCGTCAGTGCCGCCGGCGGCCGGTGACTTCCTTGTACTCGGCCACGGTGGCTTTCGGGAACTGGGTCCCCGGGCCGTACAGACCGCGGCTGAGCCGTGCCTGCAGGCGCCGGGCGCGGGTGGGTGCGCCGTTCGCGCCGCCCGCTCGGGAGAGGGTGAGGGGCTCGTACTGCTCATGGGCCGTCAGCTCGTGCAGCCTCTCCTGGCCGAGCGGCTGGTGCACCTCGACGAACTCACCGTGCGGGAGTCGCTTGATGACGCCGGTCTCGCGGCCGTGCAGGACCAGGTCCCGGTCGCGCCGCTGGAGCGCGAGGGCCCAGCGCTTGGCGACGACGAAGACGATGACGGGCACCGTGAAGAGGCCGATGCGGACCGCCCAGGTGACGGCGTTGACCGAGACATGGAGCCGGAGCGCGATCAGGTCGTTCGCGGCGCCGACGAGCGCCACGAGATACACACTGAGCCACGCGGCACCGAGTGCCGTGCGGACGGGCCGGTTGCGCGGGCGGTCGAGGAGATGATGCGCACGGTCGTCCGGGGTCAGCCAGGACTCGATGAAGGGGTACGCGCCCAGTGCGAGGAAGAGGCCGACCCCCACCGCCAGCGGGACGAGGTTGTCCAGCGCCAGCGTGTGGCCCCACAGGTTGATCTCCCAGCCGGGCATCACCCGCAGCAGCCCGTCGGCGACGCCCATGTACCAGTCGGGCTGCGAGCCGGCCGACACCTGGTCGGCGCGGTAGGGCCCGTACAGCCAGACGGGGTTGATCTGGGCGACGGCCGCGATGACGAAGACGACCCCGGACACCAGGAAGAACACTCCGCCCGCTTTCACCAGGTACACCCGGAGAAGGAGCCCGACGACGTTCTTCTCGGTCCGTCCCGGCCCCGGGTACTGCGCATGCCGATGGCGCAGGGTGAGCGCTACGTGGGCGCCCACGAGGACGACCATCGCCGCGGGGATCACCAGGACATGCAGGGTGTTGAAGCGTGCGATGAGATCCTCGCCCGGGAACTCTCCCCCGAACAGGAACATCGACAGGTAGGTGCCCACGATCGGGATGGACAGCAGGGTGCCGGAGATCACGGCGAGACCCGTGCCCGACAGAAGGTCGTCCGGCAGGTCGTAGCCGGTCAGGCCGCCGAACATGCCGAGGATCAGCAACAGGAAGCCGCAAGCCCACGTGAGTTCGCGCGGCTTGCGGAAGGCCCCGGTGAAGAAGACGCGCATCATGTGCGCGAACGTCGCCGCGACGAATATCAGGGCCGCCCAGTGGTGCGCCTGCCGGATCAGCAGACCGCCGCGCACGTCGAACGAGATGTGCAGGGTGGAGTCGAACGCCTCCGACACCCACTGTCCCCGCAGGGGAGCGTAACTGCCCATGTACCGCACCGGCTCTGACGACGGGTGGAAGTAGAGCGTCAGATACACGCCGGTGAGGACGAGGACGAGGAAGCTGTACAGGCAGATCTCCCCCAGGAGAAAGGACCAGTGGTCCGGGAAGATCCGGCGCGCGGTGGCCTTGGCCAGACCACGTGTACCGAGTCTGGCATCGGTCCACGCGGCGACCCGCTCTCCTGTGCGGCGGTGCCGCGCCGCGGACGGCTCAGAGTCGCTGACCATCTCTCCTCACTCATTCCTGCACTCGGAAGGCGCTGCGCCCGTACGGCAACGGCCGGTGGAATCCCCCCGGCCGACGGCCGCCGGCCGCTGTCTCTCATAAGACAGTCCGGTACGTGAAGTTGTGACAGGTTCCAGATGGTTCAGGCGGCCGCGCTCGCCGTGTCCCGCTGGCCCGGTGCCCCTCGTCGCAGCATCGAGCGGCGTTCCGCTTCCGTCGTTCCGCCCCAGATCCCCTCCACCGTGACGGCGTTCAGCGCCCAGGCCAGGCACTGACGCGCCACGGGGCAACTGCCGCACACGGCCTTCGCCTCGTCGATCTGCAGGAGCGACGCGCCGCCGCTGCCGTTCCCGACGGGAAAGAACAGATCGGGATCCATGCCCCGGCACTTGGCCGAATCATGCCAGTCCATGAGCTTCCTCCTGCGGGGAAAGGTGTCCGGTACGGGTGTCTTTGCCGGGGATGCCCCTCTGAGCCACGTCAGGGTCTCCGGGAGATGAGACCGCGCGGCAGGCATTTGTGTGACACCGCAGCGATGGACCGGCGCAGCCGCTGTGCTGTCACAGGACGGCGGCGGACCACGCCCTCGATGACGTACCCGAAGGCCGGTCCCGAGTGGCGGTGCGGCGGCGTGGCCGGGTCTCCGGGCTCCCACTCGACGTGAATGGTCATCGCCGAGGCGCCCTCGGGAATGGTGATCGGCGAGGCATCCTGCAGCATCTTCGCCGCGGTCTTCGACCCCCCGGCCGGGGCTGCTCGCCGGGCCCGCGCACAGCGTCCTTGTCCGACATCGTGTTGCACCTCCACAGGGTCATCAGGCCTTTCCCAGTGATGACCGGATGCACGGTGGATCTGTGACACGAGCGGTCGGTGTCACGACATCGGCGGGAACACTGTCGTACATGTGCGAGTGGCTGACGCCACCGGCACATGAAGGAACCGGCGGGCCCACCGTGCCTGGACACATGTGTGTGCTGGTCCGGCTTGTACCATGATGGTCCGAGTACGGAGGACATGGATGCGCACCGATGACGGCACGGGCTCCCTTGACCGGGCGACCAGGGACTTCATGGCAGCGCGTCCCCAACTCTTCGGTATCGCCTACCGTGTGCTCGGCAGCGCCGTGGAAGCCGAGGACATCGTCCAGGAGGCGTGGCTGCGCTGGCAGAACACCGACCGCTCCGGGATCCATGAACCCGCCGCCTTCCTGGCCACGGTGACCGCCCGGCTGGCGATCAACTTCGCCCAGTCCGCCAGGGTGCGGCGCGAGTCCTACACCGGGCCCTGGCTTCCCGAGCCCGTGGACACGAGCGTGGATCCCCAGCTGGGCGCGGAGCGGGCGGAGGCACTCGACCTGGCGGTGCTTTTCCTCCTGGAGAAGCTGAACCCCGTGGAACGCGCTGCCTACGTGCTACGGGAAGCCTTCGACTACCCGTACAAGCGCATCGCGGAGATCCTCGAGACCAGCGTGGCCAACACGCGCCAGTTGGTGACCCGTGCCCGCAAGCGTCTGGCCGCGGAACGCAGAGAGCCGGTCAGCCGTACCGCTCACCGGCGTCTGATGGAGGTGTTCCTCGCCGCGGCGCAGACCGGTGATCTGGCGGTGCTGGAGGATGTGCTCACGGAGGATGTGGTGAGCTACTCCGACGGCGGCGGAATGCGCGGTGCATCGAAGATCCCGGTCTTCGGGATGCCCCATGTCTCCCGGTATCTCGCCGCCTTCGCCCCGCGTTTCTGGCCGCCGTCGGACGTCCGCTGGGTCGAGGCCAACGGCCGGCCGGCCGTCCTCGTCTCGGAGGAAGGAAACGCCAAGGCTCTGCTCTGCGTCGATGTGTCCGCGCGCGGCATCGAACGCATCATGTGGGTGATGAACCCGGCCAAACTGGCTCCTTACGTGGCGTCGCTGGACGCTTGAGGCGGATTCTTCGCGCTGACCTCGGCGCCGGGACACCGATCACGCGGGCGGCCCGCCGGGAGATGTCACAACGGGGCTGACTCGCCGGTCAACTGACTG
This sequence comes from Streptomyces sp. NPDC002076, assembly GCF_053593835.1. Taxonomy (NCBI): domain Bacteria; kingdom Bacillati; phylum Actinomycetota; class Actinomycetes; order Kitasatosporales; family Streptomycetaceae; genus Streptomyces; species Streptomyces sp. NPDC002076. The sequence continues at coordinate 139,657 of NZ_JBSFDI010000023.1, forward strand.
TCCGTATCCGGCACACCCCTCACCACGTGAAGGCGCACACGATATGACACCCCGTACATGCGAGGCCGTGGGCTCCGTCCAGCGCCCTACGGCCGCCCACGCCCGCACATCTGCTCCGGCTCCGCGCCCGGTGGTGCACCGCGACGTCGAGGGGGTCACACGGTGAACGAGCCGATCCGGTTGCCCGATCTGTCCACCGACAAGGACTTCACCGGGTCGTCCTTCGCCCCGATCTACACCACGACGGTGACGGTGAGCGGTGGCATGGCGAGTCACGGCCGCGCCACGGGCAGGGCCCGCTCCGCCGACGGAGCCCTGGTTCTGGACCTGCGTATGCCCGCCGAACTGGGCGGAGACGGCCAGGGGACGAATCCGGAGCAGTTGTTCGCCGCCGGCTTCGCCGCCTGTTACCACGGGGCGCTGAGCCTGGTCGCGCGGCAGGCCGCGCTCGACCCTTCGGTGATCTCCGTGGAGACGACCGTGGCATTCGGGCGGGACCCGGAGGACGGCGGTTACCGGTTGCGCGTGGACCTGGTGGTCAAATGGCCGGACGTCGATCCCGCCGTCGCCGCCCCGCTGATGGAGAAGGCCGATTCGCTCTGCCCGTACGTGAAGATGGCCGGGCAGGGAACGCCGACGAACATCACGCTGGACTCCTGACCGGGCGCACGGTTCTTCCCGGGCCGGCAGCCGGCCGGCCCGGCCACATCCGGCGCGGACACGGTCAGGAAGGGAACAGGGGGCACCACACGCCGGCGTCGGCGGCCTCCGACCCGCAATGTCGTGACACGGGTGCCGTCGACGCAAGCTGTCACAGATTCCCGCACGGTCCGGTCGTAGTGAGTGACGGAAAACTCGCCGAATGACGCCGGGCCACCCCTGAACGACTGCCCGATTCCCGGAATGCGGTGTCACAAGCAGGGCCCCTGTCCGGTCTCTTCTTGTGCAGGCCGCATTACAGACAACACCTCCGAAAGGAATCCGTTATGAAGGTCGTAGTGATCGGTGGAACCGGGCTCATCGGCTCGAAGGTGGTCGCCAGGCTCAAGGAGCACGGACTCGAGGCGATCGCGGCCGCGCCCAACACCGGTGTCAACACGCTGACCGGCGAGGGCCTGGCCGAGGTTCTGGAGGGCGCGTCGGTCGTGGTCGACGTGTCGAACTCCCCCTCCTTCGAGGACCAGGACGTCATGGACTTCTTCCGCACCTCCACGACCAACCTCCTCAAGGCGGAGTCCGAGGCCGGCGTGACGCACCACGTCGCCCTCTCCGTCGTCGGCACCGACCGGCTCCAGAGCAGCGGGTACTTCCGCGCCAAGCAGGTCCAGGAAGAGCTGATCAAGGAGTCCGGCGTCCCGTACTCCATCGTCCACGCCACCCAGTTCTTCGAGTTCGCGAAGGGGCTCGCCGACGGGATGACCGAGGGCGACACCGTGCGCGTGCCCGCCGCCGGCATCCAGCCCATGGCCTCCGACGACGTGGCCGCGGCCGTCAGCCGCACCTCGGTCGGCGCCCCGGTGGGCGGGGTGGTGGAGACCACGGGCCCCGAGGCGTTCCAGCTCGACGAGTTCATTCGCACGGGGCTCGCCGCCAAGAACGACCCCCGCACGGTCGTCGTGGACCCGCACGCCACCTACTGGGGTGCCGAGCTGCAGGAGAACACGCTCCTGCCGGGGCCCGACGCGCACATCGGTGAGGTCACGTTCGCCGACTGGCTGGCCCAGCAGCAGTGAGCGCTGAAGGGTGGCTCCTGCCGGAAGGCGGGGGCCACCTTTGCGTTCTGCCCGGGATCAACCCACGAAGCGAACCGGCTCGCCGTGTTCGACCACGAGGAAACCCCATTTGTCCGCTCCGCTCGTCTCAAGGCGCTCACCGGCGTCTGCACCATCGACCCCGACCACAGCACGATCGGCCTTTCCGTCCGGCACACCATGGTCGCCGGCGTTCGGGGGAAATTCACGCATATCCGCCGTACGGCCGGACCGCACGGAGGCCGCCTGATGGACGCCGCCGCCGGCCCGGCCGGTGTCACAAGATCCCTGCGAGTCCGGTCTAACGGTTGAAGCCGCCGTCCGCTGCGGCAGGAGGGACGATGCCGTATGGATGACGCTGACGCGGTACCGATCGCGGAGCTGCTCGACGAGCGTCGGCATCTGCTGGATGTCGCCTACTGGATGCTGGGCAGTCCGGATGCCGCCGAGGGCGTGGTCGACGAGACGTACCGCCGCTGGTACGGCCTGTCGGACGCCGAGCGCCGACGGATCGCACCCGTCCGGTCCTGGCTCTCCAGGACCGCGGGCGGGATCTGCCTGAGCCGCCTCGCACTTCCCGACCGGGGCGCGACGGGCCGGAGCGAGGCTCCCCCCACGCGGCCGGGCGCCACCGAGCAGGCGCGGACGCTGCTGGTCCAGGAGGTCAGCCGGGTGCTGCTGAACGCGCTGGATTCCCTCTCGCCCGCCGAACGGGTGGCGTTCGTGCTCAACGCCGTCTTCGGGATGACACCCGACACGGTCGCCGACATCGTGGGTCGCCCAGAACCGGAATGCGCCGAACTCGCCGATCGCGCGCGCCACAGCCTGCGGCGGCAGCGCTCACGCCCCACCACGCCCCAGGAACACGACGCCCTCGCCCGGGCCGTCCGGCAGGGCTGCGTCGACGAGGACACCCAGCAGCTCACCCGCCTGCTCGCACCGGACGCCACCGCCTTCTTCGACGGCGGCGGCAAGGTCCGGGCGCTGACCAGACCCGTGCATGGCGGCGGGCAGGTCGCCCACAGCCTCGTCACCCTCCTCGCCGGCCGTCCCCGCACCTCGCTGACCAACCATCCCGTCAATGGCCGCACCGGGCTGGTCGCCCGCTACGACGGCCAGGCGGCCGCCGTCATCGGCCTCGACATCTGCGATCACCAGGTCACACAGGTCTGGATCACCCTCAACCCCGACAAGCTGCACCTGTGGAACCACCCGTCCGCTCCCGGTGAGCCCGGCTCACCCCCGGCCCCCTGACGGAGGCCGGCACGTGGCGATCCGGGGCGGCAGCGCCGGAGGGCTCACCGTGGCCCTCTCGGTCGCGTCAGGCGATCTCCCGAGCTGATTGCGGCGTGCAGGGCCGGCGGCACGCCCGGTGCCGGGGCGGGCTGTCGCGCCGGCACCGGGTCCGCCGTATCAGCTCTCGTCGCGCAGCCGGGCCGCCAGGGAGGTCAGCGGCTCGGTCTCCCCGGTGTGGCCCAGGGCGGTGAGGCGGGAGACCGCCGCGTCGAGGCGGGTCCGGGCGGGGGCGGGGCGTTCCAGGTAGATGCCCTCCACGGCGGCCGCGAGGCGGACGCATTCGGCCCACTCGCCGGCGTGGTCCTCGTCGGATCCCGGTTCGCCGAGCAGGGTGAGGGCCTTGTCCAGGGCGGCCAGGGCGGTCTCGTACTCACGGCCGTAGGCGTTGACCCGTCCGTGTTCGTAGGCCAGGGCAGGGTCCAGGGAGCGGCCGCGGGCCTCGAACCCCGCAGCGCGGGCCTCGTCGGCGATCCTGCCCGCGTCGGCGAGGAAGGCGAGGGCGTCGGCCAGGCCCTCGGCACCCTGCTGCTGGGCCTGGAGGCGGGCGAGTTCGCGCAGGCAGCTGCTGAGCTGCTCGTAGCGCGGGGCCCGGGCGTGGGCGGCGAGGGCCTGGTCCGCGGCCTCGCGGGCCCGGCCGAACTCGCCGGACTCGGCGAGGAGTACGGCGGTCTCCGCGGCGATCATGGCGTGGCTTCCGGGGTCGTCGTCCCAGCCGGCCCTGCGCGTCCCCCCGGCCGAGCTGGATCCGGGCGCGCAGGCTGAGCGTGCGGGGCAGGTGCCAGGCGGGGCCGTGCGCCTTCAGCCGGTCGAGGAGGGCGTCGATCTCCGTGGCCGCGGCGGGCAGATCGCCGGAGAGGGCGTACGTACTGGCCCGCAGCAAGAGCGCGCCGGAGACCTGTCCGGCGATGTCGTGCCGGGTGGCGAAGTCGAGCAGCAGGTCCACCTCGGCGAAGACCGGCGCGACGTGCTCGTCGTTCCGCGACGTCTGCAGACGCAGGCCCAGCGCGGTCGCCCGCAGCCGCAGCAGCCGGGCCTCCTGGTACGGGGCGAGGCCGGTCGTCTCCTCGTGCAGACGGACGAGGGCCGCGTGGGCGGCGGTCAGCGCGGCGGCCTTCGCCTCGGCTCCGTCGTCCGTGGGGATCTCGCCCGTGGCGAGCAGGGCGCAGGCGCGGGCGAGCACCGCGTGACCCGGCGCTCCGGCCTCCTCGTACAGGCTCGCGGCCTCCTCGTACCGGGCGGCGGCTGCGGCGAAGTCGTCCTTCTCGCCCGCCCGGCCCGCCTCGTCGGCCAGCAGATCCGCGCGCAGCCGTACGAGCGGTCCCACGGCCGCGTCGTCGGGGTGGGCGTAGTCGGGGGCGGCGACGAGCGTGTTCAGCCGTGCCCAGCAGGCCGCTTCGTCCGGATGCCCCTCCTCGTCCAACTCCCGTGCACGGATGATGAGTTCGGGCAGAGACTCGGGGACGGCGGCGGCCGGGCGGGCGGCGGGCGTGGCGGCCGGGGCGGCCGGGGCCACCTCGTCGAGGCCGCGGGTGCGCAGGGTCAGTTCCAGTGTGTCCCGGAGGGGGGCATGGTCGAGGCGGGCCCTGCGGCGGTCGGTGTGGGCCGTGGTTCCGTTGCGGGCGTCGAAGCGGGCGGCGAGGTCGTCGGCGCGGCCCCGCACCTCGGCGCGCAGGCCGGCCACCGTCCAGGTGCGGCCCGCCCATCCGGCGGCCGGCAGTTCGCCGTGGCCGAGGAGTTCGACGCGCTGGAGGAGGACCTCCACGCCGGTGAGGAAGCTGAGCAGGTCCAGCGGCGAGTCGACGTCGTCGAACAGGCTCCGGTTCTCGGCGAGCAGTTCCAGGCCGCGCGCCTCGTTGCCGGTCAGCGCGCAGAACTCCAGGTGCCGGCCGACCTCCCCGGACATCGAGGGGTTGCGGCGGCAGCCGCGGTAACCGGCCAGGTGCAGCTCGCGGGCCCGGTCGGTACGTCCGGTGCGCAGCAGGGGAAGCAGCGCGTACGAGATGGAGCGGGCGGGCTCCTCCTGGCAGGACTCCTTCCCGGCCAGGACGGGCTCCCAGGTGCGCAGCGCCCGCTCGTCGTCGCCCGCCGCGAGGTGGTACCGGGCGCGCTCGCAGATCTCGCAGGCCTCGCAGTCGCTGAGCCGGGTGCGGGTGCGGCCCGCCCACAGCTCGAAGGCGAGGTCGCTGTCCTCGCCGACGTGTGCGGCGAGTTGGTACGCCTGCCCGTAGTAGGGCTGGAGGTCGAGCCCGGCCTTCTCGTACCGGTCGCGCATCTCCGTCAGCCACTGGCGCAGGCTGGCCAGCGGAATCTCGGGCAGCTGGCGCAGGGCGTGGGCCACCCACTTGAACCGCCAGAACAGCGTGTGGCGCAGTCGTTCGTCGAAGACGTCGGGCTGCTCGTCGAAGAGGGTGAGCAGGCGGGCGAAGACGACCGGCGACTTCCTGGGTTCGGAGCCGTAGGTGTACGCCTCCTGGAGTTCGAGGAGTGCGTGGACGAGCGGGACGGGTTCCGCGAACTGCTCGGCGGCATCCACCAGTTCCTCGGCCGTGACGGTGCGGGTACGGCCGTAGGGGCGCCGGTCGTTCTCCTGGAGCGCCTGGTACAGCTCGTCAGTGTTCTGGGGTGCGGTCGGCATCGTCAGCTGTCCTTGCGGAGGGCGTGGGCGAGAAGGTCAAGGAAGGAGCGGTTGATCAGGCTCGATTCGGCGGGCCTGAGCGGGCGCCGGGACAGCATCGCGGCCTGCCCGTAGAGGGCTTCGGCGCTGGTGCGGGCCAGTTCGGGTTCGTCGATGGTGACGGCCGTGCGGACCAGCGGATTGAGCTGGTTGAGGATCAGCTGGGCCCGCGGCGCCTCCTGCCGCAGGTGGCCGAGGATGTCGCCCCACAAGCCGCCCTGCTGCTCGCGGGCGAGCTGGGAGCGGGTGCGCTCGTGCCGGGCCTCGCGGCTGTCGAGGAGGAGGGCCGGGGCGGAGGCGGGCTGGAAGGTGCGCAGCGCGACGTCGCAGTCGAAGACGGCGAGGGCGTCGCGGGCCTGGGCGAGGTAGGCCGCGGCGGCCAGTTCCGTCTCCCGGTCGACGGGGTCGAGGTGGGCGGTGAGCGTGACCGGGTCCAGGTCGGCGACGCTGACCTCCGGCCTGATCTCCGGCAGCCGGTGGACCAGTTCACGGTCGTAGGTGTAGCCGCCGTTGACGACGCCGAGCCCGGCGGCCGAGGCGATCGCCGCGACCTGCCGGAACTCCTCCACGCTGGAGGTCACGAGCACGGTGCGGTGGGTGCGCGCGAACTCGTCCAGCGTGGCGTGTCCGTCGGTGGTCTCGAACGGCAGCCACGGCAGCAGCATCCGCAGGATCTCGTCGTCGTGCACCGCCAGCGACTTCACCGCCAGGTGGTGGGCCTGGAGGAAACGGCCGAGGAGGTCCGGGTCGCTGGCGGCGGTCCGGGCGATCCAGGCACGCAGCAGTTCGGCGAGGGCGTCACGGACGGCGGCGAGGGTGTCGTCCTCGTACAGGGACTCGCGGGACGCCGTCGGGCGCAGGCTCTCGGCATCGACGACACAGCGGACGAAGAACGCCCACTCGGGCAGGATCTCCTGGGCCTGCTCGGACAGCAGCATGCCCTTGACGTGCACGCGGTGGCCGTGGCGGCGCCCGGCCGGCACCGCCTCGGGCAGCACGCACGCGATGCCCTTCAAGCCCACGGCCGGCAGGTCCAGCTCGATGGTGTCCAGCGGCGTGAACCCGAACACCTCCGCGCCGTACGCGGCCAGCGCGCGGGAGCGTGCTCCGGGCGTGGGGTACGGACGCGCCCAGGGTGCGGGCTCGGGGTTGACGGATGCGCCCGGGCCGCCCGTGCCGTCGTCGAAGGTCACGGGATGGCGCAGCAGGGAGCCGAAGTGCCGGGCCAGCGCGTGCACCTGTGCCGGCCGGGTCCACTCGCCCGCGTCGGCGCGCGGCGTCAGTGTGACGGTGGTGCCGGGTCCGGGGCGGGCGGAGGCGGGCAGGGTGCGGACGGAGTAGCTGCCGTCACCGCGTCCCCGCCACTCCACGGCGGGGGCGTCGGGGGTGCGGGCGCAGCGGCTCAGGACATGGATCTCGTCCGCGACCAGGAAACAGGAGAGCAGGCCGATGCCGAACTGGCCGATGAAGTCGGCGCGTTGCTCGGCGACCTTCCCCCAGCCTCGAATGGGCTCGGCCGGGGGGACCCCCATGGCGCGCTTGCTGCTGCGGCCGATCGTGGCGAGGAAGGTGTGCACGTCGGCCTCGGTGAGACCGACTCCGTCGTCCTCGACACGTACGACCGAACCGTCGGCGTACAGGCGGATGCCGAACGCGCCGGTGGGGGCGGCCGGTTCGAGACCGTACCGCGCGGTCAGCGCGTCCACCGCGTTCTGCAGGAGTTCACGCAGGTAGACGCGGGGGCTGGAGTAGAGGTGGTGGGAGAGGAGATCGACGAGGCCGCGCAGATCCACCTGGAAGGTGCGGTCGGCGCCGGCCGGGCTCGAAGGGGTCGCGGGCAGAGTCATCGGGCAGTCCGGGGTGAGGTGGGCGACGGCGGGTGGGGTGGCGGTATCAGGCGTTGCGCCGGGCGCGGGCGTACATCTCTTCCGGCTTCGCCATGTACCTCCAGGGCCACGAGGTGTAGGCGCCTTGCAACTCGCGGAAGACGCGGGGCAGCACGAGGCGTTCGGAGGCCAGGGACAAGGCCATGGCGAAGATGTTGAAGTCCTGCTGCCAGCCCGGGCGACGCACGTAGGCGGGGTGGAGGATGCTGCGCTCGGCCGTTTCCAGCAACTCGTCCTGGATGCCGGGGGTGATGAGGCAGTTCTTACGGTCGGACTCGACCCAGTCCTCGATGTGGGCCATGGCGATCACACAGCCGAGGCGATGGCCATCGGGTGCCCGCGCGAACGCCTCACGGGCGAACGCCAGGGCCTCGCCGGGCTCGCCGCCCCAACGGGGCTGCAACTGCGACACCCACTCGATGTGGGTCGCCAGGTCCAGCGGGTCGCGGCGCAGGGCGGCGTCGAGCCGGGTCTCGTTGACGGCGGGGCCCAGCGACATGCCGCGGCCGGAGGTGAGCAGGCGGCGCCATGGTGTGACCCATTCCGGCCGCAACTCGGCGGCCTCCAACAGCTGCTCCTCGGCGATGTGCAGCCGCTCGTGGAAAACCCGCCACTGCTCCGGCGTGACATCCGCGGCACGCGCGCGGGTGCGAGCCTCCCAGCCCCAGTTGATGTGGCGCGCCCCGGATATCAGCAGGGCCGTCGCCCGGTACTCCTTGTCCTCCTCGACGGCCCGGCCGACCCAGTCCTGCACACCGTCCAGGTCGGCGAGCTCACCGAGGACTTGATCGTCCCGGCCGAGATCGAAGGGGGCCAGCGCCGCCTTGACCGCCGCCCAGTCACCCGCGCCGGCCGCCTCGACCAGCGCGAGCACCCGCGCGTCTCCGAGCGCGCGCAGCGTGTACATCCCGTTCTTCTTCCAGCGCGGGACGGCAAGGGCGTACGGATCCGCCGCCGGTCTCTCCCCACCCCTGCCGAACAGTTTGCCGAACATGCCGCGCCCTCCCCAGGTTCCGCGTGATCGTTCGGTGCAGCATAAGCGGCACCACCGACACTGCTTCCACAGGGTTTCCACCGGTGGTTCACGGGGTCGGACGGTGTGCCAGGGAAGCGGGAAGCTCTAGATCTGGTGAGGTGTGCCGGGCGACAGGATGACCCGCACGATGGCGTGACGTGGCATCTTGCTGCCGGGCGAGGGTGTCTGCTCACATACTCGGCCGACGGGCGTGCCGGGATGAGGGCACTCTCGGTGCCGGATGGGCTGGACGCGTACGCCGGCTGCCTGGGCGTTCGTTCGGGCTTCGGTCATGGTCTCGCCGATCAGCGAGGGTGCCGCGACCCGGGGACGAGCAGAGGCGTGGGATCCGATGATCAGATAGGTGCCCACGGCGGCCGCCAGCAGCACCGCCATCGCCTGAAGTGGCCGGCGGATGCGCCCTCGGCGCACAAGGCGTGGTTTCCGGGGATCCCGGGGCGGCGGTGGCGGGGTGTGCCGAACCGTCGCGGGTGGAACCGGCAGGGACGAGGTCACCGCCGTGGCACGGCCTGCCAGCACCTTCCCGATGGCGTCGCGCATCTCTTCGGCGGTCTGGTACCGGTCCGCGCGATCCTTGGCCAGCGCGCGCAGCACCAGGGTGTCGTAGGCGGCAGGCAGCCGCGGGACGTGGGCAGAGGGAGGCACCGGTGGTTCCGAGAGGTGCTTCATGGCCACGGCCAACGGGGTGTCACCGGTGAACGGGGGGCGGCGGGTGAGCAGCTCGTACAGCAGGCAGCCGGTCGAGTACAGGTCGGTGCGGACGTCCACCTGCTCGCCCCGGGCCTGTTCCGGCGAGAGGTACTCGGCCGTGCCCACCACCACCGAGGTGCGGGTGAGGGTCGTACCCACCTGATCCACCGAGCGGGCGATGCCGAAATCCGTCACCTTCACGCTGCCCTCGTGGGAGAGCATGACGTTCGCCGGTTTGATGTCCCGGTGCACGATGCCGTGGCGGTGGGCGTGATCGAGCGCCTCCAGCACGCCGGCGGTGAGTTCCAGGGCGTGCTCCGGTCCGGTGATCCGTGCCTCGCGCACGAATTGGAGCAACGTGGTGCCCTTGACGTACTCCATCACGAGGTACGGGACGAGCCGGCCGTCGATCGTGTCCTCGCCCGCGTCGTAGACGGCCACGACGGACGGGTGCCCCAACAGGGCCGCCGAGACGACCTCACGGCGGAAACGCGCCCAGTGTTCGGCATCGGCCGCCAGGTCCGGCCGGAGCGTCTTCACGGCGACCTGGCGGAACAGCAGCAGATCGTACGCCAGCCATACCTCGGCCATCCCCCCGCGACCCAGAACGTGTTCCAGACGGTAGCGTCCGCCCAGACGACGCGAACGATCCACGGTGCTCCCCCTCGTTGCCGACATCCGCCGAGGCACCGTAGGGACGGTTCTTGTGGGATCTCTGTGAGGGGGATCGAGGTGGGCGTACGCCAACCGGGCCAAGGGACCTAGTGCCGCATCAAGCAACGTTCGCCTCTTGGGACGTCGACTGGTAGTTGGCCAGATGCCCGCACCCGGTCGTAGGAAATGACTGTGATGGCCA
>NZ_JBSFDI010000024.1:0-146588 GCF_053593835.1 Streptomyces sp. NPDC002076
ATGCCCATGGACGCGAACCCTAACTGCAGACTCTGACATCGCTCCGGTCTCGTCTGTCAACTGCCTGCCGACAGCCATAGGAAACGATGTCTTAGGCGGCGTGTTTTCGGCGGCCGACGGGTCATCGCGAAGTGGGTCGATCGCTTCCGCCGGGGAGGAAGGGCTGACAGGGGAGGCTCCGGCTGTTCGGTATTTCGTCGACATGCCGGTGGGGCGATGGCCATATCCGATCGGTGAGCACGCGACGCGGCTGGGCGCCCGGCACCAGTCAACCGCCCTGCTCGGCTGCTCTTGCTTTGCCCGTGCCAAGCCTCTATAACGTGTTCTGCAGGTATCGGCGGGGATGGCCGGAAATGGCAGTTGCCGCCGACCAGGGGGGATCCTCGGCTCCGTCGCGATCGGCATCAATGCCCGCTGACCGACGGAGACCGAACCATGACCGACGACGCATATCGTGCTGCCCTGACCCGCCTGGCCGTCGACCCGGCCTTCCGTGCCGAACTCGACGGCGACACCGACGAGGTGGCGCGAAGACTCGGCCTGTCGCCCGCGCAGGTCGCCGAACTCCGCTCCCTCCGCGTCGAGTCCGGCACCGACGGGGGACCGGCCGCTCTCGACCCACGGCTGTCCAAGTCGTCCCTGTTCTTCGGAAGTGCGGCGCATGCGCTGGCGCACCACGACGTCCCGGCCGACCACGCCGCATCAACCGGCCATGCCGTACGGGCGGACCACGTCTCCGCAGCTACGCATGACGTCTCCGCGACCCACGCCGTTCCGACGGACCAGGTCTCCGGCGACCACGACACCGGGGGCCCGGCCTCCGCCGGCCACTCGTCGGAGCTGCCGGATCCGGGCGCGGGTCAAGGGGGCGTCGGCGGTGTCGACGTGGCGTCGACCGGCTCCCACAGCCTGCTCGGCGGCCCGCTGCTGGACCAGTCGCCCCTCGAACCGGCCGGTGGCCAGGGACAGTTCGGAGATTTCGGAGATTTCGGAGATTTCGGGGACTTCGGCGGCTTCGGCGGTTTTGACGAGCACGGGAACGCGGGTATGGGCGCGGACCTCGGCGGGCTCGGTGGGCAGGTCGGCGGCGGTGCCGAAGGGGGCTTCGGCGACTTCGGCGCCGGGGGCGACGGCGGGTTCGGCGGAGCCGAGGGAGGCTTCGGCGGGTTCGGCGGCGGTGGCGACGGTGGCTTCGGTGACGGGGGGCTGGGCGCCGGTGGGTTCGGCCATGGTGGGTTCGGTGACGGCGGCCTCGGTGGCGGCGGTCTCGGCGATGGTGGGTTCGGTGATCTCGGTGGCCATGGCGGCTTCGGCGGTGCCGGTGGGGACGGCGGCTTCGGCGGTGTAGGCGGTGAAGGCGGTAGTGACGCCGGTCACTTCGGTCATGGGGGCATCTACGACCGCGACGGCGGCGATGGTGGCGGTGGCGGTGGCGGTGGTGGTGAGGGTGGTGGTGACCCGGAGAACACCAACCGTCCCAGTGGTGGCGGTGGCCATGGCGGCGGTGACAGCGGTGGCGGTGGTGGTGAGGGTGGTGGTGACCCGGAGAACACCAACCGTCCCAGTGGTGGCGGTGGCCATGGTGGTGGCGACGGTGGTGGCGGTGGTGGTGAGGGTGGTGGTGATCCGGAGAACACCAACCGTCCCAGCGGCGGTGGTGGCCATGGTGGTGGCGACGGTGGTGGCGGTGGTGGTGAGGGTGGTGGTGACCCGGAGAACACCAACCGTCCCAGCGGTGGCGGTGGCCATGGTGGCGGTGACAGCGGGGGCGACGGAAACGGCGGAGGCAGCCAGGAGAACATCGGTCGGCGTCCCGGCGGTTTCGGTGAGCCCGGCGGTGGTAATCGCATCATCGTCCAGGGCGGCCTGCCCGCCTCGGGCGAGGGTGGCAGCGGTGATCACATCATCGTCCAGGGTGGCCTGCCCGCCTCCGGCCTCGGAAACGCCGCCACGCACCTGCCGGACTCCGGCCCCGCCGCGGAAGCCGACGCCGGCTTCGACGGAGGAACCTTCGCCAGCGGTTCCGGCGCGGGCTGAGCCACCGAATGCTCTGCCATCTCTGCCGCGTCCACGTGCGGCGCGACTTCCCGTACTGCCTGCACTGCGGCACCCCGCGCCGGGGTGCCGCACCGACGTCGTACGCCGCGCCCCAGCTGCGCGGCCTCGACGACGCCACCCTGCTCGTCGCGTTGACCGGACCTGTCACCATGCTGGGCCGGGGCGAGGACAACGACGTCGTCCTGTCCGACGGCAGCGTCTCGCGCCGCCACGCCCGTATCGTCCGCACCGCCGAGGGTTTCCGGATCGAGGACCTGGACTCCTTCAACGGCATCGCGGTCGGCGGTGTCGAGCTGCACGGTGGCGCGGCCGGCCTCACCGACGGCACCGAACTGTCCGTCGGTGACGTACGCCTGGTGTTCGAGCAGCCCCGCGACGCCCGGATCGGCTCCCGCACAATGGTCGTCGGCACCCAGCTGACCCATCTGCCCACCGCCGGAGGGGAGGAGGCCCCGGAGGCGAACGGCCCGCTCACCGCGCGCCCCCGACGGCGTTCCGGCTGGGCCCTCAAGCAGGTCCCCACCGAACGCGGCGCCCCCCGCTGGGTGCTCAGCAGCACCCGCACCGGCCGCTATCTGGAACTGGACGAGCGCCAGGTTTTCCTCTGGCACGCCGTCGACGGTGACAACACCGTACGGGACCTGCTGTTCGCCTACGCCGACCGCTACGGCGAACTCGCCCTGCCCCGCATCGAGTCCGCGCTGGCCGCGTTCGCGGAAGCCGGGTTGCTGCGCGGTCTGCCCGGCCGGCCGGAGGAGGAGCGGCCGAAGGGCTGGCGGCGCGCGGCGAGTGCCATGTACCGGGCGCTGCTCAAGCTGGAGGTGTCCGTCCCAGGTCTCGACCGACTGGTGACCCGGCTCTACCGGGCCTTCGGCTGGCGGCTGTTCACCCGGACCGGGGTGCTGCTCGCCTGGCTGTCGGTCGCCGGCGGCCTCGTCGCGTTCTTCGCCGCCCAGGGCCGGCACCACCTGCTCGACTTCGGCGGAGCGGGCGTGTGGGGCCCGGTCCTGCTGGCCGCCGGATACGTGACCGCGCTGCTCGTCCACGAGCTGACGCACGCGCTGGCCGTGAAGTCGTACGGCCGCAAGGTCCGGCGCGGCGGGTTCCTGCTGATGATGGGCATGCCGTTCGCGTTCGTGGACACCAGCGACATGTGGTTCGGCTCCCGCTGGTCACGGGTCGTGGTGGCCCTGTCCGGGCCGCTGTCCACAGCGGCGCTGGCCGGCTGGTGCGCCACGGGCGCGGCCGTGCTGCCCGCGGGCCCCGTCTCGGCCATCCTCTACCACCTCGCCTTCGGCCTCTACCTGAACACCCTCTACAACTTCAACCCGCTGATGCCGCTGGACGGTTACCAGGCGCTGACCGACGCCCTGCGGGTGCCCCGGCTGCGCGAGGAGGCGAGCGCCTACTTCCGCACGGGCCTGTGGCGAGACCTGCGCGCGGGCAAGCGGCCCGGCCCGCGCCAGGCGGGCATGGCCGCCTATGGCCTCGCGGTCGTCGTGGGCACCTACGGCTTCCTCACCCTCGCCCTGCTGGCCTGGCGCTCCCGGATCGGCGACCTGCTCGAGGGCCGGCTGGCCGAGCCGTGGACCACGGTGATCGAGGCGGCCGTGGTCGCCCTGGTCGCCTTCCCGGTGTGGGCCGCGCCCGTGCGCTGGCTGCTGCGCCGGGTACGGCGCCGGCGGGGCGCGAAGGACGTACCGCAGGGCGCCGGGCTCCCCGCGCCGGTGGAGGGGACGGCATGACCCAGGACACGCACGCCGACGGCGGCTGGGCCGTACCCGGCTACGAGGCCGTCCGCACGCTCGGCGAGGGAGCAGGCGGCCGGGTCGTCCTCGCCCGGCACACCGCGACCGGCGTGCCCGTCGCCGTCAAGTACCTGAGCGAGCGCCTGCGCGCGGACCGCGATTTCCTGGCCCGTTTCCGGGCCGAGGCCCGGCTGCTCGGCGAGCTGCGGCACCCGTGCGTGGTGCGGCTGTACGAGTACATCGAGGCACGCGCCGGTGCCGCGATCGTGATGGAGGCGGTGGACGGCGTCAGCCTGCGCCACCTGCTGCGCCGGCACGGGGCGACCGGCCCCGAGGCCGCGCTCGTCCTGCTCAAGGGCTCCCTGCTCGGGCTGGGCGCGGCCCACACGGCCGGGGTGGTGCACCGCGACTACAAGCCGGAGAACGTCCTGGTCCGCGCCGACGGCACCAGCGCGCTCGCCGACTTCGGCATCGCGGTGCGCGACGGCCGGGAGACCGAGGCCGCGGGCACGCCCGCCTATATGGCGCCGGAGCAGTGGAACGGCGAGCCCGCCGGCCCGGCGGCCGACGTCTACGCGGCGTCGGTGGTGTTCTTCGAGTGCCTGACCGGCCGGCGGCCGTTCCCCGGCGGGGATGTGACCGCGCTGCGCCTGCAGCACCTGCGCGCACCGGCCCCGCTGGACGACGTACCCGCGCCGGTGCGTGTGCTGCTGCGCGCGGGCCTTGCGAAGGACCCGGCGGACCGGCCGGACGTCGAGACGTTCCTCGCCGACCTGGAACGGTCAGCCACCGAAGGCTATGGCGCCGGCTGGGAGGAGCGCGGCCGTCGCAGACTGGCCGAACTCGCCGCGCTGCTCGCCCTGTTGTTCCCGTTCACCACGACCGCCGCGCTCGACGGCTCGGCCAGTGCGCTGACCCTGCTGGGCCGACTGAAACGAGGGGGGTGGAAGGCGGCGACCGGTGGGGTGGCCGCGCTGGCGGTCGTCGCGGGCGGAGCGACGTACGCGACGGGCCGCCCGCACGACACGTCGACGACGGTGGCGAGTTCGACCCCGTCATCCCCGTCACCGGTCGACTCGCCCACCAAGCCGGGCGCTTCACCTTCCGCATCCATCTCGCCCGCCGTCGCCCCGCCCACGGCCGACCCACCGCCCTCCGTCACGCCCTCGGACAGCCCGTCGCCCTCGCCGACGCCGTCCACGGAGACGACCGCACCGGCCGAGCCGCCGGCCACCGCGTCCCCGAGCGCGGCCACCCCCGGCACGGTCACCCTCACCATCGGCTCCTGGCAGCGCGGACAGAAACCGGGCACGCTCATCGCGGCGGTGTCGGTCCAGACGACGGGCACCGGTCCGCTGACCGTCACCGCGAACTACTACGTCGACACACCCGCCGACCCGTACGGCTCCCAATCCCAGCCCTTGTCCGGGAGTACGCGGTACGACCTGACCTTCGAGGCCGACTTCTCCAACCACCCGTGCCGGGGCACCTGGGAGGTCACGCTCAGCAGCGACCCGGCGGCAGCGAACGGTCCCCAGACGGCCTCCCTGGACGCACCGCCGTGCTGACCATGGCCCCGGCGGACCCGAGAGCCACCCCCTGCCGCGACGAGAACGGATCGACATGACGACAGCCACCACAGTGGCCGGCCGCCCCCTGTCCGGCTGGTCACGGCACACGCGCCACGGCACCTGGCATGCCCTGCTCCCCGCCCGGTCCGGCGAGCCCACCCTCGGCGCGCTGCGCATCGACCGCGCCCTGCTGGCGCCCGAAGGCACGCGTGAGCGCCTGGCGGCGGTGGTGCTCACCACGGCGAAGCTCAGGCTGCCCGGCCTGCTCGGCACGGTCGACCTCGTGGCCGAGGCCGGTGAGGTGTGGTTGCTGACGGCCCGGCCACCGGCCCCCACGCTGGCCGACGTCCTGGCGTCGGCCAACGGCCCTCGCCCGGACGCGGGCAGCGTGGCCAGCATCCTCAACGAGACCGCCCAGACCCTCCTCGCCCTGCACACGGCAGGCTTGACCCACGGCTCACTCGGCCCCGACACCGTCGTGATGGCCCCGGACGGGGTCGCCCTGCTGGCCGAGGCGGAGCTGGGCATGGTGCTGGGCGACGCGGCCGCGGTACGGGTGTCGGGTGACACGCCGCACGCCGCCCGCCAGGCAGGCGACACGGCTGCCTGGGCTGCCCTGGCCCGCACCCTCGGCGCCGCCTGGACGCAGCCCGGAACCCCCGCGGCGGACCTGGTCGCCCGCTGCTCCGCCACCGCCGAGTCGGAGGGGCTGGCGGCGGCCAGGGCCGCCCTGGTGGGCGGGCGCGCGGCACTCCCGGCGGACTTCCTGCGCCGCACGGCGCTGCGCGCGGCGACTGCCGCGTCGACCCCGGAGTTCGCACCGCCGAAGGGACCGACACCGTCCGTTGCAGTGGCTCCCGATCGCCCGACTCCACCGACGAACCGTCACCCGGCGCCGGCTGACCCCGCTCCCCGCCCCACCGCCCCCGAACACCCTGCTTCCGCGCCCGACCGCGCGTCCCACCCTTCAGCCACCGCCGACCAACTCGCCACGGCGGCCCGCGCCCACAGCGCCGCGGGCCCGGACCCGCGAGTTCCCCTGCCCGCCCCCGGACCTCACCCACCAGCCGTCGCCGACCAGGTCACCACGGTCGGCCGCGCTCGCCGTCCCACCGACCCGGACACTCAGGCGACCGTCCTCGGCAAGCGCAACCGTGCCACCTCGCTTCCGGTGGCGGCAGGGGAGGACTGCGGCGAGATCCTGCTCCGGTTCGGGCCCGGGGTTCCCTCGGAGGATCAGGACGCCCTGCGTGCACGATGGCGGTCCGAGGCAGCGGCAGCCACCTCCCCACGCTCGCGCCGCAGACGCCGGGGATGGATCGTCAGCACCGCCGTCGTCGCGATCGCCGCCGTCCTGCTCTGGCTGCTGCTGCGCCCGGCCCCCGCTCCCGCGGTCGTCGCCGTGCAGGTCCAGGCCCCCGCCGGGCCGTTGCACTGCGATCAGACGGCCGACCTGATAGGTGTCGTCACCACCGACGGGCACGGCGGCCCTGTCACATACCGGTGGCTGCGCGCGGACGGTCAGGACTCGGGCGAGCTGATACGCAGCGCCCACCGCGGTGAGCGCCGGGTCAGGGTGCACTTGCGCTGGACGGTCCGCGGTTCGGGTCGCTTCCGGGGGACCGCCCGCCTGAGGATCTCGCGCCAGTCGGCCCCGATGGAGGCGAAGGCGAGCTTCAGCTACGTCTGTCCTTGAGAGCCACCGCCGTGTTGCCCAGTGAGCCGCGTCGCATCGGAGCGGGGAAGGCTTGCTATGCAACGAGTTGCATAGAAGGATCGGCGGCATGGCGCTCGAACACACGATTTTGGTGTCGCTCCTGGAGAAGCCGGGATCCGGCTACGAGCTGGCACGGCGTTTCGAGCGGTCCATCGGCTACTTCTGGACCGCGACCCACCAACAGATCTATCGCGTGCTCAAGCGCATGGAGAACGACGGTTGGGTCGACGCCAGGGACATCCCGCAGCAGGGCCGGCCGGACAAGAAGGAATACAGCGTCGCCGACCTCGGCCGGGCGGCGCTGTCGTCCTGGTTGCACGATCCGATCGAGCCGGAGAGTGTCCGCCACGACCTGGCCGTGAAGATCCGGGGCGCCGCCTTCGACGACCCTGCCGCCCTGATCCGCGAGGTGGAGCGGCACCGGCAGGCGCACCGGGACCGGCTGGCGCACTATCTGGCAGGAGAGGCGCGGGACTTCACGGGGACCGAGGCAGACACGGCCGGTCCGCAGGGACCGCTCGACGCGGAGCGGGAGCTCCAGCACGTCGTACTGCGCGGCGGCATCGCGTACGAGCGGATGATGATCGACTGGCTGGACGACGTCCTTGCCACGCTGGCTCGGTTCGGTCCGTGCCGCTGATCGCCGCCGCACCCTCCGCAGGTCCTCCCGATCCTGCCAGTCCAGCCGTACAGAGTTCCGATTCCCCCCGTCCACCAGCCGAAAGGCGTCCTCACCATGGCTGACCAGCTGCTGTTCAACCCGCGCACCTACGACCCCGCGCACTTCGACCCCGAGACGCGCCGCTTGCTGCGTGCCACCGTCGACTGGTTCGAGGAGCGCGGAAAGGGGCGGCTGATCGAGGACTACCGGACCCGTGCGTGGCTCGGCGACTTCCTCGCCTTCGCAGCGAAGGAGAACCTGTTCGCCACCTTCCTGACGCCGTCGTCCGCCGCGGGGGAGGGTGAACCGGACAAGCGGTGGGACACCGCCCGCATCGCCGCGCTCAACGAGATCCTGGGCTTCTACGGCCTGGACTACTGGTACGCCTGGCAGGTCACGATCCTCGGACTCGGCCCGGTCTGGCAGAGCGACAACGCCGCCGCCCGCTTGCGCGCCGCGGAACTTCTCACGCGCGGAGAGGTGTTCGCGTTCGGCCTGTCCGAGAAGGCCCACGGCGCCGACATCTACTCCACCGACATGCTGCTGGAGCCGGACGGCAACGGCGGCTTCCGGGCCACCGGTTCCAAGTACTACATCGGCAACGGCAACGCCGCCGGACTCGTCTCCGTCTTCGGCCGCCGGACCGACGTCGATGGGCCCGACGGCTACGTCTTCTTCGCCGCCGACAGCCGTCACCCGGCCTACCACCTGGTCAAGAACGTCGTCGACTCCTCGAAGTTCGTCAGCGAGTTCCGCCTGGAGGACTATCCCGTAGCGGCCGCGGACGTCCTGCACACCGGCCGCGCCGCCTTCGACGCCGCCCTCAACACGGTCAACGTAGGCAAGTTCAACCTGTGCACCGCCTCGATCGGCATCTGTGAGCACGCGATGTACGAGGCTGTCACCCACGCCCACAACCGCATTCTCTACGACCGTCCCGTCACCAGCTTTCCGCACGTGCGGCGCGAGTTGACCGACGCGTACGTCAGGCTCGTCGGAATGAAGTTCTTCAGCGACCGCGCCGTCGACTACTTCCGCTCCGCCGGCCCGGACGACCGCCGCTACCTCCTCTTCAACCCGATGACGAAGATGAAGGTGACCACGGAGGGCGAAAAGGTCATCGACCTGATGTGGGACGTCATCGCGGCCAAGGGCTTCGAGAAGGACAACTACTTCGGCCAGGCGGCCGTGGAGATCCGCGGTCTGCCGAAGCTGGAGGGTACGGTCCACGTCAACCTTGCGTTGATCCTGAAGTTCATGCGCAGTCACCTCCTCGACCCGGTCGAGTACCCCGCCGTGCCGACCCGCCTGGACGCGGCCGACGACGACTTCCTGTTCCGGCAGGGACCGGCCCGCGGCCTCGGCGCGGTGCGTTTCCACGACTGGCGGCCCGCCTTCGACACGTACCCGCACCTGCCCAATGTGACCCGCTTCCGCGAACAGGCCGACGCGCTCAGCGTGTTCGTCGCCACGGCCGCCCCCGACGCGGAGCAGAGCCGCGACCTCGACCTCCTCCTAGCGGTCGGTCAGCTCTTTGCCCTCGTCGTGCACGGGCAGCTCGTCCTGGAGCAGGCCGCCTTGACCGGACTCGACGAGGACGTGCTCGACGAACTCTTCGCCGTCCTCGTGCGGGACTTCTCCGCGCACGCCGTCGAACTGCACGGCAAGGACTCGGCGACTGAAGCGCAGCAGGACTGGGCGCTGGGTGCGGTCCGGCGGCCGGTCGTCGACGCGGCTCGCACGGAACGGGTCTGGCAGCGGGTCGAGGCGCTGTCCGGCGCGTACGAGATGGCCCCGTAGACGCGCCGTAAGCATCACCGGTGGCCGGGCCGTGTGGGCCCGGCCACCGGTCGGTCAGGGTTCAGCCCCGTGTGCCGCGCAGCCGCGACGGTGTCGCCGGACGCGCGGCCACGGCACGGCGGAGCAGGTCGATGTGGCGCCCTCGTGGGCTGGTGACCGATCACCCCCCTGCCCTCGTGGACGGCGGAGAGGCGCAATCTGGCGCTGTCGCAGGAACGCTGAGTGACTGAAGCGGGCGCTCAGCCGGCATCGCAGAGGATGCTTTCGGCTCCAAGATCTTCGCCCTCCGGCGTACCCCGTCC
Source organism: Streptomyces sp. NPDC002076 (assembly GCF_053593835.1). Lineage (NCBI taxonomy): Bacteria > Bacillati > Actinomycetota > Actinomycetes > Kitasatosporales > Streptomycetaceae > Streptomyces > Streptomyces sp. NPDC002076. Next base: position 9,858 of record NZ_JBSFDI010000024.1, read on the forward strand.
CAAGAAGTGGGCGCCGGCCGCAGGCCCTGGGCCCGCGACGGTCCGACCTGACACAGATCGTAGGGACCGCCGGAAGGGTTTCTGGCGGGTCTCGCCGTATCACCCGCTATCACGAACTGGGCGGACGCTCTCGGACCAGTAGCCCCTGACCGGGACCTCCGCGCGGAGCCGTGAGACGCCCGAGCCGCACCGCAGCGCTCCGGCGCGGCTTCGGCGTGAGATCGGTTGCGCTCGCACGAGTGGTTCCCGGGAGCAGTGCAGGAACGCCTGCCCAAGCAGCCGACCCGCCGCAGGAAGGCACTCCCCGGTGCGAAATACTCTCCCGATGAGTTCACGCACTTCCCCGATCAGCCAGCCGATCACGATACGGAGGGCCGTCGCCCGGGATGCCAAACGGCTCACGCGGCTCGTGCGTGGCTCAGGCGCCTACGAGGGTAAGTACGCAGCCGCAGTCGCGGGCTACCGGGTCGGTCCTGATTACATCGAGGCCCACCGCACCTTTGTGGCCGTCGGCGCCGACGAGCATGGAGGCCGGGTCCTCGGGTTCTACTCGCTCGTCCTCGCGCCACCGGAGCTCGACCTGCTGTTCGTCGCCGACGAAGCGCAACGACGGGGTATTGGACGGCTGCTCGTGGCGCACATGCAGTCCGAGGCCCGTGCCGCCGGGCTCGACCGTCTCAAGGTCGTGTCGCATGTTCCCGCCCAGGACTTCTACCACCGTGTCGGTGCAGTGCGGACCGGGACAGCATTCGCGAACCCGCCCGCCGTGCCGTGGGACCGTCCCGAATTCGAGTTTCGCATTCCTTCGGAATGACGCGGTGTGCCGGTTGGCGGGGCACCGGCTTCGCCTGCATGGGTGGCCGGCATGCGGGAGCCGCTGGACGCAGCGCGCTGCCTCTGCCCTGGCGGGGGGATCGCCTGCGCCAGCGGCCTCTCCCGGCGACTTCCTCGCCTCCGGCACTCCCAGGGCCATCGAAATCACGTACACCTCGACTCGTTCCACACACGATCGAGAGTCACCGTCAGCGCGGCGGGAGGCTTTGGACAGGGGCATCAGAGCCTGACTGTCGTGGGTGTCGGCCAGGTCCGACTCGGCGTTCGGATCGTCGTAGGCATCGACGACGGCGATGGTCCTGCCGGAGCCGCCGACGGAGGCGGCGGAGGTCAGGCCGTAGGCCGACTGCAGGTCGCTGGGGCTGTAGCCGGTGGGGGAGTTCCCGGCGGCTTTCGGCCGGACGCTCTGGGGGCGATCCCTTCTTCGCCGCCTGCTCTTCCAGGAAGGCGGTGGTGCCGCTGATGACGCGCAGGGCGTTGCAGGATGCGCAGCCCTTCTTCGGCGTGCCGGCGCACTGCAGCATCTCAAGGCAGAACCGCCGGCCCGCCCAGCGCTACGGCGTCGGTGGCCGCTGCGGGGAGCGGAGTACGAGCAGGGTGATCTCGCTGGGGGCGAAGACGCGGAAGGGCGGGCCCCAGAAGCCGGTGCCGCGGCTGGTGTAGAGGAGGGTGCGGGTGCCGTGGTGGCTGAGGCCGGCGAGGGCGGGCTGGTCGATGCGGACCAGGTGGTGGAAGGGCCAGATCTGGCCGCCGTGGGTGTGGCCGGAGAGCTGGAGGTCGATGCCGGCGGCTGCCGCCCGGTCGACGAACTTGGGCTGGTGGGCCAGGAGCAGGACGGGTAGGTCGGGGTCGGCGCCGTGCAGGGCTGCGGCGAGGTGGGCGCGGTGGCCTGCCAGGCCGGAGGACTCGGCGGTGACGTCATCCACGCCGGCAACCACGAGGGTGTCGCCTCCGCGTTCGAGCAGCAGATGGCGGTTGCGCAGCGGCTCCCAGCCCAGCTCGTCCATCAGGTCGACCCAGCCCTGGGCCTCGCTGTAGTACTCGTGGTTGCCGGTGACGTAGACCCGGGCCCGGGTGGCGCGCACGGTGCCGAGTGGTGCGGCCTGGGCACGGCGGCGTTCGGCCGTGCCGTCCGCGATGTCTCCGGTGTGGCAGACCACGTCGGCTTCCAGGGTGTTGACCGTCTCGCAGACCCGTGCCGACCAACGGGCGCGGTCGAGCGGGCCGTAGTGGGTGTCGGTGATGAGGACGACGCGGATGCCGTCCAACCCGGCCCCCAGCCTTGGGAGTTGCACGTCGAGTCGGCGCACGCGTGGCACGCGGCGGGCTTCGGCGTACCCCCAGGCGAGCAGTACGGCGGTTATGCCCAGTACGGCCCAAGTGACGAGTCGGGCCCGGTCCTGGCTCTCGCCGACACCGGCCACAGTCAGGGCGAGCCGCAAGAAGACGCCGAGCAGAACGGACCAGGTGAAAAGAACCCAGCTCGTGCCCAGCAGGGTGTCACCGATGATCGCCGCCCAGTCCTGCTGGCGCCGGCCGTGGCCGCGCACCATCGCGAGCGGCATACCGATCAGGCCGAGGACGAACAGGCCGGTGCCGGCCAGCGTGACAGGGAGCGGCCAGTGCTGGCCGGTGTACAGGAGCACCCAGCCGGGCACGGTCCACAGAAGTACGGGGGCGATCAGGGGGATGTAGCGCATGAAGCGGTGCAGCCGGGTCTGCTGAGTCGCGTGCGCTGCACTCTCGGCGGATCGGGTTTCGCTGGTGTCGGTCACGCTTCCCCTCCTTGAGCAACCAGGCTGCCGTCACGCGCACTGTATCCGGCCGTCGCGATGCGGCCGGACGGACGGGGTGCTCATGGTGGGCAGCCCCATGTGGCGAGGTGGCCTCCGAGTTCGCCCCCGGCTCACGCCGTTGGTGACTCTGCTCCTGACCGGGGGCGGCGGCGGCTTCGAACGGTGAGGCGTAGAAGCTCGGGAAGTACCCGGGTCCGGGGTCTGACTCATGCCACGCCTGACCGAAGTGTCCTGGACGCGGCGAAGCGGAGCCAGATCATGTTCGTCAGGCAGCGAACTGACATGGCGCGCGAGGTACAGCATGGCGAGGGCAGCCGCCGGTGCCCAGTCTGCGCCACCACGGTTGCCCTCTTCCTAGTTCGTTCTTAGCGCTTCCGTCGACGTCCGCCCCGACTGGCAGGCGCTCGGCCAGTAGCCGGCGCGCCTGGTGTAGTCGTGCCTGTCTGCGGACCGGGCCGGTCTGCCGAGACGACCAGGGCGGCGAGGAGCGTGGTGACCGGTACGGAGGCGACCAGTCCGATGGATCCGACCAGGGTGCGTACGATCTCTTCGGCGACCAGTTCGCTGTTGGCGACCGTGCTCACGCCGCTCTGGGCGATGGAGAAGAGGAGCAGGAGGGGGAGTGCGGCGCCGGCGTAGGCGAGGACGAGGGTGTTGACCACGGAGGCGATGTGGTCGCGGCCGATGCGGATGCCTGCCCGGTACAGTCCGCGCCAGCCCATCGTGGGGTTGGCGTCGTGCAGTTCCCAGACGGCCGAGGTCTGGGTCACGGTGACGTCGTCGAGCACGCCGAGGGAGCCGATGATGACGCCGGCGAGCAGCAGGCCGCTCATGTCGAGCTTCGGGAAGAGGCCGTGGATCAGGCCGGTTTGGTCGTCGGTGTTGCCGGTGAGCGCGGCCCAGTCGATGAACTGGGAGCCGAGGATGCCGATCAGTGCCAGTGAGACCAGTGTGCCGAGCACGGCCACCGAGGTGCGGGCCGATAGGCCGTGGCACATGTACAGGGCGATCAGCATGATCGCACTCGACCCGACCACCGCCACCAGGAGCGGGTTCGAGCCCTGCAGGATCGCGGGCAGGATGAAGAAGTTCAGCACCAGGAAGCTGATGGCCAGCGCGACCAGCGCCATCACGCCGCGCAGCCGGCCCACGACCACGACGGCGAGGGCGAAGATGCCGGCGAGCAGGCCCATCGGGAAGCGACGGTTGACGTCGGTGACCGAGTACTGCAGATCCTTGGGCGCGGAGGGTTCGTAGGCGGTGACGACCTGCTCGCCCTGGTGGAGCTGCCGTGCCTGGTCGGGCTGCACGATCTCGGTGAAGGTGCGGCCCTTGTCCTTGCCGGTGTCGACCCGGATCGTGGCCTTGTGGCAGGTGCCGCTCGTCTCCTGCTGTGCCGAGTTGCCCTCGGCGGTGGAGGTGTCGCCGGTGGGGGTCTCGCCGGAGGCGTTCACCGACTTGCAGCTCACCTCGACGACCTTGGTGACCGTGGCCTGCTGGGTTTGCTGGTCGAAGCCGACACCGGTGCGCTTGTGTGGCGGGGCTCCGCCCGGCCACAGCACCACGAGCCCCACGACCACGGCGGCGGTGAAGGGGATCAGGATGGCCGCGATGACCTTGCGCAGGTGCCGGGAGACCGGAGCGGCGGGTCCGTGGCTGTGGGTGTGCGCGTGTCCGTGACCGTCGGTGCCCGCTTCAGGACGGTGGTCGGAGCCATGTCTGGGATCGGTCACCGTGATGGGCCCGTTGCCCATCATGGGGGCGTGCCCATGGCCGCTTATGGCCGGAGGGGGAATGTGACCCGTGTCTGCATCGGGCCCGTAGCCGGGGTGGGGTATCGACTCGGGAGGATTCCTGTATTCGTAGTCGTGCCCGTACTCGCTCGCATGGCCGCCTCTGGTTCCCGATGGGGCGCCGACCCCGTTCCAGTTTCCGGCGCTCTGCCGGTCAGCGGTTCCCATGCCGTCTCCCTCGTGGTTGTCCCTGCCCCCTCCGAAGCCGGTCCTGCGCGGCGGCTCTGAGGAAGAGTACGGGAAGGGCTGTGTGGGGTCTCAGCACGAGCATCGCCGCCATCGGTCCCGAGGGTCGTTCAGGCTGGTCAGCAGAGTGAGCCACCACGGAAGAGGCCACCGAAACCCTCCAGCGTCAGCCTCTGGGCCGCCCAGCCCCTCCCCGGCATGCTTCGCGGCTACGGCCCTTCGCCGTGAGCGGGGTGCGGATGAGCTGGGCTCAGTCCTCGTCCTGGGCGCGCCGGTAGAGCTTGGCGATGTCGTCGTCGAAGTACGCGGCGTAGGAGACATCGTCCTGGTCGCCGCCGCCCTCATGGCCGCCCAGGACGCCGATGACCGTACCGGTGTGGCGCTTGGAGTCGTATTCGGCGAGCCAGGGACTGCCGCTGGTCCCGTCCTCGAGGTCGGCGCACTGGATGCGCAGCTGCGTGTCGCTGAACTTCGTGGTGCGGTTCTGGCACGAGATGGGGGTGTCGCGGCTGGTGGGATAGCCGGTGATCTTGACCTTGTTGTCGAAGCCGCGGTCCATGCCGAGGGTGTTGCCGCCCAGGACGTCCTGGATGTCCTTGCCGTCCTTCTGGTCGAGGAGGAGGAAGGCGACGTCGAGGTCCTCGTCCTGCGACTTGGCCCAGCGGTCGTCGACGACCACCTTGCTGACCTTCCACAGGCCGGTGGGTTCGTCGCCGTTGCGGTAGCCGGGGGCGAAGACCAGGTCGTTCAGCGGCTGTCCGGAGTCGGCGTCGAAGGCGCAGTGGGCCGCGGTGATCAGCATGTTCCGGCCCGGACTCTGCACCACGCTCGCCGTGCAGAAGTGGGCGCCCTGGTCGTCCTTCTCGAAGACCGCGCCGATCCGGGCGTTCTCCTCGGTCCTGCGGGGGGTGTACGCGTTGCCGTCCTTGGCCGGGGCCGTCGCGGGGAGGTCCTGGTCCTGGTCCCGCTGGGACTGGCCCGGTTCGCCGGACTTGCCGAAACCGCTGCGCCCGCTGGTTCTGGCCGCATGGAATTCCCCCGCGGCGTCGCCCATCACTGCGGCTGCCCCGACGATGACCAGGATCAGGGGCAGGATGGAATTCCTGACTAGCGAGCGCACAAGGTCATTATCGATGCGAGCCGGGAGTTCGGGAGGTGCTTCACCGGGAGGCTCCCGTCACAATCCACCGTCGGGATCGGCCATCGGCCCCCCGGGCGAACGTGCCACCCGTGACGTCATATGGTCCGCGGGGCACCCCTGCGTACGCCGCCGCCGTGACCGGCGGTGCCGTCATACCGGGGGCGGGGCGGGTGGGCGCCCGCCGCGGCGGAGGCGAGGACCAACCGGGCGCGAGCGTGGGCGAGGGCGTCGTGGTCGTCGTGGGCGACGCCGCGCCGGGCGGCCAGGTCGACGTTGCCGAAGGCGGCGCGGACGACTCCCGGAGCGGCGCAGACCTCAGGGGCCCGCTCGATGTCGAGGGCGGTTTCGACCAGGGGATTCAGCGGGAGCGCCCGGCCGCACGGGCGGCGATCTCCGCGAGGACGGCCGGATCCTCGGCCTTGGGCACCATGAGGGCACTGCCGTGGCGGGGCGCTCGTGCCAGGTCCGCCTCGAACCACGGGGTTCCGGGCGGATCGACGCGTACGACGGCCCGGTTGCCGAGGGCGAGCCATGCGGCGCCCGTTGTCGCGGGCGTTCTCCTTGTCGCCGGGGTCCGGGTTGCTCATGCGAAGGTCACCTCGGCGCCGGCGTGCCGGGTCTCGCGGTGGGTGGCGATGTGCAGTTCGGCCTGCCCATGGGAGGGGGTGCCGTCGGCCAGGAGGTGCTCGCCGACGAACACCGGTCGGTGCAGCCGGTACGACAGCGAGCGTACCTGCCGCTCGGGGGCGTTCCTGCGCACCAGGTCCAGCATCAGCAGCGCCAGCAGGGGGCCGTGGACGACCAGGCCGGGGTAGCGCTCCACGTCACGGACGTACGGGGTGTCGTAGTGGATGCGGTGGGCGTTCGATGTCCCACCCCAGCCGGGCCCGGGCCCGGCCCGAGATTTCCCGGTGCTGGTTCGGTGCTGACTTCCGAAGGCCGAACGCGGCAGACTACCAAGTCGTAGCCCTGATCCCGCGCCGCATGAGTTCTCGTACGCGGCCACAGTTGGGAGCCCGGCCGGCCGGAAAAAGCTCCCCGGTAGACCGAACGTCCCCCAGGCATTGCACGTCTTCAGGTGCGTAGGCGCGCACTGACCTCGCGTGCCGATTCGTATTCGAGGGGACCCGAAACACTAATGAAGACCAAGCTGACCGCCGTGGCCCTTGCGGCCGTCGTTGCCGCCGGCACTGCGGCTGCCGCCATCCCGGCCTCGGCCGCCCCCGCCAAGGCCGCGCCGACCCGCTGCCACACCGCCGACCTGAAGGCCGGCTTCGCCATGGGGGATGACGCGAAGCCGGAGATGGGGCAGACCGCGAAGCAGACTCAGGCGTACATCTGGTTCACCAACCGGAGCAAGCACACCTGCACCCTGTCCGGCTTCGCCGGTGTCGACATGGTCGGCGCTCAGCAGACCGACGGCACCTGGTCGCTGGCGCGTTCCTCCGAGAAGCCCGAAAAGTTGACCCTGGGGCAGGGGGACACGGTGGACTTCAGCATCACTCTGCTCCCGGTGGCCAGGTCCACGCCGCAGAAGCAGAAGTTCGTTCCGGCGAAGTTCCTGGTCACCCCGCCGAACGAGACGACGCACTTCACCCTGAAGTGGCCGTTCGGCGGCCAGATCCTCAAGCAGGACGGAGCCACCCACCCGGGTACCTACGTCAGCCCGGTCGGTCTGTAACCAACTGGACGGCCTCTGAGCTTTCCTTCAGCGTCGCTGGTGGCCACCGGGCTCCCGGAATGAGTTGTAGCCTCCGGGTGGTGCGGTGGCCACGTCCGACGAGCGGCACACCCGGCCTTCTCGCCGGGGCCCTGAATGTTCCGCCCGCGTGACGGTGTTGCGCTCGGTTGGCGGCCTGATCGGCCTTTTCCGGGATGACATGTTCAGAGCCAATCCGGGCCGATGGGCGTGCCGGAAGGGCCGTCCGGCCCCCCTTCGCCGCCACGTTTCCTCGGGCCGCTCTCCGGTCAGGGCGGGACCCGTGGCCCTCACCCGCGGCCGCCGGTGGGCTCAGCATGGAGTGTGATCCCCTCCACCGGGCGAAAGACGGGCTGACTCATGTACCCGAACGATGGTTTCCGTGAACTCGGTCGTCACGAGTGCCTGCGTCTGATGGCGACGGCCCCCATCGGCCGAATCGTCCACACGCGCCAGGCGCTGCCCGCGATCGTGCCGGTCAACTTCAGCCTGGACACCGACGGAGCGGTGCTGCTGCGCACCGCGGCGGCCTCCGGGCTGGCCCGCGCGGTCGACGCCGCGGTCGTCGCCTTCGAGGCGGACGCGGTCGACGTGGACAAACACTCCGGGTGGAGCGTCGTCGTCACCGGCCGGGCCGAGATCGTGACGGATCCGGCCGAGGCGGCACGCCTCGAGCGGATCGGCCCGCACTCCTGGGCTCCCTCACCCGAGGAGGCCTTCGTGCGCATCGAGCCTGAACTGGTCACCGGGCGCGAACTGGTCGGGGGCCGCACGGTGTACGGCCTGCACCTCTCCGCCTGACCACTGGCACCTGCGCCCGCGACCTGGCCCGTACAGCCCTACGGTCCACGGAACCGTCCGTGTGCCGTGTCGCGAACGATGCGGAGGCAGTGATGACCGTGACAACCCGTCCGGACGTGGACGCACCCGCCGACGCCTGGCGTGGATGCGTCGGCCGGCGCTGGCGCGAACGGATCGACGTACGCGACTTCATCCAGGCCAACTACACGCCGTACGAAGGCGGTCCGGAGTTCTTGACCGGCCCGACCGAGCGCACACTCGCCGTCTGGCACACGGTGGCAGAGCAGGCCGTGATCGCCAAGGCGGGCCCGCATCTCGTGGGGGCCTCGCACGATTGAACAGGCCACGCGGCGAGTGGTGCTGGGGAGCATGATGCACAGCTGCCGGCCTTCATCTGCGGCAACCCCAGCAGGTGGCCGGCCGGGGCGTCCTCGGCCACCCGGTGAACCGGATGCGCGCCAACGGGATGGGCGCTGTCCAGCAGTTTCTCACGCCGCGATGAGTTCGAAGCCGGACCGCGATCAGGCGCCGTCGGACTCGTTGTCGGCGGTGAGCCGGACGCCGGTGATCAGATCCGGGCGGATGCGTACCGCGTAGTCCATGGTCCGTTTTACCCAGGGGCTGAGCAGTGCCTGGTAACGGGCCAGTTCCTCCGAGTCGGTCACCAGGTGCGCGTAGCCGGTGACCACGACGCTCCAGCCGAGGTGCGTGTCGGGGTCGATGGCGTCGGCCTCGTAGGCCACCACGACGCCCTGGCCGTCGGCCTGCCCGGCGCGCGCGGTCAGAACCGCGCCCTCGTGGGTGCGGATGACGATGTCGCCGTTGTCCAGGACATGGTTGACCGGGCGGACGGTCGGCAGCGCGTGGCGGGTGAAGACGACCCTGCCGAAGGACACGCTGCCCAGCAGTCGCAGGGCTTCGTCGCTGTCCAGCTCGATGCTCCGGCGCGGCCCGGCAGGGAGGGACTGGGCGGTGTCGATGGTCATGGGAGGCTTCCGTGCGGTGTCGTGGCTCACTGCTGCGTGTCTTCGGCCGGGGCGGCGGGGCTGCCGCACGGCCTGCCAGTGCGGTCGCGGACGGTGCGCCGGTACGGCATGTCCCTCGTCCCTTCAAGGTGTGGCCGGTTGCCTGTCCGTGGCAACCGGTTGGGAGCCACACGGACAGGCGTGATCAGGTCATTGGACCGGCAGTGGACGTCCTCACGCCAGGGCCGTTCGGCCCTTGTCCGTGACCGGTCGGCCCTGCACACCCCAGGAGCAGCGAACACGATCGGGCTGCGTGCCTTCAGCGCCATGAGCGCCTTGAAGACGGTGGTCGAGGTCGGGTTGGTGACCGTTGTGATCGCGCAGACCACGTCGGCGAGCGCCTTGAGTCCGTTCGTGACCAGATGGTCCACGGTGATGCTGATGTTGGACGGCGCGCCTGCAGTTGCTGTTGCCTGGATTCCGGCCTCATGACGGGTCATCGGGGAGGTCTCCGTTGACGAGAGCCGTCGGCGGTGGCCGACGGTGTGCGGACGGGAGCGGCACCGCGGGGGATCGGTGCCGCTCACGCCTCCACTCTCGTCCTGCCTGATCCCGACTCCCAGGTGCCTATGGTCCCTTCCGGGGGGTTGAACGGCACTGGTCCGGCCACACCGGTCGACTCGGGCTACTCTCGGCCGCAGTCGGCACCTCCGCCGCGCCACGGAGGAGGAGTGGCCGACCTGCGGGCCTCCTCCTTGCGGTGCAGGACACGGTTCATCTGGCTGCGCAGCCGGTCCTGCAGCCGGTCCGCCAGTTCATGGGCCGTGGCCTCCTGGGCATGCACGACCACGAGAGTGTTCCCCACGACGAGCTCGGCACCGGCGGACCAGGGTCGCTCGGCGTGGTGCGCCACCGCCCTGGTGACCCTCACCGCACCACGCACGGCGGGCACCCCGGGCCGGCCGAGGAGCGCGTCGACTTTCTCCCGTAGGTATGCGATGGCTTCCTCATCCACATCGCCTTCCACGCGCACCGCGACGGCGACGGTGTTGGTGACCTGGGCGTCGGTGTCCTCGGCAGTCATGTGCTCCGCTCCTTCTGATCGTTTCGCGGGCTCCAGACTTCTGCGAGTACCGGTCCTGGTCCAGGGCTCTCAGGCCCGAGCAGCGGGGCCGTTGGGCCTGCACCCTGTGAGGTGGTATGCCTGTTTCGTACCCGGGCGGCAGCGGATCTCAAGGCCGCGGGACACTACGGGCGGACAACAGGGTCGCCCGGCCCTGGCCCCTCGGCCGGGATGCAGCGGTTGTACCTGGCCGAGAAGACGGTCAAGAACCACATCTCCCGTCTGCCGGCCAAGCTCGGCGTCGAGCGCCGCATCCAGGCCGCCGTCATCGCCACCCAGGTCCAGGACCGGCAGCGGCAGGAAGGGCACTGAAACGGGAGGCCGACGGGGGACGAGCGAGACAGAATCGCCGGGCGACTCCGAGATCATCCGGCGGCGCATTCGGTCAAACCGGCTTGCCCGCATCGGCCGGTCCGTTCCGCTGACGTGGTGTCGTCCGCCCCCGCGGTTCGACGCCGAGCCTGCCGAGTGCCTGAGTTGAGCACCGCCTCCAGCAGGCCGTGTACCCGGTCGCGGATGCCGCGGGCCGAGCCTCCCACCACCCTTCCAGTCCTGCACGAGCTGCACGATCTCCTTGAACGTGGCCCGTTCACACGGCGCTGCCGGCTCCGTAGGGGGCGTAGAGGTCCAGCAGCCGGGTCCTGGTGGTACGGAGGCGGTGGGCCAGTACGTCGCCGGCCCACTGGGTGACGGCACGGCCGAGTGCCGGGTCGTCCTGGCAGAGGGAGCGGACGGCCGTGGCGTCGAACTCGTAGGCCCGTACCTGGGTCGCCGCTGTGGCGCCCATGTGCCACACGTGCGGCGCGAACAGCCAGGACAGTCCGACGAGTTCGTTGTGGCCGAGGGTCTCGATGATGGCCCGGCGCCGGCCGGGTACGTGTGTGTCGAGATCGATGGAGCCGGTGCGGATGATCCAGAACCGGTCGGCACGTGCACCTTCGCTGAAGATGCGCGTCCCCTGCGGGAAGGACACTTCCCGGGCAAGGCGCATGAGCCGTTGCCGGTGTTGGGTGGGCAGCGCGCGCAGCATGCTCGGGGTGTTCATGGCCGGCCTCCCGGTCAGGGTGTACGAACCGATACCTCCAGCGTGTGGTGCCGACTCCGACCGGGCGAGGGGCCATTGGGTCCGGAACAGGGCCATCCGGCCCCGAGGTGGATGACAGCGAAGACGGCTGCAACCCCCATCTCGAACGAGCCGTAACGGCATGGCACCGCCGGCCGGTTGGCACCGCCTCGCGAGCCCGGCCGCAGCTGAGGACTGCCGTGCCGAGGATCAACGCGAGCAGAGGTCCCGGCAGCGCCGGCACGTGCCGCTTCACCGCGAAAGGACCACAGACATCCTGATCTACGTCTGTTTCCGCCGCGCGACGCGAAGAGGGGCCGTTGGACCCCATCCGTCGGCCGGCCCGGGGCTGTTCGGCCCTATCCGGCCCGGGTACCCCTCCGACGATCACGGAGCGGCGGCCGGGAAGGCGCCAGGTCCATACCCGCACCACGGCACTTCCCGGCTCGTCGTCGACATGGCAGAAGGGGAGGACACCGTCCGGTGGACCAGGCACAGATACACAAGGTGGGGACCGCGCGGCCGAGTGCCGGGGGCACCGTGGCCGCAGGGACGACCGGACGGACCGTACGGCCGCCGTGGACGGAGTGGCTGACGATCACCGACCACAAGAAGATCGGGACGATGTACCTGGTCACCGCGTTCGCCTTCTTCATCATCAGTGGTGTGATGGCGCTGCTGATGCGCGCGGAGCTGGCCAGACCCGGCCTGCAGATCATGTCGCAGGAGCAGTTCAACCAGGCGTTCACCATGCACGGCTCGATCATGCTGCTGATGTTCGCGATGCCGCTGTTCACCGGCTTCGCCAACTGGATCATGCCGCTGCAGATCGGCGCCCCCGACGTCGCGTTCCCGCGCCTGAACATGCTTGCCTGCTGGCTCTTCCTGTTCGGTTCGTCGATCGCGGCCTTCGGCTTCCTGACTCCGGGAGGCGCCGCGAGGCTGATCGCGCCCAGATGGGCCTGGCGGCGGCGGAAGACGCGGCGCATCTCCAGCACGCGGTGCCGGGCCGCCGGGTCGCGCAGAGTCCGGCCGGCGATGCCCACGGCCTGCGCGAACCCTACGATGCCGGTCATGCGATCCCCCTTCTGCGCGATCCGTCGGGGCGCCGGGCCGCCGACGTGCCACCGTCATCCCAAGGAAGCCACGGTCTCTCGCACGGTTACCCGTGCATACGGCGTGCAGCAGGAGTGACGGTCCCGCGGAGCGTCAGGCCGGGAGAACCCTTGCCGGCCTCTCGCGCCCGGCGCTGGGAGCGCATCAGGACGGAGCCGGGCCCTGCGGCTTCCCGCCGTCCGCGTCGAACACCTTGGTGAAGGTGGCCCCGCACCGGCAGCGGGAGTGCTCGATCAGTTCTCCCTCGGCCGACACGCTCAGCCCCTGGCTGAGCCGCACATGCACATGATCACCCATGAGGAGCTGCCTTTCTTGACATCGTCTGGTCCGGTCATCGTGGAGGCCGACCACGTGGAGCGACAATGCCGCAGCTCACACGTGAGTGCAGATTGTGACGCCCCCGAGGGTCCCGCCGCAGCGCCCAGGAAGTCGGCGTGCGAAGTCCCTGGCATACAGTGCGCGCCCGCCTTCAAGGGGCAGGCGCGCACTGTCCGGATCATTCGGACGGCTTCGTGGACGGCTGGGCTGCTCGTTCGCCGGGTTGCGGCTGCGGGTGACCGGCGGCGTGCAGCATCGGCGCGGTGTGCCGCTCGGGACGATGGCCGCCCTCGACCGGGACACGGCTGCGCGGCGCCTCGGCGTCACCGGGCAGCGGCACGGGCCGGCGCGCCACCAGGCGTCCGACCCAGCGGCGGCCGCAGTGCTCGCAGGGCGGGGCGCCCTGCGGCGTATACGGGGAGGGAACGGCGGTGTTGTCGCGGTAGAAGACCTCCCACTCGGCGTCGAGAGCGTCTCGGTAGCGCTGGACGTCGTAGTCGACGCTCCAGTTGTGCCAGCACGAGCCGCAGGTGAACTCCACACGTTCGACAGCGAGTTCGGTGATCACTGCACTGCACCTCCCATCCGGTGCGCAGGAACGATCCGGGGTGCTGACAGGGCCGCGTCGAGGGAGGGATACAGGGGCAGGTCTGAAGCGGCGCCGCTGCTGTGCAGCAGCCGCTCCGTCCGTCCTTGTGGGCATACCAGGCGTAGCTCCCCCTGGTCCCGGTCCAGCAGCGTCCGCACGGACATCAGAGCGTTGAGTCCGTCGGCGTCGGCATGGGTCAGTCCGGACAGGTCCAGAATCAGATGCTGGTGCCGGTGCTGCGCGTGGACGGACGCCGCGAAGTCACGCAGTTCCCGGGCCGTGGCCGCGTCCAGGACGCCTTTGATCTCTATCGCGGCCCAGCCGTTGTGCCAGTGCGCGGCGAGGAACAGTGCCATGATCCGCACCCCGCTCTCTACGTCTCAGTGTCTGTGTGAGCCGCCCACGGTCGGCGTCCTTGGATCTCTGCTTCCACTCCTTCGCCCACTGCGCCGCTCTGCGTTCCGCGCAGTCACGGGAGTACCGCGGACACCTCCGCTATACCTCGCCAGACTTGACAAGGCAAGACTCAAGTTTTATTTCAGAAAGGTAGGCAAGTGGGTATGAAACCGCAGCTCAGGATGGGCAAGGAGGTGGCCGGACGTGCGGGCGCGGGAGCAGGAATCGGACCTGTACGCGGTGCTGGGGGTGCAGCCCTCGGCGACGGCCGAGGCGATCACCTCGGCCTTCCGCGCCCGGGTGCGGGAACTGCGCCCCGACACCCGAGTGGACGCGGATACCGCCGCACGGTTCGGTGAAGTGCGGTCGGCATACGAGACGCTGCGCGACCCCATCCTGCGGGCGGCCTACGACCAGCGCCTCGAGCACACGCTGCCGGCGCCTGATCGAGGAGCTGTCCCCACCGTGCCGGCGCGGTCCGCGTGGCGGTACGCGGTGGTGCTCGGGGACGTGCGTCCCGAGCCGCCGCTGCGTGCGGGTCCGGTCCGGTGGATTCCCGGCCGGTGAGACGAAGAACGAGGTGAGGACGAGGAGGAGAGCACAGATGGCACGTGCGGTTGGCATCGACCTGGGAACGACGAACTCGGTGGTCTCGGTACTGGAGGGCGGCGAGCCCACCGTCATCACCAACACCGAAGGCGCGCGGACGACCCCGTCGGTGGTGGCGTTCTCCAAGAACGGCGAGGTGCTCGTCGGCGAGGTGGCCAAGCGGCAGGCCGTGACGAACGTCGAGCGCACCGCGCGCTCGGTCAAGCGGCACATGGGCGACCACGCCTGGCGCTTTCCCGAGCACGGGGACGTCGACGGCAAGCGGTACACCGCGCAGGAGATCTCCGCGCGCGTGCTGCAGAAGCTGAAGAGGGACGCGGAGGCGTACCTGGGCGAGGACGTCACCGACGCGGTGATCACCGTGCCCGCGTACTTCGACGACGCCCAGCGGCAGGCGACGAAGGAGGCCGGTGAGATCGCGGGCCTGAACGTGCTGCGGATCATCAACGAGCCGACGGCCGCCGCGCTGGCGTACGGGCTGGACAAGGAGAACGACCAGACGGTGCTCGTCTTCGACCTGGGCGGCGGCACCTTCGACGTGTCGTTGCTGGAGATGGGTGAGGGCGTCATCGAGGTCAAGGCCACCAACGGTGACACCCACCTGGGCGGTGACGACTGGGACCAGCGGATCGTCGACCACCTGGTGACGCAGTTCAAGAACCACTACGGCGTCGACCTGTCCAGGGACAAGATGGCCGTGCAGCGCCTCAGGGAGGCGGCGGAGAAGGCGAAGGTCGAGCTGTCGTCGTCCACCGAGACGACCATCAACCTGCCCTACATCACCGCCTCGGCCGAGGGCCCGCTGCACCTGGACGAGAAGCTGACCCGCGCCCAGTTCCAGCAGCTCACTGCCGACCTGCTGGAGCGGTGCAAGGCGCCGTTCCACAACGCGATCAAGGACGCCGGGATCAAGGTCTCCGACATCGACCACGTCGTCCTGGTGGGCGGCTCCACCCGCATGCCTGCGGTCACCGAGCTGGTGAAGGAGCTGACCGGCAAGGACCCGCACAAGGGCGTCAACCCCGACGAGGTCGTCGCCGTCGGTGCCTCGCTGCAGGCCGGTGTCCTCAAGGGCGAGGTCAAGGATGTCCTGCTGCTCGACGTCACCCCGCTGTCCCTCGGTATCGAGACCAAGGGCGGCATCATGACCAGGCTGATCGAGCGCAACACCACCATCCCGACCCGCCGTTCGGAGATCTTCACCACCGCCGAGGACAACCAGCCCTCGGTGACCGTGCAGGTCTTCCAGGGCGAGCGGGAGATCGCGGCGTACAACAAGAAGCTCGGCATGTTCGAGCTGACCGGCATCGCCCCGGCTCCGCGCGGCGTGCCGCAGATCGAGGTGACCTTCGACATCGACGCCAACGGCATCATGCACGTCTCGGCCAAGGACCTGGGCACCGGCAAGGAGCAGAAGATGACGGTGACCGGCGGCTCGGCGCTGCCCAAGGACGACATCGACCGCATGGTCCGGGAGGCCGAGCAGCACGCCGAGGAGGACCGCAGGCGCCGGGAGGCGGCCGAGACCCGCAACCAGGGCGAGCAGCTCGTCTATTCGACCGAGAAGCTCCTGAAGGACAACGCCGAGCAGATCCCGGCGGACGCCAAGTCCGAGACGGAGACGGCGCTGGCCGAGCTGAAGGAGAAGCTGAAGGGAGAGGACACCGCCGCGATCCGGCAGGCGATCGACCGCACCGCACAGGCCGCGCAGAAGATCGGCACCGCCCTGTATCAGCAGTCCCGGGCCGAGCAGCCGGCGGGTGCGGCTGGCGCATCCGCGGGCGGTGGTACGAGCGGTGGTTCGTCCGATGATGACGTGGTGGACGCCGAGATCGTCGACGACGACAAGCCGGAGGCTGGATGACGATGACCAGGAGCGGTCCGCGGAGCACCGAGCTGGACAAGCTGCGGCGCCTGGTGGAGGAGCGGACCGCCGACCTGCAGCGGATCAAGGCCGAGTACGACAACTACCGCAAGCGGGTGCGGCGGGACCGCCTGGCCGTGCGCGAGATCGCGGTGGCCAACGTGCTCAAGGCGCTGCTTCCCGTGCTGGACGCCGTCGACCGGGCGTGTGCCAACGAGCCGCTCACGCCCGGTCTGAGGGACATCGCCGACAGCCTGCAGGAGCAGCTCGGCTCGCTGGGCGTCACGTCGTTCGGTGAGGTGGGCGATCGGTTCGACCCGGCCTGCCACGACGCTCTGACGCACCATGTTGTCCCCGATGCGGACCGCCTGGTGTGCTCGGCGGTCCTGCGTCCTGGCTACCGTCTTGGCGAGAGCCTGCTGCGCCCGGCCACCGTGGAGGTCACCGGGCCGGCCCCGCCCGCGAGGAGCGCATCGACGCAGGAGTGCGGCGTACGGGATGCATCCGCCCCGGCAGGCAAGCCGCCGTTGCCCGTCTCGCGGAGCTGACAGGCTTGCCCCTACCTGGGTACCGAGGGAAGGGGGCATCGCATTCGATGCCCCGAGATCGCCGGCAAGCGGAGGTGACGAAACGATGCAGCATCACGAGTTCCTCGCGCGCGTGCGTGAGCTCGGCGAATACGACAGCCAGGACGAAGCCGCGAAGGCCACCGACGCGGTGCTGAGCGTGCTGGCCCAGCGCATCGGCCCGGGTGAGGTCGAGGACCTTGCCTCCCAGATGCCTGGACCGCTCGGACAGGCGCCGGCCGAGGCCAAGCAGGCGCAGACCGAGAGCTTCGGTATCGAGGAGTTCTACCGCAGGGTCGCCGAGCGCACCGGCGCCCGGCCGCGCACCGCAGAGTGGGACGCCAGCGCGGTCCTGACCACCCTGGCCGGCGCCGTACCTCGATGCTGCACCAGGCGATGGAGTGGCCGGATCTGCGGGCGGCGGCCTGCCTGTCGCAACGGCGTTGTTGCCCCCAGTCGCTGATCCGGTTCGGCTACGGACCGGACGGCGGCCGTACACCGCGCGCCTCCGCGCAGCCGGTTCGGCATCGCGCGGACTGAGGGGGCCGGCCCCACAGGGAATGCTCTTCCACCGCTGACTTGAGGCGATGCGGCTCGTACCAAGAGGCCTGGCGACCGCGCTGCTGGAATCAGTCTGCGTCCGGCGCGCCGGTGATCTCCCGCCCGGTGACCATCTCGGCCTCGATGCGCAGGAAGACCCAGTTCTGGGTGACCACCCAGGATCGCGGGCCGGTCCGGGAGAGGCGTTCGTGTTCGGCGGGATCGGTCACCGCGGTCGCTCGGCCGGTGACGACCACGCTCCAGCCCGAGTGCTCGGCGGCGTTGAAGTCGTCCGCCTCGAAGGCGACCACGACTCCGTCGACCGCGCGGACCAGGTCGGAGCCCGCCGACGTGCGCACGAGCACAGAGGAGTCGGTGTCCAGGCTGAAGTTGACCGGGAGGACGGCGGCAGCGCCTGCCGGGTGTACACGATGCGACCGACCGGCACCTTGGCCAGCAGGCGCAGGCACTCCTGCCGATCGAGTGCATGGAAGCCGTCGTTGTCGGACATCGGTCCATACTCTCGCACGTGGCCGAGACCGTGTCAGGGCCGGACAGCCCTCATGGCCGTCTGCTGCCCGGGCGGGCGAAACGAACGCAAGGCACGGGTGGGTGTCCGAGGAGCCGAGCGGTCATACCTGCCAGTCGCCTGTCATCCTCGAGTCATGCAGAAGCCGGTCCCCGACTCTCCCCACTCCCCGGATGCTCCTGTCGACATACGCTTCCCGCTGCTCACCCAGCAGTGGCTGGACTTGACGTTCATCCACTGGGCCGTCGAACCGGCCATAGTGGCAAAGCTGATGCCACCCGGGACCGTCCCCGACATCCACGGTGGGGTCACCTACATCGGGCTCGTCGCCTTCCGCATGCACAAGGTCGGCTGGTTCCGGCTGCCCGGGCTGCCCTACCTGGGCTCGTTCCCGGAGACCAACGTCCGCCTGTACTCGGTGGACGCGCACGGCCGCCGCGGTGTTGTCTTCCGCTCGATGGACGCCTCGCGTCTGATCCCCGTGGTGATGGGACGCATCGGCTTCCGCCTTCCCTACCTGTGGTCCCGTATGTCCTTGCGCACCACCGGTGACACCATCACCTACACCAGTTCGCGACGCTGGCCGAGCGTGCGCGGCGCGTACAGCCGCGTCACCGTGCGCCCAGGCGAACGCATCGAGGAACCCACCGAGTTGGAGGTCTTTCTCACTGCCCGCTGGGGCATGCACAACCCCTTCGCCGGTGGTGCGGCGTACCTGCCCAACCACCACCCGCGCTGGCCCCTGCACCGCGCCGAGCTGATCACCTGCGAGGAGAACCTGCTCACCGCGGCCGGCCTGCCCGCGCCTGGTGCCGCCCCGGTCAGCGTCCTGTACTCACCGGGTGTCCCGGTTCGCCTCGGCCGCCCCGTCCGCCGGCCGACCTCCTCCACGTAGCCGGGCGGGGACCAACGGCCCTGGCAGCTTGCCTCGTTGGGCGGCCCATACGGTCCCCGCGCGAGGACCGGTCGGGCCGGCGAGAGGCACCGTTGGCCCCGTGCATGACAGCCCCGGACCGCGAAATCTGGACACGGGCCACCGAGCCGTCAGGGCGCGGACGGCCGGATCACTGTGATCAGGAGGTTCACGATGGCGCTCCAACGGTCTGGGAGAAGCGACGCAACGCCGTCGGCGCACGAGCCGGTGCCGGGCCGCGCCTGGCTCATGCTGGCGCTGGCCACGATCGGCTTCGACGTCAACTTCTGGGCCTGGGCGCTGCTCAGCCCGCTCGGCCCGCGGTTCAAGGACAGCCTGGACGTGACTCGTTCCAGCAGTCGCTGCTGGTGGCGGTGCCGGTCGTGGTCGGCTCGCTGGGCCGCATCCCCATCGGCGCGCTGACCGACCGGTTCGGTGGACGGGTCATGTTCCCCATCGTGTCGGCGGCCACCATCGTGCCCGTGCTCTACCTCGGCCTGGCCGGTCACTCTTCCCTCGCCGCCCTGCTGGCCGGCGGATTCCTCCTCGGCATCGGCGGCACCGCGTTCGCCGTCGGTGTCCCCTTCGTCAACGCCTGGTTCCCGCCCGAGCGGCGCGGTCTGGCCATCGGCGTCTTCGGCGCCGGCATGGGCGGCACCGCCATCAGCGCCCTGACCAGGGTCAAGCTGGTCAACGCGCACAGCATGTCCACCCCGTTCCTGATCACGCCGTGGTCCTGGCCGGGTACGCCGTGACGGCCGCGGCGCTGCTGCGTGACGCACCCGGCCGCACCGTGCCGACCGAGCCGCTGGGACGCCGGCCGGCCGCCACCGCCCGGCTGGGCATCACCTGGCAGGCATCCGCGCTGTACGCGGTCGCGTTCGGCGGATACGTCGCCTTCTCCGTCCACCTGCCCACCTACCTCGAGACCGGTTACGGCCTGACCCAGGCGGACGCCGCGAACCGCATGGCCGGGTTCGTGCTCCTCGCGGTGGCGATGTGCCCGGTCGGCGGCTGGCTCTCCGACCGGCTGGGCCCGGTCCGGGTGCTGGCCGCGGCGCTGTCCGTGGTCGTGGCGGGGGCGGTCGTGCAGTCCTTCACCCCGGACCTGGCGCCGGTGGGAACCATCGCCTTCCTGGCCATGGCCGCCGCGCTCGGGGCGGGCAGCGGTGCGACCTTCGCCCTGGTGGCCCTGCGGACTCCGGCCAACAAGGTCGGCTCGGTCACCGGCGTGGTCGGCGCCGCGGGTGGTCTGGGCGGCTTCCTGCCGCCGCTGGTGATGGGCTCGCTGTACGACGAGTACGGGACGTACGCGGCCGGTCTCGCCCTGCTCGCCGTGGTGGCCGCCGCCGCGCTGGCCTACACCCTCACCGGTGTCCGCGCCGCAGCCGAAGGCGGCGAGCGCAAGCAAGTCGGAACACGACGAGGTCGTCCGCCTCATCAGCCGCCTCCGGCCGGCCCGTCAGGAGGGCGGGGTTGCCCGGATGGCACAGGTCGCCCGGGAGATCGCGCGGGTGCTCGAACCACACACCCAGGTCGAGGAGCACGGCCTGTTTCCCGCCCCTGCCGCCGACTTCCCCGGCCAGACAGCCGCTCTGGAGGCCGAGCACCGTCGCGGCGAAGCGGTGCTGGCCGAGGTCGCCGGCGGCGTGACACCCTCGGACCCGACCTGGCCGGACCGGCTGATCGAGGCGATGGCCATGCTGCGCGACGACATCCTCAAGGAACAGGACGGCGTCTTCCCGGCCGCACTCGCCAACCTCAGCACCGAGGACTGGGAAGCGGTCGAGGCCACGCGTGCCAAGGCGGGCAGCACCCTGTCCCGGCCGGCCGCCTGAACGGTCCGCCCGCCGTCGCCGGCCGGGCCGCACTCCCGTACGCCCCGTGCCTCCGCAAACCGATCACATGACGTGAACAACCCTGCGGGCCAATACAGCTAGCTCTTCCCTGGAGTGGGGCATATGGGTATGAAAGGCGGTGCGAATGCCCCGCCCGCACACCGGAGCGACCGAGGGCGAATGCCCCATACCCAGGGAGGCGAGGACGTGGCGGGACCGGAGAGCTCGCGGTTTGCGGCGGCGCCTTCTCCTCGGCTCACCGCGGCGCTGGAGGCCATCGGCGCCGGGGCCTATGTCGTGGAGGAGCAGGGGTGCATCGTCGCCGTCAACAGCCGGGCAGAACACCTGCTGGGCCGCCGGGCCCCCGAATTCGTCGGGCAGGACGCCCACGAACTGCTGCATCGCGGGCCGCAGGGGCAGCATCTGCCGACGTCGCAGTGCGGCATGAGGCAGGCGTTCCACGCCGGGAGCCCGGCCCAGGGCAGCGATGAGTACTTCGAGCGCGCCGACGGCTACCTGCTCCCGATCTCCTGGACGATCACGCCGTACGACATCGGCGAGGGACGCGCCGGCACCCTCGTCGTTTTCTACAGCCACGGGCAGGCGCCGGACAGCGCACCGCGTCCGGAGCAGGCCGCCGGGACGCTGACCGACTTCGAGCGACTCGCCCTGCTCGCCGAGACCACCACCCAGCTGACCTCCACCTTCGACGTCGACGAGGCGCTGCGCCGACTGGTGGGCCTGGTCCTGCCGCGCCTGGCGGACTGGGCCGTCATCGACCTGATCACCGAGCGCGACGAGGTATGGCGCACCGCCGTCGTCCAGGCCGACGGCGACACCCTGGTCCACCATGAGAATCTCGAAGGACCCATGCCGCCGGTCCCGGAAGAATCCGTGACGCCTTTGTCGAAAGCCTTGCGGGGTTTCGCCTCCACCCTGGCCGGCCCCGACACCTACCGACGGGCCCCGGATTCCGGCATCGCCGCCGAGCAGCGCCGCCTGTTCGACGTCACCGGCATTCGCTCCGCGGCCGTGGCCCCCCTGCGCAGCACCCGGGACGTGCTGGGCGCCCTCACCCTGGGCCGTGCCAAGAAGCCGGGGAACTTCACCGTCGCCGACCTGCCACTGCTGGAGGACATCGCGCGCCGCGCCGGCCTCGCGCTGGACAACGCCCGCCTCTACCAGCGCCAGCGCGCCGTGGCCGAGACCATGCAGAACCACCTGCTGCCCCAGATGCCGCGCGTACCCGGACTGCAGATGGCCGTCCGCTACCTGCCCGCCCCCGACGCCTCCCAGGTCGGCGGCGACTGGTACGACGCCTTCACCCTCTCCGACGGCGCCACCGCGCTCGCCATCGGCGACGTCGTCGGCCACGACCTGGAGGCTGCCGCAGGCATGGCCCAGCTGCGCAACATGCTTCGCGCCTACGCCTGGTCCCAGCAAGAACCCCCCAGCCGGATCGTCGACCGCCTCGACGCGGCGATCGAGCCGATCACGGACGTCACCATGGCCACCCTCATCCTTGCCCGGGTCATCCGGACCGGCGACGACCACTGGCAGCTGTCCTGGACGAACGCCGGCCACCCACCGCCCCTCCTCGTCACCCGGGACGGCCTCGCCGACTACCTCACCGACGGTCACGGTCTCCTGCTCGGCACCGGCCTCCACACACCCCGCCCCGACGCCACCGTCCCGCTGCCACCCGGCTGCACCCTCGTGCTCTACACCGACGGTCTCGTCGAAGTACCCGGTCGCCCCCTCGACGACGGCCTGAACCGACTGCGCCAGCACGCCGCCGCCCTCGCCCACCGTCCCCTGCCGTCCTTCACCGACCGGCTCCTGCGCCGCATCCAGCCGCCAGGCCACGACGACGTCGCCCTCCTCGCCCTTCGCACACCCATACGAGAACCCACCGGCCCAGCCCCGATCAGGGGTGAGTAGGACCTCCATCCTCGCCGGGGGTGCTCGACGCTGCCGCGAGGTGCTCCGGCTTTTGTTGGAAGCGCTACAGGCGGGCGATGATCAAGGCGATGTCGTCGTGTCCGCCGCCGCTGACGCCGAGGCGGGACAGAAGGACGTCGGCCAGGTGCTCCGGGCTGAGCCGGGGGTTGTCGGTGAGGGTCTCGGTGAGGCGGTTCAGGCCGGTGTCGATGTCCTCGTCGCGGCGTTCGATGAGCCCGTCGGTGTAGAGGACGAGGGTGTCGCCGGGCATGTAAGGCAGGGCGGCCTGGGGGCGCGGGACGTGATGCGGGCGGACTCCCAGGGGTGGGTCGGTGGCCTGGTCGAGCAGTACGAAGGTGCCGTCGGGATGAACCAGGACGGGTGGCGGGTGGCCGGCACTGCTATAGGTGACGTGTCGGCGGTGGGTGTCGATGACGGCTTTGACCGCGGTGGTGGCCAGGGCTCCTTCGACCGAGCGGGCGTACAAACCCAAGACCTCCATCGCCTTTGCCGGCTCGTGCAGAGCGCGTACGGCGGCGGACAGGGCGCTGCGCAGCATGCCCATGGCGGCGGCCGCTTCCAGACCGTGGCCGACCACGTCGCCCACCGCGACGGAGAACGCGTCGTCGGGCAGGTCCACCACGTCGTACCAGTCGCCGCACACATTGAGCCCTTTGGCGGCGGGCAGGTAGCGCACCGCTATGTCCGGGTGCCCGGCCAGGTCCGGCGACTGCATCATCGCCTCCTGGAGGGTGACGGCGACCTTCCGTTCCCGGGCGTGGGCCTGCCGCAGCTGCTCGTTCACCATCTGGAGTTCCCGCGCCCGCGCGTAGAGCTCGGCCTCCACGGCTTCGCGCTGGTTGAGCGCCTGGCCCGTGTGGGTGCGGGCGGGATGGGAGAGCACGAACTCGGTGACGTCCTCCACCCGGTGGATGATCCATGCCAACTGGCCGTCGGGCCCGAGCACGGGGGTGTTGGTCGGGGACCACCACCGTTCCTCGAATTCTCCAGGGCGGGCGGGTGCGGGGATGTCGTACTTCTGCACGGCCATCGTGTCCGGCTGCTGCGTGCGCAGGACCCGGTGCAGGGAGGCGCTGAGGTTCTGTACCCCGTCGGCGTTGGGGTCTGCCGGGTTGTCGGGGAAGGCGTCGAAGAGGTACTGCCCGATGAGGTCTTCCGGCGTGCGGCCGGTCGCCCGGCAGTAGGCCGCGTTGACGTCGAGGATCACGAGGTCGGGGCCCAGCACCAGGTAGGGGCTGGGGATGGCGGCGAACAGCGCGTGGTAGTCGATCGGCGGCGTGGTCACAGGCCCTCTCCCCTTCCCGTCCGGTGGCTTTCGCCCGTCCCACTCCGGACGTCGTGATCACGACGCCCGGCTTGTATGGCCTCGGAGCGTCGGAGAAGCACCGTTCGATCTGCATGAGCCCGTCAGCGGAGGAGGCGCTGACCTCGTCTGATCGCCTCGGTCATCATGCGACCAGCTCTCGCAGGAGCGAAGGCTGTGCCGTGATCACGGCTTCCCTCCTTCCGGCCGACCCGTACGGACCCACCACTTCACCCATACGGTGGCAGCTGTGGGCGTCTCCCGCATCCGGAGACTGCGGCTCGGCGGACTGCGGCTGACGCGCCGGTTGACGCTGCGGTGACCGGCGCGAGTGTGTGCGCTGGCTGTGCAGCCGTAGATCGCCCGTTACCAGCCGATCAGACTCGGGATTCGGTCAGTCCTACGATCAGCGTGACCACCAGAAGCAAGATCCCGGCCGGCGCGGCGAAGAAGCGTCAGCCTGTCGAGGAGAGCGGGACGACCCACTCGACAACAGTGCCGCTCGGTTGGTTCGCGGAGAGGCGGAACCTGCCGCCCAACTCCTCCGCGCGCTTGCGCAGGTTGGCCAAGCCGCTGCGGCGGGTGACCGTCGGGTCGATTCCGCGGCCGTTGTCAGCCACCCGCAGCTTCAGCTCGGTGTCGGTGACCTCGACGGTGACGTCGACGGTGCCGGCGTGCGCGTGCCGGGCGGCGTTGGACAGGGTCTCGCCGAGTACGGCCAGCAGTTGCTCGGCCTGGTCGGCGGACACGGTCGTGTCCAGCAGCCCGGTCATGCGCAGCGCGGGTGTGAAGCGGAGCGACTCGGTGGCCCGTTCGGTGGCCGCAACCAGCTCGGCGCGCAGCCCGCTGCCGCGACGGGACTGATCGTGCTCGCGCAGGGCGTAGATGGTGGACCGGATGATCTTGATGGTGTCGTCGAGGTCGTCCACGACTCGTTGGATGCGTTCGCTCACCTGCGGCCGGTCGGAGACCCGGCCCAGCGTGGACTGGAGTGACAGTGCACCGGCGAACAGCCGCTGGATGACCAGGTCGTGCAGGTCCCGGGCAATGCGGTCACGGTCGTTGAGGACGACCATGCGCTCGGTGTCCCGCCGGTGCTCGGCCACATCGAGTGCCAGGGCGGCTTGGTTGCCGAACCCGGTGACCATGTCGATCACGGCATCGGTGAAGAGGGTGCCGCCGGGCAGGTTCGCGACCTGCAGTACTCCGCGGACGTGCTCCCGGGTGCCGAGGGGGACGAAGAACGCCGGGCCCAGCTGCACCACCGAGGCGCTGCCGCCCTCGGCGCGCGGGTCGGCGCTCACGGCCTTGCTGGTGATCGTGTCCCCGGACGAGTACACCTTGGCGGCCAGTGCCGTGGCGGGCAGCAGCAGCCCGCGGACCTCTGCGGCCCGCGCTCCCGAGGCGGCCTCGATGACCAGTTCGCCCTTGTCGCCGACCGGCACCGCCAGGGTGACCAGGTCCGCGCCGGCCATTTCGCGCACCGTGGCGGTGAAGGAGTCCAGCACCGCGGCGGGCTCCGCGCCGGACAGGAGGCTGCGGGTCAGCTCGTTGCTGGCTGCCAGCCATCGCTGCCGGCGGTGGGCGTCTTCGTACAGCCGGGCGTTGTCGATCGCCACGCCGGCCGCGGCGGCCAGCGTGCGCAGCACCGCCTCGTCGTCGCTGTCGAACTCCGCGCCGCTCTTCTTGTTGGTCAGGTACAGGTTGCCGAAGACCTGGTCGCGCACCCGGACGGGGGCGCCGAGGAAGCTGGTCATCGGCGGGTGCCCGTCCGGGAAGCCGGCGGACGCCGGGTGCTCCGCCAGGTTGGCCAGGCGCAGCGGCTCCGGGTGCCGGATGAGCAGGCCGAGGATGCCTTCGCCGCGCGGGTAGTGTCCGATGCGGGCGATGACCTCCTCGTCGATGCCGACGGTGACGAACTGCTTGATCGTGCCTTCCTCGCCCAGCACGCCGAGCGCCCCGTACTGGGCGTCGACCAGGGTGACCGCCGACTCCACGATGCGGTGCAGCACCACCTCCAGGTCGAGGTCGGAGCCGACGGCCAGCACCGCGTCGAGCAGCGTGTGGACCCGGTCCCGGGCCGCCCGCACCTGAGCCACCTGCTGCTGCAGGTCGTCCAGCAGTACGTCCAGCCGCAGCTGTGGAGACGTCCCGGACGTCTCCATCTCACGCGAACCCCGCGCGCGTTCGTCCACCACGGCTCCCCTCACCGTCTCCCGGCATTCTTCCCAAGGATGCCCGACGAGCCGAATCCGCTCGACGGCGCCCGGCGGGTGGCGCGGGCACGGCTCACGATGTATTCACGCCCCTGTGTGGCGAACGACACATGTCTCGACATACCTACTGGTCGGTACGCTGCGGCGAAGCCGTGAGCGACAGGAGGCGCGATGTCTGCGACCAACCGCCGGATCCGTCTGGCAGCCCGACCCGTGGGCGAGGTCAAACCCGAGGACTGGCAGCACTGTTCAGAGCCCGTCGACGAGCCGGGCCCGGGCCGGTTCGCGGGCCGTACGCGCGTGATCTCCCTGGACCCGGCGATGCGGGGCTGGCTGGACGACCGCCCCTCCTACCTGCCACCGGTGGGCATCGGGGAGGTGATGCGCGCCGGCTCGGTCATCGAGGTCACCGCGTCGGACCACCCCGACTTCCAGCCGGGCGATCATGTGGTCGGCATGTTCGGCGTCCAGGAGTACGTGGTCTCGGACGGCAGGGGCGCCATGAAGATCGACACCTCCCTCGCCCCGCCCTCCACGTATCTCGGCGCGCTGGGCATGCCCGGCATGACCGCCTACTTCGGCCTGCTGGACGTCGGGTCACTGAAGGACGGCGAGACCGTCGTGGTGTCGGGGGCGGCCGGGGCGGTCGGCAGCATCGCCGGCCAGATCGCGAAGGCCAAGGGCTGCAGGGTCGTCGGCATTGCCGGAGGGCCGGAGAAGTGCGCCGTGCTCATCGACGAACTGGGATTCGAC
This sequence comes from Streptomyces sp. NPDC002076, assembly GCF_053593835.1. Classification (NCBI taxonomy): domain Bacteria; kingdom Bacillati; phylum Actinomycetota; class Actinomycetes; order Kitasatosporales; family Streptomycetaceae; genus Streptomyces; species Streptomyces sp. NPDC002076. Next base: position 36,771 of record NZ_JBSFDI010000024.1, read on the forward strand.
GCGGCGATCGACTACCGCGCCGAAGACGTCAGGAAGGCGCTGCGCCGGGAGGCCCCCGACGGCATCGACGTCTACTTCGACAATGTCGGAGGGGACATCCTCGACGCGGCCCTGACGCGACTGGCGATGCACGCACGAGTCGTGGTCTGCGGTGCGATCAGTCAGTACAACAACGCCACGCCGGTCAAGGGCCCGTCCAACTACCTCTCGCTGCTGGTGCGCCGCGCCCGCATGGAGGGCTTCGTCGTCTTCGACTACGCCCAGCGCTACGCGCAGGCCGCGCAGGACATCTCCACCTGGATCGCAGCCGGCCGCATCAAGGTGAAGGAACACGTGGTGAGGGGGAGCGTGGACGACTTCCCGGAGACACTGCAGATGCTCTTCCGCGGGGACAACGTCGGCAAGCTCGTCCTGGAGCTGGCATGACCACCGTCGAGCGGGACAGCGCAGCCCGGCCGGGGCAGACGGACGGCGCGGTACTCCGGGGCAAGGTCGCCATCGTGACCGGCGGCGCCAGTGGACTGGGCCGGGCCACCGCAGTGACGCTGGCGAAGGCGGGGGCGCGCGTGGTGGTCGCGGACCTCGACGCGCGGGGCGGCCAGGAGGTGGCCGACATGGTGGACGGTCATTTCCGCGCCTGTGACGTCTCCGACCCGGACGCCAACCGTGCGCTGGTGGACTTCACCCAGGAGACCTGCGGTGGCGTCGACATCGCGTTGCTCAACGCCGGGGTGACGACCGGATGCGGCCTCGGTGACGACTTCGACCTGGCACGCTACCGTCGCGCGATGGGAGCCAACCTCGACGGCGTGGTCTTCGGCACCCATGCGCTGCTGCCGGCACTGCGGGCCCGCGGTGGCGGGGTGATCGTGGCGACCTCGTCGCTGGCGGGCCTGGCGGCCGTGCCGCTCGACCCCCTGTACGCGGCCAACAAGCATGCGGTCGTGGGACTTGCTCGCTCGCTGGGGCCGGCTCTTGCCCCGGAGAACGTGCGCTTCAACGCCGTCTGCCCCGGGTTCGCCGAGTCACGGATCATCGATCCCCTGCGCGACATGCTCTCCGAGCAGTCACTGCCGATCATCCCGGCCCAGGTCGTCGCGGACACGGTGCTGCGGATCGTCACCGGCGACGGCACCGGGGATTGCTGGTTCATCCAGCCCGGCCGCGACCCGGAGCCGTTCCGTTTTCGTACTGTCCCCGGTCCGGGGAAGCTCGTCGGCACATGAGAACGGAAAGGCCCCAGGCCTCAGGGCGTCACTGGCGGTGGTGGTGCGCGCGCAGTCCCGCCAGTGCGGTCAGCACGGTGTCGTTGGCCTTCCGGTTGCCGACGGTGAGCCGCAGTCCCTCGCCGGGGTAGTGACGTGCCTGGACACCGGCGTCGCTGAGTGCCGCCGCGCCCTCGTCGATCGGACCGGGCGCGGCGAGCCAGACGGAATTGGCGTGGCTGGGGGGTACGCACCAGCCGAGGGACACGAGTTCACCCCGGAGCCGTTCGCGTTCGGCGACGATGGTGTCCACGCGTTGGCGCAGCTGGCTCTCGGCCCGCAGTGAGGCCTTCACCGCCGCTGTCGCCACCGCGTTGATCCCGAAGGGCAACTGCTGTCGACGGATCCGCTCCACCAGGCCGGAGGCGCCGAGTGCGTAGCCGACCCGCAGGGCGGCGAGGCCGTAGGCCTTGGAGAAGGTGCGCAGCACCAGCAGGTTGGGGTGTGCGTCCAGGAGCGCGAGGGTATCCGGCAGGCCGGTGTCGCGGGCGAACTCGATGTACGCCTCGTCGAGGAGCACGGTGACGTGGCGCGGGACCTGAGGAAGGAACGCCGCCAGTGCGTCGGCGGTGACGAGACTTCCGGTGGGGTTGTGCGGATTGCACAGCACCACGACGCGGGTGCGGTGGTCCAGCGCCGCGAGCAGGGCGCGCAGATCCTGGTGTCCGTCCGGCGACATGGGCACGGGGACCGGTTGGGCTCCGACCATGGCGGCCAGGAGCGGGTAGGCGTCGAACGTGCGCCAGGCGTAGGCCATGGTGTCGCCGGGCCGGACCACTGCCCGGAGCAACTGGAGGGCCACGCCGACCGATCCGCTGCCGACCGCGACGCGGTCGGAGGGCACCCCGCACCACGCGGCGATCCGCTCGGTGAGGTCGTCGGGGTGGAACTGCGGGTAGCGGTGGGCCTGTGCGACGGCCCGTCGCATGGCCTCGCGTACCGAGGGCAGTGGGGGATAGGGGCTCTCGTTCAGGGCGAGCCGGTGCAGCACGGGGATGTCCATGGCTCAGTCCCGCCCGCCGTGCCAGCGAACGGCTACCGCACCGGCGAAGTCGCCGGCGTGGGCGAATCCCCCGAGCACGATCAGATCGCCGTCCGCCACCTGACGGGAGCTGATCGCGCGGTCCAATGTGACCGGGATCGCCGCTCCGAACAGATTCCCGTATGCGTCGAAGGTGTCCAGGTGCCGTTCGGCCGGCAGTTGCAGCGCCTCTCGCCAGTTCCGCAGGAAGGTGCGGTTGGGCTGGTTGGTGATGAGGGCGTCGATGTCGGTGCTCGCCACGCCGAGCCGCCGGCACAGCTCCGTGACCACCTCGGGGACGAGGCGGTTCCCACGGGCCAGGACCTTGGCGACGCTTGCGTCGGTGAACCCGATCCGCAGCTGGGACGTCCCCGGTTCCCAGTACTTGCGACCGTCGTCGACCGCCACGGTCATGTCGCCGGCGTACGCGCCGATGTGCCGGGTCTCCACGCCGAGGACCGGCGACCGTGCCGACGTGGTCATGTACCCCACACCGCACCCGTCGCCCGGGATCGCCGCCTGGGCGAGTTTGCGCACCTCGGACTGGGTGAACCACTGCCCGGCCGCGCTCTGCGCGTTGCATATCAGCGCGGTCCTCGCGTCGGTGGAGGTGAGGATCTGCCGGGCCAGCTTCACCATGTAAACGAAAGACGCGCAGCCCGCGTTGGCCACGTCGACGAGCCACTCCGGGTTCAGGCCCAGCCGACGCGCCACCTCGGTTCCCGCTCCGACGAACGGCAGGTCCGGCAACTGGCTGTGCACCAACAGCACGTCGACGCCTCGGATCTCCGCCGCGCCGTGCCGTTCGATCAGGGGCTGTACGGCGCGCTCGACCATGTCCGCGTTGGTCTCGTCCCTGGCTACGTGGTGCCGTAACAGCGGGACCTTGAACATGGGGTGGTTGCGGAGCTTGTCCTCGGCTCCGGGGAACTCCGTGTAGAACGCCGCGGGGACCGGCTCGCCGGGCAGATAGCTCGCGACGTCGGTGAGACTGACCGTGGTCACCGCGCCACCGCCCTCGCCGGAGCCGAGCTGACCGGCAGGCCGCTCCGGTGGCGGTGTTCCAGGATGGCCTTCAGGTTGTGCATCTCCACGGTGTGCCCCGCGTAGAAGAGGTCCCAGTAGTCGCCCACCCAGGGCCGGTCCGGGCGGGGAGCCAGGTCGGGATGCGGATTGTCGTCGTAGTAGGGGTGCCGGCAGTTGGTCCAGGTGATCACCGAACCGGGCCTGTCGAGGACCAGCGAGGCCGGGACGACCCGCATCAGGTAGATCATCCACAGCTTCTCGCCCTGGTCCCAGGAGCAGTGGTAGTCGACGGTCATGGCCTCGGGGTTCGCGACCACCTTGCAGTAGATCCTGGTGTCGTCCTCCAGCCGGTCGTGACCGACCCACAGCCCCGGTGTGCGGGTGGGCGCGAAGCCCCGCAGACTGCAGGTCCACTCCTCCAGGTGGTGCCCCTGGCGCAGGTAGTCGTAGGCCTGCTCCGGGGGGCAGTCGACGTACTCGTGGATGGTGCAGTACTGCCCGTAGACCTGATGGTGGGGGTAGACCGCGTGGGTCAACTCCATGCAGTGGGCCGTCAGTTCCTCCTTGTCGGCGTTCTCGATCCGGACCAGGCCGGGGATGTCAGCCAACGTGGACGACTCCTCGCTCATCTGAACGCTCCTTGCTGTCGGTGGCTTCGGTGAAGGACTGGAAGGGAAGGAACGGGGGGATCTCCCGTGGGTCGCAGGCCACCGCGACGAACGCCGGGCCGCCGCCCGCGTTGCTGCGCAGCAGTGCCGTCCGCAGGTGCGCCGCGTCGGCGGCACCCGTGGCCTCCAGGGACGGGAAGGCGGCGGCCACTCCCGCGGCGAGGTCGCTCCGGGCGAACAGGTCGTCGCTGCGGACGCCGCCCTGGAGGAACTCCTCCCGCAGCGCGCACATGGCGTGGGCGTTGTTGTTGAAGATCACGAACGTCACGGGTGCGCCGTACTCCACGGCGGTGTGCACTTCCATCCCGTGCATGAAGAAGGCCCCGTCGCCGGCGAGGACGTAGGTGCGCCGGCCGGTGGCGAGCGCGGCGCCGATGCCGGCGCCGAAGGTGTAGCCCATGCCGCCCATGCCGACCGCCACCACGAACCGGCCGTGGCGCGGTGCCGGGAGGAGATGGATCGCGCTGGCACCCGCGTTGCCGGCGTCCACGAAGACGTGTGCGTCCTGAGGGAGTGCCGCCTCCACCGCGGCGACCGCCTGGGCGTGGGGCACGGTGTGCTCCCGGGCCTGGACGAGCGGACCCGGCGTGGGTGCGGGAAGGGGGCCGGCGTGCGGCGGGCAGGGGCGCGGCCGCGACGGCATTCGGAGGGTCACCGCGCGCAGCGCGTCCCGCAGGTTCCCACCCAGGGCGGTGCCTGCCACGAAGGGTGGTTCGGGGCCGAGGGACACGACTTCGGTGGTGGCGAGGGCCCGGTCGAGGCCGCCGCGTGCCAGGAGCGGCAGCCGGGTACCGACCAGCAGGCACAGGTCGGCCCGGCGCAGACAGTCCTCGACATTGGCGTGGCCCATCACCCCCGCCACGCCTGCGAACCGTGGATCACGGTTGTCGAAGACGTCCTTGGCGTCCGGGGTGACCGCCACCCATGCCCCGAGGCATCGGGCCAGTTCGGCCAGATCCCCACGCGCGTCGGCGGCGGCAACATCCTCCCCGGCGATGACGAGGACGCGACCGGCCCCGCGAAGGGCGTCCGAAACGGCCCTGACGGCAGCGGTGTCGAGCCGTGCCGCGGATGCCGTCGCGGGACCGCCCGGTGTCGCGGGCGTGTCGCGGACGGGCACCTGGATCCGCGCCTGCTGCACGTCCTTGGGCAGCAACAGCACGGCCGGCCCGCGGGGATCGGCCTGTGCCGCCGCGACTGCCCGGGGCAGCAACTCCGTGAGCGAGTCCGGGTCATCGACCCGGGCGCAGAACCGGGAGACGGGCGCGAAGACCTCGGTTGCGTCGAAGGAGCCCGCCTTGCCGCTGGAGTCCTGGAAGGCCCCGTGCCCTTCCTGGCCGGTCGGCGGCTGGCCCACCAAAGCCAGCACGGGCACCCGGGAGGCATACGCCTCGGCCAGACCCGGTACGAGATTCATCGCCCCACCGCCCGAGGTGGCGGCAACGACGCCGAGGCGCCTGGTGGTACGTGCGTAGCCATCGGCCATGGTGACAGCGGAGAACTCGTGTTTCGCGACGACGCCGCGGATGGTGCCGCCGCGGTGCACCGCGTCAAACAGGTCCTCGATGTTCGCGCCGCCGACACCGAACATGTGGGTGACGCCGGCCGTGGCGAGTTCCCCGGCCAGGTGGTCGACCACGCGTACCGTTTCCGCCTCGCGTAATTCCGAGGTCGTGGGGGTCATGCGGGGCTCCCCTCCCGCTCGTGGTTCCGTTCGATGAGGCCGGCTGGCGAGACGACCTGAAAGCGGTGCCGGTATTCCTTGGGGGTGAGCCCCAGGGTTCGTCCGAAGGAGCGGAAGAACGTCTCCGTAGTGGCGAATCCGCAGCGGCCGGCTATCTGGCTGGTCGTCAGGTCTGTGGTCTCCAGTAGTTCGCGCGCGCGGGCGATACGCGTCCGCTCGACGTACTGGCCGGGTGTCGTGCCCACCTCGCGCCGGAAGACCCGGGCGAAGTTGCGCTGACTCATGTTGGCCTGCCGCGCGATGTCGGCCACGGGCAGCGGACTGTCCAGGTGCTCCAGGATCCACTCCTGTGCCGCCCGGATCGGCGGATGGTCGGCCAACTGGGCGTCGAGGACGGCGCTGTACTGGGACTGTCCTCCATGTCGCTTGAGGAACAGCACCAGAAACCGTGCCGTCTCCAGAGCGAGCGCCGATCCGTGATCGGCCTCCACCAGAGCCAGCGCCATGTCGATGCCCGTCGACACGCCCGCGGAGGTCACGAAGGGGCCGTCCCAGACGAAGATCGGCTCGGCGTCCACCGTCACATCCGGATAGCGGCACGCCATCGCCTCGCTGTACGCCCAGTGCGTGGTGGCGCGCCTGCCGTCGAGGAGGCCCGCCTCGGCCAGCAGAAAGGAACCGCCGCATACGGAGGCGACCCGGCGCGAGCGGGCCGCTGCCTTGCCGATCCAGGACACGAGCGACTGGTCCCGCAGCGCCTCGTTGAGACTCCATCCGCCCGGCACGAGGAGCGTGTCGATCGGGCCCTGTCCCGCCTCCAGCGGCGAGGCCTCCACCACCACCCCCGAACTCATGCGTACCAGTGGTGCGTCGGCGGAGATGAACTCGGTCCGGTAGGGGGTGCCCGAAGCGCCCAGGAGCCGGTTCGCCGTATCGAACACTTCAATCGGTCCGGTGATGTCCAGGGCCATCGCGCCCGCGTACACCACGACAACAACTCGTCGATCCAACACAGTCACAGCCTGTATCGGATGCCGTACTGGCTGCAATGACAGATTAGTGACGTATCCGGCCAACAAGCGGCGTCGCACGGGTACGCGGGGCGCTGGTGAGGCAGTTCGCGCGCCGAGTGGGCGGCGATGGGTGAGGCAGCTCACAGGACGCCGGCGCGGCTGCGCCGCTGTCGCCGGGCGTCCGCCGGGCACACCATCCGGAACGGACTCTGCGCGACGTCCTCGTCCTGCGGACCGGGGCCGGGTTACCGGTGGTCCATCAAGGACCTGACGGAGACGCCGCTCACCTCTCCTTCATGGTCACTCCGGTTGCGGATTCTTGCCACCTGAGTCATGGAGACGGGAACACGCGCCGGTCGCCAGGTTGCACGGTCTGGTCGCACCGGCTGAAACTGGTGGTCAGAGGCTTCCGTGCCCTCCCGGGGCGCGCTCACCCGGGTGATGGTGAGCGAGGCGATCAAGGTGGTTTCTCGTCCGGAATTGCGATTGCTGGGCCATTTCCGGCTGGAATGCGATGCCGAACCCGTCGAACTGTGCCGCAATGGCCAGCGCCTGCTGGCGTTCGTCGCGCTGCGGCGGCGCGTCTCCCGTTCGGTCCTTGCCGGAACGCTGTGGCCCGAGGTCACCGAAAACCACGCCCGGGGCAGCCTGCGCACCACCTTGTGGAAGCTTCCGCACTGTGATCAGCCGCTGATCCGGTGCAGCGGGGACTCGCTCGTGCCGGCCTCGACCCTGCGCGTCGACGTGCATGCCTTCACCGAGACGGCACTCCGTGTCGTACAGGGCGGCAGCCCTCCGCCCCCCACGCAGTTCCCCCCGGGGCTGCTGGGCGGAGAAGACCTGCTGCCGGGCTGGGACGAGGAGTGGGTCCTGCTGGAGCGCGAACGCCTGCGGCAGCTGCGGCTGCACGCCCTCGATGCGCTGGCCGAGACGCTCGTACGAGAGGGGAAGCCGGCGCTCGCGCTCGAGGCGGCGTGGGAGAGCGTGCGTACGGAACCGCTGCGGGAGAGCGCGAACCGCGCCGCCGTGTCCGCACATCTCGCCGAGGGCAACGTCAGCGAGGCGGTCCGTCACTATCACTCGTTCCGGCGGTTGCTCCGGGAGGAGCTGGGAGTGGAGCCTTCCCCTCAGTTCGCGCACCTGTTGGCCCGCCACGGGGTCGCCGTCTTCCCAGGTGGGTGACGTCAGCGTGACGCCGGGCTGACGGTGCGTCCGTAGCGTCGAGCGGGACATTCCCGGACGCCCTCACCTCACCACCGAGCCCGACTCCGGGACGCCCGGCCAGTCTGGCCCAGCGGCGCCCGTCACCCTCTGGAGGACCGCATGGCACCGGCCTCAAGGCTGCCGATCATCTACGTACGCGGATACGCCGGCAGCACCGCCGGTATCGACAAGGCGGTGACAGATCCGTTCTACGGCTTCAACCAAGGTTCCACACACATCCGTATCGGACCGGACGACAAGCCGTGCTTCTACGAGTTCGAGAGCCCCTTGCTCCGGCTGCACCTGGACGAGGGCTACCGGATCCTGGTCGACGGCGGCCAGGAACTCTACCTGTCCACCCACGACACGATTCCGCCGGACAGCATCTGGATCCACCGCTTCTACGACACGTCCGCTACCACCTGGGGCGGCAGGCCTGAGGACTTCCGGCTGGAGACGGCCGCGGAGGACCTGCTGACACTGATCGAGACGATCAAGGAGAAGTCCGGGGCACCGTGTGTCCACCTGGTCGCCCACTCCATGGGGGGTCTGGTGTGCCGCTGCCTCATCCAGAAGATCCTCCCGGACATGAACCGCGATCCGGCCGAGTACGTCGGCAAGCTCTTCACCTACGGCACCCCGCACGGCGGCATCGCGTTCGACGTCGGCTTCGGCGTGCTGGAAAAGCTGCGTGACATCACCGGCATCAACGGCGCGGAGATCTTCGGACCCCAGCGGATGTACGAGTACCTGACACCCAAGTCACTCGCCGACCAGGACGGTCCGCCGGGGAACTGGGACGCCCGCGCGATGCCCCAGGACCGGCCGTTCGCCTTCCCCCTCAACCGTGTCTTCTGTCTGATCGGAACCGACCCGACCGACTACGACGTGGCGCGCGGCCTCTCGGCCGCCACGGTCGGCCCCCGCAGCGACGGCCTCGTGCAGATCGACAACGCCTATGTCCCCGGCGCGTACCAGGCCTATGTGCACCGCAGCCACAGCGGGCCCTATGGGCTCGTCAACTCCGAGGAGGGTTACCAGAACCTGCGGCGATTCCTGTTCGGGGACCGCAAGGTGGAGGCCGCTCTCGTCGGCACCCGGCTGCCGCAGCGGCCGGACACCACCTGGCAGGCCGAGGTGCTGCTGTCGGTGCGCGGCCTGCAGATCGTCACCTATGAGCGGACCAGTGCCCAGTGGTGTCCGATCGAATTGCCGGACAGCGAGGCGGCCGTACCGCTCGTGACCACCTTCCTGAGCAGCGGCCTGCGCGCGGACGACGCGGGCGCCATGCGGTACGCGCTGCATCTGCGGATCCTGTCACTGCAGCGCCGTGACTCTCTGCTGAGCTTCACGGACCATCTGGAACAGACCGCGGACTTCGACGACATCCTCGTCGTCGACGTCGGCACCGACCCGGCCGGCGCGCCCGCTCTCTCGGCCACCTGGAACTCCGCCATCACCGGTTCGATCAGCGCATACCGGCCCGACCTCCGTGCCCTTGAGGAAGAGGACCTCTCTCGCGGCGTCTGGGTCCGCGATGTCGATCTGCCCGTCACCGCCGCCCCGATCCTCGGTCAGGACGCGAGGATCAGGCTCATGGTGACCCCCTGGGACTGAGCCGGTTACCAGATCACCTCAGGAGGTGATCACGTGAAGATTCCTCCCAATGCCTCCAACAACTCGCGTCAGCGCGCGCAACGGATACTGGCGAGAAACAGAAGGTCGCGGGTGTGCCTGGTCTTGAGCCTGCTGGTCCTCCTGGCGACGACCACGCTGCTGGGCTACTTCGGCGTCGAGGACGTCGACTCCGCGCTGAACTTCCCCGGCCGCATGACCGGTGCTGCGCTCATCGTGGCGGCCATCGTCACGTTCCTGGGTGCTGCCGCCGTCCTGGACCACTGGATATGGCATAGCTTCCCCTACTCCGGGCCTGTGGCGTTGGGCGGTACCTTCGTGGCCCTCTTGAGTAACGTCCTGCTCCTGACCGGAATAGTGAAGAACGGCGATTCCAGGTTCTACCTCGCGGTGTTCTGCGCGCTCACGGCGGGATCGTTGGGGGCTGTCCACGCCGTGTGGCGGACGTCGGTCGTGATCCCGGCTCCGAAGCGGGTGGCCGCGGCACTGGTCGTCACCTCTGTCATCGCGGTCGGTAATTTCGGCTACCAGAACCTCTACATGCCGTCCCAGCGCGAGGCGGAGCCTACTATCAAGCTGACCACAGGGACTCCGGTGACGAGCAGGGACCACAAGGAATTCTCCCTACCGGTCGACATCACGATGGAAAACCACAGCGATGTGGCCTTCTACATACTCGGCGACATATTCCACGCCATGGCGGAACGGGTGCCGCTGAGCCAGAAGGACCGGCTTCGCCAGCAGTGGCGCACCGATTCCGGGCAGTGGCAGTTTTTCGAAGGTGCCAATCCCCTCTCCCGCCGCGAGATCCACCATCCCGGTCAATTGGTGGAGGCGCAACCATGGATGCCCTATGCACGGTGGATCGACCCCGGCGACACCTTCTCCGCCCGCATGGTCCTGCAACTTCCCATGGGCACGCCGTACGACCAGGTGACCTTCTACGCCAGCGCGAGCCTCGCACGCAAGGACCGAATGAACGTGGAAAACTTGCACTTCAAGGGGAACTCCTGGCAGCGCGGATCCAACGTGCCTGCTTGGGTAAGTCAGCGCAAGGAATGGGACTGGGACTCACTCGTTTTTGAGGGGAAAATAGATGAAAGCAATGCGATCGACGAGCACACGATGGACCGCCGGACCTTGACCGTGTACTGGCGCTTCGGCACGCACGGTGCAGACATACAGGAAACCATCACCTCGCCCAACGGCACGAACGCATCCCAAACGGAGACGCAAAACCGGTACGGCATTCGCGACGTCGAAGCGGGCCCGGTCGAACGAACGCTCTGGGACATCAAGGGCCGGCGATGACCGGGCAGTCCAGCCGCTCCAGCCATACCACCAACGCGAGCGAGCTGTTCAGGCGATCCCAGGAGTATGAGTCCCCGATGCCGAGCTGAGCCTCTCTGATCGCCTGGCACAGCATGTCGATGTCGAACATCTCCGCCGTGAGCGGATGCCGTGCGGAGCGGCAGAGGTCGACGAGTTCCTCGCCGTGGGCGCGGAGGCCGCGGACGTACAGCTGGTTGAAGGGGACCTTGACCTTTCGGCCGCGTATCCGGGACGGGAGCAGGTCCGCCATGGCCTCGCGCAGAACGGCCTTCGGGCGGCCCGGCAGAAGCGTGGCTTCGGCGGGGAGACGGCGCATCGTGGCGACAACCCCCGGGTCGAGGAAGGGGTGGGAGAGGAAGAAGCCGTCCTGTGGCGCGCGCTGCCAGGACAGGATGTCGGGAGCAGCGAGGTAGTTCGCCGCCACGTAGAGCGCCCGTTCCGGCTTGCGCCCGAACAGGAAGCGGCTCTCCGCGCGGCTCGCCTTGCGGTAGCCGTGGGCATGCGCGAATCCGGGTCGCAGCCAAGGGGGACGGGTGAAGGTGCCAAGGCCCCCGAGGACCGTTCCGTGGCAGGTGAGTGCCCTGACCCGTTCGGTCGCCAGCGGAAGTGCCGGCTGCACGACGTACGTGTGGACGACGTCCCGCAGGCCCCGTTCGCTGCCCGCTGCCCAGGCACGCGCCTGCGTCGTCAGCTCCCGGAACTGGCCGGTGCGCGCCAGCCGATGCAGATGAAGCGGGTTGGCGTCCACGATGGGGTCGGCTCCGCAGCCGGTCAGGAGGGTGTCGCAGCCCAGGTCCGCCGCCGCGGCGTGCAGCCTGCTCCAGAACGGGGCGCGGAAGGCGTGGGCATGGGGCTCGTCCGAGTCTCCCGCGTGCTGCTGGAAGTCGTCGAAGTCGGCGACGTCGTCGGCGTCGACGATCACCGGGCGGGCTGTGGGCGCGTGCCGGCGGATCGCGTCCATCGCCTCGTCCAGGTAGGGCTGCTCCGCGGCCAGTTCTCCGTCACCGAAGCGCCCGGCGAGCAGGACGAGTTCGGTGAGGAGCCCCTGTTCAGTGCCGAGCAGGTGTGCCGCGAGCAACGCGACGCTGGTGGAGTCGGTGCCGCCGGAGACATGGCACGCCGGCGTCCTGCCGGCGCGGCGCCCGACGGCGTTCTCCAGTGCCCGTCGCAGCCCCTGCGCGGCCCGGCCGGGGCGGAGTCCGTCTGCCGCCGACGCCGGCGGGTCGTCGGCCCAACAGGTGGTGTGCCGCATACGACCGTGTAGCTGCCCGGTGATCGAGAGCTCCACCACCTCGCCGCCGAGGACCCGGTGCACACCGGTGAACGGGGTGAGCGTGGAGTGCTGTTGCGCCAGGTTCCCGGTCAGATACCGGCAGAAGTAGCGGCGGTCCAGCTCTGCGCCTGCGCCCAGGCAGCGCGCCGATGTACTCACCGCGCTCACGCGGCCACCGGACTCCCTGAAGAACAGCGGGATACGTGCCTGTTCGTCCCGCACGAGAAAGATGCGGTCGCGGCACACCACCACGGCCGCGTAGTCGCCGGGCGGTGGACGCGGTGCGGGTCCCGGTCCGTGGAAGTCGTCGAGGAGGCGGCGTACGCCGTCCACGCGGTCGTGGTAGGAGCCGATCCAGCCGGCAACGGCCGCAGTTCCGGCCGTCGAGGACACAGTGGTCACGAGTCCCTGCCGTGTCATGGCCTCTGACGTCCAGAGCTTCGGTGTGCCCTCGACCCACGCGAGGCGGAGCGCTTCCACCTCACTGTCCTCCGCAGCAGATCGACAGCACCGGTGTGAAGGCGTGTCCTTGGGGATCGGCGTCAGGGATGCACAGGCCGGCCGAGGACGTCCAGGCGTGCATGGCGAACGGATGCTCGCGCACCCCGACGTGGAGCACGGCCTTCAGGCCGCGTCGCCGCAGCAGCACGAAAGCCGTCACGGCCTCGGACTTGCAGTCGTCGTTGACGAACCAGCTTCTGCGGCTGTGCTCCTGCACCGCCCGTTTCAGTCGTGCCACGTCCTCTGTGGAGGGGAGGTCGGCGCGGGCGTACTCGGGGGCCGCCAAGGACAGGAGGCGAAGCACGCGCCCGAACCCCAGGGTCCGGATCAGCAGGTGCACGGCACGCAGCCAGAGTCCCGCCTCGGTGTCGGTAAGGTCTTTTCGGCGGGTTCTCGCACATCCCGCGCGGACGAGAGCGACGGCAAATTCGGCGCGATCCACGCGGCTTCCATCGGTGATCCTCTGAAGGTCTGCCGTGGTCATTCCGAGAAAACGTGTCCGCCGCCAGTCGGCTATCAGCGCTCCGCCGGACATCCTGGTGACACGACAGTGCGGTGACAGAATCTCCGCCATGGCTGCCAGCGCATCGGTCTCCTCTGCCACCGCACTTCCTCCGGGACTTCCGCTCTGGACTGTCAGGCCTGGTATCCGTGCCCGTCGTACATGCCGCCACTGAAGCCCCGGATCAGGCGGCCGTTGCCGAGCAGGATCAGCCCGTGAGACGTTCGCCGCCGCAGAAATCGGAGAAACATCGCCTACCTCCAGGAACGGGCAGGGGTCAAGCAACTCCAGGTTACTCTGCCCCGAATTGCTCGCAACCGGGGGCTTTTTCCGTCGCACACGCGCATGTCCGCGGTGCGATATGGCGACACAGGGTGTCCGGATTGGCTTCTAGCGTCATGCTGGAAACCGCCGAAAGGACACTGGGCCATGCATATCGCAGTCACGACACCCACCGGGAACGTCGGACGGCATGTCGTCGCCATGCTCTTGCGCGCAGGAGTCCGTCCACGGGTACTGGTCCGCGATCCCGGCCGGCTCGATCCCGACATCCGCCGCGAGGTGGATGCGGTGGCAGTGGACCAGCGTGACCCGGACGCCGTCGTCGCCGCGACCGCCGGGGTCGACGCCCTGTTCTGGGTGGATCCCCCGACGACCGGTGAAGATCCGCTGGGAGACTACGCGTTGGCCACGGCGAGCGTGGTGCGCGCCGTCGATTCCAACGGCGTCGAGCGGACGGTCTTCCAGAGCAGCGTCGGCGCCGAAAAGCGCCACGGAGCCGGCGAGATCGACGGGCTCGCGGCAACCGAGCTCGCCCTCGATAACCTCCGTGCCACGGTCACGCACCTGCGCTGCGGCTACTTCTTCACCAACCTGGAGCTCCAGCTCGATGCCGTACGGGCCGGCGTCATTCCCGTGATCCTGCCCTTGGACCAGCCTCTTGCCTGGGTCGCGCCGCGTGACATCGCGGAGGTCGCCACGACACGGCTGCTGTCGACCGACTGGTCCGGACGCTGTGTCCAGGCCGTGCACGGCCCGGCCGACCTCACCTGGCCGCAGGCCGCCGAGATCGTGTCCGCCGCCATCGGTCGCCCGTTGCGCGCGGAGTGCGTCAGCGACGACGCGATGCGGAACCTGCTGCGCGCATCCGGGATGACCGACGGCCTGGTCGAAGCGGTCATCGGGATGTCGACCGGACTTCGGCACGGCTTCGTCCCGGAACAGCCTCGAACTCCGCACACCACCACGCCCACCACTCTGGCGGCGTGGGCCTACGAGGTCCTCCGTCCCCAGCTGTGACAACTGGATCCGCAAACGGTGACGAGCGGCGTCGGTCCTGCGAGGCGCACGGGGTGTGGTCTGCTGCCGGATTCCCACCTCAAAGTTGGACGGGCAGATGGCGGGGCCCGCGGAGCATCGCGTTCTGGCGGTAAGGGGGCGGGTCCTCGACCAGGCTTGCGGTGCCGAGGTGGGGGAGCAGCGCGCGGAGCGCCGCCTGGGCTTCGAGACGGGCGAGGGGGGCGCCGTAGCAGAGGTGGATGCCGCTGCCGAAGCCGAGGTGCTCGATGTCCGGGCGGGTGGGGTCGAACCGGTCGGGCTCGTGGAACCGCTTGGGGTCGCGGTTGCCCGAGCCGAGGACCAGGACGACGGTCGCGCCTTGGCCGATGCGGGTGCCGGCGACGTCGATGTCGGCGTGCGGGATGCGCTCACGCATGTGGACCGGGGGTTCGTAGCGCAGCAGTTCCTCGACCGCCTGCGGCAGCAGGCCGGGTTCCCGGCGCAGGTGGTCCAGCTGCTCGGGCAGGCGCAGCAAGGTGAGCACGCCGTTGGTGATGAGGTTGACCGTGGTCTCGTGTCCGGCGATGAGGAGCAGTACGGCGGTCTCGGCGAGTTCCTCCTGAGTGAGCCGCAGAGCCGGGTCCGGCTCGTTGACGAAGGCGGAGAGCATGTCGTCGCTCGGCTGGCCACGGCGCTGCTCGGCGAGGTTCACCAGGTACCCGCCCATCTCCATGCGAGCCTGGTCCCCCGCCTTGTCCGTGTCGGTGTCCTCGTCGGGCCTGACGTCCGCGGCCGCGACGATCGCGTCGGACCAGGCCCGGAACAGCGGCTCGTCCTCGCGTGGCACACCGAGCAGGCGGCAGATCACCGTGACGGGCAGCGGATAGGCGAAGTCGTCGACGATGTCGATCTGCCGGCCCGCCTCGAAGGGCTCCAGCAGGTTCTCGATGATCCGGTCGATCTCGCCGCGCATGCCGTCGACCCGGGCGGGGCTGTGCGGCGGGCCGAACGGTCGCATGGCCAGCCTGCGCAGCCTGTGGTGTTCGGGGTCGTCGAGCCGCAGGAACGGCGGCTTGTGGGTCACCTCGCCGCGGGTGCGGGGATCGGCACTCATCCGTGGGTCATGGAGCAGAGCCGTGATCTCGTGGTAGGTGCCGACCAGGTAGCTGCCACTTGCCTGGCGCACCACGGGACCGGCCTCGCGGAGTTCTGCGTACAGCGGGTAGGGATTCGGGCGGCTGGCGTAGTCGGTGATGCGTGCCAGCAGGGTCTCGGAGTCCATGGTGGCTCCTCGGGTGGGGGCAGGACGTGGACGGCGGTGCGTCACACCACCGTCAGCCGGCGATCGGGGAGGTGTCCGGTGAGCGCTACGGTCGGTCCGTGGGACAGCACCGACGGGTCCGGCACATCGGAGGGAATCGGGACGTCGGCCACGATCGCACGGTCCGCCGCGCCCGGCGGGGGCGGGAACGCAGCAGCCGTCTCGATCAAGTGCCGGTAGTAGTCGAGGGACTTCGCCATGTCGACGGTGACCGCGGCCGTCACCCGTCCTCGGTAGCCGTAGACCATCGCCAGACGGCGCGCCTCCAAAGAGCCCTGGGCGATGACCACGTGGTCGGAGTAGGTGGGCACGCCAACCGACTTGATGTTGAGGCCGAACTGGGTCGACCAGAACACCGGGATGGCCAGGTGCGGGCGCCGCAGGGGCCCTGGGCTGACCATGTTGTGGGCCGCCACCCCGGCCTGCTCGACCGCGTTCCCCCAGTGCTCCAGGGACAGCATCTGGTAGCCGAACAGCGGGTGGGGGAAGCGGGAGACGTCACCGGCCACGAAGATGTCATCGGTGACGATCCCGTACATGTTGAACGCGCGGCACCCGGCGTCGCAGGCGACCCCGCGAGGGCCCGCCGCCAGCCCGGACTCCGCCAGCCACTCGACGTTGCGGACCGCCCCCAGCGCCACGACGCACACATCGGCATCGACGCGACTGCCGTCCGACAGGTCCGCACCGGTGAAGCTGCCGTTCCCGCGCAGGGCGGTGACCGTCACACCGGTGCGCAGATCCACGCCGTGATTGCGGTGCATGACGGCCGCGAGTTTCGACAGAGTGCCGCCGAGCGCGCCCACCAGGGGTGCGGGACCGCGTTCGGCGACGGTCACGGCCAGCCCGAGTTCCCGGCATGCCGAGGCGATCTCCGAACCGGTGAAACCGGCGCCGATCACCAGCACCCGCTCCGGCCCGGCGGCCAGCCGCTCGGACAGCCCGCCCGCGTCCTCACGGGTGCGCAGAGTGAACACCCCGTCCAGGGCGGCTTCCTCCGGGTTGGGCCAGGGACGCGCGCGGGTTCCGGTGGCGATCAGCAGCCTGTCGTACGGCAGTGACTCGCCGTCTTCCAGCACCACGCGTCTCGCCAGCGGGTCCACACCGGTGGCGGGTACGCCGAGGCGCCACTCGGCGTCCGGATCCCGGCGCATCGGCAGCTCGGTGGTCTCCGCCGTCGCCTGCCCGAGCAGCACCTGCTTGGACAGCGGCGGCCGGTCGTAGGGCGCGTGCGGCTCGTCCCCGACCACGGTCAGCGAGCCGGTGAAGCCCTCCTCGCGCAACGCCTCCGCGGCCCGCAGCCCGGCCAGCGACGCACCGACGATGACGATCCGGCCGTCCTTGAGGTCAGCGGGCACCACTGCTCACCTCCTCGCCGAGGAGGATCGCCTGCACCGGGCATGCCGCGGCGGCCTGGCGCACGCGCTCGATCTGATCGTCGGGCACGGCCGTGGCGTACAGCAGCCCCTCCTCGCCGTGCAGCTCGAACACCTCGGGCGCGAGGAACACGCACTGTGCATAGCCCTGGCACCGTGTGAGGTCGACAACGGTCCGCATCTTCACCACTTCCTCCGTTGTCACACCCCCCTCATCTCCAGCATGGGGGGAGATCCGCACGCTCGCACGACGACTGCGCGAGGAACGCGGCCGGGCAGTCGTCGACTGCGGGGCGCGGTGGAAACGGAAGGGGCTTCTCGCCTCCGTGGCTGATCTCCTCGGACGGTGGGCCGAGTTGGTCGGTGGGGCGAGGATCCTCGCCGGGAGTCAGGCGGACAGACGCGACGGCCTCGGGGTCGCCCGCGTCGGACGGACGCGCCAGTGGGCCGGTCTCCCGCTCCAGCCGCCGCTGCGGCGCCACCCGGCGCCCGGAGGCGACCACGTGAGGCCCCTGCTTGCGCAGTAACCGGGCCGTGGCCTCGCCGATGCCGGAGGCGCGGCTCATGAGGACAACTCGCTTGCCCACCACAGGGGTTCTGCTTTCTGTTCCGGGAGCACGGGGTTCGTCCGGTCCGGCGCGGCCGGGGACCGCCGGGCTCAGTCCAGCGCGTCGTGCCCGTCGTACGAACCCGGCCGCCCGCTCAGGCGTACGGCCTCCAGGGCGATGTACAGCTCGGCGGAGGACTCCGCGTCGGTGGTGCGGCGGCCGGTCAGTTCGGCGATGCGGTTGAGGCGGTACAGGACCGTGTTCCGGTGACAGTGCAGCCGGCCGGCCGCCGCCGTCGTCGATCCGCCGCCGGCGAACCAGGCGTGCAGGGTCGCCAGCAGGGTGGCCCGTTCCTGCGGGGGCAGGGCGAGAAGGGGGCCGAGGACCGACCGGGCGACTTCCTGCGCCATGTCGGGGGAGGCGGCCGCCAGGAGCGATACCGGAGCGCTGCCGTACAGGTGGGTGCCGCCTGCTCCATGAGGCAGGCACTGTACGGCCAGCTGGGCCTGCCGCCAGGCGGTCGGGGCGTTCACGGGCGAGGTGAAGGCGCGGCTGACCCCGACCCGGGACAGCGCGATGTCGGACAGCTGGTCGACCGCATGTGCGATGGCCTGCTCGTGCGGCAGGGCCAGCAGGCCCACCCAGGCCCCTATCGGCTGGATCCATTCGGAGCCGATTCCGGCGGCACGCAGCCGGCTGCGCACGCTGGGCAGTGGCTCAACCCCGTCGTGGACCTCGGCGCAGACCACCAGAAAGGGGCCCTGCCGGTCGAGGTCCAGGACCCGTGCGATCTCCCATGCGCTCGCGCCGGTGCCGGCCCTGCCGTCGAGCAGGGTGGTGAGCATCATGCTCCGGGTCGTGGTGTCGCGCCGCGACTGTTCCTCGACGGTGGCCCGATAGGCGTCGGCGGCCGCACTGGAGTAGTCGTCGATCGCCGCCCAGATGTCGGAGGCCGTGTGCAGCAGCTCGACGGTGCTCTCCTCGTCCACGGCGGCCGCGAGCAGCCGGTCCCAGATGAAGCGGCCGGCCAGCCGGTAGGCGTGCAGGAGAGCGGCCAGCGGGATGCCCTGCGCGGCCTTCAGGCGCCCGGCGGCGCGGGGCGCCGCAAGCGTCGTGGGCCGCCCCTGCAGTGCCGCGAACATCGTGGTCAGGTTGTCGCGCACCAGGGAACGCAACTGTTCCCGGGCGAGCAGCGTGCTCTCGGCGTACGAGTGCTCGCCTGCGAGGATCTCGTCGGTGAGGTCCTCCGCGAGCCGGTCCACCTCGGTCAGCAGTCGGCCGACCAGTTCGACGACCCGGTCGGCGGCCCTCAGCTGCGTCGTCACGGGCGCAGTGTAGTCCGGCGGGACTGTGCGCCGGCACAGTCCCACGGCGTCTTTTCCCGTCGCCTGCCTATGGCCGAAACCGGTGGTGAGCGGTGGAATCACCGGCGGCGTGTCGCACCGTCCTCGCGCGGATCGGGCATGTGCACAACTCGTGGCGGATCGAAGGAGATCGCATGGACAGCTCCGGACGCATACCCGCAGCGGCCGGGATCGGACGGCGGAGGTTCCTCGGGTATGTGCTGGCCGCCTCGACGCTGACCGTGGCTGCCGAACTCGGTGAGGCGGTGTTCGCACCGGACGAGGCGGCGGCCGTCGTCCCGTCCGTGCCGGGCCCGGCGGAGATCTACGACCTCAACGACATGCTCACCGATGCGGCACTGCCGACGGCGAACCTGGTCACGATCCGCGTCGACACCGACGGCACGGCTTCCTTCGAGCTGCCCCGGGCGGAGGTCGGGCAGGGCATCACGACGTCCAGCGCCATGCTGATCGCCGAGGAACTGGACCTGCCGCTGGAGCGGATCCGGGTCACGCTCGCCGACGCGCGGCCGGAACTGCTGTTCAACCAGCTCACCGGTGGCTCCAACACAACCATCTCGACCTTCACACCGATCCGGGTGGCGGCCGCGGTGGCCCGGGGCCGGCTGTTGCAGGCGGCGGCCCTGGAACTCGGGGCGGCCCTGGACACCCTGACCACCAAGGCCGGGATCATCACCTCGTCGGCCGGCGGCCGCAGTCTCACCTACGGCGAACTCGCCGAGAAAGCCGCCGCAGTGACGTCCAGCCAGGTGTCCGTCACACTCAAGGACGCCGCGGAGTTCGAGGTCATCGGCACCGCGCAGGGGCGTATCGACGCGCGTGAAGCGGTGACCGGGCGCAAGACGTTCGCCATGGACCTGCACATCCCCGGCGCCCTGCCGACGATGGTGTGCCGGCCGCCGACGATCAACGGCACGGTGCGCTCGGTGGAGAATCTCGCGGAGGTGCGGGCGATGCCCGGCGTCACGGACGTCGTGGCCGTCTCCACCGGCGTCGCCGTCCGCGGCCGTACGTTCGGACAGTGCATCGACGCCGTGCGCGCGCTGAAGGTCTCCTGGGGCGCCGGAACGGCCGACGGAAAGAGCGACGACACCGTCCGTGACGAACTCCGCAGGGCCGAACTCCCGCTTCCGGCACTGGACCTGCTGACCAAGTCGGTCGACGCCCGGTTCACCTTCCACTTCGCGAGCAACAGCGCGCTGGAGACCAACTGCGCCATCGCCGACGTACGAGACGACTCCGCCGAGATCTGGGGAAGCCTGAAGTCCCCGATCGCCGCCCAGGAGCAGATCGCGCTGAAGCTGGGGCTGCCGGTCTCCGCCGTGAAGGTCCATGTCACCGAGGGCGGCGGCTCCTTCGGGCGCAAGCTCTTCCACGACGCCGCCGCCGAGGCCGCCGAGATCTCCCGGGCGATGGGCAAGCCGGTCAAGCTGATGTGGCACCGCACCGACGACTTCCGGCAGGGCCGTACCCACCCGATGGCCACCTCACGGGTCCGCGCCACCTACGCGCTCGGCCAGGTCCTCACCTACGACCAGCGGCACACCTCCGTCGCCACCGACTTCGGCCACGGCGTCGGCGAGATCATCACCGCGGAGGCCGCGCGGCTGCCCGTCGGCGACCTCACCTTCTCCGAGACGATCTTCGCGCTCAGCCAGCAGACCCCGTACAACTTCGGTGTCGTCACCCAGACGCTGGGCGAGACAGACAAGGGCTTCAACACCGGCTCGATGCGCAACATCTACTCGCCCAATGTGCGCTGTGCGCAGGAACTCGTCGTGGACGAGCTGGCCAGGCGGATGGGCAAGGATCCCTACCGGTTCCGCCGGGAGTTCCTCAAGGACGAGCGGGCGCGGGCCGTCCTCGACAAGGTGGCCGACGTCGGCAACTGGGGGCGGAGCATGCCCGCCGGGACGGCGCAGGGCATCGCGCTCCATCCCGAATACCATGCGTACGTCGCTGTCCTCGCCGAGATCGACTGCCGGCCGGAGACCACCGGCCGCACGGTCCGCGACGCCTACACCGGCCCCCGCGTCACCAAGGTCGTGTGCGCTGTCGACGTGGGTCTGGCCGTCAACCCTCGGGGCCTTGAGGCGCAGATGATGGGCGGCATCATGGACGGCATCGCGATCACCCTCAGCTCCGGCCTCCACCTGGACAACGGCCACTTCCTGGAAGGGAGTTGGGACAACTACTTCTACACCCGGCAGTGGAACACCCCACCCGAGCTGGAGATCGTCGTCATGCCGCCGACCACCGGGCAGCCCGGCGGTGCGGGCGAGCTGGCGGTGGCGGGTGCGGCCGCCGCCGTGGCCTGCGCCTACGGCCGGGCCACCGGCACCATGCCGACCAGCTTCCCGCTCAACCACGCCGGACCGCTCGGGTTCGAGCCGCTGCCCACCACGCCGCCGATCCCCGCGTCGCCCACCGACGGCCTCGACCGCGCCTACTAGGAGACCTCTGTGCCCGAACACACCTTCATCCTCAACGGCAACCGGGTGACCGTCGACATCGAGGACGACGTCCGGCTGCTGTGGGTGCTCAGAGACGTCCTCGGTGTCACCGGACCGAAGTACGGCTGCGGTCTCGGCGTCTGCCAGGCCTGCACCAGCCACGTCAACGGCAAGGCGTTCAACCCGTGTTCGGTGCCGGTGCAGGACATCGGCGCCGATGACGAGATCACCACCATCGAGGGCCTGCCCGCCACCGTCGGCCGTGACCTGCATCCGATGCAGGAGGCCTGGCTGGAGTACGACGTCGCGCAGTGCGGCTACTGCCAGCCCGGTCAGATCATGGCCGCCGTGGCCAAGGTCCGCCAGGCACGCGAGGAGGGCCGGGAGATCACGGAGGCCGACCTCGACGAGATCCGCAACGTCTGCCGGTGCGGCACCTACCACCGCATCCGCGAGGCGATCCAGGCCGGCGCGAAGAAGTTCTGAGGCATCGCGCTGGACCTCGCCGAGCAGCCGACGCCTCCCGGCGACGGTCCTATTCGTCGCCGGTGGGCTTCAGTTGGAGTGCGTTCTCCCAGATCTTGTTGAGCGTGGTCACCAGCCGTTCGAAGGGGATCCGCTGGCCGAGCACGAACACGCTGTAGGCCATGCGGCTCACCATGCCGGACAGGGCGTGGGCCGTCACCAGGGGATCGAGCGTGGGGTCGGCCTGGCCGCCGTCCTGCAGGGCGCGGATCATCTTGGCGTTGCGTCGCGCGAAGGCGTTGCCGCGTTCGATGCGCAGGGCCCGGAAGTTGTCGTCGATGTGGGCGACCTGCTCGAACAGGGCCATCAGGCGCGCGTTCTTCTTGTACGAGCGCAGATAGTCACGGGTGGCCGCGTCGATGAGCTGCCGGGTGTCGGTGATGCCGGTGCGCTCGCGCAGGTGCGGGTGGAGCATCTCCTCCTGCACGATGTCCACGAGCGCCCGGAAGACATCCTCTTTGTCGTTGAAGTACGTGTAGAACGAGCCGGAGGCGACATGGGCGGCAGCGGTGATGTCGGTGATCCGGGCGTCGAGATAGCCGTCGCGCTCGAAGACCTCGCGCGCCGCGGCGATGAGCGCGTTGCGCGTGCGCTCGCCCCGCCGGCTGCGCGGGGCGAGCGGTTGCCGGGAACCGTCATGAGCCGGGGCCTGGGAAGCCAATGCAGTCCATTCGCCGTCGTTCGCACACGTGCAGGTGGCAGCCGATGATAGTCGCCGCCCGGCGGATCGGCCCCGGCAGCCGCATCACCGCCCCAGGCCGAGGGATCCCAGGAAGCGGAGCAGCGCTGCGTCGACCTCCTCGGGGCGCTCCTGCTGGACCCAGTGGCCGGCGCCTTCCAGGACGACGTGCTCGCGCAGATCGGTGAGGACCGTCCCCAGGTTGTCGGCGGGCATGAACCGGGCGACGGGATCCTTGGAGCCGGTGAGGAAGAAGGACGGCTGTGTGATGGGGCGGCCCTGAAGGTCGCGGGTCAGTGCCCAGTTGCGGTCCATGTTGCGGTAGTAGTTGAGGCCGCCCGTGAACCCGGTCTCCTCGAAGGTCCTGACGTAATGGGCCAGCTCCTCCTCGTCGAGCCACGGCGGGGGCGCGAGTTCGGCCTCGTCGCGGGACGCCCACTCGGCGGAGTAGATCTCCCGTGCGACAAGGGTCCTGCGGACGTTCCGCGCCAGCGCCTGGTCCGCGACTTCGGGTTCCTGGAACCACACCATGTAGAAGTCGTCGCCCAGCCGTGAACGAAGGACGGGCAGCGGCGGAACGGGGGAACGCGGGGTGGCGGGAACGCTCAGGCCGGCCACGGCACGCACCCGTCCGGGGTGCAGCCAGGCCATGTGCCACACGACGTTCGCTCCCCAGTCGTGTCCCACGAAGACAGCGTCCTCGGCGCCCACGTCGTCCAGGAGGCCCACGAGGTCCGCGCACAGGTTCACCACGTCGTAGGCCTCGACGTCCCGCGGCCGTGAGCTTCCTCCGTAACCGCGCATGTCGGGCGCGAGGACCCGGTATCCGGCCTCGGCGAGGGCGAAGACCTGATGGCGCCAGGAGAAGGCGAGTTCGGGGAAGCCGTGGCACAGCACGACCGGCGGTGTGCCGGGCCTGTGCTCGCCGTGCTCGAAGACGCGCAGCGTGATGCCGTTCGTCGCGACATCACGCGACTTGAGGCGCTCCCAGTCCGCGAGTGAAGCCTTCGTCGTCATGTGCCACCACACCGCCAATCGGCTGATCCCACCGAGCGAACCTGCCCTGCTCAGCTGGGTGTTGTAAGTATTGAACTTGACGTTGGATTCAACTATACAGGGCTGTGGCCCCCGCGCACCGACGGGACGAGGAGGACACGCAGGTGACTCGAACCACCCCGCCCGGGACCCGCACCGCCGTCCTGTTCGACTTCGGAGGGGTGCTCACCGCCAGCGTGCTCGCGGCCTTCGAGCAGCTGGGCTCCGCCCTGGGCTGCGACCCACGGCTGCCGCTGCGCCTGCTGGCCAGGGACGAGGAGAGCGGCGCCCTGCTCGTGGCGCACGAGGAAGGCCGGATCGGCGAGCTGCAGTTCGAACAGGGCTTCGCCGAGCGGCTCCGTGCCCACGGAGTGGCGATCGACCCCGCCGAGCCGGGCATCGTACGCCGCGTACAGAGCGCGATGGAGCCCGACCGCGCCATGATCGGCCTGGTCGCACGGGTACGGAAGGCCGGATACCGCGTCGGGCTGCTGTCCAACTCGCTCGGCGACGACTGCTACGCCGGGTTCGACCTGCCGGGCATGTTCGACGCCGTCACCGTCTCGCGAGAGGTGGGCGTCCGCAAACCCTCGCGCCGGGCCTACGAGATCGCCTGCGAACGGCTGGGCGTCCGCCCGTGGGACGCGGTGATGGTGGACGACCTGGAGCAGAACATCACCGCGGCCGAACGCGCGGGTCTCGCCGGGATCGTGCACACGGACGCCGCCGCGACGGCCGCGGCGCTGAAGTCCGTGCTCCACCCGCCCGCGCGGACGCGGTGACCTGCCTTCGTTCCCCGACCACGAACCCACCGAGGTGAACCCGTGTTCCAGACGACCGACAGGGCCAAGGCGTACCAGGAGAAGCTGCTGGCCTTCATGGACGAGCACATCTACCCCGCGGAGCCCGTCTACGAGGCGCAGATGGCGCAGTCGGGCGATCCGCACTTCCACCCGCCCGTCCTGGAGGAGCTGAAGGCCGAGGCCAGGAAGCAGGGACTGTGGAACCTCTTCCACCCGCATCCCGAGTGCGGACCGGGCCTGACCAACCTCGAGTACGCCCCGCTCGCCGAGATCATGGGGCGCAGCCCGCACCTGGCGCCGGAGGCCACCAACTGCAACGCGCCGGACACCGGGAACATGGAGGTGCTGACGCTCTTCGGCACCGAGGAGCACAAGGAGAGGTGGCTCAAGCCGCTGCTCGCCGGAGAGATCGCCTCCGCGTTCGCGATGACCGAACCCGCCGTCGCCAGTTCCGACGCACGCAACATCCAGCTGCGCATGCGACGCGACGGTGACGACTACATCCTCGACGGACGCAAGTGGTGGACCTCCAACGTCCTGCACAAGAACTGCAGGGTCCTCATCGTCATGGGCAAGACCGACCCGGATGCGCCCAGCCACCGTCAGCAGAGCATGATGGTCGTGCCGCTGGACACCCCCGGCATCACCGTGGTGCGCAACCTGCCCGTGTTCGGCTACCAGGACCGGGAAGGCCACGGTGAGGTCCTCTTCGAGAACGTGCGGGTACCGTCCAAGGCCCTGCTGGCCCACGAGGGCGACGGCTTCATGATCAGTCAGGCCCGGCTGGGTCCCGGGCGCATCCACCACTGCATGCGCAGCATCGGCATGGCCGAGCGGGCCCTGGACCTGATGATCGACCGGGCCCAGGAGCGGACGACGTTCGGGGGGCCGCTCGCCGAGCGGGCCAACATCCAGGACTGGATCGCCGAGGCCCGTATCGAGATCGACATGGCCCGGCTGCTGACCCTCCAGGCGGCCCATCTGATGGACACCGTGGGCAACAAGGTCGCACGGACGGAGATCGCCGCCATCAAGGTGGCCGCACCGGACATCGCCCTCAGGGTCGTCGACCGCGCCATCCAGGTCCACGGCGGCGCCGGCGTCTCCGACGACTTCCCTCTGGCCGGCATGTACGCCCATCTGCGCACCCTGCGCCTGGCGGACGGCCCCGACGAGGTCCACAAGCGCACCATCGCCCACCGGGAACTCCGCCGCCGTGAGGCCGAGCGGGGCCCGCGGTGACGACGGCGGAGGGCGCCGCCTCCTTGGTGCGACCTACCGCTGGACCGCTGACCGGGACCCGCCCACCCTTCAGCCCAGCTTCTTCAGCAGCTCGGCGGCGAGCGGGGCGGAGGAGGCGGGGTTCTGTCCGGTGATCAGGTTGCGGTCGACCACCACGTTGGGCGCCCACGGCTCGCCGACCTGGACGTCGACGCCCGCCTCTTCGAGCCGCGTCTGCAGCAGCCACTTGGCCTTGTCGGCGAAGCCCGCCTGCGTCTCCTCGGCGTTGGTGAACGCGGCCACCCGGTAACCGGCGAAGGCGTTGGAACCGTCGCTCTTCTCGGCGGCGAGCAGCGCGGCCGGGGCGTGGCACACCACGCCCAGCGGCTTGCCGGAGCCGAGCGTGTCGACGAGGAGCCTGCCGGAGGCGGCGCTGACGGCGAGGTCCTCCATGGGGCCGTGGCCGCCGGGGTAGAAGACGGCGTCGTAGTCGTCCAGGCGGACGTCCTCCAGCCGGACCGGCTTCTTGATCTCGGCCATGGAGGCGAGGACGGCGGCGATCCTGTCGGCGCCCTCCTGGCCGCCGTTGACCTCGGGCGCGAGGCTGCCGCGGTCGACGGTCGGGACGACACCGCCGGGCGTGGCGACGACGATCTCGTGACCGGCGGCCGTGAACGCCTCGTACGGGGCGGCGGCCTCCTCGGCCCAGAAGCCGGTGGGGTGCTTGGTGCCGTCGGCCAGCGTCCAGTGGTCGACGCCGGTCATCACGAAGAGGATCTTCGACATGGTGCTTCTTTCGGGAGGAGCCGGAGGGATCGCTCTCGAACGTAGGGCCCCGAGCCATTTGTTTCCAATGGGGACGCCAATGTCAGGCATTGGAACTTCTATGGCTACATTGACTGCGTGACCGATCTCGATCTGAACCTGCTGCGCACGTTCCTCGCGGTGTACCGGTCGGGTTCGTTCACCGGTGCCGCCCAGCTGCTGGGGCTGTCGCAGCCCACGGTGACGACACAGATGCGCACCTTGGAGCGGCAGACGGGACGGGAGCTGTTCGAACGGCTGCCGCGCGGGGTCGCGCCGACGGCGGTGGCCGACGAACTGGCGGTGCGGGTCGCGCCGGGGCTCGACATGCTCGCCGCCGTGGCGGGACCGGACACGGCGGAGGGCCGTACCGCCGAACCGGTGCACCTCGCCGGTCCCGCCGAGTTCCTGTGCACCAGCGTGCTGCCGGCGCTGGCGCCGCTCGTGGCGGACGGGGTACGGCTGCGGGTGGCGACGGGGCTGACCGATGCGCTGCTCGACGAGCTGCGGGCGGGCCGCCACGACCTGGTGATCGCCACGCTCCGCCCCCGGGGTCGTACGCTCTCCGCGGTGCCGCTGGCGGACGAGGAGTTCGTGCTGGTGGCGGCGCCCGCGTGGGCCGGGCGGCTGAAGGGACCGCTCGCCGCCGAGGGCCCCTCGGCCCTGCACTCGGTCCCGCTGGTGACGTACGCCGAAGATCTGCCCATCGCCCGCCGCTACTGGCGGCACGTCTTCGGTCGCCGGCTCTCCTGCCCCGCCGCGGTCACCGTGCCCGACCTGCGCGGAGTGAAGGCCGCGGTCGTGGCCGGCGCGGGCTTCACCGTGCTGCCCCGCTATCTGTGCGCCGGTGAACTGGCCTCCGGAGCCCTCGTCCTCCTGCACGAGCCCGACGACCCTCCGATCAACACCGGCTACCTGGTCCAGCGGCCGGGTGTGCCCGACAACCCGGACGTGATCCGCGTCCGGGACCACCTGCTGCGTGCCTTCCGCGGCGGGTGACGACCCGGGCACCGGGCACCGCCACGTCCTGGACCGTCGCTCAGCGCCCGCGCTTTCCGTCCGGACGCCTCTCGGCGGCCATGGGCAGGGCACGAGGGGAGCTCCCGTCGGAAGTCTCCTCGGCAACCGGAACCGGCTGCCGGTAGCGCGTGGAGGTGTCGATCCTCGGTGCGGTCCGGCCGAGCCGCTCAGCCGTGGCCGTCGCCTCCTCGTCGTCCGGCACGGACACCGCGAGGAGCCGGAAGGGCGCCGAGGGCCGCAGCTCGACGCTCACGACGGGTCGGCCGGGCCGCAGGGCCACGAAGTCCGTCCCGCCGGGATGGCCGCGCGTGCCGATGGACCAGCCGCCGGGAATCCAGGTGCCGCGCTGCCGCACTCCGCGCAGGGCGCGCCACCAGTCGGCTTCGACCGTGACCCGGCACACCGCTGTCAGCGGCACCCGCACATCACCACGGCGGGCGGCCACCCGCTGCCACCACGACAGGCGTACGACCACGTCGTCCCCGTCGACGAGAATGCGTGCCATTTCTCAGCTCCTCCGTTCCATACTCGTCGCTTCTCCGGATGGCCGCCGGACACCGCTGCGGGCGCTGCCGCTCGTCACCCGAGCCCGGAGCGCGGACCTTCGGCGTGTCCCGTGTCGTGGCGCCCCGGCCCGGGTACCCGGCCGGGGCGCCGGAGGGACGTGCCGTCGTGCCGGTCCGGTGGTCCGAGTGCGAGCGGGCGCACCCGCCGGGCGCGAGCCGTCGTACGACCGCACGCCGTGGCCCGGTGACGAGCACGGCGCAGGTGTGGAAGGAGTCGACTGGGCATGCGGTTTCATGATCGCGTCCATGCCGGCCGGGAGCTGGCCGAGCGGCTGCGCATCCGGCAGGAGGCGGGGGCGCTGACGCATCCGGTCGTGCTGGCCCTGCCGCGTGGCGGGGTGACGGTGGCCCGGGAGGTGGCGCGGGCGCTGGAGGCACCGCTCGACGTGCTCGTCGCACGCAAGATCGGCGCGCCGTTCCAGGAGGAGCTGGGCGTGGGGGCGCTCGCGGGTGATGACCCTCCGCTGTTCGACGAGCGGACCCTGGACGAACTCGGCCTGGACGAGGCGGCCCTCGACGACGTGGTGGAGCGGGAGCGGGCGGAGCTGCACCGCCGGGAGGAGCGGTACCGGCAGGGCCGTCCCGCGCCCGAGCTGCGGGACCGCACCGTGATCCTGGTGGACGACGGGGTGGCCACCGGGGCGACCGCACGGGCGGCGCTGCGCTGGCTGCGCCGCCAGTCGCCGGAGCGGGTCGTGCTGGCGGTGCCGGTGTGCTCGCCGCAGGCGGCGGACCTGCTGCGCGGCGAGGCCGACGAGGTGCTCTGCCTGCAGCGGCCGACCGTCTTCCTGGCCGTGGGGGAGTGGTACGAGGACTTCGAGCAGCTGACCGACGACGACGTGCTCGCCGCGCTGCAGGGGCAGTGACCCCAGGGCGCGCCGAGCCGGAGCGGAGACCGCGATGGAGTTGGTCGAGGAACGTTCCTTCCGCTTTCGCATCGAGCCGCACGCGGGCATGCGGGTGCCCGG
The DNA here is from genome assembly GCF_053593835.1 of Streptomyces sp. NPDC002076. Lineage (NCBI taxonomy): Bacteria > Bacillati > Actinomycetota > Actinomycetes > Kitasatosporales > Streptomycetaceae > Streptomyces > Streptomyces sp. NPDC002076. The sequence continues at coordinate 65,855 of NZ_JBSFDI010000024.1, forward strand.
GGTCGTGTTCGCGTCCCGGGAGCTGCTCGCGGATGCCGAGCAGTCCCTGGAGCAGGTCGTGCACGTGGCCACGCTGCCCGGCATCGTCGCCGCCTCGTACGCCATGCCGGACATCCACTGGGGGTACGGCTTCCCCATCGGCGGTGTCGCCGCCACCGACGTGGACGCCGGCGGGGTGGTCTCGCCGGGCGGCGTCGGCTTCGACATCTCCTGCGGGGTGCGGCTGCTGGCCGCCGACTGCGACGCCGACACGCTCCGGCCCGCGCTGACCGCCGTGATGGACGGCCTGGACCGGGCGATTCCGCGCGGGGCCGGGCCCGGCGGCGTGTGGCACCTCACCGGCCCCGGAGAACTGGAGCGGCTGCTGGACGGCGGCTCCCGCTACGCCGTGGAGCAGGGCCACGGGGAGGAGCGCGACCTGCTGCGCTGCGAGGACGCCGGCGCGGTCGCCGACGCGGACGTGACCCAGGTCGGGCAGCGGGCCCGGGAGCGTGGCCTCGGTCAGGTGGGCAGCCTGGGCTCCGCCAACCATTTCCTGGAGGTGCAGCAGGTCGCCGAGGTGTACGACGCCCCGGCCGCTGCCGCCTTCGGGATCGGGCCGGGCCAGGTGTGCGTCATGATCCACTGTGGCTCGCGCGGGCTCGGACACCAGATCTGCACCGACCATGTGCGGCTCATGGATCGCGCCATGGCCCGCTACGGCATCTCCGTGCCCGACCGGCAGCTCGCCTGTACGCCGGTCGACTCGCCCGAGGGGCAGGACTATCTCGGGGCCATGGCCGCTGCCGCCAACTACGGCCGGGCGAACCGGCAGTTGCTGTCCGACGCGGCCCGCGGCGTGTTCCGGCGCACCGCCGGCACCGGACTGACGCTGGTGTACGACGTCTCCCACAACCTCGCCAAGATCGAGACCCATCCGGTCGACGGCCGGCGGCGACGGCTGTGCGTGCACCGCAAGGGCGCCACCCGCGCCTTCCCGCCCGGACATCCCGAACTGCCGGAGGACATAAGGGAGTTCGGGCAGCCGGTGCTGATCCCCGGCACCCTCGGGACGGCGTCGTACGTGCTGACCGGCGTGTCCGGGGGTGACGCCTTCCACTCCACCTGTCATGGCGCGGGCCGCACCATGAGCCGTCATCAGGCCGCGCGCAGCATCACCGGCAGCGAGCTGCGGGCGCGGCTGCGCAACGCCGGCATCGCCGCGCGCCCGAAGTCCTGGCGCGGCCTGACGGAGGAGACGCCGGAGGCGTACAAGGACGTCGACGCGGTCGTCGCCGCGAGCGAGGGGGCGGGGCTGTGCCGGAAGGTCGCCCGGCTGGTGCCGCTCGGGGTGGTGAAGGGCTGACGCCAGTGGCCGTCGGCTACCCGTGCGGCGGGGTGCGCCTGTGCGGTCACACGTCCACGATCACCGTGCAGGACCACCCGTACGCGTCCGGACCGATGTGCAACTCCTGCCAGGAGACACCCTTGGGTGCGGCACCGATGACGGTGACGTCCGCGAGGTCGGCGAGCGACAGCCGTACCGCCAGTCCACCGTCGAAGGTGGGCTCCGCTTCCACGTCGACGGGGATCCGGCCCGCCACCTCCAGCCGGTAGACCACCTCCTCCAGCAGCGCGACCAGCAGATCCGCGTCGTCGCCGGGGTCGAGACGGACCCGTTCCATGGTGGCGGGGTGTGCCTCGGACACATCGGCGAAGGCCTCGACCATGGCGCGTACCGCCTCGGTCAGGCACTGTTCCCGGGTCGTGCCCCAGGCCTGCAGACGGGTGTCGGCGGTGTGCGGCATCGAGCGGTGACCGTTCTCGCCCTCGCGCCGTGCCCGTAGCTCGTCGCTGATGTCACCCACCATGGCCGCCGTGATCCCTTCTGCGACCCCCCTCGGCTTCCATCGTCACTCGCCGGGCTCGGCGGCGCCACGCCGTGCGCGGCAGAGGACGGAAAAGCCGGTTTGCCCGGGCCGTCCGTGGCTACGCGGGCGGGCGAGGCCGTACGCCTCACCATTTCGGATCCGGGAGGTGCCCGATGACACGGCGGATACGTGAGGTCATGTCGCCCGGCGCGGTGGCGGTGGAGCCCATGACCACGGTGGAACGGGCGGCGCTTCTCATGCGGGAGCACGACATCGGTGACGTCCTGGTCGCCTACGACTGCGATCTGTTCGGTGTGCTCACCGACCGCGACATCGTGGTGCGGACGCTCGCCGCGGGACTGGACCCGCACTCCACCACGGTCGGCAGGGTGTGCAGCCGGCCGCCGTTGCTGACCTTGACCCCCGAGGACACCACGGACCACGCGGTCGAGCTGATGCGCCGGCACGGCCTGCGCCGACTCCCCGTTGTGGAACACGGCGGCTGCCCGGTCGGCTTCGTCAGCCTCGGTGACCTGGCGGCCGTCGAGGATCCGCACTCGGCGCTGGCGGAGATCAGCACGGCGGCACCGAACCACTGAACCGTCGCGGTGGCCTTCGCGAGGGGCCGCCCGTGACGGGGTCGGGTGACCGTGGGTATCGAGCGGGTGACAGGCCGGTCAGGGCGCGAGTACCCGGGCCCGGCAGGCCGACGGTGTGCCCCAGGAGGTCCGTAGCGCGCGGGCCTTGCGGATCCACAGGGACAGGTCCAGTTCATCGGTGTAGCCGAGGGCGCCGTGCAACTGCAGGGCGGTGCGCGCCGCGGTGTAGGCGGCCTCGCAGGCGGAGACCTTCGCCGCGGCGATCTCGCGCCCGCACCCGGCGTCGCCCCGCTCCATCGCCAACGCGGCGGCGCTGAGCAGCGGTTGGGCGAACTCCAGGGCGATCAGCGAGTCGGCCAGCCGGTGCTTGACCGCCTGGAACGAGCCGATGGCGACCCCGAACTGCCTGCGCTGCCGGGCGTGTTCGACGGTCCGGTCCAGCAGGGCACGGCCCAGTCCGAGGGCCTGCGCCGCCGTGGTGAGCGCCGCGACCTCGGCGGCGTGCGCGGCCGCGGCGGCGACGGCCGGCCCCTGGGCCAGCACGGCGCCGCCGAGCGGGCGGGCCGGCCGCCGGGCCGGGTCGAGGCAGTGCTGTACGGGACCATGCGCCTCGGCCAGGCGCAGGATGTCGCCCTCGACGACGAACACCGCGTCGGCGGTGTCCGCGTCCAGGGCGTAGGGACTGTCGGGGGAGAGCAGGCACACCGAGGCGACGACCTTGCCGGCGGCGATCCCCGGCACCCACGCGGCGGCCGTGGTCGCGTCGCCCAGACGGTCCAGGAGGGCCGCCGCCGCGACCGTCTCCGCCAGCGGACCCGGCACCGCGTGACGGCCCAACTCCACGAAAGCCACGCCCAGTTCGACCGGAAGTGGGCCCAGGCCGGCGTACCGCTCCGGTGTTCCGAGCGCGAACACCCCCGCCTCGGCCAGCCTGGACCACAGCGCGCGGCCCGGCCCGGTGTCCCCGGCGGCCCAGGACCGTACGACGTCCGGCGTGCCCGCCGCCGTCAGCATGGCGTCCAGCGAGCGGGCGAAGTCGCGCTGCTCGGCGTCGAGGAGGAAGCGCATCACCGGCGTCCCTTCGGCAGGCCGAGCAGCCGCTCGGCGATGATGTCGCGCTGGATCTCGTTGGTGCCCGCGTAGATGGGACCGGCCAGCGAGAAGACGTATCCCTCGGCCCAGCCGCCGTGCGCGGGAGCGTCCGCGGCGTCGTCGGCGAGGTCGCCGTAGGGGCCGAGGAGATCGAGGGCGGTCTCGTGCAGGGCGATGTCCAGTTCGGACCAGAACACCTTGTTGAGGCTCGACTCCGCGCCGATGGAACCTCCCGCCGCCAGACGTGAGGCGGCCGCGTAGGCGAACATTTGGTAGGTGCGGGCCCCGATCACCGCGTCGGCGACCCGGTCGCGCAGCGCGGTGTCGGAGGGGTCGGCGTGCTCGTGCCACAGCCGGGCCAGCCGGTCGGCGGCGGCCGTGAAGCGGCCGGGGCTGCGCAGGGTGAGGCCGCGCTCGTTGCCCGCCGTGCTCATCGCCACCCGCCAGCCCTGTCCGGGCTCGCCGATGACGTCCTCGTCGGGCACGAACACCTCGTCCAGGAAGAGTTCCGCGAAGGCGGGCTTGCCGTCGAGCCGCCCGATCGGCCGCACCGTCACCCCGTCCGCGTCCAGCGGGAACATCAGGTACGTCAGGCCCCGGTGCGGCCGCTCGGCGTCCGGGTCGCTGCGGAACAGTCCGAAGGCGCGGTCGGCGAACGCCGCCCGCGAGGACCAGGTCTTCTGGCCGCTCACGCGCCAGCCGCCGGCGGTGCGTACGGCTGTGGAGCGCAGCGAGGCGAGGTCGGAGCCGGCTTCCGGCTCGGACCAGGCCTGGGCCCAGACGACCTCACCGCTCGCCATGGACGGCAGGACGCGCGCGCACTGCTCCGGTGTGCCGTGCTCGAAGAGGGTGGGCGCGAGGAGGTTGATGCCGTTCTGGCCGACCCGGCCGGGCGCACCGGCCGCGTAGTACTCCTCCTCGAAGATCAGCCACTGCAGGATCGAGACACCCCGGCCGCCGTACTCCTCGGGCCAGGAGACCACCGACCAGCGGTCGGCGAACAGGGCCCGCTCCCACTCCCGGTGGGCTGCGAACCCCTCCGCCGTCTCCAGCGAGGGCAGCGGGGTGGAGGGCACATGGTCGGCGAGCCAGGCGCGGGCCTCGGCGCGGAAGGTGTCGTCCGCGGCGGAGAAGTCGAGGTCCATCAGTGGCCCACGGCCACTGGTCCGGGGCGTACGCGGCGGACGGGCTCCGTGGGCGCGGTGCGGGTGGCGGGCATTCGCTCTCCTTCCCTAACAAGTGTTTGGTAGATTAACCTGACGGACCGTCAGCCGTCGAGGGGCGTCCGGAGCCGCCCATGAGCTGCGACCGGCGAGTTCGCCCTCATCGCCGAGCGCGTCCTCGGCCTGTCGAAGGAGGCCCGCCCGTGACCACGCCCCCACCGCCCTACGTCCCCGGGCACGCCCTCCTGCACGGCCGTACCGCCGTGGTCACCGCCGCCGCGGGCGCCGGTATCGGCGGGGCGACCGCCCGCCGGCTGCTGGAGGAAGGCGCCCGGATCGTGCTCTCCGACGCTCACGCCCGCAGGCTCAAGGAGTCGGAGGCGGCGCTGGCCGCGGAGTTCGGCGCGGACCGCGTCGCCGCACTGCCCTGTGACGTCACCGAGGAGGAGCAGGTCGCCGCGCTCTTCGACTTCGCGGCCGAGCGGCACGGGCGCCTGGACGTCGTCGTCAACAACGCCGGACTCGGCGGCACCGCCGACCTGGTCGAGATGACCGACGAGCAGTGGGACAAGGTCCTCGACGTCACCCTCACCGGCACCTTCCGCTGCACCCGCGCCGCGCTGCGCCGGATGAGGGCGGCGGGCGCCGGGGGCGTCGTCGTCAACAACGCCTCGGTGATCGGCTGGCGGGCGCAGCGGGGCCAGGCGCACTACGCCGCCGCCAAGGCCGGGGTCATGGCCCTCACCCGCTGCGCCGCCGTGGAGGCCGCGGCGTACGGCGTGCGGGTCAACGCCGTCTCGCCCAGCCTCGCCATGCACCCGCACCTGGCGAAGGTCACCACGCCGGAACTGCTGGAGGAACTGACCGCCCGCGAGGCGTTCGGCCGCTGGGCCGAGCCGTGGGAGGTGGCCAACGTCATCGTCTTCCTGGCCAGCGGCTACTCCTCGTACCTGACCGGCGAGGTCCTGTCCGTCAGCAGTCAGCACGCCTGATCCTCGCGGGCGCCCTGTGCCGGAAGGGTCCGGGTACTTGGTGAGCCGACCGCGTTTCCACTGACACCGCAGACACCACCGATCACCAAGGAGTGGCCATGGCCGAGGCATACATCGTCGAAGCGGTCCGCACGCCGGTCGGCAGGCGCGGCGGCGGGCTCGCGTCCGTCCACCCGGCCGATCTCGGCGCCCATGCGCTGACGGCGCTGATGGAGCGCTCCGGCGTCGACCCGGCCGCCGTCGAGGACGTCGTCCTCGGCTGCGTGGACACCGTCGGCCCGCAGGCCGGCGACATCGCCCGCACCTGCTGGCTGGCCGCCGGGCTGCCCGAGGAGGTGCCGGGGGTGACGGTGGACCGCCAGTGCGGCTCCTCCCAGCAGGCCCTGCACTTCGCCGCACAGGGAGTGCTCTCGGGCACCCAGGACCTGGTCGTCGCGGGCGGAGTGCAGAACATGTCGATGATCCCGATCGCCTTCGCCACCCGCCAGGCCGCCGAACCCCTCGGGCTCACCCAGGGCCCCTACGCCGGCTCCGAGGGCTGGCGGGCCCGCTACGGTGACCGGCCGGTCAACCAGTTCGCCGGCGCCGAGATGATCGCCGAGAAGTGGGGCATCTCCCGCCGGGACATGGAGGAGTTCGCGCTGCGCTCCCATCAGCGGGCCGTCCGCGCCATCGACGAGGGCCGCTTCGACCGCGAACTCGTCCCCTATGGCGAGGTGACCCGAGACGAGGGCCCCCGACGCGACACCACACTGGAGAAGATGGCGGCCCTGAAGCCGGTGGTCGACGGCGGCCGGCTGACCGCCGCCGTCTCCTCCCAGGTCTCCGACGGCGCCTCGGCCCTGCTGATCGCGAGCGAACGAGCCGTACGGGAGCACGGTCTGACGCCCCGCGCCCGCGTCCACCACCTGTCGGTGCGCGGCGAGGACCCCATCCGGATGCTGACCGCACCGATCCCGGCCACGGCGTACGCGCTGAAGAAGGCCGGGATGACCCTCGACGAGATCGACCTGGTGGAGATCAACGAGGCCTTCGCCCCGGTGGTGCTCGCCTGGCTGAAGGAGACCGGCGCCGACCCGGAGAAGGTCAACGTCAACGGCGGTGCCATCGCCCTCGGCCACCCGCTGGGCGCCACCGGCACCAAGCTCATGACCACGCTGCTGCACGAACTGGAACGCACCGGCGGACGCTACGGCCTGCAGACCATGTGCGAGGGCGGCGGCCAGGCCAACGTCACCATCGTCGAGCGGCTCTGACCGCGGGGAGTCCGCTACTCGGCCGGCGGCAGTCCGCGGAGCGTGGCCCGGGCCTCCGCCATGATCCGGTCGACGAGCTCGGCACAGGAGGGCAGATCGTCGATCAGACCGGCGACCTGGCCGGAGGCCATCACACCGAGGTCGGTCCGGCCCTCGACCATCGACGCCCTGAGCAGCATGGGGGTGTTGGCGGCCAGCAGGACCTGGCTCCACGTCAGGTCCTTGCCGTGTCTCATCGCCAGACCGTCGCGGACCATCCGCGTCCAGCTCATGCCGGACAGCGCCTTGAAGGACGCCGCGTGACGTACGGCGCGCAGCAGCGCGGTCGCCCGGCCCGAGCGTTCGAGGGAGTCGACCAGCTGGGTGCGCAGCATCCGGTGGGGGAGTCCGTCGACCTTGGTCGTGACGGTGATGTCGTCCACCGTGGCCGCCAGATACCGGGCTTTGACCGCGTCGGGCACGGTGCTGTCGGAGGTGAGCAGGAAGCGGGTGCCCATGGCGATGCCGGCGGCGCCGTAGGCGAGCGCGGCGACCAGGCCGCGTCCGTCGTGGAAGCCGCCGGCCGCGACGACTGGGATGCCGACCGCGTCGACCACCTGGGGGAGCAGAACGGTGGTGGCGACCTTCCCGGTGTGCCCGCCGCCCTCCCCGCCCTGCACCACCACCGCGTCGGCGCCCCACGCGGCCACCTTCTCCGCGTGCCGCCGGGCGCCGATGGACGGGATGACCACCACTCCGGCGTCCTTGAGCCGGGCGATCAGTTCCCTTGAGGGCGCGAGCGCGAACGAGGCGACCCGCACCCCCTCCTCGATGACGATCCGCACCCGCTCGGCCGCGTCCGAGGCGTCCGCCCGCAGATTGACCCCGAAGGGCGCGTCGGTGCGGGACTTGACCTCGCGGACGGCCGCGCGCAGCTGGTCGGTCGTCAAGGTGGCCGAGGCGAGGATCCCGAGCGCGCCCGCGTCGGCGGTGGCCGACACCAGCCGCGGACCGGACACCCAGCCCATGCCGGTCTGCACGATGGGATGCCGCACACCGACGAGCTCGGTCAGCGGGGTGGCGATCGCGAAGTCGCTCACGCCGGCACCTCGCGGTCGCGCAGCGCCCTCGGGTCGATGACCTCGCGGATCAGCCGCAGCTCTTCGGGGGTGGGGTCCCGGGTGTACGGCACCTCGTCCGGGACCGTGAGCGCGAAGCCGGTCGCCTCGGCCACCTGCTCGACCGTGACCCCGGGGTGCAGGGAGCGCAGCCGCATCGTCCGGTCGGGCGTCCGGAAGTCGAGGACGCCCAGGTCGGTGACGACATCCGCGATGCGATGGTGGCGGGTCGCGGAGGGACCGGCCGCGGCGGCACGGTCGTGGCCGACGCCGCAGACCATGTCCACCCGCTCGACGAACACCCGTTTCGAGTGTCGCGGCACCCAGTAACTGGTCGGGTTGTTGAGGGTGTTGGCGGGGGCGCCACGTACGCCCAGCAGCTGCCTGGTGGGCCTCGCCCAGTCGCCGATGCAGGAGATGTTCTGGTTGCCGTACCGGTCGAGCTGGCTCGCGCCCATCATCACGTGCCTGCGCCCGGTCGCGACCAGCGCCAGGTGCTGCCGGAACGGCAGCCAGCCCTCGACCACCCCGGCCCTGGCACCGACCGCCGGGACGTCACCGATCAGCAGCGCCTCGCCGTCGGTCAGCAGCAGGTCGGGGGAGAAGGTCAGCTTCGCCAGCCGGGCCCCGATCGTCGGGACGGTGCCCATCGGGCCGGCCAGAACCTCCCCCGCCCCGCGCCAGACCTCGGCGCAGGCCAGCACGCAGTACTCGGCGCGCGTCGCCGTCGTCGCCGTACGGGCCTCACTCATCTGCCGCGACCTCCTCGTGGAACGCCGCCACCGCGGCCTGGTACGCGTCCTCGTCGCCGGACAGGAACCGCTCGCCGAAGGCCCGCCAGGCCTCCGGGTCGCGGGCGGCCCGCGCGTAGGCCCGCTGGAACGCCTCGTCACGGTCGTGGTCGGGGACGCAGGAGGTGAAGTGGGCGCCGTGCGGTGTCTCCACGACGCCGTTCACGAACGCGCGCTTGACCAGCAGCGTCTGTGGCCCGGCGGCCTTGAGCAGATCGGCGCTGTCCACGATCCGCTCGCAGGAGACGTACGCGGCGTCGGCGGCCTCGCAGAACAGGTCGTCGAAGTACGGGTCGGGGCCGAGGTACTGCGCGTTGCCATGTGCGTCCGCCCGGTTGAGGTGCACCAGCGCGGCGTCCAGGCGCAGGGCCGGGACCGCGACGAGCTCCTCGCCGTCCTCGTACGGCGAACGCACCGTCCGCAGGCGGGGGTTGACCCTCATCACATCGGATCCGAGACCGGCCCGGACCGGCATGAAGGGCAGCCGGTGCGCGGCGGCCGTCAGCCCCCACATGAACATGGCCTCGTCCAGCTCCACCAGTTCCAGCGCGCCCCGCTGCCGGGCCGCCGTGAAGTGCGGCTCCAGGGGGATGGAGTCGAGGGTGGCGAAGGCCGCGACCAGCGTGCGGATCCTGCCCGCGGCGGCCAGCAGCCCTACGTCGGGGCCGCCGTAGGAGACGACGGTCAGATCGGTGACGTCCGAGCGCAGCAGCGCCCGCACCAGCGCCATCGGCTTGCGCCGCGAACCCCAGCCGCCGATGCCGATCGTCATGCCGCTGTCCAGCCGGCCGACGACCTCTTCGGCGGTCATCGTCTTGTCCCTGCTCACGACCGCCGCTCCCGGTCCGTGCCGACGGATTCCCGGCCCTTGCCGACGGGTTCCTTGTCCTTGCCGAAGGTGTCGCGGACGCGGTCGGCGACACCGCTGAGATTGGCCTCGAAGGTGAAGCCCTGCTCGAACCGGTAGCTGCGGCGCACGTCGACCGGGTCGATGCCGTTGATCGCAGCCTTGGCAAGCCGGATCAGGGACCCGTCCTTGGCGGCGATCTCCCGGGCCAACTCCAGTGCGGCGGAGTGGAGTTGTGCGCGAGGGACCACCCGCCACACCGAGCCGTGCCGGTGCAGCTCCTCGGCGGTGACGGTGCGGGAGGTGTAGTACAGGGCCCGCATCAGGTGCTGGGGCACCAGCCGGGCGAGATGGGTGGCCGCGCCGAGGGCGCCACGGTCCAGCTCGGGCAGGCCGAACACCGCGTCGTCGGCGGCCACGATCGCGTCGGCGTTTCCGGCCAGCCCGATGCCGCCGCCCAGACAGAAGCCCTGTACGGCGGCGATCACCGGCACCTCGCAGTCGTACACGGCGGCGAACGCCTCGAAGCAGCCCCGGTTGGCCCCGACGAGGGCCTCGTACCCGGCCGTGCGCTGCATCTCCTTGATGTCGACACCGGCGTTGAAGCCGCGGCCCTCGGCGGTGAGCACCGCGCACCGGACCTTCGGGTCGGCGCCGGCGGCGCGCATGGCGGCGGCCAGTTGGTACCAGCCCTGCACGGGAAGGGCGTTGACCGGCGGGAAGTCCACGGTGACGACGGCGACGCCTTCTTCGGGGACGGAGGTGGAGACACCCATGAGCAGATCAGCTACCTTTCCACCAAACGTTTGTTAGGCGAGAAGGTAGCAGCGGAGCGCGTACTGCGGGAGGTGTCCTTTGGCGGCGGTCATCGATCTCACCGGACGCGTCACGGTCGTCACCGGCGGAACCCGAGGCGTCGGCGCCGGCATCGCCCGGGCGTTCCTGGATGCCGGCGCCGACGTCGTGACCTGCGCGCGCCGGCCCCCGGACGAGCCGGTCGAGGCGGCCGGCCGCACGGCTCGCTTCCTCCCCGTCGACCTGCGCGACGAGGACGCGGTCGGCGCCTTCTTCGAGCGGCTGCGAGGCGAGTACGGCCGCCTCGACACCCTCGTCAACAACGCCGGGGGCACCCCCTTCCGGATGCTCGGCGAGGGCGGAGCCGTACAGCACGCCCGGGTCGTGGGGCTGAACCTCCTCGCCCCCCTCACCGCGTCGCTCGCCGCGTACGAGGTGATGCGCGACCAGCGGAGCGGCGGCTCCATCGTGATGATCGGCAGCGTCAGCGGAACCCGCCCGTCACCGGGCACCGCGGCGTACGGCGCGGCCAAGGCCGGCCTGGACAGCCTGGCCCGCTCCATGGCCGTGGAATGGGCGCCCCGGGTGCGGGTCAACACGGTCGTCCCCGGCATGGTCCGCACCGAACTGGCGCACCTGCACTACGGGGACGAGGACGGCATCGCCGCCGTCGGCCGCACCGTTCCGCTCGGCCGCCTGGCCACGCCCGCCGACATCGGTGACGCCTGCGTCTTCCTCGCCTCCGACCGGGCCGGCTACATCAGCGGGGCGAGCCTGCACGTCCACGGCGGAGGGGAGCGCCCGGCGTTCCTCGACGCGGCCGGCGTCAACAAGTAGCAGGTCCTGCCAGATTCGACGAAAGGACTTTCCCCTCATGACCGGACTGTGCACCGGCCGCGTGGCCGTGATCACCGGTGCGGGCCGCGGCCTGGGCCGTGCCCACGCCCTCGCCTTCGCCGCCGACGGAGCCAAGGTGGTCGTCAACGACCTCGGTGTCGGTCTCGACGGCACGGGCGGGGCCGGCGGACCGGCTCAGCAGGTCGTGGACGAGATCCGCGCGCTCGGCGGCGAGGCGGTCGCGCACGGAGGCGACATCGCCACCACCGAAGGCGCGGCCTCCCTCGTGGCCACCGCCCTGGAGACCTACGGCCGCCTGGACACGCTGGTCAACAACGCCGGGTTCCTGCGGGACCGCATGCTCGTCAACCTCGACGAGGACGCCTGGGACGCGGTTGTCCGGGTCCACCTCAAGGGTCACTTCCTGCCGCTCAGGCACGCCGCCGCACACTGGCGCTCCGAGGCGAAGGCGGGCCGCATGCCCGAGGCCCGCGTGATCAACACCAGCTCCGGAGCGGGGCTGCTGGGCAGCGTCGGCCAGGGCAACTACTCCGCCGCCAAGGCCGGGATCGTCGGCCTGACTTTGGTCGCCGCCGCCGAACTGGGCCGCTACGGCGTCCAGGTCAACGCCATCGCCCCGGCCGCGCGGACCCGGATGACGGAGCGGACCTTCGCCGAGACCATGGCCGCCCCGCAGGACGGCGGTTTCGACACCATGGCTCCGGAGAACGTCTCCCCGCTCGTGGTCTGGCTCGGCTCCGCCGCCTCGGCCGGGGTCACGGGCCGGGTCTTCGAGTCCGAGGGCGGCCGCATCACCGTCATGGAGGGCTGGCACCCGGGGCCCACGACCGACAAGGGCGCCCGCTGGACCCCGACGGAGGCGGGCGAGGCAACCCTGAAACTACTGGCCGAGACGAAGCCCCCGCAGCCGGTGTACGGCGCACAGTAGCCCCCGACGGGCCGTCAGCGACCGTCCCGGCCGGGAAATGCAGAGTGCTCACCGGTGCCCGGCGAGGAAGTCCGCCATCGCCGCGACCAGTTCCGCAGATCCGGCCGCCGTCCAGTGATTCCCGGGCACCATGGCGCGGGTGGCGTGCGGCAGAACCCCGACCAGCTCGTCGGCCGAGGCGGCGCGTTCGTCGTCGGAGCCCACCGCGACGAGTGTCGGCACCTCGATCCGGCCGAGCTGCTCGGCCGGCGTGGCGACGAGGGAGTCCAGGACGTGCAGGAGCGCGACCGGGTCCGCGCCGGTCGAGCGGAGCCACCGTTCGGAGCGTTCTTCCGGCGATCCCGGCTCGAAGGTCCCCCAGCCGGTGAGGACCGGCCGCAGGGCCGTGCCCGCCCCGCCGCCGGTGCCGAGCACCTGGCGCAGGCCCTGGCCCGCGACCACGGCCCGGCCGGGTGCCGCGCCGCGCACCAGCATCCTCACCACGATGCGGGCGCCGAGCGAATATCCCCCGAGGTCGTACTCGTTCAGCCCGAGGTGCTCGACGAGAGCGAAGCCGTCATCGGCCAGTACGTCCGGAGGACAGGAGGCGGAGTCATGGGGCTTGGCGCTCCGGCCGTGCCCGCGGAAGTCCGGCATGATCACGCGGTGGCCGGCCGCCGCGAGCGCCTCGGCCTGGCCGTTGAGCAGCCACAGCGTCGCGTCTCCGGTGAAGCCGTGCAGCAGGACCAGCGGGCGCCCCTCACCCGTCTCCCGGTAGGCGAGGCGCACACCGTCACGGCCGGAGAAGAAGGACACGGCGGGATTCGGCATGTGCTGGAGCGTATACCGGGCAGATCGGCGGCTGTCACAGGTACCAGTCGGCTGCGGCGCACCGCCCCTGGAGGAGGTGCGCCGCATGTGCGATGGGGTCGGTGATGCCTAGCCCAGAGCGAAGTCGTCGGCGTAGACGTTGCCCTGGCCGTACCAGCCGTGGACGTAGACGGTGACGGTTCCGCTGCTGCCCGTGGTGAAGTTGACGGTCAGCCGGTTCCAACTCGTGTTGCTGGACCAGGTGCTGGCGCCGCCGCTGACCCCGACATAGGCGTAGGGGCCCTGGACCCAGCCGGTGAGCGTGTAGCTGTGGTTGGGGGACAGGGTGACGGTCTGGTCGCACTCGCCGGTGCTGCTGGAGCTCGGGGTGACCTGGAGGGCGTGGCTGCCGCTGTGGACCGGGACGGTCACCACCGTGCTGCCGCCCGTGCAGGTCCAAGGGCTGAGGCTGCCGGTTTCGAAGCCGGCGTTGGTCAGGGAGCCCCCGCCGCCTCCACCGCCGCTGGAGGTTACGGTGAGCGTGTAGGTCGCGCTGTGGCTGCCGCCGGCCGCGCTGCCGGTGACGGTGATCGGGTAGGTGCCCGCGGCCACGGCCGAGCCGGCCGTCGCCGTCAGCGTCGAGGTGCCGCCGGATGTCACGGACGCGGGGCTGAAGGAGATGCTGACGCCGGAGGGCGCGCCGGAGGCGGAGAGGCTGACGGATTCGGCGCTGCCCGAGGTGACGGCCGTGGCGACGGTCGCGGTCGCCGAGCCGCCCTGGGCGACCGAGGCGGAGCCCGGCGACAGGGACAAGGAGAAGTCACTCGTCGTACCTCCGCCGCCGCCCGCGCTCCCTTCGTACGGCACGAACGCGTCCGTGAACGCCAGGCTGTTCTGGCTGATCTCGCTGCACGTGGGCAGCGAGTTGGCGCTTCCGCCGCACGGCTGGTCCCGGTTGACGGACCAGAAGGCGAGCCGCCCGACGCCGTTCTGCGCGGCGAAGTTCTCCACGGTCCGGGCGTCGGCCAGGGTGAACGTAGAGCCGTCGTCGTTCTTGCCGATCATCGGGGTGATCCCGAGGTTGGCGTAGGTGTAACCGGAGTCGACGGACTGCATCTGCGCCAGCGTGGCCCTGGCCGCGTCGATCGCACCCTGGCCCATCTCGGTGCCCGTGCCGGCGTAGTAGTCCATGGCCATGACGTTGACCACGTCGATCCTGATGCCCGCGTTCTTCGCGGCTTTGAGGATGTTGACGCCGTCGTTGGTCAGGCCGCTGGTCAGTACCGGCAGGGTCATGGAGAACTGCAGGCCGGGGTTGGACGCCTTGAGGTCCTTCATCGCCTGCATCTGGCGGGCCGCGGCCGCGGTGTCCGCGACGGCGGCGCCCTCGACGTCGAAGTCGAGCCGGGTGACGCCGTAGTCGTTGATGAGGGCCTGGTACCCGGCGTCGATGCTGCTCTGGGTGGAGCAGGTCCAGGCGAGCGGTTCGCCGCTCGCCCCGCCGGAGGAGATGATGACCGAGGCGCCTTCGGACTTCGCCTTGGCCAACTCGGGGTCGGTGTAGGAGTCGTTGCCGATGGGGAGCGTGTCGCCCCAGATCTGGTTGCAGCCCTCGCCGAGCACGAACGCCGCGGTGTAGGCCTTGAGTTGGTGTCCGGTGATGGCGGTGTCGAGGAGTCCTTCCTGACTGTTGGACATGTCGACGTAGGGAGCCACGGAGTAGACGCTGCTCGCCGCCGCGGCGCTGCCGGCCGGTGCCAGGGCCGCGGCGGCGCCGGTGGCGGCGAGCGCGAGCGCGCAGGCGGAAGCCGCAAATCTTGCCAGGTGCATGACAGTGCCCCTTCTGGGGATGCCTCGGGCGTGGAGTGGTGGGGTGGTGCCGTGCGAGCCGAGTTGGTACATACCAAAGCGCCGGTGGGTCGCCTCGTCAAGAGGACTAGACCAACTCGTCCATCTGGATCTCCGGTGCCTGGGACTGCGTGCCGAGGGCGGTGAAAGCCGGTCGTGCGCGGGCCGTATTAGGCTGGGTGACCATCGAACCGGCGTGTCGACGACCGCGCCGGGCTGGAGCTTCAGGGAGTGACCGATGACCGTGGGAACCGAGCGGGCCGTCCTGGCGGGCGGTTGTTTCTGGGGCATGCAGGATCTGATCCGCAAGCAGCCCGGCGTGGTGTCCACACGCGTCGGCTACAGCGGCGGTGACACGCCGAACGCCACGTACCGCGACCACGGCGACCACGCCGAGGCCATCGAGATCGTCTTCGATCCCACGGTGACGAGCTACCGCGACATCCTGGAGTTCTTCTTCCAGATCCACGACCCGACCACGCGGGACCGCCAGGGCAACGACATCGGGCGCAGCTACCGGTCCGCCATCTTCTACGGCGACGAGGAGCAGCACCGCGTCGCCGTGGACACGATCGCGGACGTGGAGGCGAGCGGGCTGTGGCCGGGCAAGGTGGTCACGGAGGTGGAGCCCGTGGGCGACTTCTGGGAGGCGGAGCCCGAGCACCAGGACTACCTGGAGCGCTACCCCAACGGCTACACCTGCCACTTCCCGCGACCGAACTGGAAGCTGCCGAAGCGGGAGGCGTCCTCGACGGACTGACCTGGCCTCACGGCAGCGCCGTACACCGCCGGATCTCAGGACGGCCGGCGTCCGTCCTCGGGAGCCGGCGGCAGCGCGAGGTGGGCCAGGTCGCCCGGCCGGGGTGTGGTCACCGGCCACAGTGGAGCGGCTACCCCGTCGGCGAGCGCGGCAGGCGCGTCGGTGAGGTTCATCCGCTCGCGCAGCCGGCCGTAGAAGTCCATCGGGCCGAGCCGGACCGCCTTCAGCCGGCGCGGTGCGGCGTACACGCCGATCCAGTCCCCGGGGCTCAGCACACCGCGCAACTGGCCGTCGATGCTGACGGCGGCCTCGCCCGACCGATCGAGGATCCGCAGCGCGACGGGCTCGTCGGGGGCGGCCACGACCGAACGGTTGAACACCATGTGCGGGGCCACCGGCGTGAAGACCAGGCCCTCCGCGCGCGGCGAGACCACCGGCCCGCCGGCGGCGAAGCTGTACGCGGTGGAGCCCGTGGGCGTGGCCACCAGCAGCGCGTCGGCGGAGTAGCTGGCCAGGAGCCGGCCGGCCAGATAGACACCGACCGACACCTGCCGGTCCCTGGCGAGCTTCTCCACGACGACGTCGTTGAGCGCGGTGACGTTCAGCGCGACGCCCCACTCGCCGCCCGCCTCGCACTCCCCACGCACCCGGGGCGGCGGCAGCATCGGCCCGCGGCCGTACCGCAACAGCGCCTCCATCTGTGCGGGCACCTCCAGCCGGCAGGATGCCCGCATGGTGAGGAGCATCCGGCTCTCCACGGTGATCCGCTCGGACCGGACCGCGTCCAGCGCCTCGCGCACCGCCGAGGCCGGGACCTCGGTGAGAAAGCCGACACGGCCGAGGTCGACGCCGAGGACCAGGGCGTCGTTCTCGGCCGCCAGCCGTGCGCCGCGCAGAAAGGTGCCGTCCCCGCCGAGGGTGATGATGAGGTCGGGATCGCCCGCCGAGTCGACCTCCTCCCGGGCACTGTGCCGCGCCCCTTCCCGCCACACGTCGATGTCCGCGCACCCCACGGCGTGCTCCGCGCACCACTCGCGCACCACCCGCGCGGCGGCCACGGCCTCGGCACGGCCGCCGTGCACCACGAGGCCGACACGGTTCAACGTCATACCCACCTCCCAGCCGGCTGCTCCCGCTCGCCATCCTCACCGCGGACCGCTCCGACGCCGCACGCGCCACGCCGCCGACGTGGCTCCCTGGGCAGGCGTGCGGGGGAACGTGACTACGGCTGCTTACGCCGCCGGCGCCGTACCGCGGGACCGTGGGCAGCGGAGACGATCACGGGAGGTTCCGCGGCATGGGCGGTTCGCGGCGCTCCCTCGGCTGCCCATCGGCACGCGCACACGAGCGTCGCCGACATGGGTGCGTTCCTGGTCACGGCCCCGACACCGTGGATCTTCGCACCCCGCCCGGCCCGCGGCCGTGGGCCGGCGTTCGCGGTCGGTGCCCTGTTCCAGGCCGCGGCGCTCGGCGCCGCCTACCCCAGGTGCTCGGCCGGCCGGGAGCCCGGGGTGTGCCCGAAAGTGCGCCGGAAGACGTCGATGAACGCGCTGGCCGAGGACCAGCCGCACCGATGCGCCACCGTCGTGACCGGCGTTCGCTCCGCCAGCAGGACCAGGGCGTGGTGCAGCCGCAACTGGGTGCGCCACTGCGGGAACGTCATGCCGAGGTCGGCGCGGAACAGCCGGGAGAGGGTACGGTCGCTCGCCCCGACCTCCCGGCCCAGCTCGGCCAGGGTGCGGCCGTCGGCCGGGTCCGCGCGCAGGATCCTCGTCGAGCTGCTCGGTCACTCGTTCTGGAAGACCGCCTTGCTCACCTCGGCCGGGTTCTGGAATTCCTTCTTACCGAGGTGGGAGATGCGGTCGGTGATCTCCTTGGACGCATGGTTGTCCCTGGCGACCTTCTTGAGCTGCTCCGTGTCGGCCGGGTATTCGGCGCCGGACAGGGCTTTCTGCAGATCTGGGGGGCGGATACCCGCCATGGCTCCTCCAGACGGTGAGATGGTTCTGGGCCGTTCGCCGGCGCCGCATACTGCGCCGGGACCGCTCAGGTACCCATCGCCCGGCAGCGGAATCACGGATTCCGCCGGTCATGGCAGGCGGGAGTTCTCCCCGGTCATGGCGGCGCGAGGGACGGGTACTCGGGGTCTTGGGAACCGGCACGGACGCGAGGGGGAGGCCCGATGAGTGAGAGCACCCCTTCGCAGGCCGAGGGCGAGCGGGAGCCGGGCATGGCGGAGGACGAGCAGCCGCCGCGTACGACCCCGTCCCAGGCCGAGGGCGAGGACACCGCGGACGAGAATGCCGAGGAAGGCGACGAGTGAGGGAGACGCCATGAGCACGGCACACACCAGCGTCCCCGAGGTGCTGTACGCGCTGAAGGACGTGTCGTACCCGGCCGACAAGGAGCGCCTGGTCACGGCCGCGCGTGCGGCGGGTGCGTCGGAGGAGGTCGTCAAGGCCCTGCGCGGCATCCCCGCCGAGCAGTACACCGGCCGTGACGACGTGGCGAGATCGGTGCGGGTGGACCCGGACTCGGACCTCGACCGCACCGCTGCACAGCGCGCGGAACAGGCACGCGGGGGCGGCAAGCCCGGACTCTCCCAGCACTTGCGGGAGGAACCGAAGACACCGATCCAGGAGGAGTTCGACCGCTGAACCGTACGTACCGCCGGGCCCTTGCGAAGTGCCCTTCTTGACGGTCCGAAGCGCCCTTCTTGACGGTCCACTACGGCACTTCTAGCTTGAGTGGACACGTCTGGACAGGTAGGGCAGGTGGCTCGGCGATGACGCTTCCGCAGGACTCGCTCGGCAGCACCGGGGGCAGATCCGCCGGCCGTGCGATGCAGGTGGAGACGCACGGCCTCGACGTGATCGGGGACGCGGAGCGCAAGGGCACCCCGCGCACGCTCTTCTGGCCCTGGTTCGGCGCCAATGTCTCCGTCCTCGGCCTGAGTTACGGCGCCTTCGCGTTCGGCTTCGGGATCTCCTTCTGGCAGGCGCTCGCCGCCGGCGTGCTCGGCATCGTCGTCTCGTTCCTGCTGTGCGGGTTCA
The DNA here is from genome assembly GCF_053593835.1 of Streptomyces sp. NPDC002076. Taxonomy (NCBI): domain Bacteria; kingdom Bacillati; phylum Actinomycetota; class Actinomycetes; order Kitasatosporales; family Streptomycetaceae; genus Streptomyces; species Streptomyces sp. NPDC002076. Next base: position 84,573 of record NZ_JBSFDI010000024.1, read on the forward strand.
TCGCGGTCGCCGGCAAGCGCGGCTCGGCGCCCACGATGGTGCTCAGCCGGGCGGCGTACGGTGTGCGCGGCAATCGGCTGCCCTCGGTGATCTCCTGGATGCTCACCGTCGGCTGGGAGACCGTCCTCACCGCGCTCGCCACGATGGCCACCGCGACCGTTTTCGCCCGCCTCGGCTGGGGCGGCGGTACCGAGACCAAGATCGCGGCCCTCGTGGTGGTGGCCGCGCTGACCGTCGTCGGCGGGGTCATGGGTTTCGACCTGATCATGCGGCTGCAGACGGCGATCACCGTGATCACCGGCGTCCTCACCGTCGTCTACGTCGCTCTCGTCGCCGGCCACATCCACTGGAGCACGGTGAGCGCCGTCCCGTCGGGTTCCGCGCAGGAGTTCATCGGCGCGCTGGTGTTCATGATGACCGGCTTCGGCCTGGGCTGGGTGAACGCCGCCGCCGACTACTCCCGCTATCTGCCCCGGAGTTCGTCCAGCCGCGGGGTGATCGGCTGGACCACCTTCGGCGCCTCGGTGGCCCCGCTGCTCCTGCTGGTCTTCGGCCTGCTGCTGGCCGGTTCCTCGCCGAAGCTGAGCAAGGCCATCGCCGTCGACCCGATCGGCGCGCTCACCACCATCCTGCCCACCTGGTTCCTGGTGCCGTTCGCCGTGGTCGCCGTCCTCGGCCTGGTCGGCGGCGCCGTCCTCGACATCTACTCCTCGGGCCTCGCCCTGCTCTCCGCCGGCCTGCCGGTGCCCCGCTATCTGGCGGCTTTCCTCGACGGCCTCCTGATGATCGCCGGCTCGGTGTACATCGTGTTCTTCGCCGGCGACTTCCTCGGCCAGTTCATGGGCTTCCTCACCACGCTCGGCGTCCCCATCGCGGCCTGGTGCGGCATCATCCTCGCCGATCTCGCCCTGCGCCGCCGCGACTACGACGACGGCGACCTCTACCGCCCGCACGGGCGCTACGGCGACGTCCCCCTGCCGCCCCTGCTCCTCACCCTCACCGCCACGGCCGTCGGCTGGGGCCTGGTCACCAACACCGCGGCGAGCTGGCTCACCTGGCAGGGCTACCTCCTCGGCCCGTTCGGTCTCGGCGGCAAGACCGGGGCCTGGGCGTACGCCAACCTCGGCGTCCTGGTGGCGCTGGCGCTCGCTTTCGTCGGCCACCTGCTGACGGGCCGGGCCCGGGTCCGCGCCCAGGAGGCGCAGGCACCGAGCTCCGTGACCGGCGAGGGGGTGCTCCACCCATGACCGCCGGACACCTCGCCGTCATCGACATGCAGCGCGTCTTCGCCGACCCGGCGAGCCCCTGGGCCACACCCCGGTACGCCGACGCGGTGGCGGGCGTGCGCAGCCTGCTGCCGGCCTTCGCCGACCGCGTCACCTTCACCCGCTTCCTGGCCCCCGGGGAACCGGCCGGGGCCTGGCGCGCCTACTACGACGCATGGCCCTTCGCCCTGCAGCCCCCGGACGCCGAACTCTGGCAGTTGTCCGACGAGTTCGCCGACCTGGCCGGCCACGTCGTGGACGCCACCACCTTCGGCAAGTGGACCCCGGAGCTCGCCGCCCGGGTCGGCCCGGACGACCGTCTGGTCCTGGCTGGTGTCAGCACCGAGTGCTGTGTGCTCTCCACCGCCCTCGCCGCCGCCGACGCCGGCACCGAAGTACTGGTGGTCGCGGACGCCTGCGCGGGCGTGGACGACGACTCCCACCTCACGGCCCTGCAGATCATGGACCTGTACCGGCCGCTGGTCCGGGTCACCACCGTCGACGACCTGCTCGCCGAGGCCGGGCCGTGACCGGCGTGCCACTGAAGCACCAGCGGATCAGCCGGATCCTCGCCCGGGAGATCCGCGACGGCGGCCGCCGAGCCGGTGAGCGGCTGCCCGGCGAACACGCCCTCGCCGAGCGGTTCGGCGTCAGCCGTACGACCATCCGCGCGGCCCTCGCCGAACTGTCCGAGGAGGGCCTGATCGCGACCCGCACGGGCAAGGGCTCGTACGTCGTCTTCGACGGCCGCCCGGCGGAGGACCGGCCCGGTTGGGCCCGCGCCCGCCTCGTGCGGCGCGTGGACACCACCGTGCGGACCCTCGCCGTAGGCGAGACGCACGACGGGGTCCTGGCTGCCGAACTCGGCCTGGAGAAGGACGAGTTCGTGTGCGTGGAGCGGACCCGGGAGCTGGTCGCGGACGGCACGGTGGTGTCGTACGAGCGCAGCCTTCTGCCGCCGGTGCCCGGGATCCGCGAGCTGCCCTCCCGGGGCCTCGGCCGGGCCTCGCTCACCGAGGTGCTGCTGCGGGCCGGGCTGCGGCCGGACCACGGGGAGCAGCGGGCGTTCGGACGGCCGCTGGACGCCCGCGAGGCGGAGCTGCTCGGGCGCGCGCCGGGGGAGTGGTTCCTGGTGACGCGGTGGACCGGCCGGGCCGCCGAGGGCCTCTTCGCCGGGCACGTCGTCACCCTGCTCGACGCCGCCTACTTCGAGCTGACCCTCGCCTTCGGCTGACGCTCCCGCGTCAGGTGCGCCCCGTCCCCCGGTAGAGGTCAAGCTCCCCGTCGAGTTCCACGGCGAGCACCCTGGCGTACTCGTCCACGTGCCCCGCCGCCGGCGCGTCCAGCCAGGTCACGCCCGGCACCTCGTGCAGCCCGCCCGTGACGCGGTGGCCCAGCTCGGCGCCCGTCCCGAGCACGCTCACCCTGCGCACCCGGTTGCGCAGCCCGCGCACGCACACCGTCTCGCGCGGGACGTCGAAGCACACGAGGTACAGCGTCCGCCGGTCGGCCGACAGGGTGCTCGGACCGTAGTGATGTCCCGGTGGCAGGCCGGCCACCGTGCCGTACACGGCCTCGGCGTGCCGGCCGATCCACGCCCCGAGCCCCGCCAGGCGCTCCGCCTGCTCCGCGGGGATCGTGCCGTCCTCGCGCGGGCCCACGTCGAGCAGCAGGTTGCCGCCCGCGCCGATCGTCTCCGTGAAGTAACGCACCAACTGGCGCACCGACTTGTGGTTGTGGTCCCGGTGCTGGAAACCCCAGGAGTCCTTGACGGTCAGGCACAACTCCCAGGGTCCGTCGGGCGCCTGGAGCGGCACGCCCTGTTCCGGGGTGGCGTAGTCGCCGTGGCTCAGCATGCGCGCGTTGAGGACCGTTTCCGGGTTGCCGGCCAGGATCCGCGCGGCCAGGGCGTCCAGGCCCCACTGCTCCTCGGTGCGCTCCCATTCGCCGTCGAACCAGAGCAGATCCGGCCGGAACCGCTCCACCAGCTCCCCGACCTGACCGTCCCGGTGGGCGAGGAACCGCGCCCAGGCCGCCGGATCCTCCTCGCCGGGCCGGGCGTGCGCCAGGGGGTTCGGGGGATTCTCGTCCGGGTCGGGGTGCCGCACGCTCGCGTAGTCGGGGTGATTCCAGTCCGAATGGGAGTAGTAGAGACCCACCCGCAGGCCGCGTTCGCGCAGCGCGTCGGCGTATCCGGCGATCAGGTCGCGCCCCGCCGGTGTGCGGCGCACCACGTTCAGACCGCCGTGGGCGCTGTCCCACAGGGCCACACCGTCGTGATGGCGCGCGGTGAGCACGGCGTACCGGGCACCGGCACGGGCGAACAGGTCGGCCCAGGCACGCGGGTCGTAGCGGGACGCGGTGAAGCCGTCCAGCTGCTTCATGTACTGCTCGTGGGACACCTGTCCGGTGCAGAACGACCAGGACTCCGGGACCCCGTCCACCGCGTAGATGCCCCAGTGGACGAAGATCCCAGCTTGGCGTCCCGGAACCATGGCTGCATCGGCATGCGGCCACGCTAGGCCCTGTCGTCAAACTCCCTCCCCCAGCATTCGGCCGGGCGGTGCCCCCAGCCCCGCGACGCCATGCACGCTCCCCCAAAGGGGGCACCCCCACTCGCCGCACCGGGCCCGGGCCCAAGTACGCCCAGTACGAGGGCCAGGGCCCGGCACTCCCCCAGCCTTCGGCCGGGGGGACCCCCAGAGCACGCACCTACTGCATACATCAGCCGCTCCGCGGCGGGCGCGAGGCCCGCCCTCCGGGCGGACGGCGGGAGTTTGACGACAGGACCTAGAGCCGGGCGACCCGCACGGGCGACGATCGCCCCTGCCCGCGCATTTTCACCGCACCCGGGGACCACCGGAGCCGGGTCGTCACCGGATCTCCCGCCGATCCTCACGCATGTCCCGCGGCCCACCGGGTACGCGAGGCGAAGCACGCCCGGGGGCGCGGTTCCGCCCCCGCCTGTACGACCGTCGCTACCTGGGGATCTGCCATGGAGACACCCGCACACAACGACCTGCCGACACCGGCCCAGCAGGCGCTGGACGCGCTGACCGTGAACGCCGAGGACCAGGCCGCGCTGGACGTCCTCGCCCACAGTGACGTGCTCGTCCCCGTGCCGGACGACGCGGTCGACGGGGAGGGCGCCGACGCCACGACCGTGGCCCTGCCCGTCCTGGAACAGCCCGGAGGCGATCCGGTCGTCCCCGTCTTCACCACGGAGGGCGAAATGGCCGAGCTCCTGCCCTTCGTCTCCCGCTACCGCCTCATACCCCTCGGCGCCCTGGCCTCCCAATGGCCCGACGAGGACCTCTCCCTGGCCATAGACGGCAACTCCACCCACGCCCTGACGCTCACCTCACAGGGGGTGCGCACGCTGCTGGCCCGCTGATGAAGCGCCCCGAAGGGCCGTGGGGAACGGCGCGAGACACCGCCGACGACCCGCACCCGCGCAGGAAAGCGATCAGCCCACCGCCATGGGCGACAAAAATGGGCCCATGGAATACATCGCCGGCGCGGCAGGGGCACTGGTCCTGGTGCTGGTCCTGACCAGCATTCTCCGCACCCTCGTGGTCCCCCGGGGCCTCTACTCCGTGCTGGTCTTCCGCCTCTGGTGGGCCCTGCGCCGAATCCTCCGGGTCACCGCCGTCCGCAAGGACTACGCATCCATCGACCGCGCACAGACCTGGCTGGCCCCGCTGATGCTCATCGGCATGCTCGCCACCTGGCTCGCCGGTGCGCTGCTCGGCTTCGGCCTCCTGCTGTACTCGCTGTCCCCGCTGTCCTGGACCACCTCGTTCCGGGAGGCGGGGTCCAGCCTGTTCACGCTCGGCTTCGCCGGCGGCGCCCGGCTGAAGCTGTCGGTGCTCGACTTCGTCGCCGCGGCCACCGGACCGGTCGTGATCGCGCTGCAGATCGCCTATCTGCCCACCCTGTACGCCGCCTACAACCGCCGCGAACTGGAGGTCACCCTGCTCCAGGCACGGGCCGGCGAGCCCGCCTGGGGGCCGGAGATCCTCGCCCGGCAGTGGCTGGTCGACACCGAGACCGCGCTGCCGACGCTGTACCGCGCCTGGGAACGCCTCGCCTCGGACATGGGCGAGAGCCACTCGACCTACCCCGTCCTGCTGACCTTCCGCTCCCCGCGCCCGCACCGCAGCTGGCTGGTCGGTCTCGTCGCGGTGATGGACGCGGCCGCGATGCAGCTGGCCCTGGCCCCGCGGCTCGCCCCGCCGGAGGCCCGGCTGGTGCTGCGGGCCGGCTTCACCGCCCTGCGCGACATCGCCCGCGCGCTGCGCATCCCCTTCGACACCGACCCGTCGCCGGACACGGCCATCAGGCTCACCTTCGCCGAGTTCGACGCGGCCGTGGCCATGCTGGAGTCGGCCGGGTTCCGGGCCGAGCGCCCGCCTAAGGAGGCCTGGCCGCACTTCCGGGGCTGGCGGGTCAACTACGAGGCGATCGCCTACGAACTGTGCCGGCGCTGCGACGCCGTACCCGCTCTGTGGACCGGTCCCCGCGACTTCCCCGGTGGGCCGATCCCGCCCGACCGCCCGGCGGACCGCCGGCCGGGCGCAGGACGGCCGGAACTGCCCCCCGCCGCCGGGTAGTCCCCGCCCGACACGGGAAGATCCCCAGCGAGAACAGGTCCGGACGCATGTCGAAGGAGCCGATGGTCGTGAGGGTCGTCCTGCTGGGCACCGCCGCCGGTGGTGGCTTCCCGCAGTGGAACTGCGCCTGCTCGCTGTGTACGGCGGCAAGGGACGGCAAGCTGCCCTCCCGGACCCAGGAGTGCGCGGCCGTCACCGGCAACGGCCGCGACTGGTGGCTGCTGAACGCCTCGCCCGACCTGCGCACCCAGCTCGCCGCCACACCGGCGCTACGGCCGGGACCCGGCCCCCGGGACACCCCGCTCCGCGGCGTCCTGCTCACCGACGCCGAGGCCGACCACGTCACCGGCCTCGCCGACCTGCGCGGCGCGGCGGGTTTGAAGGTCTACGCGGCCCCGCCGGTCCGCACCGTGCTGGCCCCCGCCCGGGCGGCCCTGGACCGCTATGCCCCCTGGGAGTGGCCGGACAGCCTGGCCGACGGCGGGTTCGTGCTGGCCGGCGGGCTGGTGGTCACGGCCCATCCGGTGGGTGTGAAGATCCCGAAGTATGTGCCGGTGCAGGCGCCGGGACCGGCCGGCCCGTGGGTGACGGCGTACCGGGTGGAATCACTGGCCAGCGGGGGAGTGCTGGTGTACGCGCCCTGTGTGGGCGCCTGGAGTCCGGCGCTGGACGACCTGTGCGCCGAGGCCGACTGCGTGCTGCTGGACGGCACCTTCTACGCGGCCGACGAGATGGGCACGGCGGTGCGGTCCGGCGCCGGGCAGGCCGCCATGGGGCACCTGCCGGTCACCGGACCGGACGGCAGCCTCGCCGCCCTGGCCCGGCATCCGGGCGCACGCCGGATCTACACCCACCTCAACAACACGAACCCGCTGCTCGACCCCGCCTCACCGGCACGCGCGCGTGTCGCCGAGGAGGGCGTCGAGGTCCTGCCCGACGGGGCCGAGCTGGTGCTCTAGTGATCCTGCCCGGCGTTCCAGCGCTCCTCCCCGGTCAGCATGCGCTCGAGCACTTCGCGCTGCAGCGGCAGCACCTCGGCGTGCCGCGCGCGGCCCTTGGGGGTCAGTGCCACCCACACCCCGCGCCGGTCCTCCGCGCACACCGAGCGCTCCACCAGCCCGTCCTTCTCCAGCCGGCCGATCAGCCGGGACAGTGCGCTCTGGCTGAGATGGACCCGGCCGACCAGGTTCTGCACCCGGCACTGGTCGCCCTCCGCGGGCGACTCGGTCGCCAGGATGTCCAGCACCTCGAAGTCGCTGGCGCCCAGCCCGTGCGGGTGCAGGGCCCGGTCGATCTCGCACATCGTGCGCGCGTGCACGGCGAGGATGTCCCGCCACCGTTCCTCGAGCCGGGCCTCGGCCGTCTTGACTGCCATACCCGCACCGTAGCACCGATCCAGCCAATCGTTGAGTGTGCAACTAGTGCGGGTGTGAGCGGAGGTGGCGGTGCTCAGGCGGCCGGGTCCTGGAGCAGGCCGATCAGGTTGCCGTCGGGGTCCTTCACGGAGGCGATCAGCCGGCCGTTGCCGACGTCCCGCACGTCCTGGACCACCTCGGCGCCCGCCGCGAGCAGGGCCGCGAGCCGCTCCCGGAGGTCGGTGACGTGCCAGAACGGCACCGGCCCGGTCAGGCCCTGAGCGTGCCCGTTCGGGTCGAGGCCGATGTCCTGTCCCTCGGCCTTGAAGCCGACGTAGTAGGGCTGGTCCGCGTACGGCTCGACACCCAGCAGGGCGGTGAACAGGGCCTTGGCACGGTCCTTGTCCTTGACGGGGTAGATGATCGTCTGCACGCCGGCGGTCATGGGACTCTCCTTCTGAGGTGCGTGGCCCGACGGGTTTTCCGCCGGTGCACCTCACGCTAGGACCGAGGAGCCCGCTCCGGCTTCTTCGATTCTGACCGGTTGCGGGCTCCCCGGTGGCCCTATTCGTTGTGCAGCACCTCGGCGACGGTGAGGCGGGCGGCGCGCCGCGCGGGGACCAGCGCGCCGACCACGGCGATCACCAGACCCGCCAGCGCCAGTTCCGCCAGTTTCGGCACGTGCCAGACGTCCGTCATGTACGACGGCAGGGTGATGTCGATCCCCGCGGCCATCCGTGGGACGACCACCTCGTAGGCGGCGATGCCCAGCGGGACGCCCAGCACCGACCCGATCGCGCCGAGCACCGCCATCGACGTCACCGTCATCACCGTCACCTGGCGCGGGGTCATGCCGATCGACTTCAGCATGCCGAGGTCGCGGCGCCGGTCATGGGTGTTGAGCACGGCCGTGTTGAAGACGCCGAGGGAGGCGACCAGGGCCAGCATCAGGGTGAGGGCGGTCGCCGAGTCGATGATGGTCTCGGCGCCGCTGCTCGGTCCGGTCAGTTGGGTACTGAGCCCCTTGTCGACGGCTCGGGCGGCGCGGGCGTACGCCGTCCCGTCCGCGCCCTTGCGCAGTTTGACGTGGTAGGCGAACGCCTTTCCGTCCGGGACCAGTGCGGTGAACGTCGGCCAGGTGCCGGCGACCACCCGGTCGTTCTGCTGCATCAGCTCGCCGACCACGGTGACCTCCTCCGCACGGCCGCTCCTGCGCAGCCGGAGATGGTCTCCGATGCGCACCCCGTTACGGCGCAGGAAGGCCGAGCCGACCACGACCTCTCCCGGACGGTGCATCCAGCGGCCCCGGACGAGCACATCGTCCAGGGACAGGTCCGGCCCGCGCCTGCCCTCGAAGATGACCCTCTGTGTGGACCCCTCGAGCCGCGCGTCCTCGTCCCCCCGGGCCGTCACCCGTGCGGCACCCGGCAACGAGCCCAGCAGCGACTGGAGTTCGCGGTCGCCGTGGACCGGCAGCACCTGCTTGCCATGGACGTAGCTGCTTGCGTAAACCGTGACGTCGTACGCATCCCTGCCGCCTCCGAAGAGGGTCATCGTCGTCGCCAGACCCGTCGCGAACGTCACGGTGGTCACGCCCAGGACCACCGCGGCCAGCGTGAGCGCACTGCGCGCGGGCCTGGCGAACGGCAGCCCCACCCCGAGGCTCACCGACCGGGGCAACCGCAGCCCCGCGAGCCGCCGTTGGACGCCGAGCGCCCGCCCGGTACGCGGTGCGCTGCCCGCGCTGATCGCCCGCGCCGCCGACAGCCGCTGGGCGCGCATGGACGGGCCGAGCGCGGCCAGCACACAGACCAGCGGCATGCCGAACAGGGCCAGCCCGTTCACCCAGGGAGCGATGCCGATCCTGTCGTGCAGCACCCCTGAGTCGGGCCCCGTGAACACGAACTGGAAGAACGGCTTGGCCAACAGGTTGCCGACGAGCGTGCCGAGTGCGCAGCCCAGTACGGCCGGTACGGAGACCATCACGAGATAGACGCCCAGCTCCTGCCCCGGAGTGAACCCGAGGGCCTTGAGGATGCCGATGTGCCGGAAGCCGGAGACCACGGCACCGCCGACGACGTTGGCGACGATCAGCACCGCCACCAGGACGCCGAGGATGCCGAACGCCATGAGGTACGGCGCGTACGCGCGCGCGTTGCTGCCGATCCGTTGCTTGAGCGTCAGATAGCTCTGCGATCCACTCAGCGAGCCCTTGGGCAGCGCCTCGGTCACCCGGGCCAGCCCCGCGCTCAGCGCACTCTGCGAGGACGCGTCCCGGAACCGGTACAACATTTGCGTGGTGTGCGGGTGCAGGGCCGTGATCTGGTCCGGGGCGACCCACACGTCCGCCGTGTCGCTCAGATCGAAGGCGAATCCGACGATGGTGAGGGTCGGCCCGGACGGCAGCCGGAATTTCTTGCCGATGTCGTCGCCGGTCCAGTCGGACTGGCGGTTGAGGACCATCTCGCCCGGCCGGGTCGGCCACCGGCCCGCCCACAGGTCCACCCGGTCCACCGCGCCGCCGGGTCCGGGACGACCGACGACCGTGACCTCGCCGCCGAGACCCAGGTCCTCCGCGTCGCGCGGAACGTCCACCGTCGCCTGCGGGAACGGACCGGCCGTCGCCTCCACTCCCGGCTGCCTGGCAGCTCGTTCCAGCTGCGCGTCCGACACCCTGCCCGGGTCGAACTCGGCAACCACATGCGGCCCGTGCTGCTTGCCGAAGACATGGTCGAACGGCGCCGAAGCCGCGTCCACCAACCCCAGCGCGACCACGATCGACCCCGTCGACACCAGCGTGACCAGCCAGATCACCAGCGTCTGCAGGATCCGCCGACGCACCGCCGCCCGCGCGGCCTTCCACACCGCTCTCATACCGACGGCTCCAGGGTGTGCTCACCGGTCACCCGGCCGTCGGCCAGCTGCACCAGCCGGCTCGCACAGCGCTGCGCGAGCCGCTCGTCGTGCGTGACGATGACCAGAGTCTGGCCGATCTGGTTCAGGTCGATCAGCAGGTCCATCACCTGCTCCCCGGCCCGGCTGTCCAGCGCGCCGGTCGGCTCGTCCGCCAGCAGCAGCGCGGGCCGGTTCATCAACGCCCGTGCCACGGCCACCCGTTGCCGCTCACCGCCGCTGAGCACCGCGGGGTAGGCATTGCGGCGGTCCGCGATGCCCAGCTCCTCGAACAGCTCCAGTGCCCGCCGCCGGGCCTGCCGGGCCGGGGTGCCGGTCAACTGGGCGGCCAGCGCCACATTGTCGAGCGCCGACAGATCGTCGATGAGGTTGAAGAACTGGAAGATCATGCCGATCCGGCGCCGCCGGTACAGCGCAAGCCGCTTCTCGCCCAGCTCCCCGACGCTCTCGCCGTGGACGACGACACGGCCGGCCGTCGGCCGGTCAAGGCCGGCGATCATGTTGAGCAACGTGGACTTGCCGCACCCCGAGGGGCCCATCACCGCGACCGCCTCCCCGGCCCGGATCCCCAGCGACACCCCGTCGAGTGCGACCGTCTCGCCGTACTCCTTGCGCACACCGTCGAGCCGTACGACGGTGTCTCCCGTTCTCACCTCAGTGACCATGGCCAGGACGCTAGACGCGCGACGCCGTCCCCGGCATCCCTCCCCGGATGGCACTCCGCCCCCGGACTCATCCTCCGGATGCAGAGGGCTGAATCCCCAGGTCGACGCCGATGTCAGTGCCGTCTGCGACCATGAACGGCATGGGGGAGTACGACGTGCTGACGGCGGCGCTCGCGGTGGCGTGCGCGGCCGTCCTCGGGCTGACGGTGGCGCTGGTGCGCACCCGGCGCCGCTGGCAGGCGGCGGTCGGGGAGCGCGGCTGGCTGCTGGAGCGCGAGCGGGAGAGCGCCACGGAGGCCGCGATCGCGGGCGAACGCGACCGGATCGCCCGCGAGTTGCACGACATCGTCAGTCACAACGTCAGCCTCATGGTCGTCCAGGCGAGCGCTGCCCGCGAGGTGCTGGCCACGATGCCGGACGAGGCGGCGACGGCCCTCAGGGCCGTCGAGGACGCCGGCCGGGGCGCGATGACCGACCTCAGACATCTGCTGGGACTGCTGGCCCCCGCACAGGACGGCACCGACGGCGCCCCCGACCCGGGACCGCGCGCGGACGCGGCGAGCACACCCCTCGCCCCGCAGCCCGGCCTCGACCGGCTCGGCCCGCTCGTGGACCGGATATCCTTCGCCGGGCTCCCGGTCGAGGTCCGCATATCCGGCGAGCCGCGCCCGCTGCCACAGGGCATCGACGTGACCGCGTACCGGATCATCCAGGAGGCCCTGACCAATGCGCTCCGACACGGCGACGGCGGCTCGGCGGAGGTGACCGTGCGGTACGCGGACCACGCCCTGCGCGTCGAGGTCCTCAACACCGGCCCCAGCGTGCTGACCGGCACCGCCCGGGCGACCCCGAGACCGAGGTCCGCCGGCACCGGCCGAGGCCTGATCGGCCTGCGCGAGCGGGTCGCCGTCTACGGCGGTGACTTGGACGCCCGACGCAGACTCGGCGGCGGCTATCGCGTCCGCGCCCGCATACCCCTGGACCGCCCGTGACGGCGGACACGCCCGAGCGCGCGCCCCGCGTCCTGATCGCCGACGACCAGAGGTTGATCCGCACCGGCTTCCGGCTGATCCTCACCGCCCGCGGCATCGAGGTGGTCGGCGAGGCCGCCGACGGCGCCGAGGCGGTGTCCGCGGCGCGGGAACTGCGCCCGGACGTGGTCCTCATGGACATCCGCATGCCGGCCATGGACGGTCTGGAGGCCACCCGCCGAATCCTGGCGCAGAACCCGGACTGCCGTGTGCTCATGCTGACCACGTTCGACCTGGACCGGTATGTGTACGAGGCCATCTCCCTCGGGGCCAGCGGCTTCCTGCTCAAGGACGTCACCCCGGAGCACCTGGCGGCGGCCGTACGACTCGTCGGCACCGGCGACGCCCTCCTCGCCCCGCAGATCACCCGGCGCCTGGTGCAGCGGTACGCGGCCGAGACGGAGCACACTCCAGATGCCGTACCCGCCGACCTGGCCACGCTCACACCCCGCGAACGGGAGGTGCTGACGCTGCTGGGCCGCGGCCTGTCCAACACGGAACTGGCCACCGAGCTGACCCTGAGCGAGGCCACGGTCAAGTCCCACGTGGCGCGGATCTTCGCCAAGCTGGGCCTGCGCGACCGCGCCCAGGCAGTGGTCCTCGCCTATGAGACGGGGCTGGTTCGCCCCGGGGCGCGGTAGCGCCGAAGGGGCGCGGGGAACTGCGCGACCAGCCACGACGGCGCTGCAGACGCACGACGGCGCAGCGCGGCACCCCAGTGGGCGTTTCCGCTCAAGCCGACTCCCGCCGCACCAACTCCGTAGGAAGAATCACCGCCGCCGGATCCTCCCCGCCGATCTGCGCGAGCAGCACCCGCACCATCTCGTTGCTGATCCGGTCCCACGGCCGCCGGATCGTGGTGAGCTGAGGAGTCGCGGCCGTAGCCGCAGGCGAGTCGTCGAAGCCTCCGACAGCGATGTCATCCGGCACCCCCTTCCCGGCCCGGCGCAGCGCCGCCGGCACGCCCTGCGCCATCAGGTCGGAGGCGACGAACACCGCGTCCATGTCCGGGGCCTGCGCCAGCAGCCGCTCCGCGCCCGCCTCACCGCTCGCCCGGCTGTAGTCCCCGGAGACGATCAGGCTCTCGTCGACCCCGATGCCCGCCTCGGCCAGCACCTCCTGGTATCCGGCGAGCCGCTCCACGCCACCGGGGTGTCCAGCGGACCGGTGACCACACCGATCCGCCGCCGGCCCAGCGACAGCAGATGCCGGACCATGTCCCGGGCCCCGTCCCGGTCGTCCGCGGCCACGTAACTCACCTTGGAGCCGAGGCCGATCGGTTTGCCGCAGACGACGAGCGGCACGCCCGCCTCCCGCAGCTCCTCTGCGACCGGATCGCCCGAGTGGCTGGACACCAGCAGCACCCCGTCGACGTGACCGGCGGTGATGTACCGAGTGATGGGCCGCCGTTCGTCCTCGGTGCCCGCCAGCATCAGCAACAGTGGCACGTCGTGCGCGGCCAGCGCCTGCGTGCAGCCACGCAGCAGGACGTTGGCCCCCTTGACCCCGTATGACTTCGGGCTTGCGGTGCTGGTCACTGACAGACCCCGAAGGCATGCTTCTTCATGTCGGCGACCGTGGCGTCCTGCATCTTGGTCAGGGCGGCGGCGAAGTCCGACTTGTTCTTGGCGGCGGCGCCGAACGCGTCGGACGCCACCTCCGACAACGGCTACGAGAACGAGGCCCTGTTCGGCTACGACGACAAGGCGCTCTCCTCCATGACGTGGTTCAGCCACCGCTGAGCCACCGGTGACGGGCCCGGCCGTAAGGGGCGGTGGGGCCTTCGCCGATTTTCCGGGGCCATATGCACCCGCTCACTCGTACGGCCGTTCGGTACCGGACAACGGCCGCCGAGTCCCGGACGTGCCGGAGTCGGCCGCGCGACAGTGGGAACACTGCGTACGAGGAGGTCGGGGACGGAGGCGGACGGATGATGGGAACTCCCTCGGGCCGGATGCGGCAGTCGATCCTGGAATGGCTCAAGGACCCCGCGGCCCACTTTCCGGCGCCCCGTCGCCGCGACCTCGCCGAGACGGGAGTCACCGCGCGCGCCGTCGCCGCCAAGCTGGGCGTGCCCCGCCGGACCGCCGTCGCCCACCTGGACTTCCTCACCCGCCTCGGCCTGCTGCGCACCCGCCGCAGCTACCGGGGCACCTGCTACCGGCGCGACGAGATCCGCATCGCGGAGGTGGCCCGGGTTTTCGAGAAGGGGTGGTGAGGGGACGACACAGTCGGAATGGGCCGACCGACCGCGAAGGGCACGCGCATGGACCGACCCACGGCACTGGTCCCGCTCCACTACGTCTCCCTGGGCGCCCGCGGCCCCGAGGACGTCGTCGTCGACGCGCACGGGCGCGTGCTGACCGGAGTGGAGGACGGCCGGATCCTGCGCGTCCACCATCCCGGCGACCGGCGCACTGCCCGCGTGGAGGTGCTGGCCGAGACCGGCGGCCGTCCACTCGGACTCGAACTCCTCCCGGACGGCGGCCTGCTGGTGTGCGACGCGGAGCGTGGACTGCTGCGCGTCGATCCCGGCGAAGGCGCCGCCGGCACCGTCCGCGTGCTCGCCGGCTCCGCGGCGGGGGAGCGGCTCCGCTTCTGCAGCAACGTCGTCGCCCTGCCCGACGGCACCGTGTACTTCACCGTCTCCAGCCGCCGCTACCCACTCGACCAGTGGATCGGCGACATCGTCGAGCACACCGGCACCGGACGGCTGCTGCGCCTGCCGCCCGAGGGCGGTGAGCCCGAAGTCCTGCTGGACGGGCTGCAGTTCGCCAACGGCCTGGCGGTGAGCGCCGACGGCGACTTCCTGGTGATCGCCGAGACCGGCGCCTGCCGCCTCACCCGCTACCACCTCACCGGTCCGCGCGCCGGCCACGCCGACCTCTTCGCCACGCTGCCCGGCATGCCGGACAACCTCTGGCGCGAGGGCCCCGACGGCCCGCTCTGGGTCGCGCTCGCCGGTCCCCGGGTTCCGCCGCTGGACCTTCTGCACCGCACGCCGCCCGCGGTGCGCGGCGCCGCCGCCCGGGCCGCCGTACACGCGCCGTACCGTCCGAGCGGGACGATCGGGGTGATGGCCCTCGACGACAGCGGACGGACGGTCCGGCACCTCACCCGCCGCCGCTCCGGCTTCCGCATGGTCACCAGCGTCTGCGCGAGCGGGGACCACCTCGTCCTCGGCAGCCTGTGGGAGTCCGGTGTCGCGGTCTGCGCACGGACCTCGGCCCGCTGACACGGCGGTACTCTGGTGCCCGGCCGTGATCACCCGTCGGGGCAGGCCGAACAGGAGACGCACCCGCATGACAGCCCCGGAAGCGCAGAGCCTCCGTGTCCGCCCCACCCCACGGCGGCGGTCACAGTGGCGTGCCCAGATACCCGTCGTCGCGATGGTCGCCCTCGGCGGCGCCCTCGGCGCGTGCGCCCGCTACGGCCTCGCCCTCGCCTGGCCCACGCCGTCCGGCGGCTTCCCCTGGGCGACCTTCCTCACCAATGTCATCGGCTGCGCGGTGATCGGCGTCTTCATGGTGCTCATCACCGACGTGTGGGCCGCCCACCGCCTCGTACGCCCCTTCTTCGGCACCGGCGTGCTCGGCGGCTTCACCACCTTCTCCACCTACGCCGTCGACATCCGCAAGCTCGTCGACGCGGGCCGCCCGGGCCTCGGGCTCGCCTACCTCGCCGCGACGCTGTGCGCGGCCCTCGCCGCGGTGTGGCTCGCCTCCATCGCCGCGCGCCGTGTGCTGATCAGGAGGAAGCGATGACGTCACTCACCGGCCGTGCCCTCCGGCTGACCGTCTACATCGGCGAGGACGACACCTGGCACCACAAGCCCCTCTACTCCGAGATCGTGCACCGCGCACACGCGGCCGGCCTCGCCGGGGCGAGCGTCTTCCGGGGCATCGAGGGCTTCGGCGCCTCCTCTCTCATCCACACCTCCCGCCTGCTCTCCCTGAGTGAGGACCTGCCCGTCGCGGTCGTCGTAGTGGACACCGAGGAGCGGGTACGGGCCTTCCTGCCGCAGCTCGACGAACTCGTCGAGGAGGGGCTCGTGACCCTGGAGGAGTGCGAGGTCGTCCGGTACGTGGGGCGCACCGGCGGCCCCGAGGGCACGCAGCCGAAGGGTGAGAAGTAGTTGTGAACTGGCTGCTCGTCATCGCGGGGGCCGTGGTCGGCGCACCGCTGCGCTATCTCACCGACCGTGCGGTGCAGGCCCGACACGACTCCGTCTTCCCCTGGGGCACCTTCGTGGTGAACGTCACCGGCTCGCTGATCCTCGGGCTGCTCACGGGCGCGTTCACCGCCGGGGCGGCCGGGCCTCATCTGCAGCTGCTCGTGGGCACCGGGTTCTGCGGAGCACTGACGACGTACTCGACCTTCTCCTACGAGACACTGCGGCTGTCCGAGGCGGGCTCCGGCCTCTACGCTGCCGCCAACGTCGTGGGGAGCGTGGTGGCGGGGCTCGCCGCCGCCTTCGCCGGAGTCTCGATCGCCGCCGCCCTGTGGTCCTAGGTGCTTGCCAGAGCGCCGGACGCAACAAGTACTGTCTACAACAATGTCGACCAACTCTCCTCAGAACTGGATCCCATGAGCGCCATCTCCGTCGGTCAGGCCGTCGTCCTCGGAGTAGTCGAGGGGGTGACCGAGTTCCTCCCGGTGTCCTCCACCGGTCACCTCAAGATCACCGAGGGGCTCATGCACATCCCCGTCGACGACAAGTCCGTCGTCGGGTTCTCCGCCGTCATCCAGGTCGGCGCCATCGCCGCCGTGCTCCTGTACTTCTTCAAGGACATCAAGCGGATCGTCTCGGCCTGGTTCCGCGGTGTGACCAACCGTGAGGAGCGCTACCACCACGACTACAAGTTCGCCTGGTGGGTCATCTACGCCACCATCCCGATCGTCGTGGTCGGCCTGGCCGCGAAGAAGCTGGTCGAGGGTCCGCTGGGCTCGCTGTGGGTGGTGGCCGGCTCGCTGATCGTCGGCTCGGCCGTGATGTGGGCGGCGGACCAGATGGGCCGGCACAAGCGCGGTGAGGACGACACCTCGTTCAAGGACGCGATGTGGGTCGGCTGCTCGCAGATCCTCGCCCTGCTCTTCCCCGGCTTCTCCCGCTCCGGCGCCACCATGTCCACCGCGCTCATCCTGGACCTGGACCGTGTCGCCGCCACCCGGCTGTCCTTCTTCCTCGGCATTCCGGCCCTGACCGGCGCCGGCATCTACGAGCTCAAGGACGCCCTCGGCGCGGGCGTGGGCGCGGCGCCGCTCGCCGTCGGCACCATCGTCTCCTTCGTGGTCGCCTACGCCTCCATCGCCTGGCTGCTGAAGTTCGTCGCCAAGCACTCCTTCAACGCCTTCGTCATCTACCGGATCGTCATCGGCGTGGGCCTGCTCGGCCTGCTCGCCACGGGCGTGCTCAACGCCTGACCGAACCCTCCTGATCACCCACGGGGTGCGGATGCCTGCATTCAGGCGCCGCACCCCGTGAATGTTTCCTTACGCGACGCCTTGACAGCCCGGGCACGCAACCCGCAGGATCACTCCCGTGAACCTGTCAGACAGCCAGACAGGTGGTCAGGGTCCCCGGCGTGTGAGCGCCATGGAAGCGGTCCTCGCCCACCTCCGCGGCGCCATCGAACGCGGCGAGTACGCCATCGGCGACAAGCTCCCCTCCGAGGCCGAGCTGTGCCGCACCCTCGAGGTGTCCCGGCCCGTGCTGCGCGAGGCGCTGCGCGCGCTGCAGACGATGGGCCTCACGGTCTCCCGGACCGGCAAGGGCACCTTCGTCGTCGCGAACGCCGTCGAGGACCCCACCTTCGGCGACTACGCGGCCAGCGACCTGCTCGAGGTGCGCCGGCACATCGAGATCCCGGTCGCGGGCTACGCGGCCGCGCGCCGCACCCCGGAGAACCTGGACCACCTGGCCCATCTGCTCGACCGCATGGAGCGGGAGACGGACACCACGGCCTGGGTCGCGATGGACACCCTCTTCCACCTCGCGATCGCCGAAGCCGCCCAGAACCCGGTCTTCCGCCGGGTCATCGAGGAGATCCGCGACGCACTGGCGCGTCAGTCGGCCTTCCTCAACGAGCTGGGCGGGCGCCGCGAGCAGTCCAATCGCGAGCACCGGGCCATCGTCGAAGCGCTGATCGACGGTTCCGAACACGACGCCGTCCAGGCCATGAGCCACCACCTGGACCGCGTCGAGACGACCCTCACCGACATCGTCCGTCCCCAGCGGACGGACGATCTCCCCACGGAAGGCGGACCCGAGGCGTGAGCGAGCAGCACCTCAAAGACGAGACGCGCCCCTCGTCCGGCCATGTCGACGCCGGAGACGCCGGCTACAGCAAAGGCCTGAAGCACCGGCACGTCAACATGATCGCCATCGGCGGAGCCATCGGCACCGGCCTCTTCCTCGGCGCGGGCGGGCGGCTCGCCGACGCCGGGCCCTCCCTGTTCATCGCCTACGCCGTCTGCGGCGTCTTCGCCTTTCTGGTCGTACGCGCCCTCGGCGAACTCGTCCTGTACCGCCCGTCCTCCGGCGCCTTCGTGTCGTACGCCCGGGAGTTCCTGGGCGAGAAGGGCGCCTACACCGCGGGCTGGATGTACTTCCTCAACTGGGCGACCACCGGCATCGCCGACATCACCGCCGTCGCCACCTACACCCACTACTGGGGCATGTTCTCCGACATCCCGCAGTGGGTGATCGCGCTGATAGCCCTGGCGGTCGTCCTGACCGTGAACCTGATCTCGGTGAAGATCTTCGGCGAACTGGAGTTCTGGTTCGCGATCGTCAAGGTCGGCGCGCTCGTGGTCTTCATGGCGATCGGCATCTTCCTGCTGGTCACCCAGCACCCGGTGGCCGGCCACCACCCCGGCCCGTCCCTGATCACCGACAACGGCGGCGTCTTTCCCAACGGCCTGCTGCCGATGCTGCTGATCATCCAGGGTGTCGTCTTCGCCTACGCCTCCGTCGAACTGGTCGGCGTGGCCGCCGGTGAGACCGAGAACCCCGAGAAGATCATGCCGAAGGCGATCAACTCGATCATGTGGCGCGTGGGCCTGTTCTACGTCGGCTCCGTCGTCCTGCTGTCCATGCTGATGCCCTGGAACGCGTACAGCGCCGGCGAGAGCCCCTTCGTGACGGTCCTGTCGCACATCGGCATCCCGGCGGCCGGCGACGTGATGAACCTGGTCGTGCTCACCGCCGCCATGTCCTCGCTGAACTCCGGCCTCTACTCCACCGGCCGCATCCTGCGCTCCATGGCCATGAGCGGGTCGGCCCCGAAGTTCACCGCGCGGATGAGCCGCAGCCAGGTGCCGTACGGCGGAATCCTGCTCACCAGCGGTATCTGTGTCCTCGGCGTGGGCCTCAACTACGTCGTCCCCGCCGACGCGTTCGAGATCGTCCTCAACTTCGCGGCGATCGGCATCCTCGCGACCTGGGGCATGATCATGCTCTGTCACCTGCTCTTCTGGCAGAAGACCCGGAAGGGCGAACTGACCCGGCCGTCGTACCGGCTGCCGGGCTCCCCCTGGACCGAGGTCGTGACGCTGGCGTTCCTCGCCTCCGTCCTGGTCCTCATGTACGCCGACGGCGGCGCCGGACGCACCACCGTGCTCTGTCTGCCGCTGATCGTCGCAACCCTGGTCGCGGGCTGGTACGGCATCCGCGGCCGGATATCCCGGACATCCACGGGTGCCGACGCGTGACCCGCGACCCGGCCCGTCCCAACCCATCGATGCAGGCAGTGATGTACAGCAGTTCCCCCGCAGACGCACCCCTCGTCCGCGAACCACTCCACGCCCCGGTCGCCCACCTCATCCGCGGTGGAGTCGTCGAGGGCATCCACCACGGCTCCGTCGTCGTCCTCGGCGCCGACGGCCGGGTGGAGTTCCAACTCGGCGACATCGAGGCCGCTTTCTACCCGCGCTCGGCCGTCAAGCCCCTCCAGGCCGTGGCCATGCTGCGGGCCGGGCTGCCGCTGGACGGCGAACTGCTGTCGCTGGCCGCCGCCAGCCACTCCGGCGAGGACCGCCACCTGGCCGGCACCCGGCGCATCCTCGAACTCGCCGGGCTCACCGAGGACGACCTGCGCAACGTCCCCGACATGCCGTTCGACCCGGTCGTCCGGGACTCCTGGGTGCGCGAGGGCCGCATGCCCTCCCGGCTGGCCCAGAACTGCTCCGGCAAGCACGCGGCCATGCTGTGGACGGCCAAGCTCAACGGCTGGTCCCTGAGTGACTACCTCGACCCGGAGCACCCGCTCCAGCAGGCGATCCAGGAGATCGTCGAGGACCTGACCGGCCAGCGGGTCGCCCGGGTCACCGTGGACGGCTGCGGCGCGCCGCTGTTCGCCATCTCCCTGCACGGCCTCGCCCGCGCCCTGGCCCGGATCACCTCGGCCGCCCCGGGCACCCCCGAGGCCCGGGTCGCCGACGCAATGCGCACGCACGCCGAGATGGCCTCCGGCTCTGGGCGCGATGTCGCCGCGCTCATGCGGGCCGTGCCCGGACTGCTGGCCAAGGACGGCTTCGAGGGCGTTCAGGTCGCTGCCCTGCCTGATGGCCGAGCCATCGCGGTGAAGATCGCCGACGGGGCGAATCGGGCGCGGATTCCGGTCGCGGCCGCGGCGCTCGCTCGCGCGGGCGTGGCCCCCGAGTTGCTGACCGAGTTCGCCGGAGAGCCGTTGCTCGGGGGTGGGGAGCCGGTGGGGTGCGTGCAGGCTGTGCGTGCGCTGGATCCGGTTCCGTTCCCTGCCTGCGCGTAGCACTCGGTGCCCGCGCCCCTCACACCCTCAACCCTCGGAAAGAGGACCCTACCCTCATGACCGCCGCCACCACGCGCAGTGAGCACGATCTGCTCGGCGACCGTGACGTACCCGCCGACGCCTATTGGGGTGTGCACACCCTGCGCGCGACGGAGAACTTCCCCATCACCGGCACCCCGATCTCCGCCTACCCGCATCTGATCGACGCCCTGGCCGCCGTCAAGGAGGCCGCCGCCCTCGCCAACGAGGAACTCGGCCTGCTGGCGCCGGAGAAGGCGCGCGCGATCGTGGCCGCCTGCCAGGAGATCCGGGCGGGCAAGCTGCACGACCAGTTCGTCGTCGACGTCATCCAGGGCGGCGCCGGCACGTCCACCAACATGAACGCCAACGAGGTCGTGGCCAACCGGGCGCTGGAGCTGCTCGGTCACGCCAAGGGCGAGTACATGTATCTGCACCCCAATGAGGACGTCAACCTCGGTCAGTCGACCAATGACGTCTACCCGACCGCCGTCAGGACAGCGACGGTGTTCGCGGTCCGTGGCCTGCTCAAGGCGATGGCCGTACTGCAGGACGCCTTCGCCCGCAAGGCCGTCGAGTTCCGTGACGTGCTCAAGATGGGCCGTACACAATTGCAGGACGCCGTGCCGATGACGCTCGGTCAGGAGTTCTCCGCATTCGCCGTCATGATCGAGGAGGACCGCAGCCGTCTTGCCGAGGCCGTCGAGTTGATCCATGAGATCAACCTCGGTGCCACGGCGATCGGAACGGGCCTCAACGCCCCGGCCGGATACGCCGAGGCCGCCCGCCGGCACCTGGCCGACATCACCGGGCTGCCGCTGGTCACCGCCGCCAACCTGGTCGAGGCCACCCAGGACTGCGGTGCCTTCGTGCAGATGTCCGGCGTGCTGAAGCGGATCGCGGTCAAGCTCTCCAAGAGCTGCAACGACCTGCGGCTGCTGTCCTCCGGTCCGCGCGCGGGCCTCGGTGAGATCAACCTGCCGCCGGTGCAGGCCGGTTCGTCCATCATGCCGGGCAAGGTCAATCCGGTGATCCCCGAGGTGGTCAACCAGGTCGCCTTCGAGGTGATCGGCAACGACGTCGCCATCACCATGGCCGCCGAGGCCGGACAGCTCCAGCTCAACGCCTTCGAGCCGATCATCCTGCACTCCCTGTCGGAGTCCATCACGCACCTGCAGAGCGCCTGCCTCACCCTGGCCGAGCGCTGCGTGTCCGGCATCACCGCCAACACCGACCGGCTGCGCGCCACCGTGGAGAACTCCATCGGCCTGGTCACCGCCCTCAATCCGCACATCGGGTACACGGCCGCCACCGAGATCGCCAAGGAGGCGCTCGTCACGGGCCGGGGCGTGGCCGAACTCGTCCTGGAGAAGGGCCTCCTGCCGGCCGAGCGGCTCGCCGAGCTGCTGCGCCCCGAGGTCGTCGCGGGCAGCGGGGCACCTGCCGCCTGACCTGCGGTTACGGGCAGATATCAACCCGTACGCGAATGGGCTCCAGGGCCGGTCCGGAGGCACAATGGTGATCATGACAACGACGTCGTCCCTCACCTTCCTGCCGGTCCTGGAGCGCATCGCCGAGGAGATCGAGCGCACCCCCGGCCGCGGCCGGGCCGCCGACTACATCCCGGCCCTCGCCGCCTGCGATCCCCGCCGCTTCGGCATGGCCGTCGCCGAGCTGGACGGCACGGTGTACGGGGTGGGGGACTGGCGCGAGCCGTTCTCCACGCAGTCCATCACCAAGGTCTTCACTCTGGCCCTGGACCTGGCGCGCGAGGGCGACGAACTCTGGGAGCACGTGGGCCGCGAGCCCTCCGGCAACCCCTTCAACTCCCTGGTCCAGCTGGAGTACGAGAACGGCATCCCGCGGAATCCTTTCATCAACGCGGGCGCCCTCGTCGTCACCGACCGCCTCCAGACCCGTACCGGTGACGCGGCCGGCGAGCTGCTCACCTTTCTGCGCACCGAGAGCGGCAACGCCACCCTGGACTTCGACAAGGAGGTCGCCGCCTCCGAGACCGCCCACGGCGACCGCAACGCCGCCCTCGCGCATTTCATGGCGTCCTACGGCAACATCGACAACGACGTGCCGACCCTGCTCGACCAGTACTTCCGGCAGTGCTCCATCACCGCCTCCTGCGCCGACCTTGCCCTCGCCACCGGCTTCCTCGCCCGGCACGGCATCCGCGCCGACGGCGGCCGGCTGCTCACCCGCAGCCAGGCCAAGCAGGTCAACGCGGTGATGCTGACCTGCGGGACGTACGACGCGGCCGGGGACTTCGCCTACCGCGTGGGCCTGCCCGGCAAGAGCGGCGTCGGCGGCGGGATCATCGCCGTCGTACCGGGCCGGTGCACGCTGTGCGTGTGGAGCCCGGGCCTGGACGAGCGCGGCAACTCGGTGGCCGGAGTGGCGGCCCTCGACCGGTTCACCACGCTGACCGGGCTCTCGGTGTTCTGACCGGCCCGCACCCTTCAGTCCGACGGACTGCGTCCGCCCCGCACGGCACCATGTGGGCGAGCAGACCGGGCTGGTCCTGACCGGTCAACGGCGGTGGGGCGCAGGCGGCTGAGCCGCCCGACCCGGCTCGGGGACGACCTGGCGCGTTGCGGCGAGGGCGGGCAGGAGGGCGCCGAAGGACAGGCCGATGGTGCACAGAAGTGACCTCCCGTACGCCCGAAAGTCATCGTTTCTCACACGCCGGTCACGTGCGAGCCGCCCGCAGGTGAGAGGAGCGTCGCCTTCCGGCCACCCGGCGTTGACACGCTGAGTCAGTGTTGGCCATGGCATTCCCCGTCGATCTCCGCAGCTGCCAGGTGCTCGGGCTGGCCGGCACCGCCTTTCTCGCGCTCGGCGGTGAGACGGCCGGTGCCCTGCCCGTGCAGGATCTGCTGGCCCCCGCCTCGGTGCAGGCGGCACTCGGCCTGGTCGGGGTGTACTTCGGTGTCGTCCTGCTGATAGCGGCCTGGGTGCTCCTAGGCCGTCTGGTGCGCGGCCCCCAGCCGCCCACCCCGCGCGCCCTGCTGCTGGTGCTCGCCGTATGGACGGCACCGCTGCTGCTGGCACCGCCGTTGTTCAGCCGGGACGTGTACAGCTACCTCGCGCAGGGCGCCATGGTCGACCACCACATGGACGTCTACACCCAGGGCCCGGCCCAGCTCGGCGGCCCGCTCGCCGACGAGGTGGCCCCGATGTGGCAGCACACCGGCGCCCCCTACGGCCCCGCCTTCATGGCGCTGGCCTCCGCGCTGTCCGGGCTGACCCGCGGACAGTTGCCGGCCGGCCTGCTCGGCATGCGCCTGGTCGCCCTGCTCGGCGTGGCCCTGATGGCCGTCGCGCTGCCCCGCCTCGCCCGGCACAGCGGCGCCGACCCGGCCGCCGCCCTCTGGCTCGGCGCCCTCAACCCGCTCGTCCTGCTGCACCTGGTGGCGGGCGCCCACAACGACGCCCTGATGCTCGGTCTGCTGGGGCTCGGCCTGGTCGCCGCGCGCGGGGAACGGCCGGCCTGCGGAGTCCTCGGGGCCGTCCTCGTCACCCTGGCCGCCCTGGTCAAGGCGCCGGCCGCGCTCGGCCTGCTGGCGGTCGTGGCCCTCCAGGTCCGCTCCGGCCGCCGCCCGCTGCCGGCCGTCCTGACCGCGGCTGGCGCCTCCGCCGTGACGACGGTCGCCGCCACGGCCGTCGCCGGCACCGGCTATGGCTGGATCGGCGCCCTGGCCACCCCCGTCTCCCCGCACAACTGGGCCCTGACCAGCCTGCTCGGCCGTGCCACCGGTGCCCTGCTCGAGCACCTCGGCAGCAGCCTGGCCCCGCTGGCCGTACCGGCCTGGCATCTGCTCGGCCTCGCCGCCACCGCCGTCGCCGTGGCGCTGATATGGCTACGGCTGCGCGTCAGACCGGTGTACGCACTCGGGCTCAGCCTGCTGACGGTCGCCGTGTTCGGCCCGGCGATCCGCCCCTGGTACATGCTGTGGGGCCTGTTCCTCATCGCCGCCGCCGCGCCCAACACCTCGGTACGGCACCGGGTCGCGGCCCTGGCCGGCGTCCTCGCCCTCGCCGTGCTGCCCAGCGGCGGCCCGGCCGACCTCGGGCAACTGGTGCTCGCCGTCTCCGGCGGGGTCCTCGGCGTGGTCGTCCTGTGGCAGGCCCACCAGGCGGCCCAGGCCCCGGCCCCGGGACGCATGGCGTGAGGGGGCCGCGTACGACCAGGGGCCGTCTGGCGCTGGTCCTCGTCCTCGGCGCCGCGGTCACCGTCTTCACGGCGACCGTGCCGCTGCTGCGCGACTTCTTCGACCTGCGCGTCTACTACGGCACCGTGCACACCTGGGCGCACCACGGCGGGCGCATCTACGACTACCAAGTGCCGGGCACCACGTACGGCTTCACCTATCCGCCGTTCGCCGCGGTCGCCATGCTGCCGCTGGCGCTGCTGGACCGTGACTCGGCGATCGTGGCGTCCCTCCTGGTCAACCTGGCCGCGCTGGCGGTGATCCTGCGCATCCTGGCCGGCCCGGGCTGGCGGCGGCATGGGTGGTACCGCTGGTCGCTGTGCCTTTGCCTGCTCGCGCTGTTCGAGCCGCTGCGGGACACCTTCAGCTTCGGCCAGGTCAATCTGGTGCTGCTCGCCCTCGTCCTGGGGGACTGCCTGCTCCTGGCGACCGGCCGGGAGCGCTGGGCCGGCGCCGGGATCGGCCTCGCCGCCGCAGTGAAGCTCACGCCCGCCCTGTTCATCGGTCTGCTGCTGCTCGCCGGGCGGCGCCGGGCGGCCGGAGTCGCGACGGCGGTCGCCCTCGCGGCGACCGCGCTGGCCGCCTGGGCCGATCCGCGGGCGTCCCGCTACTACTGGACCGAGGCGCTGTGGGACACCAGCCGGGTGGGCCGGCTCGACTATGTGTCGAACCAGTCGCTCCAGGGAGTGCTGGCCCGCCTCGGCGAGCCGGGCCGCCCGCTGTGGGCGACGGCGGTCCTGCTGACCCTGTGCGTCTGGGCGTGGCGGACCCGTCAGGCGGTGCGGGCCGGTGACTGGACGGCCGCCTTCGCACTCACCGGGGCGGCGGCCTGCCTGGTCAGCCCCATCACCTGGGTCCACCATCTGGTGTGGCTGCTGCCGTCGTTCGCCGTGCTGCTGCGCGCCGGGCACCCGCGGATCGCGGGCGCCCTGTACGCGGTGCTGTGCACGAGCGTGGTGTGGCTGTGGTTCGACGGCGCCTCCGGCATCGGCGGCTTCCTCGGCAGCAACACCTACACCTGGATCACGCTGGGGCTGCTCCTCGGCCTGCCGACGGGTCAGTCGCGCGGGGTGCGCTTGCTCCTGGCCCGCACCGCCGCCACCGCGACGGCCCGCAGCGCCACCACCGCGGCGCCGGCGACGAGACCCGCCAGCCCCGCGACGACGGCGGGGCTGGGCCAGCCCGAGCCCGCTGCGTGCGACGCGGCCGCGACCACCGGTTTGGCCTTCGACACCGGCCGCGAGGTGACGCGCAGCCCGTCCAGCGAGCCCACCGGGTCCACCCGGCCGACCGCAGCGAAGCCCCAGTCGAGCAGCTCGCGCGCCTCCTGGTACACCGCCAACCCGCCGCCCTCCTGAGGGTTCATCACGGTCACCACCAGCGTGCGGCCGCCATGGCGGGCGGCGGCCACCAGGGTGTTGCCCGCCTTGGTGGTGTAGCCGTTCTTGATGCCGATGAGGCCGGGATACTTCTTCACGCCGCTCTGGCCGGTCAGCAGCCGGTTGGTGTTCCTGATGCCGTACGGCGCGCCGTCACCGGGGAAGTTCGCCTCGGCGGTGGAGCAGTACCGGGCGAAGTCCGGATTGCGCAGGCCCTCCCGGCCGAAGACCGCGAGGTCGTAGGCGGAGGACACCTGGCCGTCGGCGTCGTAGCCGTCAGGGGAGACGACATGGGTGTCCATGGCGCCGAGCGAGCGTGCCTTGGTCTGCATCTCGGCGGCCGTGGCCTCCCAGCCGCCGTTCAGCGAGGCGAGCACATGCACCGCGTCGTTGCCGGAGTGGAGGAAGACCCCGCGCCACAGGTCGGAGACCCGGTAGGTGAGTCCCTCCCGGACGCCGACCAGGCTGCTGCCCTGGCCGATGTCCGCCAGCTCCGCGTTGCGCACGGTGTGCCGCATGTCGGCGGGCAGGGCGGGCAGCACCGTGAGGGCGAACAGGGTCTTCAGGGTGCTCGCGGGCGGCAGCTTGCGGTGCGCGTCGCTCGCGGCCAGCACCGCCCCGCTGCCGGCGTCGGCCACCACCCAGGACAGCGCCGACACGTCCGGCACCTCGGGCGCGTCCTGGTGCGGCCGTACCAGGACGCCGGAGCGGTAGAGCTGGTTCGGGCCGGGCATCGCCGCCCGGGGCGCGGGCGGAGCGGGTTCCCCGGTACGGGGCCCGGCGGAGGCGGTGGCCGAGGTGAGTGCCAGCACGCCTGCCACGCACAGGGCACAGGCCGACACGGCCACCCGATGAGAAAGTCCGGTGATCATATGATCAACGTACGAACGGGTTCGCCGTCCTTCGCGCTGGAAGGGCCGTTCGGCCCACGCGAGCAACCCGGACGCGGCATCCCTGCCTTCTCCGCAAGGCTCAGCCGGTGGGCAGGGTGGGCCGGATCTGCCGCAGGAACGCGGCGTTGTCGGGGGTGGAGCGCAGCCGCTCCAGGAGGGTCTCCAGACCGGACGGAGCGCCCTCGCGGGAGCGCAGGACGCGGCGCAGACCGTGGACGGCCGTCAATTCGGCCGGAGTGAGGAGGAGTTCCTCGCGGCGGGTGCCGGTGGCGTCGAGGTCCACGGCGGGGAAGAGACGCCGGGTGGCGGCTTCCCGGTCCAGGCGCAGCTCCATGTTGCCCGTGCTCTTCAGCTCCTCGAAGTAGTAGCCGTCGGCGCGGGAGCCGGTGTCCACCAGGACGGTGGCGAGGATGGTCAGCGAGCCGCCCTCCTCGGCCTGGCGGGCGGCGCCGAAGAACCGCTTGGGGCCGAGCAGCGCGCCCGCGTCGACACCGCCGCTCAGGGTGCGGCCACCGGCGGCGGAGGCGTTGTTGTGCGCCCGGCACAGCCGGGTCAGCGAGTCCAGCAGGATCACGACGTCCTCGCCGGCCTCCACCAGGCGCTTGGCCCGCTCGACGACGAGCTCGGCGAGGGCGATGTGCTCCTTGGGCGTCCGGTCGAAGGTGGAGGCGTACACCTCGCCGCGCACCGAGCGGCGCATCTCGGTGACCTCCTCGGGGCGCTCGTCCAGCAGCAGGACGATCAGCCGGCACTCGGGGTGGTTGCCGGCCACGGCGGCCGCGAGCTGCTGGAGCAGCACCGTCTTGCCGCTCTTCGGCGGGGCCACGACGAGTCCGCGCTGGCCCTTGCCGACCGGCGCGAAGAGATCGGTGACGCGCCCGGCCAGTCCGGACGCGGGGTGTTCGAGGCGGATGCGCTCGTGCGGGTGGAGCGGGGTGAGGTCGCGGAAGTGACGCCGGCCGCGCAGGGCGGCCGGGTCGTGTCCGTCGACGCGGGTGACCTCGGTCAGTGCGCGCCGGTCGCCGCGGACGCCTTCGACGAGGTCGCCCTTGCGCAGCCCATGGCGCCGGATCAGGCCGGGCGGGACCTGAGGATCGGCGGGGGAGGCCAGCAGGTGCGGTGCCCGCAGGTGCCCCTTCCCCTGCGCGTCGATGTCGAGGACACCGGTGACGAGCCGGGCGGCCGGGGCCTGCTGGACCACGGGAGGGTGTTCGAGTGTGGTGGTCATGGTGGGAGGTCCTTTCACGGACGGGAGAAGAGAGCTGGGAAGGGGGGAGAGGCCGCGAGCGGGAGGGCTTGACAGATGCCTCCGGGCGGCGGGAACGGCACCTCGGGTACGGCGGAATCGCCCTGGTCACGAGGTGGTGCAGAGAAGAAGCCCGGGCCGGTCGGAAGCCTCGGCCGAGGGGCTGGTGGAGAGAACTGCGGCACCGGTGTCCGTACGACGGGACACGCACATGCGCTGATCGCACTATACCCGTGCGCTCGGTTCGGTCAACATGATGCCGTCCGCGTCTATTCCCGCCCCGAGCCGTCCGGCTCCTCCGCCGAGCCGCCCTGCTTTTCCGTCCGACCGTCAGGAGAAGAACCCGTGGAGACCTCTGCCGCCCGGCCCCCGCACCGACTCGACCCCGCAGGCGGCTGCCCGCACACCGTCAACGCGCGGCTGCTGGCCGGCGGCGCCGTGGCCCCGGTGGAACTGCCCGGCGGGATCGAGGGGATGGCCGTACTCGGGCACGAGGCACTGAGGGAGTTCCTCCAGCATCCCGAAGTCGCCAAGAACGCACGTCACTTCACGGATCTGCGACAGGGCCGGATCCCTGCGGGCTGGCCGCTGCTCACGTTCGCCACCGTGCAGGGCATGACCACCGCCGACGGAGAGGACCACCGGCGGCTGCGGTCCCTGGTCGGGCACGCCTTCACGCCCCGCCGGGTGGAGCAACTGCGGCCGCGGATCGAGCAGTTGACCGCCTCCCTGCTGGACGGCCTGGCGCGAGCCGCGCAGGCCGCGGACGGCGTCGCCGACCTGCGGCGGCACTTCGCCCTGCCCCTGCCGATGGGGGTCATCTGCGAACTGCTCGGCGTGGAAGCCGGGTTCCGCGACCGGCTGCACCACCTCAGCAGCCAGGTCGTGGCCACCGACATCGAGCCGGCCGAGGTCATCGCCGCGAACCGTGAACTCGTCGCCGTCCTGGGCGAGATCGCGGCGAGAAAGGCCGCTGCGCCCGCCGACGACCTCACCAGCGCGCTCATCGCCGCCCGCGACGACGGCGGCGACCGGCTCGGCGACCAGGAGCTGATCGGCACGCTCCTGCTGATGATCGTCGCCGGGCACGAAACCACGCTCAACCTGATCACCAATGCCGTACGCGCCCTGTGCGCCCACCGCGACCAGCTCGACCACGTGCGCGCGGGCCGGGCGAGCTGGGCCGACGTGGTCGAGGAGACCCTGCGCTGGGACGCGCCGGTCAGCTACTTCCCGTTCCGCTACCCGGTGCGCGACCTGACCGTCGACGACACGCTCATACCCGCCGGCACCCCCGTGCTCGCCGGCTACTCCGCCGCCGGCCGCGACCCCGCCGCGCACGGCCCCGACGCCGACCGCTTCGACGTCACCCGTCCCGCCCGGCCCGGCGCCGTACGCCATCTCTCGCTCGGGCACGGCGCGCACTACTGCCTGGGCGCGCCACTCGCCCGACTGGAGGCCGGCATCGCGCTGGAGCGGCTCTTCACCCGCTTCCCCGACCTCGAACTCGCCGCGACCGAGGGCGACCTGGTCCCGCACGCCGGTTTCGTCGGCAACAGCGTCCGCACCCTGCCGGTCCGGCTCACACCCGGCGCATCCCCCGGAGTCTGAGCCGCACACCAGCCATACGAACCCCGCCCTTTTCGTGGGTCCGTCAGGCCATGGAAACGGCGGTTACGACGTCTCCCGGTCAGCGGCATCGGCGACGAGGCCCACCTGGTCAGTCAGGACACCACCAGCGGCTCCTCCAGCAGCGGTTCCCGCTTCGCCATGCCAGCCGTTGGGGCGGCTCAAGGGCTGAAGCGTTCGCGGGTGCTCACA
The DNA here is from genome assembly GCF_053593835.1 of Streptomyces sp. NPDC002076. Taxonomy (NCBI): domain Bacteria; kingdom Bacillati; phylum Actinomycetota; class Actinomycetes; order Kitasatosporales; family Streptomycetaceae; genus Streptomyces; species Streptomyces sp. NPDC002076. The sequence goes on from NZ_JBSFDI010000024.1 coordinate 114,763, forward strand.
CCGACCGCGCCTCCGCCTCCTTCGCGATCTCGTCGAACCGTGCGCCCATGGCCTCGGCGAGGGCGTGCGCCCCGGACAGCGGACGGACCATGACCATGAGCTCGTCGATCAGGCCGTCCTCGTTCACATGGAGGAAGTCGCAGCCGGTCAGCTCGCGGTCGCCCACCCGGGCGGTGAAGACCAGCGCATGGTCGGGGGAGGCCGGGTCCCCGATCTCCCGGACGTACCGGAAGTCCTCGAAGACCTGGGACACCGCGCGCAGGATCGCCGCGGTGATCGCCTTGCCCGGATACGGCTTGAAGACGACCGGGCTGGTGAAGACGACGTCCTCGGCCAGCAGCGCCTCGACCGCATCGATGTCGCCGGCCTCGACCGCGGCGCGGAACGCGTGCATCGGATCACCTCGCAGAATGACTAGTCAATTAGTTGAATAGGTGCGGATGAGATTAATCAACGACTGCTAGCCTGTCCATATGTCGCTCAAGTACGCCGTCCTGGCCGCCCTGCTGGAGGCCGAGGCCTCGGGCTACGAGCTGTCGAAGTCGTTCGACGTCTCGCTCGCGAACTTCTGGCCCGCCACCCCGCAGCAGCTCTACCGGGAGCTGGAGCGCCTCGCGCAGGACGGGCTCGTCCAGGCCCGGACGGTGCAGCAGGAGCGGCGGCCGAACAAGCGGATGTTCACGCTCACCGAGGCCGGCCGGGCGGAGCTGGACGCCTTCGCCGCCGAGCCCCCCAAACGGCCCACCGCCATCCGCGACGAACTCCTCATCAAGATCCAGGCGATGGACGGCGCCGACCCCGAGGTCACCCGCGCCCTGATCGAGGAGCGCATGACCTGGGCACGGGGAAAGCTCGACCGCTACCGGCGGGTGCAGCGCCGCCTCCTCGACGGCCGGACCGAGGACGAGTACCTCCGGGGCGCCGACCGCGTCGGCCCCTACCTCACCCTCATGGCCGGGATCGGCTTCGAGGAGGAGAATCTGCGCTGGTGCGAGCGGGTTCTCGCGGTCCTGGCCGAGCGCGTGGCTCTAGGCTGAGGAGATGTTCGGTCCCCAAGGCCCCGGCCTGCGTGAACTCGCCGTGCAGGCGCTGTCGTCCGTCGAGCACGGTTACGACCTGCTCGCCCCGAAGTTCGACCACACGCCCTTCCGGACACCCGACGACGTCCTGGAGTCCGTGGCGAAGGCACTCACCCCGCTCGGCCCCTTCGAGGACGGGCTCGACCTGTGCTGCGGCACGGGCGCGGGTGCCGAGGTCCTGACCGGGCTGTGCCGGCGGAGCATCACCGGGGTCGACTTCAGCGCGGGCATGCTCGATGTCGCCCGGCGCCGGGTGCGGTCCGCCGGCGGGGCCGAGGTCGCCTGGGTGCGCGGCGACGCCCGGGCCCTGCCGTTCGCGGCGGCCTTCGACCTCGTGGTCTCCTTCGGGGCCTTCGGTCACTTCCTGCCGCGTGAACTGCCGGGGCTGTTCACCCAGGTCCACTCTGTCCTGCGGCCGGGCGGCCGGTTCGCCTTCCCGGTGCTCGCCCCGCCCCGTCCGACGCAGGCCGGTTACTGGATGCTGCTCGGCTTCGACACGGTGATGCGGGTGCGCAACGCGCTGTGGCGGCCGCCGTTCGTCATGTACTACCGGGCCTTCCGGCTCAGTGGCGTGCTCACGGAGTTGGGGCGTGCCGGGTTCACCGTCGAGCTGCACGCCCTGCCCGAGTTCGGGCGGCGCGGCGACGGCAGCCCACGGGCCCGGCTGGTGGTGGCCCGGCGGGCTCAGCCGGCCGCGGGCAGTGTGAACTCGTAGACCAGCGCGTCCCGTTCGGCGTCCACCACCAGATCCGTGATCTCCAGCGGCCGGGCGTACTGGTCGTGCACCCGCCGGGTCACCCGCACCGAGGCGGCGCCGTCCACCTGGGTGATGGAATCGCGGTGGTGCAGCGACAGGCCGGCCTTGCGCATCCAGTCGTAGGCCCGGCGCAGCTGCGCGGGCGTGGTGCCGTCGGCCCGGCCCCGGTAGCGGGCCAGCTCCGCGACCTCGGTCAGCGCCACCGCCGAGAACGACGTCACCGCCGTCCGCAGCGCCCGGCCGTCCGGCGTGGCCGACCGGTAGCGGTGCACCAGCGTCGGCCGGTGCGGCGCCAGGCCCAGCTCCCGCGCGTGCTCCTCCGGCGGCGCCTCCCAGGTCACCGTGGCCCGGTCGACCGCGGACGGGTCCGCCGAGCGGGAACCCAGCGGGAAGGCCGGAGTCCCCGGCGCCGCGACCGGCCGGGCGGACAGCGTGGCATGGCTGCCCCGCCGGTCGGTGGCGACGGCACCGCTGCGCCGCAGCACCTCCAGCGCCTGCCGGACGGTCTCCCGGCTGACCTGGAAATAGGCGGCCAAGTGCCGTTCGCCCGGCAGCCGTTCGCCCGGCGGAATGGTGCCGGCGCGCAGTTCGTCGAGGAGCAGTGCCGCGATCCGCCCGTACAGGGGCCGGTCGTCGCACTGCGCGGGTTCGTGCGGGGTGGTGCGGGCCATGCCGCGCCCTCCTGTGGTGACAAGACGTAGTCGTGCGGGCTCGTTGCGCGACCACAAATAGCATTGGTCTAAACCACGAGGGAAGAGCGGTCTGCCGGTTCGGCCGAAACCCGCCCGCGCGATCACGTCGTCACAGCGCGCTGTACAGGGCGTCGATCAGCGCCATCTTCCGTGGGTCGTCGGCGATGCGCGGCCCCATCCGGTTCATCACGTACCCCAGGGACACGCCCGCCTCCGGATCGGCGAGCCCGCACGAGCCGCCGAACCCGTCATGGCCGAAAGCCCGCGGATTCGGGCCGTACGACCGGTTCGGCCCGCTCAGCCACAGACCGAGCCCGACCTCGGTCTCGCCCTCGAAGCCCGCGCCCAGCACCAGATCGCGGCAGCTTCCCTGGCCCTCGCGCACCCGCTCCGCCGCCTCCGGCGACAGGACGCGCCGCCCGCCGAGCGAGCCGCGCCCGGCGAAGACGCCGTACAGCGCCGCGACGGCGCGTGCGGTGCCGTGCCCGTTCGCCGCGGGGATCTCCGCCGCCCGCCACTCGGGCGTGTTCGCCTCCGCCGCGCCGACCACCGGATTCGCCAGCGCCGCCAGCGCGGCGGGCGCCAACTGGCCGAAGACCGCTGCCTGTTCACTGCGGGAGGCGGCCGGTGGATGCACCAGCTCGGCCGCCCGGCCCGCCTCTTTCGCCGGCAGCCCGACCGTGAAGTCGATGCCGAGCGGCCCGGTCACCTCGCGCGCCAGGAAGGCCCCCGGCCGCAGCCCCGAGATCCGCCGGACGACCTCACCGACCAGGAAGCCGTACGTGAGCGCGTGATACCCGGAGGCGGTGCCCGGCTCCCACCACGGCTCGGTCGCCGCCAGCCGGGCGGTCGTCAGCTCCCAGTCGTACAGGTCCGCCAGGGAGTGCGGCTCGCGCAGTCCGGAGAGCCCGGCGCGGTGCGACAGCAGATGCCGGACCAGCACCTTCTCCTTGCCCGCCGCCGCGAATTCCGGCCAGTAGGCGGCCACGGGCGCGTCGATGTCGAGCAGCCCCCGGTCGGCGAGCAGGTGCGCGCACAGGGCCACCGGGCCCTTGGTGGTGGACCACACGTTGACCAGCGTGTCCCGTTCCCACGGTCGGGTACCGGCCGCGTCCGCCCAGCCGCCCCAGAGGTCCACCACCGTGGTGCCGTCGACGGTCACCGCCACCGCGGCGCCCAGTTCGCCCCGCTCCCGGAAGTTGTCCTCGAACGCCTCCCGCACCGCCGCGAAACGCGCGTCGCAGTGGCCGTGGACCTGTGTCTCGTGCGCGGACATGGGACCTCCGTCGTCGCCGGGAACCCGGGCCGCGACGCTGCGACCCGGGCCCCCCGAACGTACCGACTGGTCGGACTGGATGGAAGTGTCCGGCAGATCCTCGCGCCCGTCCGTCGCCTCAGGCGTACGACCGCAGCCAGCGCAGCTGCTCCGCCTCGTGGAAGGGGCCGCCGCCCTCGTGGTCGTTGAAGTCGTAGACCTCGATCGCCTTGTCCTCGTGCGCCCAGGCGTTGAACGCGGCGAACACGGTCGACGGCGGGCAGGTCTGGTCCTCCAGCGCCGCCGAGAACAGCGCCGGGGCCCGGCCGCGGGCCGCGAAGTGCACCCCGTCGAAGTAGGACAGCGTGCGCAGCACCTCCGCCGAGCGGCCCCGGTGCGTCTTGAGGAACAGGCCGATCTCACGGTAGGGATGCCGGTCCGTCAGCGTGGTCGCGCGCGGGAAGTCGCACAGGAACGGCACGTCCGGCGCCACCGCGACCAGGTCGGGGACCAGGCCGCCGACGGCCAGGGTGATGCCGCCGCCCTGGCTGGCGCCGAGCGCCACGGTACGGGCCGGGTCGGTCAGCGGGTGCGAGCGGGCCGCCTCGACGGCGCGTACGGCGTCGGTGAACACACGCCGGTAGTAGTAGTTCTCCGGCGCGTCGATACCCCGCGTCATGTACCCGGGGTACGCCGGGCCGGTGCCGACCGGGTCCGCCGTGCCGCCCCCGGCGCCCCACGCGCTGCCCTGGCCGCGGGTGTCCATCACGAAGTGCGCCCGGCCCGTCGAGGCCCACAGCAGGCTCTCGTGCGGCAGCCCGCGCCCGCCGCCGTAGCCGACGAACTCCACGACCAGCGGCAGCGGTTCGGTCGCGCCGGCTGGCAGCCGGAGCCAGCCCTTGACCGGGTGGCCACCGAACCCGGCGAACGTCACGTCGTACACCTGGACCGTCGACAGCCCGGTGTCCACCGGCTCGAAGCGGGCGTCCAGCTCGTGCTCGCGTGCCTCCTCCAGGGTCTTGTCCCAGAAGGCGTCGAAGTCCTCGGGCTCGGTGGACTCGCTGCGGTGCTCGCGGAGTTCGTCGAGGGGCAGGTCGAACAGGGCCATCAACAACCACCTTTGCGAAGGGAGACTGCGTCAGCTCACCGTACGTGGGCGCCGCAGGAGTGGCCAGTAAGCGTTTGCTCCCCTGCGGCCGGCCGGGCACCTTGCCCCTCACGCCCGGGGCTGGGTCCACCTCGGTCCCGTCCGTGCCCATTCCCGTTCCCACTCCGCCAGCCGGTGGCGCAGCGCGATCCGGCGCTCGACCGCGTGCACGAGGAGCACGAGGGCCGCCGAACCGCCCGCCGCGACCAGCCCGATGGTCACCGCGTGCTGCCAGACCGCCGCCTCGTCCGGCGGCGGCGCGACACTGCGGCCCCGGGCGTCGAACCACACCGAGACCGTGTCACCGGTACGGGTGCCCGCCGGCACCCGGGCCCACGCCGTACGGGTGCCCTTGCCGGGCTCGGTCCAGCGGACGTGGGCGCGGTACGGGTACGCGCGGTCGCCCTGCTCGGCGGACAGCCGCTCGGGCGGGTCGCCGAACACCTGCGCACGGACCTGGTGGCGCTCGGCCCGCTGGGCGACCGCGACGCTGCGGGCCGTGTCATGCGCGCGCAGACCCGCGGCAACGCCGACCAGCGGTGTGACCACGACCAGCAGGACGGCCACGATCAGCAGCGTCCATGCCTCCACGACATCCGAGCGGCGCCGCAGCGGATTGTGCTGCCAGCGCCAGCCACGCACCCCGGTACGCATGTCCACCTCCTCGCACCGTCGGAGCCGCAGAGCCGACGAGCCGGTCCATGAGGCCCGGGCTCGTCGCCCCCCTCCGCCGCTCACGTACACGAGCGTCCACACCCGTTTCGTACCCCGTACGGAGCACCTCGCTCACACGCGAACCGCGGGTTCAAGCCCACTTGGAGCTCGGAACGCGCCATGCGCCCCACCGCTGCGCGAACGATCCCCGCGCGCGACCCGGAGGGTCAGCCGAACCGCTCGATGCGGATCCGGTCCACGGGCTGGCCCGCCGCGACCAGCAGCCGGGACGCGTGCTCCGCGAACCCGTTGGATCCGCACACATAGGCCTCCCACCCACCGGGAGGCTGCTCGGCCAGGAGCGGCCCCACATGTGCGGCTGCCATACGTCCCACGGGCACCCCCTGTGGGGCGCTGCGGGTGAATACGGGCGTCGTCTCCGCGCCCAGCTCGGCCGCGTAGATCAGTTCCTCGGGGCTGCGCGCGGACACCAGCATGCGCAGCGGCACGGTGAGACCGCGGCTGCGGTGGTGCCGCACCATCGACATCAGCGGGACGATCCCGGAGCCGGCGCCGATCAGCAGCGCGGGCCGGTCGCCGGGCCAGGCGAAGAAGCCGCTCAGCGGCCCGCGCACCTCGACGGTGTCACCGGGGCGGGCGACCGTGTGGAACCAGCCGGAGACCTCGCCGTCCGGTACCCGGTCCAGGGTCAGCTCGATGTGCCCGGAGTCGTCAGGCGCCGAGGCGATCGAGTAGTGCCGCTGCGCCACATACCCGTCTGCCGCGGTCAGCCGCAGCATCAGGTGCTGGCCGGGCAGATGCCCCGCCCAGCCCGGCACCGCCAGCCGGAAGGTGGCCGCGCGCGGCGTCTCCCGCCGGATCTCCGTCACCGTGGCGATCTGCCACACGGCCGCCACCTGATCGCTCACGGCGATGCGTCCCGGTACCGCGAAACGCCTCGCGGCAACGGCGGCGCCGTGGGAGGGGAGGCCCGGGGCGAGGGCGGCTGCGGCCAGGAGCGGGGCCGTGATGGCGGCCGCGTCCTGCGAGCGAGCAGCGAGGCCGGGGGCCGCCGCCGGTCCGGTCGGCTCAGGGGGCGGCGGGGAGGGGGTGGCGGCATCCGGGAGTGGAGCCTGCGGGTTCCCGGTTGCCACCCCGGCGGTCGGGTCCGCGGGGACGGCCGGGCCCGGGGCCGCAGCGCGGGCGAACTCGTCCGGCGCGCAGCCGGCTGCTTGCGGTGCCGCGGCGCCGGCGGCCGGGGCCAGGGCCCGAGGCACGGGCGGAATCCCTGGTTCCGGGTTTGTGGCGTGGTTGCCCGGGTTCGTTGTCACCGTGTCAGTCACCGGAGTACCGCTGCTCCTGCCAGGGGTTGCCGCGTTCGTGGTAGCCGTTGCGTTCCCAGAAGCCCGGCTCGTCGTGGTCGAGGAGTGTCAGGCCGGCGATCCACTTGGCGCTCTTCCAGAAGTAGAGATGGGGCACCAGCAGCCTCGCCGGGCCGCCGTGCTCGGCCGGGAGCGGCTCGCCGTCGTACTCCCAGGCGATCCAGGCCCGCCCGCCGGTGAGGTCGGCGAGCGGCAGGTTGGTGGTGTAGCCGGTGTGGGAGCGGGCGAGCACATGGGTGGCGGACACATGTGGCCGCACCACATGGAAGAACGCGTCCAGCGAGACCCCGCCGAATCGCACGCCGAACTTCGACCAGCCGGTCACACAGTGGATGTCGCCGTCGTACGCCGACGCCGGCAGCGCGTGCGCCGCGTCCCAGTCCCAGCTGTGCGGCTGTTCCACCAGGCCGTCGATGCGGAAGGACCAGTCGGCCGGTGCGAGGTCGGGGGTGACCTCGGCGGACAGGACCGGCCACTCCTCGCGCGCGTCGTACTGCCCGGGCGGCAGCCCGGGGTTGTGGACGCGCGGGCGGCCCGTGAAGCCTCGCGTAACGTTCATCCTTCAACCGTACGTGGTCGTTCCGCGTGCTCCGTCCCTGGTCATCGCCCCTCACGCCTGGATGATTGCGGCCGTATGAACTCTTTCGGGCCACGGGAATAGCTCTGCGGCGCTTCTCCTTTGCCCTCGATGCCGCCACCGGTACACCGGTGGCAGGGCGAGAGAAGCGAGGGAAACAGCATGTCCAAGGCGTATGTCTACACGCGGCACGGGGGACCGGAGACCGAGGCGCTGGTCGACCTCGACCGCCCCGGTCCGGGCCCCGGCGAGATCCTGATCGCGGTCCGCGCGGCGGGCGTCAATCCCGTCGACTGGAAGCTGCGCCAGGGCTTCCGCCGCCCCGGCGAGGGCGAGCCTGTCTTTCCCACGGTCTTCGGCAGCGAGGCCGCCGGCGTCGTCGAGGAGGTCGGCCCGGGAGTCACCGGCTTCGCCGTGGGCGACGAGGTGTTCGGCAGCGCCGCCCGCGGCGCATTCGCCGAGTACGCCGTGCTCATCGCCGACGTGACCGCCCACAAACCCGCCGCGCTGTCCTTCCGTGACGCCGCCACCCTCCCGGTCGCCGCCGCGACCGCCTACGACGGGCTCCGCCAGCTCGACCTGCCCGGCGGCTCGACCCTGCTGGTGACGGGCGCGGGCGGCGGCGTCGGGACCGCGGCCGTGCAGATCGCCCGCGCCTTCGGGCTGCGGGTCGTGGGCGTGGCGAGCGAGGGCAAGAGGGAGTTCGTGGAGTCGCTGGGCGCGGTGCACGTGCCCTCCGGACCCGACCTGGCCGAGCGGGTGCGGGCCGCCGCGCCGGACGGCATCGACGGGGTGTACGACCTGGTGGGCGAGCCGGTGCTCACCGAGGCCGCCGAACTGCTGAAGGACCGCGGCAAGCTGGTCACCGCGGGCTCGCCGCAGCAGGCCGCGGCCGCAGTCGGCGGCGCCCCCGTCAAGCGGGTCCGCACCTCCGCCGTGCTCGAGGCGGTGGCCGACCTCGCCGTACGCGGCGCCCTGAAGCCGCACATCACCCGCACCTTCCCGCTGGAGCAGGCCGGCCAGGCGCTGCGCGCCGTCGAGGACGGGCACGCCCTCGGCAAGATCGTGATCGAGGTGGCCGCGTGAGCGTCATAGCCGGAGCGGGCGCCGGCGACGGGCCCGCCGCCGACGCCCAGCGCGTCCTCGACAACCCCGCTTTCGCCTCCCTGACCGGCCCGCACGCCCGCTTCGCCGAGCGGCGCGGCCGGGTGCTGCGCTACCCCGTCGACGTCTCTCCCTGGCTGGCGCTGCCCGACGAACCGGACGCGCGGGACTGGGCCGACCTGGCCGCGCTGGCCGGTCCCGGCGCGGAGATCCCGCTGGCCGGGTACAGCGGCGAGGTACCGGACGGCTGGGAGATCACCTTCCGGATCGAGGGCGTGCAACTCGTGGACGACGGCCTGGCCGCCGCGCCGGACCCGGAGGCGGTGCGCCTAGGCCCGGCGGACGTACCCGAGATGCTCGATCTCGTGGACCGCACCCGGCCCGGACCGTTCCTGCCGCGCACCGTCGAGCTCGGCACCTACCTCGGCATCCGCCGCGGCGGCGCGCTGATCGCGATGGCGGGGGAGAGGCTCCGCCCGCCGGGCTGGACCGAGATCAGCGCGGTCTGCACCGACCCCGCCTTCCGCGGCGAAGGCCTCGCCACCCGGCTGATCCTCGCGGTCGCGCACGGCATACGGGAGCGCGGTGAGACACCCTTCCTGCACACGAGCGCCCAGAACACCGGCGCGATCCGGCTGTACGAGTCCCTCGGCTTCCGGCTCCGCCGCCGTACGGCCTTCCTGGCGGCGCGCGCCCCGGAGCGGCTGGCCGACGAGCGGGCCGCGGTGCCGGTGGCGTAGCTCTCGCGGCCGGTGCGCTGTCATGCCGGGGCCGGCGGTCGGTCGGCGCCGGTCTCGCCCGGACCCGCGTTGTACCGCTCCAGGTAGGCCGCGAAGCGCATCAGGTCCTCCTCCGGCCAGTCGGCGAGCCGCTCGCGGAACGCGGCCCGGCGGCTGCGGGTGACCTGGGCGAGGATGTCCCGGCCGCCCTCCGTCAGATGCAGCACCTGGACCCGGTGGTCCTCCGGATCCAGGCGGCGCTCGATCAGCCCGGCCCGCTCCAGCGCGGCCACCTGGCGGCTGACCGTGGACTTGTCGAGCGCGTAGTGGGCGGCGAGATCCGTCGCCCGGCAGCCGCCCTGCTCCTCCAGATGGCCGAGCAGGGTGTACGACACCAGGGACAGCTCCGGGTGCATACGGCCCGCCGAGGCCCGGGCCCGGCGGGCGAAGATGGTCATCTCGCGCTGGATCGTCTCGACGGCCGACGCCGCTGCGCTCATCGGGAATCCCTCCTCCGGCGTTCTAGTTGTATAGTACAACTTGATGTGAGAGTTGTATAAGCCAACTATCTGGAGGTCGCGCGCGATGAGGTCGCCCGCACTGCGGCATGTGCTCACGCACCTGATCACCCCGCTGCTGATGTGCATAGGCATGGGGCTCGCGTACATGGGGGCCTTCGTGACCCCGGAGCCGCACCACCTGCCGGTCGCCGTCGTCGGCAGCGCCCCGCAGGCGAAGGTCTTCGCCCAGACGGTCAAGGACACCGCCGGGGACAAGCTCGACGTCCGCACGGTCGCGACCCGCGCCGACGCCGTCCACCTGCTGAAGTCCAGGGATGTGACCGGCGCCTACGTGCCGAGCGCCAAGGCGCCCGAACTGCTGGTGGCCAGTGCCGCCTCCGACATGGGCGCGACGGCGGTCGAGAAGGTCTTCACGCCGGTCGCAGCCAAGGAGGGCGTGCCGCTGAAGGTCACCGACGTGGCCGAGCCGGTCGCCGACGACCCCACGGGGCAGGGCCTGTTCTTCCTGCTCATCGCCCTCAGCATCGGCTCCTACGCCTCGGTCGCCGCGCTCGGCGCCGCGGGCGCCGCCCTCTCGATGCGGGTACGGGCGCTGCTCACCCTCGGTGTCTCCGCCGTGGTCGGCGGCATCGGAGCGCTGCTCGCCGGACCGGTGTTCCACCTCGCCCACCACGACCTCGCGGGCGTGTGGGGCATGGCCTGGCTGTACTCGGCCGGCATCCTCTTCATCGGCGTCGGACTGCACACCTTCCTGAAGCGGTGGACCACGCTCACCATGATGGTGCTGTTCGTGATGCTCAACTTCACCAGCTCCGGCGGGTTGTTCCGCCCCGAGCTGCAGAACGGCTTCTTCGGCACGCTGCACGCCTTCTGGAACGGCGCCGGATTCGTCGAGGGCGCGCGCAGCCTGCTGTACTTCGGCGACGACGGTCTCGCGCGCAACGTGTGGACCCTCGGCGCCTGGCTGCTGGTGGGCCTGGTCGTGACCGGGATCGCGGCCCTGTACGAGCGGCCCCGGCAGGCCCGGCACGCGGCCGGCCACCCCGGCACCGCGACCGGGACCGAGTCGGCTGCCACGCCCGCCGTGGCACCGACCGAGCGGGCGGCGGCGCGGGCGGCCGAGGAAGAGGTCGAGGAGACGGTCGGCGTCTGACCCGGTGCCGCCCGGAACAGGGAGCGCGCCCGGCGACGGGCGGGGCTCCCTGCCGGCATGTCGTCGGACGGCCCCGGCCCGGCCTGTCACCCCGCCGCCGACCCGATCGTCACCACCCGCGCCCACGCCGGGGGCGAGTCCGGCTGGTAGTCGGGACGATCTTCGTCGTACGACCCGCCGGCCCGCGGAAACAGCCCCACCACCGTCCGGCACGACGGCCGCTCCTCGGGCCACGGCGTGTGACCGTCGGTCAGGACCACCACCGCGTCGGGCCGGGTCCGCAGCGCGCGTGCGAACCCGGTGCGCAGATCCGTCCCGCCGCCGCCCACCAGCTCGATGCCCTCCGTCCGGCACAGCGGCTGCACGGTCCGGGCCGCGGCATCGCAGGACAGCACGGAGACCAGGTCCCGCCGGCCGCCCACGGCCCGGCAGATCGCGGTCACCTCCAGCAACGCGCTGCCCAGTTCCGCGTCGCTGACCGACCCCGAGGTGTCGATGACGACGCACACCCGGGGCGGCCGGCGCCTCAGACTCGGCAGGACGATCCCGGGCAGCCCGGCCGAACGCCGCGCCGGCCGACCGTAGCTGTAGTCCTCGCCCACACCCGGAGCGGAGACCGCCGACCGCAGCGCCGAGCCCAGCAACTGCCGCCACGGCTGCGGCGGATGGAACACCTCCTCCGCCCACCGCCGCCAGCCCTGTGGTGCGTCGCCCGGGCTGCCCTTGATGCCCTGCGCCACCCGGAACCGGACCGCGTCGCGCTCCTGCTCGCTCAGCCCGTGCGCGCCGTCCGGCCCCAGCTCCCAGCCCCGGTCCAGCCCGTCGGCGCCGCTGCCGCAGTCCAGCCAGGCCAGCCGGTCCAGGCGCGGCCGGAGCCGGAAGGCCCGTAGGTACTCCTCCATCAACCAACCCGAGGGCAGATCCATCGTCTGCGGTGTCACCGCGCCTTCGGGCTCCACCAGCCCCTCGCCGTACACATCGTCGTTGATCTCGCAGTCGGCGGCGATGTTCATGCGCAGCCGCTCCGCGGGCCCGGTCAGCTGGTGCTCGCGGGCGAACCGGTCGCTGCGGCCGTGATGGTCGCGCAGCAGATGGGACACCTCGTGCACCCACACCGCCGCCAGTTCCGGCACCGGTGTGCGATCCACGAACGCCGGTGACACATAGCACCGCCAGTACCGGTCGACCCCCATCGTCGGCACCTCCCGCGACTCCACCGGCCGCAGCGCGAACAGCGCGGTGGCCAGATATGGCCGGACGCGGGCCGCGTGCAGCCGCGCGGCCAACAGCTTGCCGAGGTCCAGCGCGCCGGGCGCGTCCGCCGTCACCGGCGGGTCCCGGCCATCCGGGCGGCCTGGTCGGCCCGCCGGGACAGCGACACCACGCCGGCCAGCCGCTCGATCGCCGCCGGTACCTCCCAGTCCGCCCGGCGCAGCGAGGCCAGCGTGGTCGCCGGCACGACCACCACGTCCGGTGCCCCGGTCTCCATCGCCCGCACCAGCAAGGCCCAGGCGGCGTCCCAGCGGGCCCGCTCGGGGCGCCCCCGGACCGCGTTCACCACGCCGTCCAGTACGGCCTGCCGCAGATCTCCGCGCTCGGGCAGTTCGGCGCTCGCCGGGTCGGCGAGCAGCGTCTCGGGGTCGGGCAGGTCCATCCGGTCCAGGCTCGCCAGCAGTTCGAGGCCGGGGCCGTCCCCCACGGTGCCCCGCACCAGCAGCGACAACACGTCCCGAGTGGATCCGGCGGCGGTCGCGAAGGCGATCAGCCGCAGGGTCGCCTCCCAGCTCCGGGGTGACGGCCACGCACCGCCCCGGCGGCTCTCCCCGCTCGGCAGCCGGTGCACCAACCCCGGCCGCGCTACGAGGAATTCACACACCGCACGCCGGGCGAAGGCCACGGCCTCGGACAGCCGCTCCGGGTCGAGCCGGGGCAGGGTGGCCCGCGGCCAGGTCCCGCCGAGGCCCCGTACGACGACGTCGTGATCGTGGGTCCACTGCAGATGCACGAACCGGTTGGCCAGCGGCGGGCTCAGCTCCCAGCCGTCGGCCGCCGAGGAACGCGGGTTGGCGGCGGCCACGATCCGTACCCCGGGCGGCAGCCGCAGCGCGCCGATCCGCCGCTCCAGCACGAGCCGCAGCAGGGCCGCCTGCACCGCCGGGGGAGCGGTGGACAGCTCGTCCAGGAACAGCAGTCCCCGCCCGGCCCGTACGAGCCGCACCGCCCAGTCCGGCGGGGCCATCGGGACGCCCTGCACCGCCGGATCGTCCCCCACGACGGGCAGGCCGGAGAAGTCGGACGGCTCGTGCACGCTCGCGATGACGGTCGTCAGCGGCAGGTCCAGGGCGGAGGCCAGCTGGGTCAGGGCCGCCGTCTTGCCGATGCCCGGTTCGCCCCACAGCAGCACCGGAAGATCGGCGGCCACGGCCAGGGTCAGCGCCTCCAGCTGGACGTCGGAGCGCGGTTCGGTGGTCGTGTCGCTAAGCAGGGCCGACAGGGCTTCGGCGACGTCGAGTTGAGGAATCAGGGAGACAGGAGCGGTGGCAGCAGTCATGTGGGATCACCTGAAGGATGTGAAGTGAGCGGAAGAGAAAGGAGGTTCAGAAGAAGGTGACGGTGCTGGTCTGCCGTCGGGTGGGGCGGCGGTTTCGGCCGCTGCGGCGGCTCGGGCCGGTGGACGTGCCGCCGTTGCCGGTCAGACCGGCCCGGTACAGCCCATAGGCGATGCGCCGCTCGGCGGCCGCCGTGAGTTCGTCCCGCAGCGGTCCCTCGCGCAGCACAGCGCCGGGGCCCAGCAGCCCCTCGACCACGGCCAGGGCGCCTACGGTGTCCCCGTGGTCCAGCCGTTCCCGCACACCGGCCAGGCAGTCGGGGCGCCGGTGCGCCTCGTCGATGACCCGCAGACAGGGCAGTGGCGGTCCGCCGAGCGCGGCCAGCAGCTCCTCGCGCCGGGTCTCGTCCGGATCGTGGTCCAGCGGTACGAGGACACCGCCGACCAGGCCGATCCGGTGCGTGGCTCCCCGGCACTGCACCTGACGCGCCTGCTCCACCGGGTCCGGATCGCGGAGCGCAGCGGTGGTCCTGTGACCGGGCACCAGCGCGTCGGCGACCAGGGGATGCAGCCGGTCCGCGCCGATCAGCCCGGCACGCAGCAACTCCAGATCGGGCGCCACCCAGGTCGCCGCATCGGGCAGCACCGGTACGGCGGAGAGCCCGCCCGGCGGAACCTCCTCGACGATCCGCAGGCGCGGTGCACCGTCACCGTGTGCGAACTGTCGCGGCAACTCGGCCGGATCCGGGGTGACACGCTCGTCGGCGACGCGGTGGGGTTGGCGGTGGTGCCACGTTCCGGCGGGGCCTGGGGCCGCGTCGGTCGGGCGGGCTGTGTGCGGGTGGCCGGTGGGATCAGTGGTGTCGTGCGCGTCGGCGGCGTGGTGGGGCTGGCGGTGGTGTGGCAGCTCGGACGGGCCTGGGGGTCCGTCGGCCGGGCGGGCTGTGTGCGGGTGCTCGGTCGGATTCGGGGTGTCGTGCCCGTCGGCGGCAAGGTGCGGTTGGCGGTGGTGCGGCAGCTCGGGTCGGCCAGGGCATCCGTCGGCCGGGCGGGCTGTGTGCGGGTGGTCGTGAACGGCGGCGACGTGGTGCGGTTGGCCACGGTGCCGCAGCCCGGCCGGGCCTCCCGGCCCGTCTGACGGGACGGGTCGGCGCCGGTGCTCGTTCGGCTCCGGTGGGTGGCCCCCGTCCGCCGCCACCGCCAGAAGCAAGCGGCGCCCACCGCCGAGCCGTACGGCGAAGGTTCCGCCGGGGTGTCCGTCGGCGCGCAGCAGGAGGCCCGCCTCGGCCGCCCACCGGCCGACGGCACAGCCATGCCCCGCCGGGACGAGACCCAGCGGATCGTGGTCCGGTGGCGCGGGACCGCCGGCGCCCGACCGGTCGCGCAGCTCGCCGGCCCTGCTCGCGTCCCACAGATGCCGGTGCAGATCGAGCCGGTAGCGGCGGTTCGGGCGGGGATGCGGATGGCGGCCGGCGGGCGGATCGGCCGGATCGAACAGGGCGAGGCTGATCCGCTGGCCGGCGTCCGCCCAGGCCGGCGGCGTGCGGGCCACGAAATGCAGTGGGCCGGCCCGGCCGGGCCGCTCGTACCGGGCCAGTGTCAGGGTCAGGCCGGGGCGCAGCAGCCCGTCGGGCGCGATCCTCGGCATGTGCCAGCGCAACAGGTCCGGGGCGAGACGCCGCAGGTCGGCGCGGAGCCGGGCAGCGATCTCCCGGCCGTGGGCGCGGGCGACGGAACGCAGATCGAGGTCGACGTCGATCCGGGCGGCGGCGCAGGCCCCCGCCCAGTCTCCGGCGGCACGGCGGCCGGTGGCGAGCTCGATCATGGACGGTGGCACGGCGTACGTCCGTACGCGCAGCCACAAGGAAAGCCGGGAGTCCCCGTGCGCGGTGGAAGGGAGCATCAGCGCTCACCTTGCGCGGACGGGACCCCCAATCTCTGCGAGGCGTGAGTCGTCATCGCGGCGAGCGTAGCCGCCCGGCCCGCCACCGCGCCAGGCGTTTTTCCCACCCGGAACCGGGCACACCCGTTGGGGTAGGGTGGCCGTCCGGTCGCGGACGGCGCACCGGCAGCGGTGACCGCGAGAGCGCCCTGAAGTCCCGCGGTCCGAAAGGCTTTCCGCCCCTATGTCTTCCTCTGGTTCTCTGTCCTCTTCTTCTCCCGCCGCCCTCGTTTCCGCGCTGCGCGCCGCCGGGTGTGTCTTCGCCGAGGACGAGGCGGAGTTGATCCTCGCCACCGCCCGCACGCCGGAGGAGGCGGGCTCGATGGTGGAACGGCGCGCCGCCGGGCACCCGCTCGAACACGTCCTGGGCTGGGCCGAGTTCCACGGACTGCGCGTCACGGTGGAACCGGGGGTCTTCGTCCCCCGCCGCCGTACCGAGTTCCTGGTCGACCAGGCGCTGGCCCAGGCGCCGCAGGCGAGCGTCGTCGTGGACCTGTGCTGTGGCTCGGGCGCGCTCGGAGCGGCCCTCGCCGCCGCCCTGGACGGTGCCGAGGTGCACGCGGCCGACATCGACCCGGCCGCCGTACGCTGTGCCGCGCGCAACCTCGCCGCCTTCGACGGCCGGGCCCATCAGGGCGACCTCTACGACGCCCTGCCCCCCGCGCTGCGCGGCCGCGTCGGCATCCTCACCGCCAACGTGCCCTACGTCCCCACCGCCGAACTCCCCCTGCTGCCGGCCGAGGCCCGCGACCATGAACCGCGCGTCGCCCTGGACGGCGGCGCCGACGGCCTGGACCTCCTGCGCCGGGTGGCCGCCGGGGCGCCCGAGTGGCTCGCACCGGGCGGCTGTCTGCTGACCGAGACCAGCGAACGCCAGGCACCGGCCGCCGTACGAGCCTTCGCCGACGCGGGTCTGACGGCCCGTCCGGCGATGTCGGAGGAGCTGTCCGCGCACGTGGTGATCGGCGTACTGCCGTAACCGTCAGGGCAGTTCCTGTGCCCGGGCGATGAGCAGGGCGACGTCGTCGTGGTTGTCGGGGTGGTGCAGGGTCCGCAGCAGGAGGTCGCAGGTCTCCTCCAGCGGGCGGGCGGGGTCGTCGAGCAGGGACAGCAGGAAGTCCAGGCGTTCGTCCAGGGAGTGGCTGCGGGTCTCCACCAGTCCGTCGGTGTAGAACACCAGCTCATCGCCGGGCTCGAAGTCGACGGTGACCGTGGAGAACGCGACGCCGCCCACGCCCAGCGGCACCCCGGTCGGCAGGTCGAGCAGTTCCGGCGGCCGGCCCGGGCGGAGACGGGCCGGCGGCAGATGGCCGGCGTTGGCGATCCGGCACTGCCGCAGATGCGGATCGTGCACGGCGTACATACAGGTCGCGATGGAGTGGTCGAGGGCCGACGTGGTCTTGTCCAGGTGCTCGAGAAGCAGTGCCGGGTCGAGGTCCAGGGCGGCCAGCGTGGTGGTCGCCGTGCGCAGCCGGCCCATGGTCGCGGCCGCGCTGAGTCCGCTGCCCATCACATCGCCCACCACGAGCGCGGTCTTGCCGCCCTCCAGCGGGATGACGTCGAACCAGTCGCCGCCGACCTCGCTGGTGGCCCCGGCGGGCTGGTAGCGGGAGGCCACCTCCAGGCCGGTCGTCACCGGCGGGCTGCTGGGCAGCAGACTCCGCTGCAGGGTGAGGGCGGTGTTGCGGGCGTTCTGGTACCAGCGCGCGTTGTCGATCTGCACGGCGGCCCGGGCCGCCAGCTCCCGGGCGAGCAGCACGTCGTCCTCGTCGAACGGCGCAGGATTGCGGGTGCGTTTGAGATCCAGGGCGCCCAGCACCTCGCCGCGCGCGATCAGGGGCACCGCGAGATAGGAGTGCAGCCCCGCGCGGCCCAGTAGTTCGGCCGCCTCGGGGCAGCGGCCGATGCGCGGCAGGTCCTCGTCCTTCACCTGCGGCACCAGCACCGCCTCGCCCGAGCGCACACACTCGGTGACCAGCCGGTCGGGTCCGTACCGCGCGATCCGGCCGGGCGGATCGGCGGCCAGCACCGCGTCCGAGCCGTCCTGCGGACGCACCGCAAGGGCCCGGATCACCGCCGACTCCGACGGCCCGAGCGTGCTGCGCCGGCCCTCCACCACCGAGTCCAGCAGATCCACGGCCGCCAGGTCGGCGAGCTCCGGAACCGCGACCTCGGCCAACTCGCAGGCGGTGCGTTCCAGTTCGAGCGTCGTACCGATCCGGGCGGAGGCGTCGGCGATGACCGCGAGCCGGCGGCGGGCGGCCTCCGCCTCCATGGAGGCCCGGTGCTGCTCGGTGATGTCGACCACCGTGACCGCAACTCCGAGCACATTGCCCATGGCATCCTCGAGCCGGTACAGCGAATGGGCCCAGGTGTGGTCCTCGTCCGGGTCGGCGGGGGTACGGCCGACCAGCGTGTTGTCGATGACCGGCACACCGGTGTCCAGCACCTGCCGGGCGTCGGTCTCCACCGGCTCGGAGTCCAGCATGGGCAGCACCTCGCGCAGCGTCCGCCCCACGTGCTCGGCGGCCGGCACCCCGTTGATCTTCTCCAGGGCGGGGTTGACCGAGACGTACCGCAGCTGTGTGTCCAGCACCGCGTAGCCGATCGGCGACTGCTTCACCATCCGCTCGGACAGCGCCACGTCCTGCTCCAGACGCCGTACGGTCGACTGGTCGGCGCACAGTCCGAGCGCGTACACGTCACCGTGGTCGTCCAGCAGCCGCATGTTGCGGAACTCCACCAGGCGGGTGCTGCCGTCCTTGTGCCGGATCGGGAAGCCGCCGGCCCAGCTCTGCCCGGTGCGCATCACATCGGCGAAGAGCTTGCCGACCAGCTCGAAGTGCCGTTCGTGGACCATGAGCCGGGCCGCGTACTGGCCGAGGGCCTCGCTCGCGCCGTAGCCGAACAGCTCCTCCGCCTGAGGGCTCCACAGCACGATCCGCCCGGTGGTGTCCAGCACCACCGACGCCACGCCCAGCACGTCGAGCAGTCCGCCCGGCCGCACGGGCCCGCGCACGGGCTCGCCGCCCTCCGTCACCGGAGCCTCGGCTGCACTCATGCCATGCACCGCCTTCGCCCGTCCGCACGGCACGCCGTCCCCCGTGCCGACTCCCCTTGATCCACCAAGCTCACACCCGACTTTCCGACGCCGCGCCGGTTACCTCCACCATCTCTCACCACAGCCGTGCACGTCCGTCGAAGCCCGCGGGCCGGGGCCGAAGTCTGTCCCGGACATCCTGCACGCCCGTTCGGCGGACGGGGAGAGTTCACGCTCATGTTGCTGCATTGGCCTGTACATGACTAACACGCCACGCCAGACTGTCCGCCGACCGAGTGTTCCCAGCCCCGCCCCCCGCCCGAGGAGTCGGCCATGCCCGCGTCCGCCCGGCAACGTTGTCACGCAGTCCTCGCCGGTCTCGTCACCCTCGCCACCGCCGCTGTCGTGTCCCTCACCGCACCCGTGCCCGCCTCCGCGGCCGACACCTGGACGGAGACCGGCTCCGACCGCGCCCGGCCACTGGACGAGAGCCAGGGACTGACCTCCGTGGAGGTCCCCGCGAACAGCCCCAACCGGTACACCGGTATCGGCACCATTCCCCTCGGTGTCTCCATGCGCGGCTGGAACCACGTCGGCGACCCCGACGCCTCGTACAACGGCTACTACATCGAGCCCTACCAGCAGGACTCCGGCAACTCGAAGATGTACCGCGTGCAGGCGCCCGACGGCACCTGGTCGGAGTACGTCCACACGCTCAGCCCCGGCGAGGCGCTGAACAACTCCTGGGACGCGATCTCGCCCGACGGCCAGTGGATGCTCTCGGGCGAGTGGGGGACGATGAACCGCCTGCTGGTCTTTCCCACCCCCGGCGTCAACCCGTCCACCTCGCCCTCGGCGAACCTCCCGCAGGTGTCCACGGTCAACCTCGACCACGCCGTCCGTGACGTCCAGGGCTGCGACTTCTCCGGCCCCACCACCCTGCTGTGCTCCTCCGACGACCCCGACGGCAGCCTCTTCGGCATGACCAAGCCGCTGCTCCAGATCGACCTGTCGGCACCGCCGAACGGCTCCGGTGACGTCACCGGCCATGTCACCGCCCTGCGCCAGCTGCCGCTGCGCAGTTCCTGTTCCGGCAGCTTCGAGGTGGAGGGCATCGACTACGACCGGCGCACCGGGATCCTGCGCGTGATCGTGATGTCACCGGGCTTCTGCATCCTGACGGACAGCAAGACGTACAAGTTCTCCCGCGGCTGAACCCGCCTGGGGTGTGCCGACCGGCAGGTGGTGCTTTCCTGAGGGTGGACGCGGTTCGGCGGGGTACTCCCTTTCACCGCGGCGCGCCACGAAAGGAGCGATCAATGGCACACACGGAGCGGTCGCATCCGGAAACCGTCACGGTGGAGATCAGCGGTTCCAAGGAGGACGCGCGCCTCGTCTTCGACGCGCTGGGCTCCTGCTTCGCGTCCGACCGGGGCGCGGACGAGATCCCTCAGCAGCTCCACGAGGTCCGTCCGATGGTGTGGCTCGGCACGTACGACGTCGCGGACGCCCGGGGGCCGGGCTGCCCGCCGGTCCACCTCGACGCGTCCGTCCAGGCGGACGTCCAGGGCGGCTACTGGGCCGTGGACCGGTTCCGGCACACCCTGGACTCGATGTTCACCGTCGAGGAGACCTGTACGGCCTCCGGCGACCAGGAGAGGGACCTGCATCTGCGGCTGCGCAGCCGCTGACCCCTTCCCGTACTACTGCAGCGCCCCGGCCGGCTCGGCGTCGGCCGGGGCGTACTGCGCCTCGCCGTTGTCCGGAAGTGGTGCGTGCTGCTTGTACATACTAGTAGGTACAAGGTGGTCGGTGTCACCTCCCAGCGGTTGTGCAACTAGTTGCATAAAGGCTCGCGCTTCCTCTACAACAAGAGGCGACGACACCGCGCACGGAGGGCCCGATGAGCCGTTACCCACACCTGATGACCCCGCTCGACCTGGGCTTCACCACGCTGCCCAACCGCGTACTGATGGGCTCCATGCACGTGGGCCTGGAGGAGGCCGAGCGCGGCTTCGAGCGCATGGCGGCGTTCTACGCGGCCCGCGCCCGCGGCGGGGTGGGCCTCATCGTCACCGGCGGCATCGCGCCCAACGACGAGGGCCGGCCGTACGAGGGCGGCGCCCGGCTCACCACCGAGGCGGAGGCCGAGCAGCACCAGGTGGTCACCGAGGCCGTGCACCGCGAGGGCGGCCGGATCGCGATGCAGATCCTGCACTTCGGGCGGTACGCCTACCACCAGGACCTGGTCGCACCCAGCCCGCTGCAGGCGCCGATCAGCCCCTTCGTGCCGCGCGAACTCACCGAGGCCGACGTCGAGCGCACCATCGACGACTACGCCCGTGCCGCCCGCCTCGCCCGGCAGGCCGGCTACGACGGCGTGGAGATCATGGGCTCCGAGGGCTATCTGATCAACGAGTTCATCGCGGCGCAGACCAACCGGCGCACCGACCGCTGGGGCGGGTCGTACGAGAACCGGATGCGTTTCCCCGTCGAGATCGTCAGGCGGGTCCGCGAGGCGGTCGGCGAGGACTTCATCGTCATCTACCGGCTGTCCATGCTGGACCTGGTTCCGGGCGGTTCCTCGCTGGACGAGGTGATCACCCTCGGCAAGGCGGTCGAGGCCGCCGGGGCGACGATCATCAACACCGGCATCGGCTGGCACGAGGCCCGCATCCCCACCATCGCCACCTCCGTCCCGCGCGGCGCCTACACCTGGGTCACCAAGAAGCTCATGGGCGAGGTGTCCGTGCCGCTGGTGACCACCAACCGCATCAACACCCCGGAGCTGGCAGAGGAGTTGCTGGCCGGCGGCTGCGCGGACATGGTCTCCATGGCCCGCCCGATGCTCGCCGACCCCGACTTCGTCGCCAAGGCCGCCGCCGGCACCCCCGAGGCCATCAACACCTGCATCGGCTGCAACCAGGCCTGCCTCGACCACACCTTCAGCGGCAAGATCACCTCCTGCCTGGTCAACCCGCGCGCCTGCCACGAGACCGAGCTGCTGCTCTCCCCGACCCGGCTGAAGAAGCGCGTCGCCGTCGTCGGCGCGGGACCGGCGGGCCTGGCCTGCGCGGTGAGCGCCGCCGAACGCGGCCACGAGGTCACCCTCTTCGACGCCGCGAGCGAGATCGGCGGCCAGCTCAACGTGGCCCGCAAGGTCCCCGGCAAGCAGGAGTTCGACGAGACGCTGCGCTACTTCCGCCACCAGCTCGACGCGCACGGGGTCGACGTACGCCTCGACACCTGGGTCACCGCCGAGACCGTGGCCGGCTACGACGAGGTCGTGGTCGCCACCGGCGTCACCCCGCGCACCCCGGACATCCCCGGCGTCGACCACCCGCGCGTCGTCGGCTACCTCGACGTGCTGCAGGGCCGCGTGTCCGTCGGCGACCGGGTCGCCGTCCTCGGCGCCGGCGGCATCGGCTTCGACGTCGCCGAATACCTCACCGACGGCGGGGACAAGGCGAGCGAGGACCCGGAGACGTACTTCCGCGCCTGGGGCGTCGACATGGACTACCGGACGCCGGGCGGCCTCGCCGCGCCGCAGCGGCCCACCCCACCGCGCCAGGTCCACCTGCTGCAGCGCAAGACCACCAAGGTGGGCGCGGACCTCGGCAAGACCACCGGCTGGATCCACCGCACCGAGCTCAAGCACCGCGGCGTGACCATGGTCCCGGGCGTCCGCTACGACCGGATCGACGACGCGGGCCTGCACCTCACCGTCGGCGAGGAGAGCACGGTGCTGGAGGTCGACACGGTGGTCCTGTGCACCGGCCAGGAGCCGCGCCGCGACCTGTACGAGGAACTGGCCGCCGCCGGGCGCAGCGTCCATCTCATCGGCGGCGCGGACGTCGCCGCCGAGCTGGACGCCAAGCGGGCCATCAAGCAGGGCACGGAGCTGGCGGCGGCGCTGTAGGGCGCCGTCCGGCGATCCCTAGGATGAGGCCATGTCACTCCCGCACGCGATCCTCACCGCCCTGCTGGAAAAGCCGTCGTCGGGACTGGAGCTGACCCGCCGGTTCGACAAGTCGATCGGCTACTTCTGGTCCGCGACGCACCAGCAGATCTATCGCGAGCTGGCGAAACTGGAGGCCGACGGCCTCATCCGCACACTGCCGGCGGAAGCGCCGGCCCGTGGGCAGAAGAAGAGCTACGAGGTCCTGCCCGCGGGCCGCGCCGAACTGGCCCGCTGGGCCGCCGCCGGGCAGGACCCCAAGCCGCTGCGGGACACGCTCCTGCTGCGGCTGCGGGCCGCGGCGGTGGTCGGCACGGCGGGCCTGGAGGCGGATCTGCGCCGCCATCTGGACCTGCACCGGCGGCAGTTGGCCGAGTACCAGGAGATCGAGAAGCGCGACTTCCCGCCCGAGCGGGACGCCCCCGAGGACCGGCTGCGCCATCTCGTGCTGCGGGCCGGCATCGACCTGGAGACGTTCTGGACCCAGTGGCTGGCCCATGCCCTGGCGGAGTTCGCCGAACTGCGACCCGAGGGCGGCTGAGCCGGGTCCGCGGCCGCTGCGTCAGAGCCGGTAGGGCTTCGCGCGCCGGCGCAGATACCAGCCCGTGGCGATGGCCCCGGTGCTCACCAGGGCCGCGCCGATGCCCAGCGTCAGCGGGCCGTAGTCCCGGGCGGCACCGCCCAGGCCGCCCAGCACACCCCGGGCGGACGCCGGCGAGGCCGTCGAGGAGATCGTCGGCCCCGATCCGGACGTGACGATCACCGACTGGCTGCCCGCGGTGCTGCCGCTGGAACAGACCACGACCACGGTGTACGTCCCCGGCTTCACCTTCGACCAGGTCGCGGACTGGCGGACGGACGTGCCCGCCAGCGGCACCTGCCGGCCCTGGGAGAAGTTCGCCTGCCCGCTGGTGAGCAGGGCCGCGTTGCCCCAGCTGCCGTTGATCTCCGAGCAGGCGCTGGTGACCACCGAGACGCCGGACCCGGTGGTGCTGACGGAGATGCCCGAGGCCGCTGCGGACGGCCCGGCGAGGGTGGCCGGGAGCGCCACGGCGGCCACCAGGGCCAGACCGGAGCGGACGAGGAGTCGCGAGGTGTGCATGGGCAGCAGCCAACGTGGCCGCGGGGACGCGCGCACCTGGGAGGCAGCCGGTCAGGTGACGGTTTCCTTCGGCCGGCGCAGGGCGCCATGGACCGCGTCCTCCGCATCAGCCCTCCGTCGTTACCGTCAGCTCCGGAGACCAGCCGCCCCACGTGCCGTCCGGCAGCCGTGCCCGCAGCCGTACCCGGTGCTCGTCCCCAGGGGTCCGGCCGACGTAGAAGCTGTAGGTCGCCCGGCCGCGTGGGGGAGTGCCGCCCCACACCAGCGAGGTCGCCGCGGTGCCGTCGAGCTCGATCTGGAACTCGGTGATCACGCCGTCAGTGCGCGGCGGGTCCCAGGCCAGGTCGAGGTAGTACGCCCCGCCGGCCCGGTGGGTCTTCGCGGTGAAGCCGGTGGGGGCGGTGTTCCGGCCGTCGTCGGTGCCCGGGGTGGTGAGGCGGACCGGGGCACTCGCGGGGGAGAGGTTGTCGGCGGCGTCGCGGGACCGCACCGTGAAGGCGTAACGGGTGCCGGGGCGCAGTCCGGTGACCACGGTCGCGGTCTGGTTCCCGCCGACGCTGTGGATCTTCGCCCCGCCCTGGTACACGTCGTACGACACCACGCCCCGGTCGTCGCGGGAAGCGCCCCAGAACAGCTGGACCTCCCGGGCGCCGAGCACCCGCCCGGCGGGATGCGACGGCCGGCTGGGCGCCGAGCGGTCCGCCGCCACCCGCGCCGGGGTCCGCGCTCGCACCGTACGACTCGGCGGTCCGAGCCGCCCCTCGGTGTCCCGGGCCCGCACGGTGAAGGCATACACGCTGGACGGCCTGAGCCTGGTGACGTCCACCATGTGCTGCGAACCCGGCACGTCCTCCACCTTCGTGGTGCCGCGATACACCTCATAGGTGCGGATGCCAGGGCTGTCCGGCACCGCGTTCCACATCACGTGCACGCTGGTGGCACTGCCCGCCTGCGCGGTGACCCCGCCGGGAGCGCCGGGCGCCAGGCCTTCGTCGCTTTCGCCCGCCTGGCTCCAGGCGCAGGACGCGACCAGCAGCAGGGCCCCGCAGACCGGCACGAGCGGCCATGGAACGCGTCGCACGGCTCTGCCTCCCGGGGCCGGCGCCATGGGACATCACAGAAAGGTCCGGACCAATATGGCGCGGCGGGTGCGGGCGCGGCAAGAGGGCCGCACGGGTGACCTGGGGGCCCGCGTTGGTGACCATGCCGGGAAGTTACGTATGCTGAGCTTCCCTAGGGCTGAACTACCCGAGAGGGCAGGGGAGTTCATGCCGCTGGCGCGGACACGCTGTCGTCGCCGAAGCCGCGCCGACGCGGGTG
This sequence comes from Streptomyces sp. NPDC002076, assembly GCF_053593835.1. NCBI lineage: Bacteria > Bacillati > Actinomycetota > Actinomycetes > Kitasatosporales > Streptomycetaceae > Streptomyces > Streptomyces sp. NPDC002076. The sequence goes on from NZ_JBSFDI010000024.1 coordinate 139,713, forward strand.
GCCGGGGGATCGGGGGCGGGCTTGTTCCCGATCCCCGGCCCCTGTTGTCCCGCAGCGTCCTCTTGTCCCTCATCAGTCGTCAGAAGCGTGCTCCATCCAGCCCCTTCCGGGCGGCCGGTACGCCCGGCCGCCCGGACCGCCACCACAGTGTGCTGGATGTCCGCCCGTCCCCGACGAGAGGGTTCTCTCATCGTGCGTGTCCCGTCGCTGACGCCGGCCCTGGCCGGCGTCGCCCTGCTCGCCCCGGCCGCACTGCACCTTCCGGCCTCGCTGTACGTACCGGCCGCCCCCGTCCCGCCCTGGGAACGGCCCGCGGCCCGCAGCGCGGGCGCGGTGGCCGCCACCGACCTGCTGGCCCGGCTGGGCGAATGCCACCAGATCTCCCGCGGCCGGTACCGCACCGACGCCGGCAGACCCGCCACCGTGCCCGTCTGCGGCACCCAGGACGCCGTCTTCTGGAAGGCCGACATGGACGTCGACTGCGACGGACGGTCCACCGCCCGCTGCAATCGCCGCACCGACCCGCAGTTCGCCACCGTGACCGCCTACCAGCAGTCCGACGGCCGGCATCTGAACGCCGAGACCCTGCCCTACATCGTCGTCCCGGCCCCCAGCCGTATCTGGAACCCCCGCAAGCTCGGCGTTCGAGGCGGCTCGGTCGCCGCCGTCATCTACCGGGACCGGGTGCAGTACGCCGTGGTCGGCGACACCGGTCCGCGCGACCTCATCGGCGAGGCCTCCTACGCCACCGCACGGGCCCTCGGCATCCGGGCCGACCCGCGTAGCGGCGGGGCGCCCTCCGGGGTCACCTACATCGTCTTCAGGCACTCCCGCGTGCACCCCATCGAGGACCACACGGCGGCCGTCGCCGCAGGAGCGCGGCTGGCCAGGCTGTTCGTCGCGAACAGATGACCAGCCTGCCCCCGCGGCCGGGTCACACCTTGCGGTAGCCGTACGCCTCCGCCGCCGCGGCCTCCACCGCGTCCAGGTCGGCCCCGGTGGCGGCGGTGACCACCGCCGCGACCGCGCCCTCGACGAACGGCGCGTCCACCAGCCGCGTGTCGTCGGGCAGTTCGTCCCCCTCGGCGATCAACGCCTTCACGGTCAGCACGGCACTGCCGAGATCGGTGAGCACCGCCACCCCGGCGCCCCGGTCCACCGAGGCCGCCGCGGCGGCGATCAGCTCGGCGCTGGTGCCCAGCCCGCCGCCCTCGGTGCCGCCCGCCGGGGCCACGGGAACCGCCGGGGCCCCGCCCGCCAGGCCCTTCGCCAACTCGGCGACCGAGGCGGCCACTTCCGCGCTGTGCGACACCAGCACGATCCCGACCACCTTCTCGTCACTCACCGTCCGCCCTCCGCCGCCTCTTCGAGACCGGCGATGAGCAGCGCCGACGAGGTCGCCCCCGGGTCCTGGTGGCCGATGCTGCGCTCGCCGAGATAGCTCGCCCGGCCCTTGCGGGCCTGCAGCGGGGTGGTGGCCACCGCGCCCTCCTCGGCGGCGGCCCGCGCGGCGGCGAATCCGTCGCCGAGCGCGTCCACGGCCGGCACCAGGGCGTCGATCATCGTCTTGTCGCCGGGTGCCGCCCCGCCCAGCGCCATCACCCCGTCCACGCCCGCGCGCAGCGCCTCGGCCAGCTGCTCCTCGCTGACCTCCGCGGCCTCGCCGAGGGCCTTGCCGGTCCGGCGCAGCAGCGTGCCGTACAGCGGCCCCGAGGCGCCGCCGACCGTGGAGATGAGCTGCCGCCCGGCGAGCACCAGGACCGCGCCCGGGGTGTCCGGCGCCTCCTTCTCCAGGGCGGCGTGCACGGCGGTGAAGCCGCGCTGCAGATTGCTGCCGTGGTCTGCGTCCCCGATGGCCGAGTCGAGGGCGGTGAGCCGCTCCGCCTCGCGGTTCACGGACGTGGCGGTCGCCGCCATCCAGCGGCGGAAGAAGTCGGCGTCGAGCACTGGATCTCCTTGCGTGGTAGGGGTGATGACCGGCGTGCTACGGGTGATGGTCGCCTCGTCCGCCGTATCACATCCCCCACCGCAGCGCGGGAGTCCGCACCGGCGCGTCCCACAGCCGCAGCAGCTCCTCGTCGACCTGACAGAGCGTCACCGACGCGCCCGACATGTCCAGGGAGGTGACGTAGTTGCCGACGAGTGTGCGGGCCACGGCCACCCCGCGCTCGCGCAGCACCCGCTGAACCTCGGCGTTGAATCCGTACAGCTCCAGCAGCGGGGTGGCGCCCATGCCGTTGACCAGCACCAGCACGGGGCTGCGCGGCGGCATGTCCTCCAGGATCGCGTTCACCGCGAAGTCGGCGATCTCCCCGGAGGTCATCATCGGACGCCGCTCCCGGCCCGGCTCGCCGTGGATGCCGATGCCCAACTCCAGCTCGCCGTCCGGCAGATCGAAGGTGGGGCTGCCCTTCGCCGGGGTCGTGCAGGCGCTGAGCGCGACACCGAAACTCCGGGAGTTCTCGTTCACCTGACGCCCGATGGACTCGACCCGCTCCAGCGGCTGCCCCTCGGCCGCTGCGGCGCCCGCGATCTTCTCCACGAACAGCGTCGCGCCGGTGCCGCGCCGGCCGGCCGTGTACAGGCTGTCGGTGACCGCCACATCGTCGTTGACGAGCACCTTGGCGACCTGGATGCCCTCGTCCTCGGCCAGTTCGGCCGCCATGTCGAAGTTGAGCACGTCGCCGGTGTAGTTCTTCACGACGAACAGCACACCGGCGCCGCTGTCCACGGCCGCCGCGGCACGCGCCATCTGGTCCGGCACCGGGGAGGTGAACACCTCTCCGGGACATGCGGCGGAGAGCATGCCCGGGCCCACGAACCCGCCGTGCAGCGGCTCGTGCCCCGACCCGCCGCCGGACACCAGCGCCACCTGCCCGGCCACGGGAGCGTCCCGGCGGACGATCACCCGGTTCTCCACGTCCACGATCAGATCGGGATACGCGGCCGCCATTCCGCGCAGCGCGTCCGCCACGACGGTCTCCGGGACGTTGATCAGCATCTTCATGGGTGTCTCCTCGGGAGCTTGGCACTTGGGCTTCGGGCCTGCGTCTTCACAGGTCATCGGCACTGAGGGCCTTCTTGATCCAGGCGGTTCGTGGCGGTCGGAGGCGGCTTGTGGCGGGTCTCTTGCTGACTCGACGCTGACTCTTGTGACGCGATGACAGGTGCTGGGGCCACCCTGATCGGGGTAACGTCCCTCCCGTCTATTGGCAGTATCGACCTTGCACCAGCGAAGGTCACCTGTGGCCGTCGGCTTTCACGCATTGTGGCGCTTCGTGAGCCATGCGCAGTTCCTCGCCACTTGCAGGAGGGCGCCGTCCTTCCAGACGTCCGGGTTGTCGGCCATGGCGTAGGTCAGCCCCCAGAACAGGTTCCGCCAGGCGAGGACCCCGCTCACGCGGGTCTGGATGCCGCGGAAGCCCTTGGTGCCGGTGACCAAGGGATCTTCACCTTGTCGGAAGCAGGCTGCCCTGTCATACGACCACTGAGCCCGAGATACCGGGCGGGTCCGCCCTGCTCCGGAAAACGACGTGTGTTGCCGTCTGTGACCCCGTTGGACGCTCAGGCCGCGAGCGACCCGCACTGGGTGCCGGCCGAACTGCCGGAGAATGAGCGGGTGTTCTGGCACCACGGCATGGAGTTGTGGGCGCTCACCGATCAGCGTCCGTTCGGCGGCCGCGAGCGGGGCGGGCTCGCCGCAGAAGGTCTGGTTCCGCTCCACCAAGAGGGCCCGGGCGGTCCCCCGCCCGGGCCCTCTCGCCCCATGCCGGCCTCTGTCCTGTGTGCCGTCAGGTCCGCGTCGGACTTACGGATAGCCGACCAGGTAGGCCACGTTGCTGCTCGGGGTCACCTGGTTGCCGGTGCCGTCAATGATGTGGTTGATGGTGCCGTCGCCGCCGAGGACCGTGGTGACCATGCTGTGGAACTTCACCGTGGACGTGGTGGGTGTCTCGATGGCATGGCCGAGGACGACGGAGGGGTTGTCGCGGAGGTAGGCGTAGACACCCACACCCCACGCCTCGTGTGAGGTGACCGAGTTGGCGACCTTGTAGGAGGCGTAGCCGAGGTCGCCTCCACTGGTGGTCCAGCTGGACTGGTCGGGCACGTCGTAGGGGGTCTCGCTCTGGTAGAAGTACGTGCGGCCGCCGTTGCCGTTCCAGGTGGTCTGGTACTTCTGGTAGTGCTCGACCGCCAGGCCGTACATGGTCACGTCGTTGCCGTTGACGATCAGTCCGTTGGCGGCCGGGTTGGTCGTCCAGCCGACGCCGTCGGTGTGGTCGGCTCGCCACAGCCACAGGTCGTCGCCGATGACGTCGTTGCTGTTGATCACCAGTGTCTGGGTGGCCTTGCCGGCGATGTCGCCGCCGATGCGGAAGAACACGTCGTGCAGCACGATGGGGTCGCCGGTGTGACTGGCACTCGAGCCCGCCGGGCCGACCTGCATCAGTGTGCTGGAGTTGGTGGTGTTCGCGCTGATCAGCAGCCCGGCGATGTCGATGCCGTCGACATCGGCGGTCGTGATCGCCGTGACGCCGTTGTCCGGCACGAGGGTGGCCAGGCCCAGTCCCAGGACCACCGTGTCGGGGCGCGTGATGTTCAGCGGGGCGGACAGGTGGTAAACGCCCGGGGTGACGATCAGGTTCTGGCCGGCGGCGAGCGCGTTGTTGATCGTCGTGGCGGTGTCGCCGGGCTTTACGATGTAGAACTGGCTGATCGGCAGCGAGGTGCCCGGGGCGTTGCCGTTCGCCCAGTCCGGGCCCTGGACATTGGTGCGCACAGACGGGACGAACACCTGCCAGTTGCCCGAGCCGTCGACGTAGAGGAACGGCTTCTCGCGCATCACCGGGCTCTGGGCGACGGTGGTGTACTGCGGATTGGGGAAGCTGGTCGCCGGGGCGCCGGTGTCGCCGACGAAGACCATGTTCCAGTTGTGCCCGGTCCAGCCGCCGTCCATGGCGGTGTCCTGGGTGAGGAACTGCTGCTGGGTTCCGGAGTTGATCTGGCCGGAGACGCGGGAGTCGCCGATGTAGCCGCCGCTGGACCAGTTGGTGGTGGTGCCGTGGGTGTCGTCCCACAGTTTCATGCTGCCGTGCACGTCCATGCGCCGGAACGGGTCCGCCTGCGAGACGGCCCACATGGTGCTTCCCGAGCTGGGGCTCACCGACATGTTCTCGGCGTCGCGCCAGAAGTTCTGGGTGGCGTTGCCGTCGCTGGTGTGCCCCTCGACGTGTATGCCGCCGCCCGTGATCGACACCTGGTCCGGTGACAGCCCGAGCCCGGCGACCTGGGTGTAGTAGCCGACGGGTATGTCGACGTTGTACGTGCCGGGGGTGAACAGCAGGGCGTTGCGCTGGGTGCCGAACTCGTTGGTCTGCTGGGTGCTGTAGACCGAGTTGATCTTCGACTGGATGGTGGACATCGGCATCGACGGGTCGAACACCGTCACGTTGGGGCCGAAGTCCGGGGTGTTGGGCGGCGGGGTGAGGCCGCCGGTGAGCGTGAAGGACTGGGCGCCGGTGCCGTTGCAGGTGTACTGCTGCAACTGGACGCTGTCGGCAGTGGACGCGGACGGCACGTCGAGGCACTTGCCGCTGTTGCGGTTGACGAAGTGGTACGTGCCGGAGGCCTCGGCGACGGGCAGCCACTGCTGGTTGGCGCCGCCGCCGTAGAGCCACAGTTGGGTCAGCGCGCCGTCGGCGGTGGAGACGCCGGTCTCGTCCCAGACCTGATTCGGCGCGGAGGCGACCCCGATCCGGTAGTAGCCGCTGTCGGTCGGGGTGAACTGCCAGGACTGGGCGCCGGTGCCGTTGCAGGTGTACTGCTGCACAGCGGTGCCGTTATCGGTGGCCGCGGCACGCGCGTCAACACATTTGCCGCTGTTCGCGTTCACGACGGTAGTGGGGGCGGTGGGGATGGTCGCGGCGCCGGCGCTCGGGGCCGAGACCAGTGCGATGCCGGCGGCGGCCGGCAGCAGGAGCGCAGCCGTGAGGGCGGTTGCGCGTCTGCGATGACGGTGGGCTCGGACGAGCACAGCGAGAACGTTTGCCACGCGTGTCTCCTAGGTCGCCTGTGGGGCGCGATGTTGATCGGACGTTAGGCGCCACCCGACAAGCCGTCAATATAAGTTGAAAGAAAAGCCGTGAACTATGTTCCGAGAGCCGCGAGTCCGATCGCATCCACATACACGCTCCAACCCGTTCGCGCCAACGGCATGAGCACGGTCAACGGACAGCCAGCCAGTGACGCCAGCCAGATGACCGGGCCTTGCCCGACGGGGCGTCAGGCCCACACCTTCAGTGGGCGACCAGTCGCGAGCTGAGCCACTGGAGGGTGGCGGGGATCTCCCGCCGCCAGGTGTTGAAGTTGTGGCCGCCGCTCGGGAGGATGATCGACGAAATCCTGGTCACGTTCGTGTCCTGCACGCTCTTGATGAAGGAGAGCGTGTCCTTGTAATTGTGCTCACCGATCCTGCTGCTGGTGACGAGCAGCGATGTCTCGGGCGCGGTCAGGTGCTTGAGCGTCCAGAAGAGGTTGGACCGGTTCTGCAGGTTCTTGTTGCCGTGGAAGAGGTCCCCGGTGGTGGGGTCGATCGGCGCCTTGTAGTACGGCGACAGGCCCGCGGCGGCCGCGTACGAACCCGGGTGGTGCATGGCGACCTTCAGCGCGCAGTAGCCGCCGGTCGAGTCGCCCACGATGCCCCAGCTGGCGGGCGTCTTGTCGACCCGGTAGTGGGCCATCACCGAGTCGCGCAGGTCCTTCGCGAAGAACGTCTCGGTCTGCGGGCCCCCGGGAACGTCGACGCACTCGGTGTCCCGCGGCGGCGCCACGGTCGGCCGCAGCATCACCAGGATCATCGGCTGCATCTTCCCCTGC
>NZ_JBSFDI010000025.1:0-129098 GCF_053593835.1 Streptomyces sp. NPDC002076
ACCAGCAAACACGTCCAATACCTACACGTGGCTGCCAATGACATGAAAATCTCCTATCCGCTTACTTTCACAACGGTCGCTGCAGGGTTAGTGATCGCAAATGACCTCACACTTAGGTTACAGGCCGACCCTGAGCAAACTTGCTTGAGCGACAGCCAGCGTCTTTAAAATCCCACCGAAACATTTACCGCATCCTTTAGATTCTAGAGAAAAACAAAGTCGGCACTTTTAGGCGCTCTGAATAGCTTCGTTACTGCCAGAAAATGTCCGTGAAACGGCTGGCGGTCGGCCGAGCCGAGCCGAGCCGAGCCGAGCCGAGCGCACGAGCAGATGAGCCTAATGCGACCATTGCTGCTGCGTTTATATAAAATGACTAGTGCTGCATGTACAACAAGGTCTTGTACTACCAAATGTCTTATCACAATGTTGAATCATATTACAAAAGTAGCTGTTGTTGGCGTACGTTACCCTTCACCTGCTGTTGGCTGCCGTTGTTAGACTTCTAACAGTTACACTGAAAACATTTGATTTACGTTTAGGCTGGCGGTGGTAGCGGTCGATTCATAACAAACGCTTTGTTAAAGTCTGGCAAGCACAAAGTAACAGCAATCACTCGCTCAAACAGCCTTAACGAGCTGCCAAGCGGCGTCATTTGCTCTCGAGTCGACTATAGTCAGCCCAACACCGTAATTGCGGCTCTTAAGGGTCATGATGCCCTCGTTATTACACTTCGGGCGGGACTTTCTCAGGAAGTTGATATGATGCTTATAAACTCTGCCGCTCAGGCAGGCGTGCCATGGATCTTGCCTAACGAATGGGCACCGGACACGGACAACGAGGAGCTACGAAGAGACATCTCCGTCTTTAACCCGCAGGGCAAGCATACTCAGACGCGCATTCATGCGGTACTACTCACTATTCAGTCCTAGCGTCTGACTTCTCTATTGTGATTTAGCACATGTTCGTAGAGCGATAGTCGATCTAGGCAAGAGTTCGTACATCGCTGTTTCGACAGGCTTTTGGTACGAATGGAGCTTGGCCCATCCTGCAGCGTTCGGCTTCGACTTTGCTCACAGTATTGTCACACTATTCGATGACGGTGAGACTAAGGTCTCTCTATCTACCTGGCCGAGGGTTATGACGAGGACCTGCGGGGGCGCGAGCGCTTGGGCAGGCCCACGGCCTCGACCTCGAAGTTGTCCTTGGTGCAGTCCAGGCGGTGGAAGAGGTTGTCCGGGCCTGTCACGCACACCCTGGACACACCGGAGTCCTTCAACGCGGCCACGACGGCCGGCCAGTTGATGGGCCGGTCGAAGGTGTCCAGCATCATGGTGCGCAGCTCGTCCGCCGAGTTGATCACCGTGCCGTCCTGGTCGGTCACCACGGGCAGCTTCGGATCGGCGAACGCGTAGCGGGAGAAGACCTCCTCCTCGGCCCGGCGGCGCAGGGCGGCGAAGGCCGGGGCGTGCACCGGCGGGCGCATGCTGTACATCGAGTAGCCGCCCGCCTTGCTGATCCGCTCCTTCAACTCCTCCAGTTCGGTCTCCCGCAACGAGAGCATCGTGAAGCCGCGGTCGAGGTGGCCGGAGAACTCGTACCACACACCGCGCTCGTCGAAGTCGGCGAGGATCTCGGCGAGGCGCTCCTCGGGGGTGCGCACGAAGGAGTGGGTGACCACGTCGCTGTACTCCCGGCCGAAGAAGTCCTCCTCGAGCCGGGCGAGTTCCGCCGTGAGCCGGACCACCTCCGCGAACGGCAGCGAGCCGACGTAGGCCGCCGCCGCCTTCTGCCCGAAGCTCGGGCCCACGCAGATGTCCGGTACGACACCGAGGGTCTCCTCGGCGCGGTCGGCCATGGCCATGGAGTTGACCAGAAAGGCCACCTGGCTGAATTCGGAGTAGTCGTCCGTCTGTTCCCTGAAGTTGTCGAAGACCGAGGTGCCCAGAGCCTGGTCGGCCTCGGCGAGACGGGCCCGTGCGAAGGGGTCCAGGAGTAGGAACTTCCCCACTTCGGCGAACTTGGAAGGTCCCATTCCGGGAAACACGATCGCGGTGCGGGGCGCCGTGGATGTCGTCGTCATGGTCGTGTGAACGCCCTTTGCTGCTCGGGGGTGGTGCTGAATTCCGTCGATTCCCACCGGGTGCACGGGCCTAGTCCTGCGCGCGGCGGTGGAAACCGCGGATTCCGATGAATCCGTAGACCAGGCATCCCGCGGCGATGGCGCCTATGCAGATGGGCAGCGGAATCGAGTGCGGTCCGCCGGACGGCAGCAGCAGGCCGCGCATCGCCTCGCTGACGTAGGTCAGCGGGTTGAGGGTGCACAGGATCTGGAACCAGCGGATGTGGGACAGGCTCGCCCAGGGGAACTGGGTGGCGCCGGTGAACATGATCGGCGTGAGCGTCATGGCGAAGACGATGCTGATGTGCCGCGCCGGGGCCAGCGTGCCCAGCGTCAGGCCCACCGTGCCGCCGACCAGACCGCCCAGCGACAGGATGCCCAGGGTGGCCGGCAGGGTGTGCAGCGGCCAGGAGACGTGGTCGAGGAGGAGCAGGCCGATCGGGATCATGACCAACGAGCCGATCAGCCCGCGTATGGCACCGAACAGCACCTTCTCGATCGCGACCAGCACCACGGGGATCGGCGCCAGCAGCCGGTCCTCGATCTCCTTGGTGTAGGAGAAGTCGATGGCCAGCGGCAGGGCGGTGTTCTGCAGGCTCACCAGGAAGCTGTTGAGCGCGACGACGCCGGGCAGCAGCACCTGCTCGAACCCCGGCGTGGTGTAGCCGAGGTTGCCGAGCACCTTGCCGAAGACGAAGAGGATGAAGAAGGGCTCCACGAGGACCTGGCCGAGGAACGGCGCGATCTCACGGCCGGTGACGAAGATGTCCCGCCACAGGATGAACCAGAAGGTCCGCCAGCGGGTGGCCCGGCGCCGGTGCCGGCCGCCGCGGGCGGTCGGCTGTGCCTGGGGCTCGGCGGTGGCCGTCGGGTCGTCCGCCTCGGGGGCGGTGTCCTCGGTGGGCGCGGACGTGGCGGCGGTGGTCATCGCAGCTCCCTGCCGGTCAGCTCGACGAAGACGTCTTCGAGGGTGGAGTTGCCGACGCTCATGTCCTTGACCTCGCAGCCGGCTTCGGCGAGGGCGCGGATCACGGTCGGGAGGATCGTCGAGGAAGCGGCGTCGCTGTAGACCTTCAGCCGTACGTCCTTCGGACGGAAGTCGAGGTCGAGGTCGAGTTCGTCGTCCCCGTCCTGGTGCAGAACCTCGACGCCCGCCACGGACTCGATCCGCTTCAGACGCGCCAGGACCTCCTCGACCCCGTTCGGCGGCGGTGCCACCGTGACGGAGACCGAGGTGTTGCTGAGTGTCTTCATCAGGGCCTGCGGGGTGTCGAGGGCGAGGAGCTTGCCGTGGTCGACGATGCCCACCCGGTCGCACAGCTTCTCGGCCTCGTCCATGTTGTGGGTGGTGATGACCACGGTGACGCCCCGGCCGCTGAGTTCGGCCACCCGGTCGTGCACGAACAGCTGCGACTGGGGGTCCAGGCCGGTGGCGGGCTCGTCGAGGAACAGCACCCGTGGCCGGTGCATCAGCGCCCGGGCGATCATGACGCGCTGGGCCTGGCCGCCGGACACCTCGTCGGCGCGCGCCTGGCCGTGGTCGGTCAGTCCGACGAACTCCAGGCTCTCGTCCGCCAGTCGGTTGCGTTCGGAGCGGGGGAGCCCGTGGTATCCGGCGTGGAAGACGAGGTTCTGCCGGATGGTCAGTGAGCGGTCGAGGTTGTTGCGTTGCGGTACGACGGCGAACGACTGGCGGGCCAGCGCGGGCTTGGCCACCACGTCGACACCCATCACGAAGGCGCGCCCCGCGGTGGGGGCCACCCGGGTGGTGAGAATGCCGATCGTGGTGGTCTTCCCCGCTCCGTTCGGACCGAGGAAGCCGAAGACTTCCCCGTGGTTCACGCTGAAGCTGAGGTCTTCGACGGCGAATTGTTCTCGGTCGGGATATTTTTTGACCAGTCCGTCGACGAGGACGGCGGAATCCGCGGCACGTGTTGTATTCATGAAACCTGTGAATCAAGCTGGACGCGACACCGCCGCACCGGCGTTCTGCCGCGAGGGTCGCGTGCGGCCTGGCTGCGCGATGTGTGCGCCGACGGAAAGGAACGTGACAAAGGTGCCCGCCATGTGTAGCACGGTTTCTTTTCCCGTGGCCCGCGCGGGCCCCAAGTCAGGGGTGAGTGTGGGGGGTTAGGGGTGCGTAGGGGGAAAAGGCGGGTATGGCAATACCCGAATAACCCGTAGCATCGCCGTGTGATCGCCTCGAAGGATTCTTCGCACATATCAGCGCGGTCGCCGGCCGGATTCGGGTGGCTGCTGGTGGGCGCGGGCGGCACGCTGGGACGCGCGGTGCGGGCGCTGCTGGAGACGGCGGGCGCCGAGACGGTGGCGCTGGGACACGGTGACCTGGACATCACGGACCGGCACGCCGTCTCGGAAGCCGTCGCCGCACATCGTCCGCACACGGTCGTCAACTGCGCCGCGTGGACGGACGTCGACGCCGCGGAGCGCGACGAGAGCGCCGCCGCCCTGGTCAATGTCACGGGCCCGCGCCACCTCGCCCGGGCCTGCGTCGGCTCCGCTGCCCGGCTGCTGCACGTCTCCACCGACTACGTGTTCGGCGGCGACCCCGAGCACCGGGGCACGCCGTACGCGGAGGACGCGCCACCGCAGCCCCTTACCGCCTACGGGCGTACCAAGCTGGCGGGTGAGCGCGCCGTGCTGGCGGAGCTCCCGCAGGCCACCGTCGTGCGCACCTCCTGGCTGTACGGGCCGGCCGCCGACGGGGACACCCCGCCCGGGGGTCTCCCGATCACCGGCTTCGTGGGCACCATGGCCCGGTTCGCGGCCGAGCCGGACCGGACCGTCGACGTGGTCGACGACCAGCACGGACAGCCCAGTTGGGCGCCCGACGTCGCCGAAGCCCTGGTCGCCCTCGGCTCGCTGCCCCGGGACCGGACGTGCGGTGTCTTCCACGCCACCGGTGCCGGGCGGACCACCTGGTACGAACTGGCGCAGGCGGTCTTCCGGCTGCTGGACGCCGACCCGCTGCGGGTACGGCCGATCGGCAGCGACCAACTGGTGCGCCCCGCACGACGGCCGGCCTGGAGCGTGCTCGGCCACGACCGCTGGGCCGAGGCCGGCCTGCCCGCCCCGCGCCCCTGGCGGGCGGCGCTCCACGAGGCGATCACACAGAGCGGGGCACCGGCACAGCACGCGCGTGCCGCGGCGACGGAGGTCGGCTGAACCATGGAACCCCTGTCCATCGAAGGCGCCTGGCGGTACCGCCCGCGCCAGTTCGAAGACCCGCGCGGCACCTTCCTCGAGTGGTTCCGCGGCGATCTGTTTCGCGAGGCCACCGGCCGCGACCTCGACCCGGCCCAGGCCAACTGCTCGGTCTCGCGCCGCGGCGTGCTGCGCGGGGTGCACTACGCCGACGTCCCGCCCGGCCAGGCCAAGTACGTCACCTGCGTACGCGGCGCGGTGCGCGACGTGGTGGTGGACCTGCGCACCGGCTCACCCACCTTCGGACAGTGGGAGGCCGTCGAACTCGACGACCGCGACCGCGACGCCGTGTTCCTCACCGAGGGCCTCGGCCACGCGTTCCAGGCGCTCACCGACGACGCCACCGTCGTCTACCTGTGCTCCACCGGCTACCGGCCGAGCCGCGAGCACGGCGTCCACCCGCTCGACGCGGACCTCGGGATCCAGTGGCCGGACATCCCACTGGTGCTCTCCGAGAAGGACGCCGCCGCACCCGGGCTCGCCCAGCTGGAGGCCGCCGGCCTGCTGCCCTCGTACGAGGAGTGCCGACGCCACCTGCGCTCCCTCCCGCCGCGTCCCGCGGCGCCCACAACCGTCCTGGAGGCCTGAGTGAAGGCGCTCGTCCTGGCCGGGGGGTCCGGCACCCGCCTGCGGCCCCTGACCCACACCTCGGCGAAGCAACTCGTCCCGGTCGCCAACAAACCGATCCTCTTCTACGTGCTGGAGGGCATCGCGGAGGCCGGCATCACGGACGTCGGCATCATCGTCGGCGACACCGCGCAGGAGATCCGCGGCGCGGTCGGCGACGGCGCGACCTTCGGCATCCGCGTCACCTACATCCCGCAGGACCGCCCGCTGGGCCTGGCGCACGCCGTGCGCACCGCACGCGACTGGCTCGGCGACGACGACTTCGTGATGTACCTGGGGGACAACTTCCTGGTCGGCGGTATCCGCGCGCAACTGGCCGACTTCCGGCAGGCGGGACCCGACGCGCAGATCATGCTCACCCGGGTCGCTGACCCGTCGGCCTTCGGCGTGGCCGAACTGGACGACGCCGGCCGCGTCATCCGGCTCGAGGAGAAACCGCGGTTCCCCAAGGGAGACCTGGCCCTGGTCGGGGTGTACTTCTTCACCCCCGCCATCCACGACGCGGTCGCCGCGATCCGGCCCTCCGCGCGCGGCGAACTGGAGATCACCGACGCCATCCAGTGGCTCATCGACCACGGCACCGACGTCCGCTCCTCGGTGGTCACCGGCTACTGGAAGGACACCGGCAACGCGGCCGACATGCTGGAGGTCAACCGCTCGGTCCTGGACCGGCTGGACCCGCGTTGCGACGGCACGGTCGACGAGGCCAGCGAGCTCGTCGGCAGGGTGGTCGTGGAAGCCGGCGCCACAGTTGCGCGGTCCCGGATCGTGGGACCGGCGATCATCGGACGGGGCAGCCGCGTCGAGGACTCCTACATCGGCCCGTTCACCTCGGTCGCCGACCACTGCACCATCGCGGACAGCGAGATCGAGTACTCCATCGTCCTGACCGGCGCCGGCATCGACGGCGTACGCCGCATCGAGGCGTCCATGATCGGACGGCACGTCCAGGTCACCCCCGCGCCGCGCGTCCCCCAAGCCCACCGCCTGATCCTCGGCGACCACAGCAAAGTGCAGATCCGTTCATGAGACTTCTGATCACCGGCGCCGCCGGCTTCATCGGCTCCCACCTGGTCCGTACGATCCTCGGGGCCGGCAGACCGCTCGGTGACGACGTGCATGTCACCGCCCTCGACAAACTCACCTACGCGGGCCGCCGGGAGAACCTCGCACCGGTGGCGGACGAACCCGGTTTCGCGTTCGTCCACGGTGACATCACCGACGCGGAGCTGGTGAACCGGGTGATGCCGGAACACGACGCCGTCGTCCACCTGGCCGCCGAGTCGCACGTCGACCGCTCCATCGCGGCGGCCGGAGACTTCGTGACCACCAACGTGCTGGGCACCTCGGTGCTGCTGGAGGCCGCACTGCGGCACGGCGTCGGACCGTTCGTGCACGTGTCGACCGACGAGGTCTACGGCTCGGTGCCCACCGGCGCCTCCCACGAGGACGATCCCCTGCGGCCCAGCTCCCCCTACGCCGCGTCCAAGGCGTCCAGCGACCTGCTGGCCCTCGCCCACCACCGTACCCACGGCCTCGACGTGCGGGTGACCCGCTGCTCCAACAACTACGGCCCCTACCAGTACCCGGAGAAGGTGATCCCGCTCTTCGTCTCCCGCCTGCTCGGCGGCGGCACCGTCCCGCTGTACGGCGACGGCGAGAACGTGCGCGACTGGCTGCACGTCGACGACCACTGCCGTGCCCTCCTCGCGGTGCTCACCCGCGGCATCCCGGGATCGGTCTACAACATCGGCGGTGGCACGCAACTGACGAACCGTCAGCTCACCGAGATCCTGCTGAAGGCGTGCGGCGCGGACTGGGACCGCGTCGAGCCGGTCACCGACCGCAAGGGACACGACCGCCGCTACTGCGTCGACTGGTCGAGGATCCGTGACGACCTCGGCTACCGGCCGATGGTCGACTTCGCCCTCGGGATCACCGAGACGGTCGAGTGGTACCGCAACAACCACAAGGTGTGGACCCCGCTCCGGCAGGGGCTGCCGACTCCATGACCCATTCCATGACCCACGAGAAAACACCCGACGACATCGGGCTCATCAGGATTCTGCAACCGGAGACCCCGAGCAGTTTCCGACTCATCTGCTTTCCGGGCCACACGCATGCCACCGGGCGCTACCTCGGACTGGCGGAACTGCTGCTGCCCACCGTCGAGGTGCTGCTGATCCAGTACCCCGGCGACTCGGGCGACCTCGGCGACCACAGGCCCGAACCCGTCTGCGACTCCGAGGAAATGGCCTCCAGGATATTCGAGACACTCGCCGGCTTCACCGGCTCCCGGCTCGCGTTCCTCGGGCACCGCGCGGGTGCCCGGCTCGCCTACCGGGTGGCCGAACGGCTGGAGCGGGAGACCGCCGCACTGCTGCAGACCCTGTTCGTCTCCGGCAGCAACGCGCCGTGCGTGCACGCACCGCTCGGCCCCCCGACGCTCCGCTGCCGCATCGTGGCACTGGCCGCCGACCGCGATCCCCGCCTCACCCCGGCGGGGGTCCGCGCCTGGCGGCGCTGCACCAGCGGCCGCTTCGACCTGGAGACGCTCTCCGGGGCCCGCGGCTGCCTGGAATCGCACAAACGCGAGGTCGTCAACATCGTGCACGACCAACTCATGTCCCTCTCGCCCTTCGACCCGCCGGAACCGCCGGGACCCGGGGGAGAGCTGCGGCTGCTCGACCCGACCCACCACCCGCGCAACGCAAGGACCATGGACGCCGAGTAGGACAGGGAGCCTACGATGACAGCGAAAATATTCGGTGCCGACTCGGTGCAGACCCTCGACGCTTTCGAGCAGGACGCGCTGCGCGTCGCCAGCGTGATCCGGGACCGCGGCGTCGGCCCCGGAGACCGGGTCATGCTGAAGGCGGGGAACTCCACCGCCTACCTGTCGGTGCTGTTCGCCCTGATGCACGTCGGCGCCTCCATCGTGCTGGTCGACCAGCAGGAGCGCGCCGAGGAAACCCGCCGCATCGCCCTGCGGACCGGTGCGAAGGTCGTCTTCGTGGACGACGACGCGCCCGTCGACTGCGAGGCCGATCCGGTGCATCTCTACGAGTTGCTGGTGCCCTCCGCCGGCCTCACCGGCATGGAGGACCGACTCGACTTCGACACCTGGGGCCGCCTGCCCGACGGACTCATCATGTGGACGTCCGGCTCCACCGGCTCCCCCAAGGGCGTCGTCAAGAACGGCGCGAAGTTCCTGCGCAACCTGGAACGCAACGCCGCACAGGTGGGCCACCGCCCCGACGACGTACTGCTGCCGCTGCTGCCCTTCGCGCACCAGTACGGACTGTCGATGGTCCTGATCGCCTGGCTGACCCGCTGCTCACTGGTGATCGCCCCCTACCGGCGGCTCGACCACGCGCTGCGGATGGCCGGGCAGACCGGTACCACCGTCATCGACGCCACGCCGTCGAGCTACCGCAGCATGCTCAACCTGGTCACCCGCAAGCCGGCGCTGCGCACCCACCTGGAGCCGGTGCGGATGTTCTGCGTCGGCGCCGCCCCGCTGGACGCTCCGCTGGTGGCGCGCTACCAGGCCGAGTTCGGCCTGCCGCTGCTGGACAGCTACGGAAGCACCGAACTCGGCAACATCGCCTTCGCCACCCTGGACAACCCGGTCGCCTGCGGCCGGGCCATGGACGGCATCGAGGTGAGGATCGTCGACGAGGCGGGGCTCCCGCTGGCCGCGGGCGAGCCGGGGGAGATCGAGGTCGACACCCCCGACGGCCTGGAGGGCCATCTGGACGAGGACGGAACCGTTGCCCGCGTGCCGTCCGGCTGGCAGGCGACCGGCGACCTCGGCTACCTCGACGAGCACCGCAACCTGTTCGTCCTGGGCCGCAAGCTCGCCGTGCACCGCAACGGCTACACCCTCTATCCCGAGATGATCGAACGGAAGGCGGAAGCCGCCGACTGCCCGGTGCGGATCGTTCCGCTGCCGGACGAGCGGCGCGGTACCCAGCTGGTGTTCTTCGTGGAGGACGAGGAGGGCCGGGACGCCGCACACTGGCGCGAGGTGCTGGCGGGCCTGCTGCCCGCCTTCGAGCAGCCCAACCGCGTCCTGGTTCTCGACAGCTTCCCGCTCAACCGCAACGGCAAGCCCGACAAGCACCGCCTGGCCGAGCTCGCCCAGCAGTAGGGCAACGTCCCGGTCGGCGGTGCGCCGGCAGCGGATGAGAGCGCCGGTGAGGCCGGCGAGTGCGAGGACGTCTTCGCCGCTGGAGAGCGCCGAGGGCGTCCTCGCCGTCGGCGTCCCGCAGTGCGGTGAGACGCGGACGCGCCGCCGGCCGTGAGGCCGGCGGCATCGGCGGCTTCCCGGCGCGCTCGTCGATCGCGGCACGGCCGGCCGGGCTGATCAGCACCGGCCGGCCGCACCATCGCCTCAGGCGTACGGCAGCTCCACGGGAGCGAGCGCCTCGAAGAGGTCACCCGGCCCCGGGTTGGCGGGGTGTGCGGCACCGCCCAGGTGGTGCAGGACTCCCCACACGGCGTTGAGCGCCGTGGTCACCGCACCCTCGGCGAAGCCGGCCGTCCACGAGACGTCGTCCCCGCACAGGAAGAACCCTCGCTGCGCGGGGGTCATGCCCTCCTGCACGAACTGGGTGAACAGCCGCCGCTGGTAGCGGTAATGGCCCGGCAGGTTGGACTTGAACGCGCCCATGAAGTGGGGTTCGGTCTCCCACGTGACGGTGATCGGCTCGCTGATGATGTGCGAGCGGATGTCGGTGTCCGGGTAGATCTCCGACAGGCGCGCCAGCAGCGCCCGCAGCCGCTCCTCCGCGGAGAGGGTGGCGACCTTCAGCGAGTCGTCGTTCCAGGTGTACGACAGGCACATCACGGCCGGCCGGTCGGGGCCCTCCTCGAACAGGTAGACACCGCGCGGCAGCCGGTCGGTGAGCGTCATGCTCATCACGTGCTGCCCGGTCACCGGGTCGACGTCCCGCCAGAACGGGCGGTCCACCAGCACGAACAGCTTGGACGCCCCCATGTAGTGGGTGCGCTCGACCGCCGTCCAGTGCGCGGCCGGCAGCAGCGCCGGGTCGCAGTCGACGCGGTGCAGCAGCGTCCACACGTGCGGGGTGTACACGACCGCCGGGTACTCGCGCTCCTCCTGGCCGGCGTCCCGTACCGCTATGCCGCCCGCGGTGCGCCTCAGCCCGACCGCTCCCGGGCGCGGCGACCCGCCGTGCAGGGCCGCCAGGGACGTTCCTGCCGGCCAGTGCACCGGATCGGCGGGAACGTGCTGCCACAGGCCCAGCGGCACCTGCTGGGCGCCACCGTCGATCAGCACCTGGTTGTCGTCCGCCTCGGTGAACACCACGCGGAGGATCTCCAGGAAGGAGTTGGGGAAGTCCGTGTCCCAGCCGCCCGTGCCGAACCCGACCTGGCCGAACGTCTCCCGGTACCGGAACGACTGGAAGGCCGGGGTCGTGGCGAGGAAGCCGTAGAAGGACTGGTCGTCGAATTCGGTGACCAGCCGGTTCCACACGGCTTTCAGGGTCTCCGTGTCCCGCCGCTGGATGGCGTCCCGCACGGTGGACAACTCGGCACGTTCCTGCAGCGCCTTGGCCCAGGCCTCGGCCACCTCCTGGTAGAGCCCGGGCAGTTCGTCCGCGGACCGCACCAGGTGCCGGCTGCCGCCCAGATCGACGACGGTGCTCGGGGTGCACGCGGCCAGCGGGTTGGGGAAGGGACGGGTGGCGAGACCGAGCATGCCGACGTAGTGGAACAGCGACCGGGCCGACAGCGGGAAGCGCATGGCGCCCATCTCGGCCACGTACCGCGGATCCTCCGGGAAGGGCACCGAACGCATCCTGCCGCCCAGTTGCCCGGTCTCGTACACCACGGGCCGCAGCCCGAGCCGCATCAGCTCGTACGCCGCCGTCATCCCGGCCATGCCGCCTCCGACGACCGCGACTTCGGTGCCCCGCAGTGCTTCGGGGAGCACACCCAGCCCGGCCGGATGGCTCAGCCAGCGGTCGTAGGAGAAGGGGAAGTCCGGCACCAGCATGGTGGTCGGGGAGGGGCCGGCAGTCGACATGGTGGAAAAACCTCTCGGCCGTGTCGGCAACGGGGCCGCGGAATCGCAGATCGCCCCGGCGCTCTCACGCTAGGGAGGGCCGCTCCGGGCGGACAACCCCTACCGACCCCGGGTCGCCCGCTCCGGGGCCGGCGCGGCGACTTCAGGGCGCGGCCGCCAGCACGATCGCCGTGACCAGCAGCCCGCGCCGGGCCGCCCAGCGTCCCGAGAAGGCCCCCACACGTTGCCCCGCGGCGTTGCGTGCCGGGCGCAGGATCCGCGCGTGGAAGGCACCGTGAGCGCCCTGTTCCGGCCCCGCCCCCGCGGTCCCGGAGAAGATGATCTCCGCGTCGTCGAAGTCCAGTTCGCTGCGCATCATCGGGAACCACGCCTTGTACACGCACTCCTTGGCGCTGAACAGCAGCCGGTCCCGGTGCACCGGGACCGGCGACGCAGTCCGCGCCCAGGCCAGTTCCCGGGGCAGCGCGATGGACTCCAGCACCCCCTGCCGCAGCGGCCCGTCGGGCTCCGCGTCGATGCCGACGGCGGTCACGTCCGACGCCCGGGCCAGCGCGGCGGCGCGGTAGCCGTCGCAGTGCGTCATGCTGCCCACCACTCCGGCGGGCCACTGCGGAATGTTGCGCACCCCGGGCAGCACCGGCGCCGGGGGCAGGCCCAGACCGGCCAGCGCCTGCCGGGCACACGCCCGTACGGTGGCGAACTCCCGGCGCCTGCGTTCGACCGCATGCCCCAGCACCCGGCGCTCCTCGGGGAACAGCGCCTCCTCGTCCCGGTCCTCGAACGCCTCGGCGCACACGACCGTCCCCGGCATCAGCTCGCCGATCACACGCTCTCCCGCTGCCGGACGCCGTCCGCGCCGCTTCCGGCGGGGGCGGGAGGATGCGGCAGGATCCGCCGCAGCAGTCCCCGCGGATGTCCCCGGCGCCGCCACTCACGCGGGTAGCCGACCGAGACCTCCTCGTGCCGCACCCCGTCGTGCCACGTCGTCCGGGGGATGTGCAGATGGCCGTAGACCACCGCCGCGGTGCGGAACCTGCGGTGCCAGTCCGCCGTCCGCACGGTGCCGCACCACTGGGCGAACTCCGGGTACCACAGCACCTCGGTGGGCTCGCGCACCAGCGGATAGTGATTGACCAGCACCAGCGGCACGGACGGATCGTGCGCCGCGAGCCGCCGTTCGGTGGCCTCGACCCGGGCGGCGCACCACGCCTCCCGGGTGGGGTAGGGGTCCGGATGCAGCAGGTACTCGTCGCTGCACACCACCCCCGTGGCGTGCGCCCGGGCCAGCGACTCCTCCTTGGTGGCGGCGCCCGGCGCCCGGAAGGAGTAGTCGTAGAGCAGGAACAGCGGGGCCACCGCGACCGGCCCGTCCTCCCCTTCCCACACCGGGTACGGGTCCTCCGGGGTGACCACGCCGAGGCCCCGGCACATCTCCACCAGGTACCGGTACCGCCGCTCGCCGCGCAGCTGGACGGGGTCCTCGCGCGGTGTCCACAGCTCGTGGTTGCCCGGCGCCCACACCACCTTCGCGAACCGCTGCGACAGCAGCCGCAGCGCCCACTCGATGTCCGTGGTCAGCTCGCCCACGTCTCCGGCGACCAGGAGCCAGTCACCGTCCGAGCCCGGCCGCAGCGACTCGGTGATGGGCCGGTTGTCCGCCATACCGATGTGCAGATCGCTCACGGCGAGCAACTGCCCGCCGGATCTCGCCGGCTCGGCGGGCTGCGCCGGTATGTCATGCGCTGTGTGCGACATCGCTGTCCAAACTGACCGGGAGGTCCTGTCGGTGACTGATGTTCATCTTGCGGTAGACCCGGGTGAGGTGCTGTTCGACCGTGCTGACCGTGATGAACAGCTTCGCGGCGATCTCCCGGTTGGTGTGGCCGTAGACGGCCAGCGCCGCGACCCGCCGCTCGGCGTCGGTCAGAGAGGCCAGCGCCGCGGCATCCGGCCGCACCGCGTCCGCGCCGTCCCGCCCGGTCTCCGGCGCGGCGTCGCGCCCCGGCTCCGGCTGCAGGGAGCGGCTCAGCTCCTCGGCGCCGCACGAGTCGGCCGACTCCCTTGCCTTGCGGGCCAGTTGCCTGCCCTGCGCGGTATTGCCGACCCGACGGTGCGCCTGCCCCAGGTCGGCGAGGGCGCGAGCGCTCTCGTAGCGGTCCCCGGACTCCCGCAGCGCGGTCAGGGCCCGGCCGAGCAGCCCGATGCGCTCCCAGGGCGGCCGGGTGGCGGCCAGGATCCGCAGCGCCGGGCCGCGGGCGGCCGGCTGTCCGGGCCGGTTCAGTTGCTCCTTGGCCAGGGCGGCGGCCTTGGTGTGGTCGCCCAGGGCCAGCCAGGTCTCGGCTGCGCCCAGCCGCCAGGGCGCGAGGGAGGCGGTGTCCATCCGCCAGGCGGTCATCCGCTCGCCACAGGCCAGGAAGTCGGCGAGGGCGGCGTCGTGGCGGCCGGTGGCCAGCTGGTGACGGCCGCGCGCGTACAGGTAGTGCACCCCGTACCGGGTGGCGAACATGGTCGACGCCATCGGGGTCTCGAGCAGCTCGGCCGCGCGGTTGTGGTGGCCCATCGCGGTCCTGGCCTCCACCAGCGTGCCGAGCGGCATGCCGACGGCCACCCCCCATGCGTGGGCCGGCAGCTGCTCCAGCGCGCGCTCGACGAGCTCCGCGGCCTCGCTCAACCGGCCCTGGCGCAACGAGATCTGACCGCGCATCGCGTTGAGTGCCGTCTGCCAGCCCGGGAAGGACCGGCCCTCCGCCCCGGCCAGGAACCGCTGGCACCATCGCGTGGCCTGCTCCAGCCGGTCGGCGTACACCAGCGCCAGCAGTGCCACCCGCACCTGGTCGAATCCCTGCTCCGTCGGCTGGTTCGCCTCGAGGAGCCGGTCCGCCTCGGCGGTCGCGGACTCGTCCCACTCCTGGTAGAGCGCGGCGCGCAGCAGGCGGAACGACCGCAGTGAGTCGCTGCCGGCCGTGTCCGCCGGCGAACGCTGTGCGCCGTCCAGTCGTTGCAACAACTCCCGGATCGCCCCGAGGGCGTCGGGATAAGTGGTGGCCAGCATCATCTGGACGGTCCGCACCTGGGTGTCGAGGACCGGGTCGGGCCTGCCCGACATTGCCTCGTCGACCTGGCGGATCAGTGCCGCGGCATCGTCCGTGCGCCCGTTCCACAGCAGCCCCACCGCGAGGCGCAGCGTCTGGGCGGGCGCCAGCAGGCCGGCCCGGGCCGGCTCGGTCAGCGACTGCATCCAGGGTCCGGACGCCGAGGGCTTGAGCCGCCAGATGAGCTGGGCCAGGTCCGCCTGGATCGTGAGCCGCTCCTGCTCGTCGGTGCTGCAGCGTTCGGCTGCCTGCAGGCACTGCGTGGCGAGGGCGGTGTCGTCCTCGTCGAGCGCCTGCCGCGTCGCCTCCCGCAGGACCGCGACCGCCCATGCCTCGTGGGGCACGGCCGACTCGTGCGCGATCAGCTGGCGGGCCGTCTCCACCGCCGGGGCCCCGTTCTCGTGGAGCCACCGCGCGGCGTCCGTACGGAACCGGCCGGCCTGCTCCGCGGGTACGTCCTGCAGCACGGCACGTCGGGCGGCCTCGTGCCGGAAGCCGGTGCCGTCCAGGATGCCCGCCCGGGTGAGGGAGACCAGGCATCCGCGGACCGCCGGCTCCTCGAGCGAGGTCAACGCGCACAACAGCCGCACCCGTTCGGCACCGCCCAGCACGGCGACGGCCCGGGCGACCCGCACCCCCGCCGCACCATGACGGTGCACACAGGCCAGCGTCGCCTGCCGGAACATCTCACCGGTCTCGGGGGCCGCCCCGTCCCGGACCCCGGAGGCGCCCGAGGTGCGGGGGCGGCCCGAGGCGTCGTCCAGCAGCGCGTGCACCAGTAAGGGACTGCCGCCGGTCGCGGCATGCCATGCGGGCGCGAACCGCGCGGCGTGCGCCGTGCCGTACGTCCCGGCCAGCAGGCCCTCGACGCCCGTCACCGTCAGGGGGCCGAGCCGGACGTCGCATATCTGGGCCCGGTGCGGGAGTTCCGCGAGCGCGGCGGGCATCGCGGCGTCCGGGGAGCCCAGCGCGACCAGCAGCGAGAACGTTTCGGCAGGCATCAGCTCCCAGGTGTGCGTCAGGCAGGCCAGCGACTCCGGGTCCGCGAACTGCACGTCGTCGATGACGATGAGCACCGGCCCGGCCGACGCCGCCCGGGCCAGCCGCTGACGGAACGCCGGGTGGAGGGCGTGGTGGCGGGCCGCCTCGGTCCGAGCTGCCACCGGCTGCGGTGGCGAACCCTGCGCGGCGGCCGCCGGGTGGCCCGACGGCGCCGGCGGAAGCCCATGGATCAGCTGCTCCACGACCGCGTAGGGAAAGGCCTGTTCATCAGGGGCCCCGACCGCGCTCAGCAGACGCGCACCGCGGGACGTGACGTGTTCCGCCACACGGTGCAGCAAGGCGGTCTTTCCCGATCCGACGGCGCCGGCGACGACGCCGACCCGGCCCCGGCCGTGCGCCTCACCAGCGAGGAACCGGGTGAGTCTCGCGGTCTCCTTATCCCGTTCCAGCAACATCGTCAATTCCTTCCCGTTAATTGCGCGCAAAGAATTGAGGTAGCTCCCGAGAGATGTCGCCGGGCACTGGTCCGCTACCGATCAGTAGAAAGGCTCGTAGGCATCGAAGGGTGGTGTGCGGTGGGTCCGAATGATCGTCAGTAAGAATGCTTGCACCTCATGTGTCTTCACCCGGGCGAAGCGGATGACCGCGGCTGCCCGGCACTTCCCCATGGGCCTCGAAGCCGACGTCAATGTCCGGAAAGCACTGGTCAGTTGCTTTTACGGTGGGCCGGTTGCGTCGGTTCCGAACCTCTGCACGAGGCCCGCGATGGTGACTCTAGCAACGACTGGGCCCCGTGAAGAAAGTTCGCCTGGCGGTGACGGCGTGTTATGTAAGAGGATATTCACAAACTGTGACGTCCTGTGTTCCGCAGCGGCCCGCTCGCCGGTCGCCGCTCCTCCGGGCGGCGCGGCGACGATTAGGGGTTGCCGGCGAAGGTTAGGGGGAGTTGCAGGTGGAACCGTCGGCGGGTACGGGATTCAATCATCGAGCGCGAGCCCGCCGGGGCCGCGGACCATGATGTCGCCCGGACTGCTGCCGGGCCCGGGGTGGAGCTGGTCCAATGACGACGACAGAGGCGACGCAGTCGACGGCGGCCCCGACGACCGCCGCCGGCGATGCCCGCGGCCGGGTCGCCGAGCTGCACGCGATTCGTGCCCGGGCCGTGGCGGGCCCCAGCGAGAAGGCGACCGAGGCGCAGCACGCCAAGGGCAAGCTGACGGCACGGGAGCGGATCGAACTGCTCCTGGACCCGGGGTCCTTCCAGGAGGTCGAGCAGCTGCGCCGGCACCGCGCGCAGGGCTTCGGCCTTGAGGCGAAGAAGCCGTACACCGACGGTGTCATCACCGGCTGGGGCACGGTGGAGGGCCGTACGGTCTTCGTCTACGCGCATGACTTCCGGATCTTCGGCGGCGCGCTGGGCGAGGCCCACGCCACCAAGATCCACAAGATCATGGACATGGCCATCGCGGCCGGCGCGCCCCTCGTGTCGCTGAACGACGGCGCCGGCGCCCGTATCCAGGAGGGCGTCAGCGCCCTGGCCGGCTACGGCGGCATCTTCCAGCGCAACACCAAGGCGTCCGGCGTCATCCCGCAGATCTCGGTGATGCTGGGCCCGTGCGCGGGCGGCGCGGCGTACAGCCCCGCCCTGACGGACTTCGTGTTCATGGTCCGTGAGACCTCGCAGATGTTCATCACGGGCCCGGACGTGGTCAAGGCGGTCACGGGTGAGGAGATCACCCAGAACGGGCTCGGCGGCGCCGACGTCCACGCCGAGACCTCCGGTGTCTGCCACTTCGCGTACGACGACGAGGAGACCTGCATCGCCGAGGTGCGGTACCTGCTGTCGCTCCTGCCGCAGAACAACCGCGAGATGCCACCGGACGTAGCCGGTGACGACCCCGCCGACCGCCGCTCCGACGTCCTGCTGAAGCTCGTGCCGGTGGACGGCAGCCGGCCGTACGACATGCGCGAGGTCATCCAGGAGATCGTCGACGACGGCGAGTTCATGGAGGTCCACGAACGCTGGGCGGCCAACGTCATCGTCGCCCTGGCCCGCCTCGACGGTCAGGTCGTCGGCGTCGTCGCCAACCAGCCCCGGGTGCTGGCGGGCGTCCTGGACATCGAGGCGTCCGAGAAGGCGGCCCGCTTCGTCCAGATGTGTGACGCCTTCAACATCCCGCTGATCACGCTGCTGGACGTACCGGGGTTCCTCCCGGGCGTCGATCAGGAGCACAACGGCATCATCCGGCACGGTGCCAAGCTGCTGTACGCGTACTGCAACGCGACGGTGCCGAGGATCTCGCTGATCCTGCGCAAGGCGTACGGAGGTGCCTACATCGTCATGGACTCCCAGTCCATCGGCGCGGACCTGACCTATGCCTGGCCGACCAACGAGATCGCCGTGATGGGTGCGGAAGGCGCGGCGAACGTCGTCTTCCGCCGCCAGATCGCCGAGGCCGAAGACCCCGAGGCCATGCGCGAGCGCATGGTCAAGGAGTACAAGGCCGAGCTGATGCACCCCTATTACGCGGCGGAACGCGGCCTGGTCGACGACGTCATCGACCCGGCCGACACCCGCGAGGTGCTGATCCGTGCTCTCGCCGTGCTGCGCACGAAGCACGCCGACCTGCCGGCCCGCAAGCACGGCAACCCCCCGGTCTGACGGCGCACTTCGTAGCCGGCCCCGCCCAGGCCCGCCACTGCACCGACCGCCCCGAGAAAGGCCCTGGACCCACCATGAACGCCCACCCCAACGGCATCGTCCCGCCGCGCGGCCCGGAGGAGTCCGACCGGACCCTCCACTACGCCGGTCCGGCGACCTTCGGCCGAGTGCCCCGGCTGGACGAGGTCGACAACACCGACATCGCCGTGGTCGGCGTACCGTACGACTCGGGCGTCTCCTACCGGCCCGGGGCCCGCTTCGGCGGCAACGCCATCCGCGAGGCGTCGCGCCAGCTGCGCCCGTACAACCCGGCCCAGCAGGTCTACCCGTTCCACTTCGCCCAGGTGGCGGACGCCGGAGACATCACCGCCAACCCGTACAACGTCGAGGAGGCGGTGGAGACCATCGAGGCCGCCGCGGACGAACTGCTCGGCACCGGCGCGCGGTTGATGACGCTGGGCGGCGACCACACCATCGCCCTGCCCCTGCTGCGTGCCGTGGCGCGCCGGCACGGTCCCGTGGCTCTGCTGCACTTCGACGCCCACTTGGACACCTGGGACTCCATCTTCGGCGTGCAGTACGCCCACGGCACGCCGTTCCGCCGCGCGGTCGAAGAGGGCATCCTCGACACCTCGGCCCTGTCCCACGTGGGCATCCGAGGGCCGATCTACCATCAGGACGACCTGGCCGAGGACGCCAAGCTGGGCTTCGGCATCGTGAGCTCCGCGGACGTGATGCGACGCGGCGTCGACGAGGTGGTCCAGCAGCTGCGCGAGCGCGTCGGCGAACGCCCGCTCTACATCTCCGTCGACATAGACGTCCTCGATCCCTCGCACGCCCCGGGAACCGGCACCCCGGAGGCCGGCGGTCTCACCTCACGCGAACTGCTCGAGATCATCCGCGGCCTGTCCGACTGCCGCCTGGTCTCCGCCGACCTCGTCGAGGTTGCCCCCGCCTACGACCACGCCGAGATCACCTCCGTCGCCGCCTCCCACGTCGCCTACGAACTCGTCACGATCATGTCCCGCCAGATGGGTCCGGCCCGCTGGGGGGCCAAGTAACACCCGCCGAAGACGGCTCCGGCACTCCTCCCGGCTGTCACGCTTGGTTACTATGCTCATGAACGCGAGACAGATGGGCGAGGGGACCTTCGAGGATGCTGAGAGAGGTCGCTGCAACCCGCTACGTCGCACCCCTCCGCTCCGGTGGCTCCGTCCCCGGCGTCGTCGAGGCCGACGACCTCGGCACGTACGTCGTGAAGTTCACCGCTTCGGCACAGGGGCACAAGGCGCTGGTCGCCGAGGTGATCGTCGGCGAGCTCGCCCGCGCGCTCGGCCTGCGCTTCCCCGAGCTGGTCCTCGTCCACTTCGACCCCGCGATCGCCGCCGAGGAGCCCCACCAGGAGGTGCGGGAGCTGCACGGCGCGAGCGCGGGCGTGAACCTCGGCATGGACTACCTGCCGGGCGCCTGCGACTTCACCCCGGAGATCGCGAGGAGCTTCCCCGTGGACCCGCTGGAGGCGGGCCGGATCGTCTGGCTGGACGCGCTGACCGTCAACGTCGACCGCACGGTCCACAGCTCCAACCTCATGGTCTGGCCGACGCTCGGCACCGTACCGCCCCGCCTGTGGCTCATCGACCACGGCGCCGCCCTGGTCTTCCACCACCGGTGGGACACCACGGCACCGGGCAAGAAGTACGACTTCCGCCATCACGCGCTCGGTCACTACGGCCCCGACGTCCGCGCCGCCGACGCGGAACTGGCTCCCCGGGTGACCGAGGAGCTGCTGCGCGGGATCGTCGCGGAGGTGCCGAAGGCCTGGCTCGCCGAGGACGCCGGGTTCGCGACGCCGGACGACGTCCGGGACGCCTACGTCGACTACCTCCTCGCGCGCGTACGGCTCTCGCCCGAGTGGCTGCCCGGCGACTTCCCGAGTCGAGAGGAACTCGCGGCCGAGGAGGCCGCCCGCGCGCAGAAGACACAGGCGGGCCGCCCGGACTGGCTCAAGCGCGTCCCCGACCTGCACGGCAAGCCGGCGGCGGAACAGGACTGGTCGGTGCACCTGGGATGAGGCACATCGGATGACTTGGCGCGTTCAGATCGAGTACTGCACACAGTGCCGCTGGCTGCCCCGTGCCGCCTGGCTGGCGCAGGAGCTGCTCACCACCTTCGAGGCCGAGCTGACCGAGCTGTCGCTCAAGCCCGGCACCGGGGGCGTCTTCGTCGTCCGGGTGAACGACGAGGTCGTCTGGGACCGGCGCGAGCAGGGCTTCCCGGAGCCCACGGCGGTCAAGCGCCTCGTACGCGACCGAGTGGCCCCGGGAAAGCCCCTGGGCCACTCGGACAGGACCGCGTAGGCGTCAGCCCTTGAGCTGCTCGTACGCCGGCAGGGTGAGGAAGTCGGCGTAGTTCTCGTCCAGGGAGACCTTCAGCAGCAGGTCGTGGGCCTCCTGCCAGTGGCCGGCGGCGAAGGCCTGCTCGCCGATCTCCTGGCGGATGTTGGACAGCTCCTCGGCGGCGACCTTGCGGGCCAGCTCGGGCGTGGCCCTGTCGCCGTTCTCGAACTCGACGCCCGCGTTGATCCACTGCCAGATCTGGGAGCGGGAGATCTCGGCGGTGGCCGCGTCCTCCATCAGATTGAAGATGGCGACCGCGCCGAGCCCGCGCAGCCAGGCCTCGATGTACCGGATGCCGACCTGGACGGCGTTGACGAGACCGTGGTACGTCGGCTTCGCCTCCAGCGAGTCGATCGCGATCAGGTCGGCCGCCTCGACGTGCACGTCCTCGCGCAGCCGGTCCTTCTGGTTCGGCCTGTCGCCGAGGACCTTGTCGAAGGACTCCATGGCGATCGAGACCAGGTCGGGGTGGGCGACCCAGGAGCCGTCGAAGCCGTCGTTCGCCTCGCGGTCCTTGTCGGCGCGGACCTTCTCGAAGGCGACCTTGTTGACCTCCGCGTCCTTGCGGGACGGGATGAAGGCCGCCATGCCGCCGATCGCGTGCGCGCCCCGCTTGTGGCAGGTGCGGACGAGGAGTTCGGTGTACGCCCGCATGAACGGGGCCGTCATGGTGACCGCGTTGCGGTCCGGCAGCACGAACCTGGCGCCGCCGTCACGGAAGTTCTTGACGATGGAGAACAGGTAGTCCCAGCGGCCGGCGTTCAACCCCGAGGCGTGGTCGCGGAGTTCATAGAGGATCTCCTCCATCTCGTACGCCGCCGTGATCGTCTCGATCAGGACGGTGGCGCGGATGGTGCCCTGCGGGATGCCGACGTAGTCCTGCGCGAAGACGAACACGTCGTTCCAGAGGCGCGCCTCCAGGTGCGACTCGGTCTTCGGCAGGTAGAAGTACGGGCCCTTGCCGAGGTCCAGCAGCCGCTGGGCGTTGTGGAAGAAGTACAGGCCGAAGTCGACGAAGGCACCCGGGACCGGCGCACCGTCGGCGTCGACCAGGTGCCGCTCGTTCAGGTGCCAGCCGCGCGGGCGCATGACGACCGTCGCCAGCTCCTCGTTCGGCCGGAGGGCGTAGGACTTGCCGGAGTTCGGGTCCGTGAAGTCGATGTTCCGCGTGTAGGCGTCGATCAGGTTGAGCTGGCCGAGGACCACGTTCTCCCAGGTGGGCGCGGAGGCGTCCTCGAAGTCGGCGAGCCAGACCCTCGCGCCCGAGTTGAGCGCGTTGATGGTCATCTTGCGGTCGGTGGGGCCGGTGATCTCGACGCGCCGGTCGTTCAGCGCGGCCGGGGCCGGGGCGACCTTCCAGGAGTCGTCCGCGCGGATCGCGGCCGTCTCGGGGAGGAAGTCGAGCGTGCAGGTGCGGGCGATCTCGGCGCGGCGCTCGGCCCGGCGGGCGAGGAGTTCGTCACGGCGCGGGGTGAACCGCCGGTGCAGCTCCGCCACGAAGGCGAGCGCCGCGTCCGTGAGGACCTCCTCCTGCCGGGGCAGGGGCTCGGCGTCGACGATGGCCAGCGGGGACGGCGCTGGTGCGGACATGAGCTGTCACTTCCTTCAGCGGTGGCACCGGGTGCCTAGTGGCACGAATAGGGCGAACAGCGCCGACTGTGCGGGCAGGCGCTTCTGAACAGTGGATAGTAGTTTCCTCATTGTGGAACTTCAATGGTTTGTTGATGTCGAGATTCTCTGAGTCGAGGCAAGGTGGCGCCCAGTGCCACCCCCTTCACTCAAGGTGGCGCAGGTCGGCCTCGGTGTCGATGTCGTACGGCTCGGCCACGTCCGCGCACTCCACGAGCCGGATCCGGCCGGCGTGCTCCTTCAGGTAGTCCCGCGCCCCGCGATCCCCGGTGGCGCTCGCCGCGATGCCCGCCCAGTGGGCCGCGCCGAAGAGGACGGGATGCCCGCGCATGCCGTCGTAGGCGGCCGAGACCAGCGATTTCTCGTCCACGTAGGCGCCGAGCACCCGCGCCACGGCCGCCACCCCGATGCCCGGCTGGTCGACCAGGCTGACCAGGGCGGCCCTGGCCCCCGTACCGGCCAGCGAGGCCAGCCCGGCCCGCAGCGAGGAGCCCATGCCCTCGGCCCAGTCGGGGTTGTCCACGAGTACACAGCCGCGCAGCTCGGCCCGCTCGTGGACGTCCTCCGCCCGCGCTCCCAGGACGACGTGGATCCGGCCGCAGCCGGCCGCGCGCAGCACCCCGACCGCGTGCTCGACCAGGAGGCGCCCTCGGTGCTCCAGTAGTGCCTTGGGCCGTCCGCCGAGCCGTCTGCCCCCGCCGGCGGCGAGCAGCAGCCCGGCGACCTCTCCGCGATGGTTGTCCGTCATGCGTCCTGCATACCTGACGGGGGAGGCGGCGGCCGGTTTCCTTGGGCTGAATTTCGGTCCGCGCGGTGGCGCTCCCGGACGCGGTGGCGTTTACTGGCCCGCGCACGACGGCGTGTGAGGGGGAGGCTGTGTTGCGGAGCTTGGGGCAGAGGCCAGTGACCGGCAGAGACGAGGACTCGCGAGTGGCGGAACTGCGGACCGCGGTGTCCCGGCTGCGCCGCGAACTCGCCGCGCTCCCGGCCGACTTCCCCGACCGCGCCATAGCGGAGGACGAACTGGCGGCCCTCGCGGCGATGGCGGCGGGCGGCCGCCCCGAGATCCCCCGCCTGCGCAGCTCCCTGTTACTGATCGCGGGCGCGATCGGCTCGGTCAGCGCCTTGGCGAGAGGACTGAGCGGGGTCCGGGAGGCTGTGGACCTCTTCGGGGAGCCGATGCAGCGGGGGTGAGTGCGGCTGCCTAGGCGCCCGAACTCGCAAGTGCCTGGGACAGCTCAAGGGCAATCTGCTGCAGGACAGGCACGATCTTCTCGGTCGCCTCTTCGGTGACCCGCCCGGCCGGCCCGGAGATGGAGATCGCCGCAGCCGTCGGAGACTCCGGCACGGACACCGCGAGGCACCGAACCCCTATCTCCTGCTCGTTGTCGTCGACGGCGTACCCCAGCCGCCGTACATCCTCCAGCGCGGCCAGGAACCCCTCGGGCGTGGTGATGGTCTTCTCCGTCGCGGCGGGCATCCCCGTACGGGACAGCAGCGCCCGCACCTCGTCGTCCGGCACCCCCGCCAGCAGCGCCTTGCCCACGCCGGTGGAGTGCGGCAGCACCCGTCGGCCCACTTCCGTGAACATCCGCATCGAGTGCTTCGACGGCACCTGAGCCACGTACACGATCTCGTCGCCGTCCAGCAGTGCCATGTTCGCCGTCTCGCCGGTCTCCTCGACCAGCCGTGCGAGATACGGCCGCGCCCACGTGCCGAGCAGCCGGGACGCCGACTCGCCGAGGCGGATGAGCCGGGGGCCGAGCGCGTAGCGCCGGTTCGGCTGCTGGCGGACGTAGCCGCAGGCGACCAGCGTGCGCATCAGCCGGTGGATCGTCGGCAGCGGCAGCCCGCTGGTCGCGGACAGCTCGCTCAGGCCGACCTCGCCGCCCGCGTCCGCCATCCGCTCGAGCAGGTCGAAGGCGCGCTCCAGGGACTGGACCCCGCCCGCGGCGGAGGACTTGGCGGAGTCGGTGGTGCTGGCGCTGGACGTCGGCACGGCGCGTTCCTTTCGGGACTGGCAAGAGATGAGAAGCCTACCCGGCGGCCGGTTGACTCCCTGCTTGTACGTAGCTACGTTCTGCTTGCTGGAATTGTAATTCCGCTTGGTGGAAACGTCCAGAGTGGGTGCGGTCGGGCGCTGCCCAGAAGTGTGCCCCTTGACGGCGGAGAAGTCGGGGTGAAGACTCCTTCAACAGAACGTTGAAATCCGTTACGTGGGTGTAAATCCCGTTTCTGAGGCGTAAAACGGCGGTACAGAGAGGGGTCCGGGTGTCCGAGGCTGAACTGGTCCTGCGTTCGACGCGCGTCATCACTCCGGAAGGGACACGGGCCGCCACGGTCACCGTGTCCGCCGGGCGGATCACGGCCGTCCTGCCGTACGACGCGGAGGCCCCGGCCGGTGCCCGGCTGGAGGACCTCGGCGACCACGTGCTGCTGCCCGGCCTGGTCGACACCCACGTACACGTCAACGACCCGGGCCGTACCGAGTGGGAGGGCTTCTGGACCGCCACCCGCGCGGCGGCGGCCGGCGGCATCACCACGCTCGTCGACATGCCGCTCAACTCCCTCCCGCCCACCACGACCGTCGACAACCTGCGGGTGAAGCGGGACGTGGCCGCCGGCAAGGCGCACATCGACGTGGGCTTCTGGGGCGGCGCCCTGCCGGACAACGTCAAGGACCTGCGCCCGCTGCACGACGCCGGTGTCTTCGGCTTCAAGGCGTTCCTGTCCCCGTCCGGCGTGGACGAGTTCCCGCACCTCGACCAGGACCGGCTCGCACAGTCCATGGCGGAGATCGCCGGCTTCGACGGCCTGTTGATCGTGCACGCCGAGGACCCGCACCACCTCGCCGCCGCCCCGCAGCACGGCGGCCCCAAGTACGCCGACTTCCTCGCCTCCCGCCCGCGCGACGCCGAGGACACGGCCATCGCGAACCTCATCGCGCAGGCCCGCCGCCTCCACGCGCGCGTGCACGTGCTGCACCTGTCCTCCAGCGACGCGCTGCCGCTGATCCGCGCCGCCCGCGCCGAGGGCGTCCGGATCACCGTGGAGACCTGCCCGCACTACCTCACCCTGACCGCCGAGGAAGTCCCGGACGGCGCGAGCGAGTTCAAGTGCTGCCCGCCCATCCGCGAGGCCGCCAACCAGGACCTGCTGTGGGAGGCGCTGGCCGACGGCACCATCGACTGTGTCGTCACCGACCACTCGCCCTCCACCGCCGACCTGAAGACCGCCGACTTCGCCACCGCCTGGGGCGGCATCTCCGGCCTCCAGCTCAGCCTCTCCGCCGTATGGACCGAGGCACGCGCGCGTGGCTACGGCCTGGAGGACGTCGTGCGCTGGATGTCCGCGAGGACCGCCGCTCTGGTCGGCCTCGACGCGCGCAAGGGCGCCATCGCCCCCGGCCGCGACGCCGACTTCGCCGTCCTCGCCCCCGACGAGACCTTCACCGTCGACCCGGCCGGCCTCCAGCACCGCAACCGGGTCACCGCGTACGCCGGCAAGACCCTGTACGGCGTCGTGAAGTCCACCTGGCTGCGCGGCGAACGCATCGTCGCGGACGGCGAGTTCACCGCGCCGAAGGGCACCCTGCTCGCCCGCCCCCGGTAAGCCACCCCCACCACCCGAACCGGCCGACTCCCGAAAGGACCCCCTGATCACCGTGACGGCGCTGCATCAATCTTCTTCGGCTCGCTTCACCGGCGACGCGAATCCCTACGGAGGCGGCGACCCGTACGCGGACTACCGCACCGCCGATTTCCCCTTCACCCGGTACGCCAATCTCGCCGACCGGCAGCTCGGCGCCGGTGTCATCGCCGCCAACGACGAGTTCTTCGCCCAGCGGGAGAACCTGCTGGTACCCGAGCCCGCCGAGTTCGACCCCGAGCACTTCGGGCACAAGGGCAAGGTCATGGACGGCTGGGAGACCCGCCGCCGGCGCGGGGTCTGCGCCGAGCACCCCTGGCCGACCGCCGAGGACCACGACTGGGCGCTGGTCCGCCTCGGCGCGCCCGGGGTGATTCGCGGGATCGTCGTCGACACCGCCCACTTCCGCGGCAACTACCCGCAGGCGGTCTCGATCGAGGGCACGTCCGTACCCGGCTCGCCGTCCCCGGAGGAGCTGCTGGGCGAGGGCGTGAAGTGGACGACGATCGTCCCGCGCACCGCCGTCGGCGGCCACGCGGCCAACGGCTTCGAGGTCACCGTCGAGCAGCGCTTCACCCACCTGCGGGTCAACCAGCACCCCGACGGCGGCATCGCCCGTCTGCGGGTGTACGGCGAGGTGGTCCCGGACCCGGAGTGGCTGGCGGTCCTCGGCACCTTCGACGTGGTCGCGCTGGAGAACGGCGGCCGGGTCGAGGACGCCTCCAACCTCTTCTACTCCCCGGCCACCAACACCATCCAGCCGGGCCGCTCCCGCAAGATGGACGACGGCTGGGAGACCCGCCGCCGCCGCGACCAGGGCAACGACTGGATCCGCTACCAGCTGGCCGCCCGGTCGCAGATCCGCGCGATCGAGATCGACACCGCCTATCTGAAGGGCAACAGCGCAGGCTGGGCGTCGGTGTCGGTGAAGGACGGCGAGCAGGGCGACTGGACCGAGATCCTGCCGCGCACCCGCCTGCAGCCCGACACCAACCACCGCTTCGTGCTCCCGGAGCCCGCGGTCGGCACGCACGCGCGGATCGACATCTTCCCCGACGGCGGCATCTCCCGCCTGCGCCTGTTCGGCTCCCTGACCGAGCAGGGCGCGGCCGGCCTCGCCGCCCGGCACCAGGAACTGGGCGGCTGACCCACCCCGTACCCGCGTGGGGCGCCCCGGCCCGGACAGCACCGAGGCGGTCCGCGCGTCACCCACAAGGACCCGTTTCCGGACCTCTGGAACTTACGGGTCCGTCTCCCGCGTTCTCCCCGCGTGACCCTTCAGCAAGAGATCGTCGGCAACGCCATGCAGATGGCGGTCGTCAACCTGCAGCCCGGCCAGACCGTGTACTGCGAGGCCGGAAAGTTCCTGTTCAAGACGACGAACGTGACCATGGAGACGCGCCTGTCCGGCCCGTCCGGAAACGGCGGGCAGCAGGGCCAGGGCGGCGGGGCCGGCGGCATGGGTGGACTGCTCCGCCAGGCCATGGGCACCGCCATGCAGGTGGGCCAGCGCATGCTCGCCGGCGAGTCGCTGGCATTCCAGTACTTCACCTGGCAGGGCGGCCAGGGCACGGTCGGCTTCGCCGGCGTGCTCCCGGGCGAGATGCGGGCCCTGGAACTCGACGGCACACGCGCGTGGTTCGCCGAGAAGGACGCCTTCGTGGCCGCCGAGTCCACCGTCGACTTCGGTATCGCCTTCGCCGGCGCCCGCACCGGCATGAGCGGCGGCGAAGGCTTCATCCTGGAGAAGTTCACCGGGTACGGCACGGTGATCATCGCCGGCGCGGGCAACTTCATCGACCTCAACCCGGCGGACTTCGGCGGGCGCATAGAGGTGGACACCGGCTGCGTGGTGGCCTTCGAGGAGGGCATCCAGTACGGCGTCCAGCGCGTCGGCGGCCTCAACCGCCAGGGGATCATGAACGCGGTGTTCGGCGGCGAGGGCCTGTCCCTGGCCACCCTGGAGGGAAACGGCCGGGTGATCCTGCAGTCCCTCACCATCGAGAGCCTCGCCAACGCCCTGAAGAAGGCCCAGGGCGGCGACAAGCAGGGCCCGACCGGCGGACTGTTCTCCACGCACGCCGGGTGAGGTGCCGTACGGACCACCGATGAGTTGCGGGTGCGGACGGGGTCTGAGGTGGTGACACAGACCCCGCACCAGGAAGCAGGCACCCGTCATGGGCAAGCTCGTCTCCACGATCTTCGTCACGCTCGACGGCGTCTACCAGGCGCCCGGCGGCCCCCAGGAGGACCCCCGGGGCGGCTTCGAGCACGGCGGCTGGAGTTTCCCGTTCGGCGACGACGACTTCGGCCGGTTCATCAACGAGGTCTTCGACCGCCCCGCCGCGTTCCTCCTCGGCCGCCGTACGTACGACATCTTCTCGGCGTACTGGCCGAAGGTGACCGACCCGGCCCACCCCATCGCCTCCAAACTGAACGCCCTGCCGAAGTACGTCCCCTCGTCCACCCTCACCGACCCCTCCTGGTCCGGCACCACGGTGCTCGGCGGCGACCTCGCCAAGGAGGTCACCGCCCTCAAGGAGCGCATCGACGGCGAGCTCCAGGTGCACGGCAGCGGCGCCCTCGCCCAGTCGCTGCTGGCGCTCGACCTGATCGACACCCTGCACCTGCTGACCTTCCCGGTGGTGCTCGGCTCGGGCCTCCGCTTCTTCGCGGAGGGCGCGGTGCCGACGAGGTTCCGGCACGCGGGCGGCCGCATCACCGCCGCCGGTGTCTCCATCCAGTCCTACGACCTGGCCGGGAGGCCGCGCTACGGCACGTACGACCTCCCGGAAAGCGCCTAGCCGAAGATCGTCCTCGCCGGTACGGTGATCGCGCCCCGTGCGAGCCGCCGCCGTCTCCGCACCCCCTTCCGGAGACCGGGAGAGCCGCCCCATGTCGTCGATCGCCGTACCGGGTGCCGCCGTCGCGCCCCGCCGTGCCTGGCGCACCGACCTGCCCGTCCTCCTCGTCGCCGGCTGCTGGGGTGCCAGCTATCTCGCGGCCAAGGACATCACCACCGCCCGTACCGTCCTCGCGGTGCTGG
This sequence comes from Streptomyces sp. NPDC002076, assembly GCF_053593835.1. NCBI lineage: Bacteria > Bacillati > Actinomycetota > Actinomycetes > Kitasatosporales > Streptomycetaceae > Streptomyces > Streptomyces sp. NPDC002076. The sequence goes on from NZ_JBSFDI010000025.1 coordinate 29,502, forward strand.
TGCTGCGGTTCGCGCTCGCCGTGCCCGTCCTGGCCGTCGCCGGCCGCCGCGCCCTGCGGACGCTCACCGGCGCCCAGTGGCGCGGCGCGGCCCTGCTCGGCCTGATCCTCAGCGGGATCTTCCTGCTGGAGACCTACGGCGTGGTCCACACCTCGGCGACCAACGCCGGTCTGATCATCAGCCTCACCATGGTTTTCACCCCGCTCGCCGAGGCCTGCGTCACCCGCACCCGGCCCACCCCGGCCTTCCTCGGCGCGGCACTGCTGTCGGTGCTCGGCGTCGTCCTGCTCACCCAGGGCGGCGGCTTCACCCGGCCGAGCACCGGGGATCTGCTGATGCTGCTCGCCGCGCTCGCCCGTACCCTGCACGTCCTCGCCATGTCCCGGCTCAGGGCCGTCCAGGGCGCCGACGCGCTGCCGCTGACCACGGTCCAACTCGGCGCGTCCGTCGCCGTCTTCGCCCTGCTGTCGGCCGTCTCGGGCGGTCCGGCGCCCTGGGCGGTCGCGGCCGGGTTCACCGCCCGGGACTGGGCGGGGCTGCTCTTCCTGTCCGCGCTGTGCACGGTGTTCGCCTTCTTCGTGCAGATGTGGGCGGTCCGCCGCACCTCACCCTCCCGGGTCGGCCTGCTGCTCGGCACCGAGCCGCTGTGGGCCGCCGCGGCGGGGATCGCGCTGGGCGGGGAACGGCTCGGCGCGCTCGCTCTCGCGGGCGGTGCGCTGGTACTCGTGGGCACCGCGTGGGGGCGCAGGACGGCAAGATGAGGTGTGGAGTTCTCGATGCCGCGGCGAGCCATCCGAGGGATGATGCCGCGCGTGCCTGACCAGCGCCGCAGGTGGGGGTGGTCGTAGCGCACGAGGGCCTGCGGCCGCCCGGACACTCACCGAGTCGATGGCGCACCGCGACCAGTCCGGCTCACCCTGGGCGCCGAGTTCGTCGAGGATCGGAAGACGAAGCTTGGCCCGCACCCGAGCCTGCGACCTCCCACAACCCGTCCGGCCGTTGCCACCGCTCGGGACAATCCCGTCCTGCTGCTCCTCGCGTAGTTCTTCTACGGCGTCGGCGTCGACACCGCGACCAATTCCTGGACTCGCTGAGCCGGAACCGACCTCGGGCCCGTACCGGCAACGCGGTCCCACGACAGCCGCCGGCGCAGCGGGGCAGCACTGATCGTCCGCTGCCCAGTCTCCGTGATCTCGTCAATGCTCAGATATCCCATGTCCGCCTCCGGGGAGCCGATCATTCCGCCCCCGGGGAGCTTTGTACTCCCATAGTTTCTCAATCAACAATCAAGAAGAGGCCTCGACGTTCTCAACAGGACCACATGACAAAGGTCTTGCGTCGACTCGATCCTCCTGACAGTGTTCGATGGCCGGTTCTCGACATTGCGTCCCGGGGGAGACTCGATGTGCTGCGCCTTTCCTATTGCCCATGACCGCTTTACCCTTCCTCGATCCGTGGTTCGCCGAGCTGTCTGATCATCCGCAGCTGGATGCGTCGCTGGAGAGGAAGAGCGATGGACCAAATCTCTGCATCCACACAGAAGCCGATACAACGTCACTACCGGCGCCCGGACTCGTACCCCGGTGGCCTCTTATCGGAGATCATCCAGGTACCGATAAGCCGAATCATGGTCGCGGGTTCACTCCGTGCGGGCGGGGTGGATCCACGGCACATCGATGCGCTTGCCGAGGTGTGCTCAGAACTCCCGCCGATCGTGATCCACCGCAAGACGATGACCGTCATCGACGGCGTGCACCGGCTCAGGGCGGTGGAGAACAGCGGCGCCACACACATAAGTGCTGTGCTGTTCAACGGTGACGAGCGAGAAGCCTTCGTGCTCGCGGTCAAGCTGAACAGCAACCACGGACTGCCACTCTCCCTGGCCGACCGCAAGGCCGCGGCCCTCCACATGCTTGCCGACTTCCCGGAGTGGTCCAACCGGCGGCTGGCGGGGGTCGTCGGTCTGTCGGACAAGACCATCGCGGCGCTCAGGCGGCGGTCGGGTGCGGAACTTCCGCACCCGACCACCGTGCGACTCGGCCGTGACGGGGTGGCCTACCCGCTTGCGGCGGCCGAGGGCCGCAGTCGCGCGCTGGTGTATCTCGCCGCGCATCCCGACGCGTCCGCGCAGGAGGTGGCGCGTGCCGCGGGCATCTCGCTCACCACGGCAAAGGACGCGCGGAAGCGGGCGCGCGCCGCCCAAGGCGAGCCGCAGACGACGGTGCGGCCGGACGACGGGTCGGCCCAGGAGCGCGGAGCCGGCCACCCCGCGGTCGAGTCGGACGGCGGGTCGGACCAGGAGGGCCGGCCCTGCCACCCCGCGATCGTGAAACGTCCCAGGGCGCACCCGACGTGCGCCGACCTGTCACTGGCGGTCCGGCGGTTGCGGGCCGATCCCTCGCTTCGGTTCACCGAGGTGGGCCGGAAGCTGCTGCGGACACTCGACCCCTCGGCCACGCAGCCGCACGACTGGGCGGCGATGGCCGGCAGCCTCCCGATGCACTGCGCGCCACTGATTGCCGAGCTGGCTCGGCACCACGCCGAGAGCTGGCAGCTCCTGGCCGAGTCGTTGACGGAACGGATTAATTCCCGAGAGACTGACGCATAGGTTTTCGGCCGGTTCGGCCAGTGCCGTTTCCGACGCCTTCGGTGCGGCACCTCCGGTTGATTCCGTCGATATCGTCGTCCTACTTCTTCCAGACTCTTCCGTTGGCATCTTCCCGTGAGATCCGCTGATTTCGGTCTGTTCGCTTTCATGCGATGGCTCTCACAAATTCGAAGCGGGGGAACGTGACTTCGTACAGCCCAAACCGTGTGGGGGATGAGCAGTCGACCGCGCCTCAACCCACCACTCGTAGCGATACGCCATCACCGGGGATGCCCACACATTGGTACAACTTCCTGGGGGATCTGCCCGGCCCCATGCCCGAGGTCAGGGACTCCGGAAGCCCTACCGCCGCGGAGATATCCGCGAAAGTCCGGCCACGCGTGCTCGTTGAACAGAACAGTCCGAACGAGCAATGGATTGCGATACCCGAACCGGTCGTGGAGCGGCTGCGGCACTGCGGGCGGCCGACACCGCTGCACCGGGCGCACCGGCTCGAGGAGCATCTCGGTACGGGCGCGAGGATCTACCTCAAGCGTGAAGACGTCCTTCCCAGCGGCAGCTTCAAGCTGAACACCGCGATAGCCCAGGCGTACTACGCGGCCGAGGAAGGGCGGACCACCCTCGTCACCGAGACCGGAGCCGGTCAATGGGGCATGAGCGTCGCGCTGGCGGCGAAGATGTTCGGTCTGCAGGCCGAGATCTTCATGGTGAGGTGCTCGCTCGAGCAAAAGCCCTACCGGCGTCACTACATGGAGCTCCTAGGGGCCAAGGTGCAGCCGTCGCCGTCGACTCACACGGCGATCGGACGAAAGATCCTCGGGGAGGTCCCGGGCCACCCCGGCAGCCTCGGCACCGCGATCAGCGACGCGATCGAGCACGCGCTGGGCAATCCCTCCGCCGCGTATCTCGCCGGCAGCGGGATGCCGCACGTCTACCTCCACCAGACGTTGCTCGGGCTCGAGGTCGCGCAGCAACTCAAGGAGACCCACGGCGAGGCCCTCGGCGTCGAAGGGCGCGGCGACCACCTCATCGCGTGCTCGGGCGGCGGAAGCAATCTCTGCGGTCTCATCGGCCCTCACCTGCGGGCCAGGGCCGACGGAGCGGACCTTCGCTTCCTCGCCGCGGAATCCACCGCGGCGCCCCGGCTCACCCAGGGGGTCTACGAGTACGGCCGCACCGACCTGGGCGGATTCACGCCCGAGGTGCTGGGCTACACGATGGGGGAGAGCTTCATCCCACCGCCCAACCACGTCGGCGGCCTGCGCAACCATCACAGTTCCGCCCTGGTCAGCCTGCTGCGACGCGAGGGCGTCCTGGATGCCGTCGCCTTCGACCAGCGGACGGCGCTCGAGGCCGGTCGGCTCCTGCTGCAGACCGAGGGCCTGTTGCTCGCACCCGAGGCAAGCCACGCGGTCGCCGCGGCCCTGGATGTCGTGGCCAAGGCCGACGCGGAAAACCTCGAACCGGTGATCGTCGTCCTGGCCAGTGGCTCCGGTTTCCTCGATCTGCAGGGCTACGCCGAAGTTCTGCTCGACGCGTAACCACACCACACGTGGCCACACCACACGTGGCCACACCACCCGTAGCCGCGCCACCATCTCACGGCGTCTTCGCACCTTGCGATTGGGAAGCCATATGCGCTTGGCGACATTTCAGCCCCAGCTCGGCGTTCATTGTGAGACGACCACCCTTCGGAACATGATCCACCATGCCGGCGTCGACATCTCCGAACCCATGTTGTTCGGCCTCGGTCAGGGCATCGACTTCCAGTACTGGGATGCTCCCGATCCTGGGCGAAGCACGCCCATGCTCACCGGCCGCATCGGTCCTGCCCTGCTGTCCCGCAACGCCTGCTCGGCCCTCGGTGTGGAATTGCGCGAATCGCGGGCGCCCGACCCGGAATCGGCTCGCGCCGCGGCGGCGAAGCTGCTCGAAGCCGGACATGTCGTGGGAATGTCCGTCGACATCTTCCACCTCGACTACTTCACCTCCCGAAGCCATTTCGCGGCGCACTACATCGCGCTGTACGGGCTCGACGACTCCCTCGCCTACGTGGTCGACACCGATCAGCAGGGTGGGGCGCAGACGCTCCCGGAGGAGTCGCTGCGCCGGGCCCGCGCTTCCGACGAGGGATTCATGCCGTCGCCGAATCTGCAGATGTACGTGGAGCGGCTGCCCGCGCGGCTGACCACCGCGACCGATGCCGTCCTGCGCGAGCAGATCTGGAAGGCCATCCGGCCGACCGCGGAGAGGATGATCGCCGACCGCGGACCGCGATTGGGCATCGGCGCCCTGCGGCGGGCCGCTTCCGAGATCGCCGAATGGAGCGACACACTCACCTCCGCCGACGAGATGGTGCCGGGCGTCGGCCGCTTCTGGCGCTTCGCGGGAACCGGCGGGGCGAACTTCCGCAAGCTCTACCGCGACTTCCTGCTCGAGGCCCGGCAGCGCTGCGGCGACGCCGAACTCGACCCGTTCGTCGATGACTTCGGCGACGTACAGCGGCAATGGGACCAGGCGATCGAGATGCTGATGGCCTACCGCGGCGCAGACGACGGGCGAAGGCAGCTGGAAGCTGTCGCGGCCCGGCTGAACGCGATCGCCGACGCCGAACAGTCCATCTTCGAGAGGCTGCTCGTGCCGGCCACCGAACGGGCAGGTGAGCCGGCTTGACGATCACTCAGGTGAAGTCCGTCTGCCGCATGTGCCACGGCGGCTGCGGCGCCGTCGTCGAACTCGTGGACGGCGTCCCCACCGACATCCACGGGGACCCGGACAACCCCACCAGCGAGGGCTACTTCTGCATCAAGGGCAAGGCGTCACTCGACCTGCTGCGCAGCCCGGACCGGCTGACGACGCCGCTGGTGCGGACCGGTCCGCGCGGCTCGGGGACGTTCGAGCCAGTCAGCTGGGAAGCCGCCCTCGACCGGATCGGCGGCGAACTCGCCGCGACCATCGGCCGGCACGGGCCCGAGTCCGTCGTCCTCGGCCAAGGGACCGACCGCAACTACCAGGAGTGGGTGTTCCGGCTCGCGAACGCGATCGGGACGCCGAACGTGGTCGGTCCGGCCCACGTGTGCTTCTACCCCCGCGTCATGGCCTCGATCATGACGTACGGCGGATTCACCTTCTGCGACTACGACGGCGATCCCGAGGTGGTCCTGCTCTGGGGCAGCAACAAGCCGAGCACCCACTCCGACGGCGTGATCGGTGTCAAGCTGCTGCGAGCCGTGGAACGGGGCAGCCGCGTCATCACTGTCGATCCGCGACGGACGCAGACCGCGGCCCGGTCCAGTCTGCATCTGGCCATCCAGCCGGGAACCGACTGCGCACTGGCACTCGGCATGATCAGGATCGTCATCGACGAGGGCTGGTACGACCGCGATTTCGTCGCCGCGCACACCTCCGGATTCGACGAACTCGCCGAGCACGTACGGGCGTACGACCTCGAGCGGGTCGCGCGGATCACCGGCCTGGCACCCGAGCTCATCCACGAGGCGACCCGCTCCTACGCCCTCGCGTCACGGGCGTGCATCGAGGCCGGAACCGGTCTGTCGCAGAACGAGAACTCCTTCGACACGCACCGCGCGATCGCCATCCTCGCCGCGATCTGCGGAAACATCGACGCTCCCGGTGGCGATGTGATCTGGGACCCGATGCCGATCGAGGGCCGGCGTGCCTTTCCCCGCTCGGATCTGCTCCCCGAGGAGCAGGCGAGGAAGCGGATCGGCGGCGACAAGCACAAGATCCTGTCGATGTCCGGCTGGGTCGCGCCGGGAGACCTGCACGAGGCCATCGTGACCGGGTCGCCGTACCCGATCACCTCCATGGTGATCTTCGGCAGCAACATCCTGGCCTCGCACGAGAACACCGAGCTGGTCCGCAGGGCGATCGCCAAGCTGGACCTGGTCGTCGTGTGCGACCTGTTCATGACGCCGACCGCCCGGCACGCCGACGTGATTCTGCCGACCTCGAGCTGGCTCGAGCGGGACCAGATCGTCGAGTTCAACTCCTACATCGCGGCCCGGCAGAAGATCGCCACTGTCGACGGCTGCCGCTCGGACGAGGAGATCATCCTCGAACTCGCGAAGCGGCTCGGCCTGAGCCGGCACTTCTTCCCCTCGCTGGAAGCCGCCCTCGACGCCAAGCTGGCCGGCCTCGAACTCACCTGGGAACAGTTCAAGAAGATCGGCTACATCCGGAACGAAAAGCGGTATCACAAGTATCGCGACCGCGGATTCGCCACCCGATCCGGACGCGTGAACCTGCTGAACAACGGGCTGCGCGCCATGGGCTACGAACCGTTCCCGGCCTTCCGATCTGCGCCGGAGGCGGACCCGGATCTGCCGTACGTCATGACCAGCGCCCATCCGCGCCAGTTCTACAACACCGAGTTCCACCAGCTGCCGACCACATCGCGCAATCAGACGACGGCGCGGGTGACCGTCAATCCGAAGACCGCGGAGCGGGAAGGGCTGACAGACGGTGACGAGGTGGTCATCTTTTCGCGGGCCGGTGCGCGGGGTGTGCGCATGACGGTCAAGATCTCCGATTCCGTCGCACCGAACGTCGTGATGGCGGATGCCGGCTGGTGGTATCCGAGTGAGTCCTCGGTCGATGAGTCGCTCAGATCCTCGGTCAATCTCGTGACGAACAACGACCGTTCCGACGTGCATATGGGGAGCGCGACGATGAGAGGTGTAGCAGTGGGAATTCGGCGACTGGAGCCCGGCCGTGGCTAGGGCGCGAGGCACCGTCGCCGCCCGCGTGCCGGAGACCGACGAAGGCCTGCAGGGCGACGAACTGGCTTTCAAGTACGACGAGATGCAGCGCCACATCCGGGACAACGGCTGGCTCCAGGAGAAGGTCGACGACATCCTGCAGGCAGGGATCAACTCCGGGGAGGTCCTGGAGCTCGGATGCGGCCCCGGCTACCTCGGTCTGGAATGGATCGCCCAGGCCGATGGCTCCGCCCGGCTCGTCGGCCTCGACATCTCGCCGGCGATGCTCCGGCGGGCGAGCGCCAATGCGGACGGCTACGGCGTCACCGGGCAATGCACCTACGAATGCGGCACCGTGCTGGCGCTGCCGTTCGAGGACCAGCGCTTCGATCACGCCATCAGCGCCTCCTCGCTGCACGAATGGGCGGACCCGGTGGCCGCCCTGTCGGAAATGCATCGCGTGCTCAGGCCGGGCGGACGGTACGTCATCTCCGATCTGCGCAGGGACGTCGACCGGACGACATTTCAGTTCATGAAGGCGAACATCGCGGCCGACATGCGCCCGGGTTTCCGGACCTCGATCCGGTCCTCGTACATCAAGAGCGAGGTCGAGGAAATCCTGAAAGGCACCGCGCTCGCGACGGCCACCGTGACGGAAGTGCAGATGGGAATCGTCATCACGGGCAGGAAGGACGCGCCATGAATGCACTCGCGGGAAGGTTGCCGGCCATCACCGCCACTCGTGAGGGGCGCTTCCCCGACCGTCCCGGATTCGGCCGCTCCTGGGAAGAGATCCTCGAGACGTCGAGCACATGGCAGGACCTCGACTGCGGGCAGTACCTGTCGGCGTGGTGCGGATACGCGCCGGACGACGTCGTCGAGAGGTTCGCCGGGGTCAATCACGTCGGCATCTACATGGGCGACTACGACAGTGACGACGAGGTGTTCGCCTGGAACGCCTACCTCAACGACCTCCGCGCCTCCGGTCGGATCGCCACCATCGAGATGGGGCCGTCGTACATCTCACCCCGGCAGTACGGCACGCCGGGCTGGTGGAACTCGATCGTTCTCTCCGACGGACGTGCCATCGAGATGTTCGCCTGCCGCCGGTTCGGCCCGTGGGCGGAGCGTTCCGCCGACGAGCGCGGACGGCTCATGTCGCATGTCGCCATCGATGTGCACACCGACGCCGACGTCCGCTACGTCCTGGAGGTCCTGGACCGGAGCGTCGACCACCTGGAAAACATCGCGTTCACCGAGGCGGACGAACTCGGCCACACCTACGGGCACCTGCGCAACAACGACAGCAGTTCCGTGCTCGAGATCGTGTACGAGTCGCCGCGCGGCGAGATGGGGCACAGCGATGGCAGTCATTGACATCTCGCCGTACTCCGGCGACCACTGCGAATCCACCACGCTGCTCAACATGCTCCGCAACCATGACATCGAGCTGAGCGAGCCGCTGATCTTCGGGCTGGGACAAGGCTTGTCGTTCCTGTACTGGCACTCCAAGCAGATGCCCAACCCGTTCCTCGCCGGCCGGGTCAAGCCGGACCACCTCATGCGCAACGTGGCGGACGCCCTCACCCTCGAGTTGCAGACGCAGGAGACCGCGTCACCGGCGAAGGCCGAGGCCACCCTGCTCAAGGCCCTCGACGAGGGCGACGTGGTGGGACTCAAACTCGACCGCTACCACCTCGACTACGCGCACGAGAACCACCACTTCGCCGCGCACTACGTCGCCTGCATCGGCTACGAGGACGACAGGTTCGTCCTCGTCGAGACCCGATCACTCGGCGTCCAGTCGACATCGCGGGAAAGCCTGACGCGGGCCCGGTCCGCCAGGGGGCCGATGTGCTCGCGCAGCCTGTCGGTCCGAGTGGACCCGCGCGGGTACGACGAGTCGATCCTCGCGAAGGCCTGCCGGTCCTCGATTCTGGCCACCGCGCAGGAGTTCCTGAACCCGCCGATCACCAACATGGGATTCAAAGGGATCGCGAAGGCCGGCTCGCTCATGCCGACATGGCGCGACCGGCTCGAGCGTCCCGCCGAGGCGATGAGCATTGTCGGCACCAGCATGGAGGAAGGCGGAACGGGCGGCGGACTCTTCCGGACGCTGTGGGCGCAATTCCTGGAAGAGGCGCACGAGCTGACCGGCATCGAGGCCTACGACGAGCTCGCCGTCGAGTACCGCCGCATCTCCAAGCGGTGGACGGAAGTGGCGAACCTGCTGCGCGACGCCGACGACGCCAGTGCCCGGCGAGCACTCGACGAGGCGGCGTCGATCGTCAACGGTCTCGCGGCCGACGAGCGTACGGCCATGATGCGGCTGGAGGGGGCGTCCCGATGACCACGTTCGCCCGGCCGGCCGGTCACGACCCGCGCAGCAGGCTGCACGACACCCTCCTCTCCCGCGTCGACATCGCGCGGAAGGTCGCCGCGGTGACGTCACTGGACCGGCAGGCGCTCGACGCGTGGGCGGCGGAGGCGCTCACCGCGACCGTGGAGCACGCGTGCCACAACTCGCCGTTCTACGCCGACTTCGTTCCCGCCGATGTCGCCAAGGCGGTTGCGCAGGGCCGTCCGCACGCGTTCGAGGCCATCCCCTTCACGACCCGTGAACATCTCTCCGCCGCCTACCCGCTCGGCATGCTCGCCGTGCCGCGGCGTGAGGTCATCCGATTCGACGAGAGTTCCGGCACCGGCAACGGACGCCCGATCGCGGCGTTCTTCACGATGGCGGACTGGCTGGAGAACAACCTCACCGTCGCCGGCCTGCTGGCCGCCGTGCTGGACGAGCGGGACGTCGCGGCCATCGCCGTCCCGTACGAGCTCGCCGGGGTGGGCCAGGACCTCGACCGCGCCATCGAGATCCTCGGGTGCACCATCGTGCCGCTCGGCGCGGCCTCACCGTCCTGCACTCCGGACCGGATGGTCGATGCCCTGCTGCGTTCGGGCGCGACCACACTGGTGTGCTCCGGAACGCGCGCCCTGTTCCTCGGCGAGATCGCCCGCCGCCGTGGCATCGATCCGCGCCGCGACCTCGCGGTCTCGAAGATCCTCATGGCGGGGGAGGGCGCGTCGCCGGCCAAGAAGCGGCGCCTGGCCGATCAGTGGGACGCCGTGGCGTACTCGATGTTCGGCATGACCGAGACCAACACGCTCGCCATGTTCTGCCGGGACCGTGAGCTGCACCTGGTCGAGACACGAACGTTCTTCGAGGTGGTGGATCCGGGATCCGGCGAGCGGCTGCCGGACGGCTGTGTCGGTGAGCTGGCCGTGACGACGCTGGCCAGCCGGGCCATGCCGCTGCTGCGCTACCGGACCGGTGACGTGTGCCAGATCGAGGCGGCGCCGTGCGGCTGTGGTTCCCCGTTGCGCCGGCTGCGCCACCGTGGCCGGATCGGTGACCGGATCCCGGTCGGTGACCGCTGGACCTCCCAGCTGGAGATCGAGGACATCGTGCTGGGCGCCATGACCACCGCGCCGTACTACTTCGCCTTCGACGTCGACGGGGACGCCCTGGAGATCGCCCTGCCGCCGTCGAGCGGCGACGACGCGACCCGGACATCGATCGCGGCCGGTGTCCGTGACCGCCTCGGCGCGTCCACACGATTCCGCCGACTGGACACCGACCGGTTCGAGACGGCGCTGCGCACCTCGGCCAAACCGACGATGCGCAACTTCAGCGCCTACGTGGGAGGGAGGGGCTGACGGTGAGGGTGGAACTGCCGCTTCCCACGCGCCTTCCGATCGAAGGCCGCTTCGAGATCGACGACACATGCATCGACTGCAAGCTCTGCAACGACCTGGCGCCCGAGAACTTCGACGCAGACCTCGACAACGACGTCCACTACGTGTGCAAACAGCCCGAGACGCCCGACGAGCTGGAGCGGGTCCTCGACGCATTCGAATCCTGCCCCACCGAATCGATCCGGTACACAGCGGGGCCTACTGAGGAGTGATGGCGCAATGTCAAGCCTGGACGACCCGGCCGTAGCCGACACGTGCGCCGGCCCGCGGCAGACGACCGAACTGGGGCCGGTGGCCGAAAGTTACGACCAGTTGCACCGCATCGACCTGCTCGCCGAGGCGCGGGCCGCACGAGCGGTGCCGGAGGGCACGTACGACTCCACGGTGTGCGCGGTCTTCCAAGCCTCGGAGGTGTGCCTGCTCAACCTGGCCCGGCTGGCGGGCAGGACCCAGGCGCGTGTGCTGGCCGACGACATCCCAGCCGCCTCCCGGTATGTCCAATGGGCCGTCGGATTCCACCGGTTGCTGCGCAGGCTCGGCACCGTGATGTTCCACGCCCGCAGCGTCTTCGGATCCGGCCTGTCCGCCGGGACCTCGGCCCTGAGCATCTCGGAGTCCGCCGGTTACGCGGCCTACGTCGACGCGCTGCGCGGGCTGGAGGAGGCGGCCAGGGGCCCGCTGCTGGCCGGCGCACCCGAGGTGACCCGCTCCACCATCGCCACCAAGAGCATCGACGACTCGTTGTACCGCCTGCTGCACGGCATCCGGATCGGATGTCACGACGCGACCAAGTGGGAGAGCGACCTCACCGCCGTACCCATCGGGGTGTGCCGGAGCACCGACGAGTTGATCTCCGCCGAGACGCTGGCGCGAGCGGTCGCCGCGACCGAGCTGAACGCCGGCACCCTGCATGGCGAGTTCGTCGCCCTGCACCAGGTCCCGGAGATTCTCTGCGCCGAGGCGAACGACCACCTCGAGGTCGCCATCCGGGCGATCCGGGCATCGGCTCTGAGCCGGGCGGCGCAGCACCTGACGGCCTGCCGGTGGCTGCTCGATCCGGTGGTCGAGGCGCAGCGCGTGATGGCCGAGCACCTGGCCACCGGCGAGTACCACGAGTTCCGGACCAATCTGGGACCCGCGAGCGGCACGCACTCGCTGTCGATCAAGCAGCACATGTTCCGGGACCTGTTCAAGCACATGTGGAACGACCTCGAGGCCTGGCTGTGCTCGCTCGGTGGGTCCTCCCTCGAGGAGACCGTCCGGGACATCGACGCACGCCGTCACGACGATCCGGAGGCGTGGCTGCGGCACACCGTGGTCGACCAGGCGTTCCAACTGCACTCCGCCCACCAGCAGTGGCGGCATGAGCATCTGCACATGCCCCGCAACTGCCTGGGCAGTGGTGGCACCAAGTCCATGATCGGAGTCCCGGACGGGCCCCAGGCGGTCTACAAGATGCGGGACGCGGCCAATGCCCAGCACTCTTTGGCGGCGATCCACCGGGCGCGCCGGACGAGCCTGGCCAACGCCGTGCCGGACTCACCACTGGCCAAGCTCGTCACCGATCCGAGCTCGCTCGACTCCGAGCTGATGCGGATCGTGGGTGAGGCGACACGCGAGTACTTCCCCCAGGTGCAAGAGCAGAGCTATCAGCCGTTCCGTTCCGGTGCGGCCGAGCGGAACCCGTAGGAGCGCGGACGGTGACCACCCGAGAACCTCACGCCTCTGACGGCGTCATGCCCACTGACGAGACAGCCCTTCTGCCCGGCTCCTCCAGCGGAGCCTGGCGAGGGCCGGAGTACGTGGCCAGCATCAAGGACGAGCGGGAAGTCTGGTGCGACGGGCGCCGGGTCGACGTGACCGGCGACCCGCGCTTTCAGCCGATGCTGTCCACGCTGGCCGGCCTCTACGACGCCCAGCATCTGCCCGACCGGGCGGACGAGATGCTCTACCGGTCGGAGACTTCCGGCAACCTGGTCAGCCTGTCGTACCTGGCCCCGGCCAACCGGGACGAGCTCAGCCGCAAGTGGGCCAACTCCCACCGGTGGGTGGAGTCCTCCTACGGCCAGCTCTCCCGGGTGCCCGACTTCATGTCGAACGTCGTGGTCGGCCTGTACGACTTCCGGTTCGAACTGGCCAAGGTCGACCCGAGGTTCGGGCGGAACGCGGAGAACTACTACCGCTACTGCCGCGAGAACGACCTCACGCTGACCCATGGCCTGGGCGACCCGCAGATCGATCGTTCCTCGACCCCCACCGATCGGCCGGAGCTGGGACTGAGGGTGGTGCGGCGCGGCACCGACGGCATCGTCGTGCGCGGAGCCAAACAGATCGCCACCCTGGCGCCGTACGCCCATGAGGTGCTCATCTACCTCTCGCCCGCGAACTACTTGCGCGAAGACCCCAGTTACGTCTGCTGGTTCGCCGCTCCGCTGGCGACGCCGGGCCTTCGCGTCCTGTGCCGCCAGTCCTACGCCGACGGCTCCGGCGGCGGCCTCTCCGCGCACTACGACGAGCAGGACGCCATGCTGGTGTTCGACGACGTGTTCATCCCGATGGACCGGGTCTTCCTGCTCGACGACTCCGATACGGCCGTCCGTGGCTTCGGCGAGCTGAACAAGTGGTCGCTCTACACCGGCCAACTGCGCTACTACCACCGGCTGCGCACCATGCTCGGCGTCGCGTCGCTGCTGGCCCAGGCGATCGGTGTCGACAAGTTCCGGCAGGTCACGGACCTTCTCGGCGAACTCACCTCGTACGTCGAGATCGTACGGCTCGGCCTGGCCGCCATCGACGCCGAGTGCCGCCCCACCCCCTCGGGTCTGCTCGCCCCCGGTTCGACGGCCGCGCTCGACGCCGTCGCCGGCGGCTTCTCCACGCGAGGCTCGGCGATCATCCGGCAGATCGGCGCTTCGGGTCTGATCATGCAGCCCTCGGAAGCCGATCTGGCGACGCCCGAGCTGCGCACGGTGCTGGACACCTACATGTGCGGGCGCGAGATGCGGGTGGAGGAGAAGGCCCGGCTCTTCCGGCTCGCCGCCGATCTGGTCGTCGACCGTTTCGGGATGCGCCAGGAGCTCTACGAGACGTGGAACCGCGGTGATCCCGCCCGGGTCCGCTCGATGCTCTACGCCCGCTATCCCGACCTGCAGCGCTGCGAAACCCAGGCCCGAAAGCTGGTCGAAGGGCGGAACGACATCACATGAGTCTCGACAGCATTCGACTCGAGGGAGTCACGACCCACAACCTGAAGTCGGTCGACGTCTCCTTCCCCAAGGGGAAGCTGGTCGTCGCCGCGGGCGTCTCGGGATCGGGCAAGTCTTCCCTGGTCATCGACACCCTCTTCGAACACTCCAAGACGCTGTACCTGGGTGCCCTGTCCAGCAAGTCCCTCGACATGGGCGACGGCGACTACCAGTTCGACCGGATCGCGGGGACGCAGCCGCCGGTGGCCCTGCGCCAGCGCGACGGCGGCTACTCCAATCCCCGCTCGACCGTGGGGACACTCACCGGCCTCGACGGGCTGTACCGGCTGCTGTTCGGCGCCGGCTCGCGGCCGGTCTGCCCGGCCTGTCTCGGCCCGACCGGCCCGGATCTGTTCTGCGACGAGTGCGGCTGTTTCGCGGAACCACACTCCGCGAAGCACTTCAGCCCGAACCGCAAGGAAGGCAAGTGCCTTCCGTGTGACGGCATCGGCGAACTCGTCGGCTTCTCCCTGGACAAGATCATCCCGGACCGGTCGAAGACGCTCACCGAGATCTGGGACGGCGCCGACCCCGGCACGTTCGCCGTTCCCAACGTGCGCAAGGCCTTCGAGGCGATGGCCGCGGACATCGGCCTGGACCTCGACCTGCCGTTCGAGAAGCTGAGCCCGGAGCAGACCGAGCGGGTGCTGCACGGCTCGGACACGATCTACACGCTCAAGATCCGCAAGGTCACCAACGACTTCCGCTTCGAGGGCATCCTGGACTTCCTGGAACGCGCCTACCGGAACGCGTCGTCGGCCGCCCGCAAGAACGCCTTCACCAACTACCTCGGCCGGGAGGTCTGCTCCGCGTGCAACGGAGGACGGCTGCGCCCCGAGTCGCTCAAGGCGACGGTGGCCGGGCACACCTTCCACGACTTCCAGAGCGACGAACTGTCGTCCTCCATCAGCCGGTTGCGCGACGCACTCGCGACCGGTGACCTGCCGCCGCAGGTCCGCGAGCTCGCCTCCGCGATCGCCAAGCAGAGCGCGAACATCGAGGAGGTCGGCCTGGGCCACCTCCAGCTGCGGCGGCCGGTCACCACCCTGTCCGGTGGCGAACTGCAGCGGCTGCTGCTGGCGCAGCACCTGGCCAGTGACCTGACCGGGGTCATGTACGTCCTCGACGAACCGACCGCCGGTCTGCACGAGGCCGACACCGGGAAGGTCCTCAACTCACTGCGGCGGCTGCGCGATCTCGGCAACACCGTCATCGTCATCGAGCACGACGAGTCGGTGATCCGTGCCGCCGACTGGATCGTCGAACTGGGGCCCGGGGCCGGAACCCGCGGCGGCGAGATCGTCTTCGAGGGCCGGTACGCCGACCTGCTGAACTCCGGTGACTCGCCGACGGCGACCGCGATGCTGTCGAACGGGCCGTCGCGGACGAAGGCCGACCTCACCGGCGCACCCTGGCTCGAGGTACGCGGCATCACGCGCAACAACGTCGTGGACCTGACCGCGAAGTTCCCGCTCGGCGGGCTGACCTGCGTCTCCGGCGTGTCCGGCGCGGGCAAGAGTTCACTGGTGGCCGGCATCCACGACTCCGTCTCCCGGGCCATCGCCCAGCGGTCGACGGGCGCGGCGGCCGGCAGCACCGGCGTCGACGCAGCCGAAGCCCTGGACGACGTCATCTACGTCGAGCAGCGCCCGATCGGCCGCTCCAGCCGCAGCACACTCGTCACGTACATCGGCATCAGCGACCACGTCCGCGACGCCTTCGCCGCCAGTACCGACGCGGTCGAACGCGGCCTCGGCCGCGCCGAGTTCAGCCCGAACGTGGCCGGCGGGCGGTGCGAGTCCTGCAAGGGCCTCGGGCTGGCCGAGATCGAGATGACCCTGTTCAAGAGCGAGTTCATCGTCTGCCCCGAGTGCGACGGCCACCGGTTCCAGGAGCACGTCCTCGAGGTACGGCTGGGCGGCAAGAACATCTACGACGTACTGTCGATGACCGTCGAGGACGCACTCGAATGGTTCGACGCGAAGAGCTACCCCAAGGTCGTCCAGGCCCTCGGCGTGCTCGATGAGTTCGGCCTGGGCTACCTGCAGCTCGGCTGCTCGACGACCACTCTCTCCGGTGGCGAGGCGCAGCGGCTCAACCTGGCCGGCGAACTGCTCAAGCAACGCCGGAGCCGCACACTGTTCATCTTCGACGAGCCGACGCGCGGCCTGCACTCCGCCGACATCCGCCATCTGCTGGCCCTGTTCGAGCGGTTGATCTCCACCGGCAACACCATCGTGGTCATCGAGCACAACGTGAAGGTGATCGCCATCGCCGACTGGGTGATCGATCTCGGTCCCGGTGCGGGCCGCGACGGTGGCCGGGTGGTGCACAGCGGGACCCCGGAGGAACTCGCCGACAACCCGGCCAGCGTGACCGGCCGGTTCGTACGCCGGCTTCGCGACGAACCCGGCGCGATCACGCCCGGGCCCGAACCCGCCGGAGGCGGGCAGCCGAGTGCGGTGCCGGACCTCGGCGTCATCGGCGAGCTGCTGCCGCGAGCCGTCACGGTGGTCGCCGGGACGGCGCGGCAGTCCGGGCAGCACGGGCCGTCGCCGTACGGACTGGTGATCGGCTCGCTCACCGTCGTCTCCGAGGAACTCGCCCTGATCGGCTTCCTGGTGCGCTCGCGCAGCACCAGCTGGGTCGCCATCGCGGACACCGGCCGGTTCTGCGTCAACATCCTCGGCGAGGATCAGAAGGACCTGTCCGACGCGTTCTCGCAGGGCAGGCCGGACAGCCGCTTCGACACCCTCTCGTGGACCCCGTCCTCCAACGGCTGCCCCCGGCTCCCCGGCGCCGTCGGCACGATCGACTGCGCGGTGGAGTCGACCTACCAGATCGGCGACCACCAGTTCGTCCTGGCGAAGGTCCTCGACGTCGACATCGACGCCGGCACCGACCGCCGGCCCCTGCTCCGCGCCGAACGGGACGACAGCGCTCTCGACGACCACGGGTGGCGCCGATTCGCCCGGGAAACGGAGGTCAGGTGACGATGACCACGCCCATCGCGACGCACTACGAGCAGTTCCTGGAACTGCTCACCCGCGATACCGGCGACACGGCGGACGGTCGCGGCGCGGTCCACGCGCGCTACGGCGAACGGGTCGACTCCTCGGGCGGATCACAGGCGATCGTGATGAACCGCGACGAGTGGATCCGCAATCAGATCGACCTGGCGCTGGCGCTGGGCCGGCTGCTGACCGAGGACGACGTCGTCGTCTCGGCCGTACCGTACGAACTGTCCTTCGTCGGCGCCGAGATGGACCGCGTGATCGAGATGGTCGGCGCCTCGGTGATCAGCGTCGGGACGAGCGGGACCATCTGCCCGATGGAGCGGCTGCTCGGGCTGATCGAGCAGTACGAGGTGACGGCCCTGGTGTGCTCGCCGAGCTTCGCCGCGGAGCTGGCGAGCCTCGCGGTCTCGCTCGGGCAGCGGCCGGACCACTCGGCGATCCGGACCATCATCTGCGCGGGGGAGGCATGCTCCGCCGAACGCCTCGATCACATCGGCGCCGCCTGGGCGGCGAAGACCTCCGCCCTCTACGGGACGCCGTCGACGCCGACGGCGGCCGTCGCCTGCGAGTACGGCGCACTGCACCTGTGCGAGAACCGGCTACGGGCGGAGGTCCGTGGCGGCCGGCGCGGCGAGCTGCTCCTGGAGGGCTCACCCACCGGCGAACTCGTCGAGCTGTGGCCGGCGGACCGCAGGTGTGACTGCGGTGCCGCGAGCCGGGTCCTGGTTCCGCTCGGGAGCGTGGCCGCGGCGCTACCCGGACCGGACGCCCCGATCTCGGCGGTGGACGTGGAGCGGATCGTGTTCGGCCACGCCGGGCTCGCGCCGCACTTCGCCTGCGAGGTCCGGGACGGCACCTTCCATGTGACCTGCGCCGTGGCCGACCCGGAATCGCTCGCCGACGGCGCGATGCAGCGGTTGATCCGCAGCGAGATCGGCGCCGCGCTCGGCGTCGAGGCCGAGGTCACCATCGTCGACGCGAAGGACTGGAGTACCGCCACGTCATGACCTGCACCCGGCCGCGGCGAGCCGTCGCGGTGGCCGATCCCCCCGGTGGCATCTCGAGGAGACAAGACGTATGAGGGTAGCGGTAGTACAGACCCAATGGGCCGACGATCATGAGGACGGCCTGCGCAACGCGTACCAGGCGATCGAGGACGTCTGCAGCGGCGGCGACATCGACCTGGTGTGCTTTCCCGAGTTCCTGCTCGGCCCGCCGTGGTACATGCCGGGCCAGGACGGCCTGAAAGGGCGAACCGACACGCCGATCCCAGGGCCGGTCGTCGACGGCTTCCAGTCTCTGGCCCGCGAACTCGGCACCCACATCCTGCTGGGCTCGATCGTCGAGGACCTGCAGGACGGCATGTACCGCAACACATCCCTGCTGATCGGACGGCAGGGCGCCATCACCGGACGCGCCATCAAGGCGCACGCCTTCGGCAACGAGATGGTGGTGTGCCGTCAGGCGGACTCGCTCGGCGTCATGTCGACCGAGTTCGGGAAGATCGGCATCGCCGTGTGCTCGGACTTCTGGATCCCGGAGGTCATCCGCATGCTGGCGCTGGCCGGCGCCCGAACGATCTTCGTGCCGGGCGGCACGCTGGGGCAGAACCAGCCGCTGATGGTGAACGCCTTGCGCACGGCGGCGTACCTGAACGACGTCAACATCGTCTACGCGAGTTCGGTCGGCGTCGTCCGCGGCAAACGCGGCGACAGGCTCGTGGAGATCCACTTCGCCGGCACCAGCCTGGTCGCCCTCCCGGAGGGCGTGATCGCGCAGGCCGGCAGCGACAAGCCGGAGGTGCTCGTCGTCGACATCGACGAGCCCGCGGCCGGAGACGGCCGCCGCTGGCAGCAGCTGCGCCGGCCGGACGCCTACCAGACGCTGCTCACCCCGTACGCCGGAGTGAACCGGGATCTCGCCGCGGAACTGCGGGCGAGCCTGACCGGGGGCGGCGGCCCGGATCGGAGCCGGACCGTCGCCGCGACCAGTGCAAGTGAGGGGACCCGTCCGTGACCATCTTCGTAGCGCAACACGCCCGCCGGGCGAACCCCGAGGCGACGGCCGCCGCCGTGCTCAACGATCTCGACAGCCGGGTGACCGACGAGGCGTCGTTCGTCGTCCTCCCCGAGAACGCGTTCACCACCGGCGACGACGTCTCGGCGCTGCCCCCGCGGCTGCGTGAGCAGTGCCTGGACCGCCTGACGGCACTGGCGCGAACCCATGGTGCCTACGTGCTCACCGGCTCCTGGCCGGAGGAACGGCCGGGCGGGTTGACGCAGGTGGCCCGGCTGCTGGACCCGAGCGGATCGGTGTGCGCCCAGGTGGAGCGGGCCGTCCTGCCCGACCGGACGACCGGCACCGGCGACGACTTCCCGGTCGTCGAGACGCCGTTCGGTCACGTCGGAGTGCTCCTCGGACCCGACTTCTGGCTGGTCGAACCGCCGCGCATCGAATGCCTGGCCGGCGCCGAACTGCTGCTGGTGGCCGGGTCCCTCGACGGCACACAGCAGGCCGCACAGCGCGCCGCGGTGTGGGGTATCGCGACCCTCAACACCGTCGCGGTCGCCTTCGCCGGTTCGCTGAGCGAGCGCTGCGGCGGGGGCAGCGCAGTGGCGATGCCCGAGGGATTCGTCGCCGAGGCGGGCACCCACGAGGGCATCCTGGAGACGCCCTGGGACGTCGAGAGGATCCGGCACCTGCGCGAACCCGACCTGCGCTTCCAGCAGACGCTCTGGTTCGGACTGTGGGCGCGCCGCACGGAGTTGTACACCGACCTCACGGCGCAGGTGAGCTGAGATGCGAATCGCCGGCGCTCCCGCCTCCGACGTCCGACGCCGGATCGCGACGGAGCTCGCAGACGACGTGCCGTGGAACCGGGTGCTCAACTCCATCTGCACCGAACCCCATCCGCTGGGTGTGGAGATGGCGTCCGCCGCGGCGCACACCAACCTCGGCGACGTACGTATCTTCCGCGGTACCAAGCGGATC
Organism: Streptomyces sp. NPDC002076; assembly: GCF_053593835.1. Lineage (NCBI taxonomy): Bacteria > Bacillati > Actinomycetota > Actinomycetes > Kitasatosporales > Streptomycetaceae > Streptomyces > Streptomyces sp. NPDC002076. The sequence goes on from NZ_JBSFDI010000025.1 coordinate 49,837, forward strand.
GAGCGCAAGGTCGTCCAGCTGCTGCTCGATCTGCTGGGCCGTCCCGGCGGGTCGGGGAGCCTGGTGTCCGGAGGGACCGAGGCGAACCTGATCGCGATGCTGGTGGCCCGCGAATCGGCGCGCGCCCGGGGGCGGCTGACCGACCGGCCCGAAGTCGTCGTCAGCAGCACCGTGCACTTCTCCTTCACCAAGATCTTCGGCCTGCTGGGGCTGACCCCGGTCGTCGTGCCGGTCGACGACTCCCTGCGGCTGCCGGCCGACGAGGCCGCCCGGCGCATCGGCGAGCACACCGTCGCGGTCATCGCGACGGCGGGCAGCAGCGAGTTCGGGGTCGTCGACGCGGTCGACGAGATCGGACCGGCGGTGTCCGGACGGGACGTGCACCTGCACGTGGACGCGGCCACCGGCGGCTTCATCATCCCGTTCGCCCGCGAACTCGGCCATGACCTGCCCCAGTTCGACTTCACCGTCGAGGGCGTCGACTCGATCACCATCGACCCGCACAAGTACGGACTGGCCAACGTCCCGGCCGGCGCGATCCTGTTCCGGGGCGCACAGGACGCCGGACGCTTCGCGGTCGATTCGTTCTTCGTCGACACACCGGTGCACAACACGCTGCTCGGCACCCGTCCGGGCTCCGCCGCGGTGTCGACCTACGCGGTCCTGGAGCACCTCGGGCGTGATGGCTTCCGGGCCCTCACCCGGACCAACTTCGAGGTGACGAAGCACCTGGTGGTCGGGCTGCGCGCGGCCGGACACGAGTTGTTCGCCGAACCGCAGCTGAACATCGTGGTGGTCAAGATGCCGCATGCGGCACGGATCTCGCAGCTGCTCGAATCCTGGGGCTGGATCGTCTCCACCTCGAAGCGGTTCGGCGAAACCCTGCGCCTGGTCGTCACCCGGCACGTGACACCGGAGATGGTGGACGAGTTCCTTCCGGTGCTGGAACGGGCCCGTCAGGAAGTCGCGGCCGAGGTGGCGCTGCGATGAGCCTCTTCCATGGCCCCGGTACCCGGCTCGCCGCCCTGCAGATGCGGATCGAGCCCGGGCAGCGGGACGAGAACCTGGCGCGAGCCGCCAAGCTGCTGTCCACCGCGCGAGAACGCGAGGCCGACCTGGCGTGTCTGCCGGCGACGTTCGCCACCGGCCTGAACTTCCCCACGCTGCGCACCGACGCGACCGCCGAGGACGGTCCCGTCGTGCAGTTCCTCGCCGAGCAGGCCCGCACCCTCGGGATGCACATCGCCGCCGGTGTGCTGCTCTCGTCCGGGCGTGACGTCTTCGACGCCGCCGTGCTCGTCGGCCCCGCCGGCGATCCCCTCGGCTGGTATCGCCGCGCCTGCGTGTGGGCGGGCGAGTCCGCATACGTGTCCACCGGCTCGCCGGGCGAGGTGATCGACACCCCGGTCGGGCGGATCGGCCTGCTGGTGAGTTACGACCTGCGGTTCCCGGAGGCGAGCCGGCACTACCTCGCCCAGGACGCCGACCTCGTCGTCTGCGTGGCGAACCTCTTCGGGCCGTTCTCACACCCGCTGCGGTCCATCTGCCGCGCTCGGGCCGCCGACAACGAGTGTGCGCTGGTGTTCGCCAGCGGAGTCGGGGAGAACCGCTTCGCGAACATGAGCTACCTCGGCCGCAGCATGATCGTCGACGGTCTGGTGCAGGACGCCCGGCAGGACCCGGAGGCGGACATCCTCGCCGAGGCCGGCCCGGGCACGCGCGAAACGGTGATCGACGCGGAGGTGCACTGGCGGCAGCGGCGGAAGATCCGCGCCGACCTGCCCTTCCACGACGACCTGCGCTCGACCTGGACCACGAGCCACGGGAGTCGCGTTCGATGACAGCAATGCGTGTGCAGCCGGAGTCCAGCTGGCTCGGCGACGTGCTCGGGCTGGTCGCCATCGACATGCGGCAGTTCTTCGACAACCGCCTGTTCGCGATCTCGACGCTGCTGACGTCGGTGTCGATGGTGCTGGCCTTCGGGGCAGCGACCGACCAGATGGTGAGTCCGGCGCCGACGGCCGCCAACTACTTCGGCTTCGTCTTCCCCGGCATCATCGGCGCCGGGATCATGTTCAGCTGTACCTACACCGTCGGCTACACGGTCATCATCGACCGCAACCGCCGGACGATCGAGGACCTGATCCTGTCGCCCCTGTCCTACTCGGGGTTCCTGCTCGCCCGGTTGGTCGGCGTCGTGCTCAAGTGCCTGTTCCAGTTCGTTCTGGTGGTCGTGCTCGGCGTCGGGGTCTTCGACGCCCGCATCGAGTCGGTGCCGCTGTTCCTGTTCGGCTTCTTCACCGCGTGCACGGCCTTCGCCGGGCTCGGGATCCTCGTCGCGACATACACCAACGAGATCTCCTTCCCGGCGGTCGTGAACATCATCGTCATCCCGCTCATGTACTTCGCCGGGATCTTCTTCCCGCTCGCCAACCTCGGGACGCTGGGCGACGTCTTCGCCAGGCTTCCGCTCGCGGTGCACGTCGAGATCTTCCGCGCCGCCACCTCGCCGCACGTCTCGGCCTCCGGGTCGTCGACGGCCCTCGCGGTCGTCTACTCGTTCCTGACCGTCGGCGTCGCCGCATGGGCATTTCGCAGGAGGATCGGCCATGGCTGACACCACGGGCGCCGGAACGCCGGTGCTGTCCGTTTCCCGACTCGACTACCGGGTGAGCCCCGACTTCGCCCTGCGCTCCGTCGAATTCACGGTGGACGCAGGCGAAGGCGTGGCCATCATCGGCACCAACGGCGCCGGCAAGACCACACTGATCCGGCTCGTGGCCGGCCTGCTGCGCCCGGCCGACGGAGTGGTGCGCATCTGCGGCACCCCGCCCCGCCGCTGGGGGCAGGTCAGCCGCCACATCGGGTACGTCCAGCAGGCCAAGGACCTGCCGGACGGCGTCACCGTGGAGACGTACGTCAAGCATCAGCTCAAGCTCCGACGGGCCGACCCGGGCCGCTACGAGGAGCTGATCGCGCTGGCGGACCTCGAGCAGTACCGCCACCAGTACGTCCGCAGCCTCTCCGGCGGCAGCCAGCGCAAGCTGCACGTCATCTGCGCCGTGGCGCACCGGCCCGACCTGCTGATCCTCGACGAGCCGACCACGGGCCTCGACCCGACGGCCCGCGAGACGCTGCTGGAACTGCTGCGGGGTCTGAAGAAGGACGGCGTCGGCGTGCTGTTCGCCAGCCATCACCGCGACGAACTCCTCGCGCTCGCCGACTCGGTCGTCGTGCTGCACCAGGGCCACCAGGTCGAGGATGCCTCGCTCGACGCCGTCACCCGCTGGGGCGAGCGCTCCAGCCTGATCCTGGAGGCCTTCACCGACGCGCACCTCGCGCAGCTGCACGACTGGGCGGAGCGGCAGGCGACGACCGGCGGCCTGATCCGTTCCGTCCACACCGTCGATCACGGCGTGAAGCTCGACCTGTCCGACGGTGATCATCAAGGCACTCTGGCCGAGATGGTTGCCCATGCCCACGCCGCCGGCCTCGCACTGCGCTCCGCGTCCTACTTCCAGCCCACCTTGGCGGACGTCGTCCGTTCCATCGTCGATCAAGTCGAACTGGGGGACATCGCATGAGCATCACCACCACGACCACGAGCATGCCGTTCTGGAAGGAATACCCGGAGCGCGACAACGAGTGGGTGCGGCAGTACCCGACGAAGCATGTGCCGGTGAACGAGGAGGAGGTCTTCGCCCGCAAGCCCATGGGGGTGTACGTCCACATCCCGTTCTGCAACCGGCTCTGCTTCAGCTGCCCGTACATCAAGCACCAGACCGACCGGGACCTGACCCGCACATACCTGGAAGCGCTGAAGACGGAGATCACCAACTACGCGGACCGGCCGTACATCCAGGACCACGTCATCACCCTCGGCTACATCGGCGGCGGCACCCCGACCGCGCTCACCGCCCCGCAGCTCGACGAACTGCTGGGCCACCTGTTCGGCAGCCTGAACGTCGATGAGGACGCCGACTTCTCCATCGAGACCACGCCGGTCGACATCACCGAGCGCAAGGCCAACGTCCTGCTGGAACGCGGAGTGCGCCGCATCAGCCTCGGCGTGCAGACCTTCGTGCCGGAGGAACTGAAGAACATCGGCCGCCCGAACGACCCGGAGATGCTCAAGGAGAGCATCCGGCTGCTGCGCCGGTGCGGATTCGAGAACATCAACATCGACCTCATGCACGGCATCAACGGGCAGACGATGGAGAGCTGGGAGCACAGCCTCGACACCGCCATCGAGCTCGGGGTCACCTGCATCTCGTTCTACACCTACATGGAGTTCGCGCAGGTCTCCACGAAGCGCAGGAAGCTGCCGCCGGTCCCGGAGAAGGCCGTGGTCGACGAGATGTTCCTGTTCGCCGCGGACAAGCTCTCCAAGAGCGGCTTCCTGGGCTACTACGGCGACTGCTTCGCCAAACCCGGCTACCAGCCGAAGTACGGCGAGACGTCGTGGAGCGAGGACGTCCCCATCATCCCGCTCGGCCCCACCGCGACCGGGCACCTGCGCGACCACTGGTACTTCAACGAGCCCGACATCGGCCGCTACATCCAGACGGTGATGGAGGGCCGGCTGCCGATCTCCATGGGCAAGCACATCACCAAGTCGGAGGCGATCCGGCGATCGATGGTCCTCGGCGTCAAGGCCGGGCGGGTCAACCGGGACCGGTTCCGCCGGATCCACGGCGTCGACTTCATGGAGATGTTCCGCGCCGAGATCGACGACCTGATCGAGAAGGGCCTGATCACCGCCGATGAGGACGGCATCGAGGTGACCGGCCCGAAGGGCTGGTACTACCTGGACAACATCTCCAAGGCGTTCTACTCGCCGGAGTACCGGCGCTACCCGCAGCATCTGGGGGCGGACATCTCCAACTTCATAGCCCAGCAGCCGATCCCCGTGCAGATCACCCCCCGGCCCAAGGCCGAGGAGGCCCGCCATGACCACTGAGACCCGACTGCTCAACCTGACCGACCGCGTGCCGCAGCCATCCCCGCACGACGACATCGAGAAGGTGCGCTTCTACGACCTCGGCATGCGCCGATCCGCGCTGATGGCGTACAAGCGGCCCAGTGACCGCATCCTGGCCAACGTCCGCGACGGGATGACCGACCTGGTCGAGGTCGGCTTCAACACCGGCCTGCTGTCGCTGCACGTGGCCGGCAAACTGCCGGACCTGGCCGTGTCCGGGGTGGAGGAGAACCAGAACCTCGTTGACGTCGCCGAGGACAACCTGACGCTGGCCGTGTGGGCGAACACCGCCGGCGACGTCGAATTCGAGATGGCCAAGCTGAACCGGCTGCCGTTCCCGGACGATTCCGCGGACATCGTGTTCTCGTTCTCCTCGCTGCACCGCTGGCGCAGGCCGGTCGAGACGCTGAAGGAATGCGCCCGCATCTGCAAACCCGACGGCGTCGTGATCATCGAGGACATGAACCGGCACGCCGAGGAGGGGCACATCACCTTCATCCTGCAGTTCGTGAAGGAGGGTGGTGACGAGTTCATGCGGTCGTTGCAGGCCGCGTACACCCGCGAGGAGGCAGCCGAGTTGCTCCGGGAGGCCGGCCTGACCGACTGGCAGGTGGTGGAGGAGGACCTCGGCCTGGTGATCTCCTCGCGCCCCCTCGAGCCGGTGAGCCCGTGATGTCCGGGACATCGATCGCCGTCATCCAGATGGAGTCGAAACTCGGCAAGCCGGCCCAGAACCTGCGCCGGGCCGAGCGGTACATCCGCGAGGCCGTCGAGCGGAAGGCGAACCTGATCTGCCTGCCCGAGGCCTTCTCCACCTCCGGCAACATCCTCGAGGTCGCGGACGTGGCCGTGCCCGTCCCGGGGCCGGAGACCGACTTCCTCTGCGAGCAGGCGAAGCAGGCAGGCGTGCACATCGCGGCCGGCCTGCTGGAGCGCGGCGACGACGGCAAGTACTACAGCACATCGGTTCTCATCGGCCCGGAGGGAACCCTGCTCGGCCGCTACCGGCGCGTGCACTGCCACGAACTCGAGGCCCGCTACCTCGCCGGCGGATCGGAATACCCGGTCTTCGACGTGGAGTTCGGGCGCATCGGCCTGATGCAGGGTTACGACATCAACTTCCCCGAGGTCGCGCGGGAGTACTGCCGCCGAGGAGTCGACATCATCGTGTGCTCCGCGCTGGTGCCCGAGATGTTCGCGTACGTGGCGAACATGCGACTGCCGGTCCGGGCGGTGGACGCCGAATGCATCGTCGCGTTCGCGTCCGGGATCGGCACCAATCTGTACGCCGGATTCGGCTACATGGGGTGCAGTCAGATCCTGGCGGACCCGCTGTTCCTCGAGGCCGAACGATTCGACTTCGTCGACGGCGACGAACGGATGGTGGACCTCGGCAAGGAGGCGGGCGTCGGCGTCGTCGAGATCGACCTGGACCGCATGCGCCGCTACCGCACGAAGGCCACCCTGCGCGGCGATCTGCGGCCGGCGACGTACTGGCAGCTCGAACGAGAGTGACATCCCATGCGAGTGCTGCTCATCTCCACCAACAAGATCAGGGTGCCGCGGCCGGCGCTGCCGATCGGCATGGCCTACATCAGCGCCGCCCTCAAGCACGCCGGACACGACGTCGACGTCCTGGACCTCCTCTGGGAGTCCCGGGAGCTGAAGGCGGTCCGGGAAAGGCTGACCACCGGCACGTACGACGTGGTCGGCATCGCCGTACGCAACCTGGACAACCTCACGTTCATCGACCCGGTCTTCTTCGGCCCGATGACCGAGAAGATCGTCCAGTGCGTACGCAAGTACACCAGTGCCACGGTCGTCCTCGGCGGATCCGGCTTCTCGGTGGAGCCGTTGTCGTTCTTCGAGTACGCCCAGCCGGACTACGGCATCGCGGGTGAGGGCGAGGCCGGCATCGTCCAACTGCTCGACTACCTCCAGTCCGGCGGTCGTCTGGAGTCGATCTCGGGACTCTGCTACCTCGACGAGAACGGGAAGTTCTGCCAGAACCAGTCGAACTCCGCCTTCGACCTGGGGGCGTTGGAGCCGGACCGATCCGTCTACGACCCCCGGTATTTCGAGGAGGGCGTCTCGGCGGCCTCCGACCTCACCCGCGACCACCAGCCGGCCATCGAGACCCTGCAGACCAAGCGGGGCTGCAAGCTGTTCTGCTCGTACTGCATCATCCGCAAGACCGAAGGCAAGGGCGACCGGTTCAAGGACCCGGTCGAGGTCGTCGGCGAGATTCAGCGGGCCATGGCGGACAACCCGGCCGTGCGGGAGTTCGAGATCGTCGACGCGACCTTCAACTACCCGATGGAGTACGCGGCCGAAGTGTGCGAGGAGATGATCCGCGCCAAGCTCGACGTACCCTGGTACTGCCAGTTGACGCCGAACGCGGTCACGCCGGAGTTCGTCGAGCTGCTGCACGCGGCCGGCTGCATCCGGGTGGACCTCGGCACCGACGCGCTCACCGACGAAGCCCTGTCGGACCTGATGAAGGGCTTCGACATGGCGCGGGTCCTCGAGATCGACCGCCTCTTCACGGCCAGCCCGATCGAGCACACCCACTGCATCTTCCTCGGCGGGCCGGGCGAGACCCCCCAAGCGCTGAGGGAATCGATCCGGTTCACCGAGCGGTATCTGAATCCGGCCCAGATCTACGCCAACCTCGGCATCCGGATACTCAGCGGCACCAAGCTGCAGCGCCAGGCCGTCAAGGCCGGGATCCTGCGGGAGGGGCAGGGCACTTTCGTCCCCGCCTTCTATGTGGAGCCGGCCATCCTCGCCGATCGGGACACGCTCGACTTCGTCCGCAACGCCTACCTGAGCCACAAGAACTGGTACCTGTGGTGGGGCCTGGGCGGGCAGAACCTGGCGGACCGCTCGAAGGACACGATCCGGGCCGTGGTCGAGATGCAACAGGAGTACGAGTACGTCATGCAGAGCAAGCCGCGGCTGGAACGCGCACCGCGACCCACCACCCAGCCGCTCAAACTCACGATCGGCACCTCATGACGGATGTTCCAGCGGTCGCCGAAGAGTTGTTGAAGACGCTCACGGACCGAGCGGATCCGGACTTCGCGGGGGGAATGCAGCGGTACTTCCCGCACGAGATCCGGGCGCTCGGGGTCGGCAACGCCGCGGTCGCCGAGATCGCCACCGACTACTTCCGTGACCGGCGCGACGTCTCCGCGGCGACGCGACTGCTCCTGGCGGAGGCGCTGTTGGCGCGCGCCGAGTACCACGAGGAGGTGCTGCTGGGCTTCGCCGTCCTGCACAAGGTCGCCAGGACCGGATTCGGCGACGAGTTGCTGGACCGCTGCGAGCACTGGCTGCAGACCTACGTGTCCAACTGGGCGCAGTGCGACGACATGTGCCTGAAGCTGCTGTATCCGTTCTTCCTCGGGCATCTGGAACTGATCCCGCGGACGCGGCGCTGGGTCGAGTCCACCTCGCCGTGGGCCAGGCGTGCCGCGAACGTGGCGGTCGTGAAGTTCGTCCGGCGCAAGGTGGGCCGGACGGTCTTCGAGCTGCCGCCGTCGCACGTCTTCGACAACTGCGCCCGGCTGATGCATGACGACCACGTCTATGTGCAAAAGGGCTGCGGCTGGCTGCTCAAGGTCACAGCAGAGGTCCATCCCGCAGAGGTGGCCGAGTTCCTGCGTACCTGGCACACCGAAATGCCCCGCGACACCTTCCGGTACGCGGTGGAGAAGATGGACCCGCGGATGCGGCGGTCCTTGATGGCACTGGGACAGGGGTGACGCGATGAACGCGACCGGCCGCTACGTCCACCGTCGGGGCATCCACTGCGAGACGGCCTGCCAATGCGCCCTTCTCGCCGCCGGCGGATTCACGGTCGACGAGGAGGTCGTGTTCGGGCTGGACGGAGGCTTCGGCTTCTCGTTCTTCCCGGCGAACGGCAACGCGCCGGACATCGCCGTCGGCAAGCAGGCGATCATGCCACTTCGGGCGGCGCGGCTGATGGGCGTCGAGGTCGCCGTGCATACGCCGAAGTCCGGCGCGGGCCTGGCCAAGCTGCTCGAGTCGGCGCCGGCCGTCATGACCCGGGTGGACCTCGGTCTGCTCCCGTACTGGGGTCTGGACGGGCGCTCCTCCTTCGGCGGGTACTTCGTCAACGTGGTCCGCCCCCTCGGGGCCGACGCGTTCGAGGTGTCGGACCCGGCGTTCGACGAGCCCGTGTCCGTGAGTACGGCCGAGTTGCAGGCGGCCCGGTCCAGCCGCAACTCGCCGCCGCTGAACCCGGACTGGAAGGTGTACGTCTTCGGCGCACCGCGGAGGACACCGCAGCTGAACCTCGTCGGGCCGGTGGCCGTCCGGAACCTGTGCCGCGAGGTCCTCAGACCGGGCAGCCGGCACCTGGGCATTCCCGGGATGAGGCTGCTGGCCACGACGGCGGCGTCATGGCCGCAGTCCAAGCACGGCGAGGTCGAGGACGTGGACCTGACCGGCCGTGTGGTGCGGACCGACGCACTGGCGCGTCAACTACTGCATCTGGGACGGCAGATCGAGTCGTTCGGCACCGGCGGCGGGCTGTTCCGCCCGATGATCGGCCGCTACCTGACGAGGATGGCCGACAGCACCGGCGAAGCACGCTACGCCCATGCGGCCGGGCAGTTCCTCGAGAGCGGCCGGTTGTGGTCGAACCTGGGATCCGCCCTGCTGACAGCTGGGGCAACCGCCACCGCGCGCGACGATCTCAAGACGCTCGTGGACGCCGTGGCGGACACGGCGCGGTCCGCGATGGACATCGAGAAGCGGGCGCTCACCGCGCTCACCACCCTGTAGCCGCGAGGTCGAGACATGCCCACCGAGGACGAGTCCGTACTGCTCCAGGGCCCCGAACGCTGGAACGAACACGCCCGTCGGCGCCGGGCGCAGGGCCCCTTCCGGCCCGACCTGCGCAAGGCGGCGCTGCACGGCGCCGACCTGCGAGGCGCCGAACTCGCCGACGCGGACCTCACCGACGCCGTGCTGACGGAGTCGTACCTGATGTCCGCCGACCTGCGGGGCGCGAATCTCGAAGGCGCCAATCTGTGCGAGGCGTACCTCATCCTGGCCGAGCTGAACGACTGCCGGCTCGTCGGCGCGAACCTGGAGGGCGCGGATCTCAGCGGTGCTGATCTGACCGGCGCGGTGCTGGACGCGAGTTTCCGGCGGTCGGCTGTGATATCGGACTACCTCACGATCTGGCCATAGCGAAAGGAGCCCCTCGTGATCATTCTGGGCTACAACGGATTTGGCAAGTCTGCGGAAATCTTCGGGCGCCTCTTTCGCGCCACCGGCATCGACCGTCACCTGTTGTACGGCCACGACTCGTCCGCCGCCCTCGTCATTGACGGAAAGTTGGTCGCCGCCGTCGAGGAAGAACGGCTCAACCGGGAGAAGAAGACGTCGAAATTCCCGGTCAAGGCGATGCGCTGGTGCCTGGAATCGGCCGGGCTCTCCTTCGACGACGTCGACACCTTCGCCTTCTCCTGGCAGTTCTCCCAGGACGTGGTGAACAAGATGATCGCCGAGATCACCGAGGACGGCGCGGCGACCGTGGAACAGAAGTTCGCGCGCTTGCAGCGCCTGGCGGAGACCCATGCGGCGATGTTCAGCGAGGACGCGACTCAGGCCGACTTCCTCGAGCACACGGGCCACAGCCTGAACCCGGAGAAGCTGGTCCGGGTCCCGCACCACATCGCGCACCTGATGACCGGCTACCACCTGTCGGGCGGCGGGGACGCGGCGTTCCTGGTCAGCGACGGTCGCGCTGAATGGCTGTCGTCGATCATGGGCGAGGTGCGCGAAGGCGAGGCGAAGATATTCGACGACGTCACCATCGACTCGCGACACTCGCTGGCGATGCTCTTCTCCGTGGTGACGCGATACCTCGGATTCGTCCCGAACAACGACGAGTACAAGGTGATGGGGCTGGCCGGCTATGGCGCGCCTCCCGAGCCGAACCCGTTCCTCACCGACGTGGTCGAGGTGTGCCCCGACGGCACCTACAGGATTCCCTATCCGGCGAACGCCGTCCCCGCCTACTACGAACTCTTCGATCGTATTTTCGGCGGAGACGCGGAATGCCGGGAGGACTTCGACTACCGGGTGCGCGTGGCCAGTGCGGCACAGCACATGCTCGAGACGGTGACCGCCGGCCAGATCCGGACGCTCGAAGCCCGGAGCGACCTACCACGCGTGATTTTCGAGGGCGGACTCGCCCTGAACTGCGTCAACAACAGCAAGCTGCTCGAGCGTTCACGCTTCACCGAGATGGACGTCAGCTTCGGCGCCAGCGACGTCGGCGTGGCCATCGGGGCGGCTCTGTTCGCCAGCCGGCAGGCCGGCACACCGCCCCGGGTCAGCACGTCGCCGTACCTGGGCCCCAGCTACGGCGGCCAGGAGATCCAGGCGGCCCTCCAGCAGTACGCCGGCCAAGTCACCTGGCGGGAACTGGACGCCGAGGACGTGCCGCGGGAGGCCGCGACCCTGATGCAGGAGCGATGCGTCATCGGGTGGTTCCAGGGGCGTCTTGAGTACGGACCGCGCGCCCTGGGCAACCGCAGCATCCTGGCCAATCCGAGGTTCCCCGACATCAAGGACATCATCAACGAACGCATCAAGCACCGCGAGCAGTTCCGGCCCTTCGCCCCTGTGGTCCTCGAGCATCTGGCGCCCGACGTCTTCGAACTCGGCAAGAAGAAGTCCTCGCCGTACATGACCTTCGTGGTTCCGGTGCGACCCGAGTACCAGGAGATGATCCAGGGTGCCTGCCACGTCGACGGCACCTCGCGGATCCAGACGGTCACCGAGCAGAGCAATCCGCTGCTCGCCGAACTGCTGCGTCAGTTCACCGAGCTCACCGGGATTCCCTGTCTGATCAACACATCGTTCAACGTCGCCGGCGAACCCATCGTCTGCTCACCCGCGGATGCTCTGGCCTGCTTCCTCAAGACGGAGATGGACCATCTGTTCCTCGGCAACTTCCTGGTGTCGCGCGCGATGTGAACGAGTGAACTCCCTTCTGGTACCGGCCACCCGCAACCGCACTCAAGGAGGCTGCGCTACGATCCACGCGAAGGAAGGGACAGGTGAACAAGTGTCGCTTTTAGAGGCAGAACCGTTCGTCGGCAAACACTGTGAGTCGACCACCCTCGTGAATCTGTTGCGGCAGCAAGAGATCAACTTGTCGGAGTCACTCGTCTTCGGCCTCGCCGGTGGCCTGTCGTTCATCTACTGGCGGACGAAGCAGATGCCGACGCCGTTCGTCGGTGGCCGCATCAAGCCCGACACGCTCTCCGTCAATCTCGCGAATGCGCTGAACTTGCGGCTGTCCGTTCACGAGACCTCTTCGGTGAAACGGGCGAGGGAACAGTTGCTGGAAGAGCTTGATTCCGGAACCGTTGTCGGCCTCAAGCTCGACCGGTACTTCCTCGACTACTCCACCGACGACTTCCGTTTCGCGGCACACTATGTCGCCTGCGTCGGGCACGACGACGACCGTTTCGCCCTGGTCGAAACTCAGCCGCTCGGCCTGAAATGGGCCTCCGGCGAATCCCTCGCGACGGCGCGAAACGCGCGCGGCCCGATGAGTTCACGTAACCGAGCCTTCACCCTCGATCGTCGGAAGGGCGGCCTTCCTGACCTGGGGGAAGCCGCCCGCAAAGGCATCAAAATGGCGGCGGAAGACTTTTTGAATCCGCCGATTTCCAACTTCGGGTTCAAGGGGATGCACAAAGTCGCCGACCTCATGCCGCAGTGGCTCGACGACCTGGAATCGCCCGCGGACAGCCTTCCCGAGATCTCCACGATCATGGAAGACGCGGGAACGGGCGGGGGCCTGTTCCGCATGATGTGGGCGGAGTTCCTGGCGGAGACCGCCGAACTCACCGGTGTCGCCGGCTTCCGGGAGATCTCGGACGCGTACCGCGAGGTGTCGGAGAAGTGGACCGGCGTGGCCAGGCTTGTGCACGAGGCGGGAGTCGCGTCGTCGCGGGAATCCCTCCACAGCGCGTCGAAGCTGGTGCATGAGGCCGCCGAGGAGGAACACCACCTGATGAGCCGTCTCATGGAACTGTCGAGCTGACCTGACCCCACGGCAGCGGGGTCTCGTCCTCACGGCGATGAGCGCCAGGCGGGCCGAGGAGGCGCGACGGGGCGACTGCACGGTCTTCGCTCACCGGCAGCCGAACTGCCTCGTCCCGCAGCCCAGGGCGTAAGGGGAAGTGGGTACGCGGGGCGAGGCGCTCGGTGTTCAACGCACATCGTCGACGGTCAACCGCCTTGCGGACACGGCGATCCGCCCGGCTGGACGTTCGGCGAGCGCCGACATGCGCTCCTGGCCAGGGATCACACGAACCGTGCTTCCCGGCCGGTGCCGATGGTGAGGTGGTGACGGACGGCCAGACCTCAGCAACCGAAGTCGATGAGATCGAACGTGGCGTAGTGGTCGGAGGTGTAGTAGTCCTCCTGGGACTCCTCACCCGTGACGATCCGACGTGCGCCGCGCGTGGAGGAGCCCGGCGTGATCACGGTGTACTCGTGATAGTAGCCCGACGGCTCGCTGGGCAGGACGCCTTCGCGGTTGGAGAAGACGGTGCCGTCCTGCGAGTACGGGAACGGGCCGTCCGACGCGATCAGGTCGAGTGTGTCGTGCGCCTGGGAGGGCAGGTCGCTGTAGCAGATGCTGCCGACTGCGGCGGCCGCCGGGGTGGCGGTGACGGTGCCGCCGATGAGGAGGGCGGACAGGACGGCGGCTGCGGCGCCGATGCGGGTGATTCGTGGGGGGAATCTCATGCCGTCATGATGACGCGCGTAGATGGTGGCATGTCAATGACAACTCCAAGAGTTTCCCGTCCCGTCCGATGAGTTTTCGCGGAGTTAACTTGTGACCTGGCGTCACCACGTCGCTCCCACACGTCGTTTCGAACCGGGCGTGGGGACATCGAGATCGTCGGGAGGCCGCGGACGGCGCCCAGGCCGAGGAACCCGTCTCGCGCACCCGGCCGGACGTCGTCCTCATGGACATCCGGATGCCATCGGTGGACGGGCTCACCGCGACCGAGCGGCTGCGTGCGCGGGCCGACGCCCCGCAGGTCGTGGTGCTCACCACCTTCCACGCCGACGAGCAGGTGCTGCACGCCCTGCGCACGGGCGCCGCCGGCTTCGTGCTGAAGGACACCCCGCCCACCGAGATCGTCGACGCCGTGCGCCGGGTCGCGGCCGGCGACCCCGTGCTGTCGCCCGCCGTCACCCGGCAGGTGATGCGGCACGCGGCCGGCGGCGCCGCCGACGCGCGCCAGGCACGCGCGCGTGAACGGCTCGCCGTCCTCAACGACCGCGAACGCGAGGTCGCCGTCGCCGTGGGCCGCGGCCTCCCCAACGCGGCGATCGCCACCGGGCTGTTCATGAGCGTGGCCACCGTCAAGACCCACGTCTCCCGCATCCTCGCCAAACTCGGCCTCGACAACCGCGTCCAGATCGCCCTGCTCGCCTACGACGCCGGACTCCTCGAGGACGACGGGCACTAACCGGGCGTCCGGGGCGTTGTCCGGAAAATGGAGTGCTGCTGTCCTGGCCTCGGGGGCCGCAAGGGGAGGACGGGAAGGACATGGAGCTGATCGACCTGGGGGAGTACGGCGACGAACTGCGCCGGAACCCGCACGCGGTGTACGCGCGCCTGCGCGAGCGCGGCCCGGTCCACCGCGTCCGGCCGCCGGGCTCCGACAAGAGCTACGAGAGCTGGCTCGTCGTCGGGTACGAGGAGGCCCGCGCCGCGCTCGCCGACCCGCGTCTGGCCAAGGACGGCAGCAGGATCGGCGTGACCTTCCTCGACGAGGACCTGATCGGCCGGCACCTGCTGGCCACCGACCCGCCGCAGCACACCCGCCTGCGCGGCCTCGTCGCCCGGGCCTTCACCATGCGCCGGGTCGAGCGGCTGCGCCCGCGCGTCCAGCAGATCACCGACGACCTGCTGGACGAGATGCTCCCGGCCGGCCGCGCCGACCTCATCGGCTGCCTCGCCTACCCGCTGCCCATCACCGTCATCTGCGAACTCCTCGGCGTCCCGGAGCTGGACCGCGACGAGTTCCGCAAACTGTCGACGGAGGTGGTCGCCCCGACCAGCGCGCAGCGCGAGTACGACGCGGTGGTCCGCCTCGCCGAGTACCTGACGGAGCTGATCGAGGACAAGCGGTGCGCCGGTCCGGCCGACGACCTGCTCAGCGACCTGATCCGCACCACCGCCGAGGACGGCGACCGGCTCTCGGCGGAAGAACTGCGCGGCATGGCCTACGTGCTGCTGATCGCCGGCCACGAGACCACGGTCAACCTCATCGGCAACGGCGTCCTGGCGCTGCTCACCCATCCCGAGCAACTCGCCGCCCTGCGCACCGACATGGGCCTGCTGGACGGCGCGATCGAGGAGATGCTCCGCTACGAGGGCCCGGTGGAGACCGCCACCTTCCGGTATGCCGCCGAGCCCCTGGACATCGGCGGCATCCGGATCGAGCGGGGCGAGCATGTGATGATCGGCCTCACCGCGGCCCAGCGTGACGGCGCCCGCTATGCCGAGGCGGACCGCTTCGACATCCGCCGCGACCCCCGCGGCCATCTCGCCTTCGGTCATGGCGTCCACTACTGCCTGGGCGCACCCCTGGCCCGCCTGGAGGGCCGCACTGCCATCGGCACCCTCCTGCGCCGCGCCCCCGCCCTCACTCTCGACGGCGCACCCGGCGAGTGGCTTCCGGGCCTCCTGATGAGAGGCGTCCGCACCCTGCCGGTGCGCTGGTAGCTCTTCGGCCGCCGGGCACCCGTCCGGCGGCCGGTGCGGGGCTCGCCCCCCCCGCCCGACGGTTCCGAACGACCGTCGGACGGCACCCGTGCCGGGCCTCGGCTAGGCGGCCCGTGCCCGGTCCGGGATCTCGGCCAGGGACACCGGGCGCCGCTCCCGGCGGGAGAGCTCGCAGGCCTCGGCCACCCGCAGAGCCTGCAGGGCCTCGTGGCCGTCGCACGGGTTGGGGCGCTCGCCGTGCACCACCTCCAGGAAGGCGTTCAGCTCGGCCTCGTACGCGGGGCCGAACCGCTCCAGGAAGCCCGGCCACGGCTTGTCCGCGGGCGGCGGCCCGGTCGGCTCGGTGGACGCGAGCGGCGTACGGTCGTCCAGGCCCACCACGACCGTGTCCGCTTCCCCGGCCAGCTCCATGCGCACGTCGTACCCGGCGCCGTTCAGCCGGGTCGCCGTGGCCGTGGCCAGCGTGCCGTCGTCCAGCGTGAGCAGCGCCGCGCCCGTGTCGACGTCCCCGGCCTCGCGGAACATCGCGGGCCCGGCGTCGGACCCGGTGGCGTAGACGTCGGCCACCTCACGGCCCGTCACCCACCGCAGGACGTCGAAGTCATGGATCAGCGTGTCCCGGAACAGCCCGCCGGACAGCGGCAGCCAGTCGGCCGGGGGAGGGGACTGGTCGCAGGTCATCGCGCGCACGGTGTGCAGCCGGCCGAGGCGTCCCGAGTGCACGGCCTCGCGGGCGCCGGCGTATCCCGCGTCGAAGCGCCGCTGGAACCCCATCTGCAGAATCGTGCCCGCCGTCTCCACCTCGGCGAGCGCCTGCAGCGTGCCCGGCAGGTCGAGCGCGATCGGCTTCTCGCAGAAGACCGGCAGGCCCGAGCGGGCTGCCCGACCGATCAGTTCGGCGTGTGCCGACGTCGCCGTGGTGATCACCACCGCGTCCACGCCCCACTTGAAGATCTCGTCCACACCCGGCGCCGCCGTCTCACCCAGCCGGTGCGCCAGTCCCTGCGCACGCGCCGGATCCGCGTCCGTCAGGATCAGCGACCCGACCTCCCGGTGGCGGCTGAGCGTTCTCGCGTGAAGGCTGCCGATGCGGCCCGTACCGATGACCCCGATGCGCATGGAAACAAAGTGAGGGCGGAGCCCGTGCGCTGTCAATGCGTATGTCCGGACAACCGGACTACACAACTTCCCGTCAACCGGCCACGGGGCTACGCTCGGGCCGTGCCGAAACCAGATGTGGACCCCACCGTGTCGCTCGACCTCCATGTGGACCGTAGCTCCCCGGTGCCGTTGTACTTCCAGCTCTCCCAGCAGCTGGAGGCCGCCATCGAGCACGGCAGCCTCACTCCGGGCAGCTTGCTGGGCAACGAGATCGAGCTGGCCGCGCGGCTCGGTCTGTCCCGGCCGACCGTCCGCCAGGCCATCCAGTCCCTCGTCGACAAGGGGCTCCTCGTGCGCCGCCGCGGCGTCGGCACGCAGGTGGTGCACAGCCAGGTCAAGCGCCCGCTGGAGCTGAGCAGTCTGTACGACGACCTGGAGGCGGCCGGTCAGCGCCCCGCGACCAAGGTGCTGGTCAACACGGTCGTGCCGGCCTCCGCGGAGGTCGCCGCCGCGCTCGGCGTCCCCGAGGGCGGCGAGGTGCACCGCATCGAGCGGCTGCGCCTCGCGCACGGCGAGCCGATGGCGTACCTGATCAACCACATCCCGCCGGGCCTGCTCGACCTGGACACCGCCCAGCTGGAGGCCACCGGCCTGTACCGGCTGATGCGCTCGGCCGGGATCACCCTGCACAGCGCCCGCCAGTCCATCGGCGCCCGCGGTGCCACGGCGGCCGAGGCCGAGCGGCTCGCCGAGGACGAGGGCGCCCCGCTGCTCACCATGCAGCGCACCACCTTCGACGACACCGGCCGCGCGGTCGAGTTCGGCGACCACACCTACCGGCCGACGCGTTACTCCTTCGAGTTCCAACTGCTCGTCCGGCCCTGACCGGCGACCGCGTTCGTTGCAATGTCCGGACATTCGGACGGGTGCGTGCTCCCCGGCTGTGTCATGAGTGTCCCCCGTGTTCGATACTGGAGCGTTTGGGGCCGCTGAGCTGATCACCGGCCCCTTCCGTACGTACGAACACAGCAAGAAGGGGCACTGCCTCGTGGCACGGTTCAGGACGTGGGCGGTCATCGCGCTGACAGGGGCACTTTCGCTGTCCCTCGCGGCATGCAGCAGCACGGGAGGCAAGCGGGCCGAGGACGCCCGCAAGGCCGCCGCGGCCCAGGGGAGGGCGGCGGTGAACACGCCCCGCTGGACCTTCGCGATGATCACCCACTCGGGAGACGGCGACACCTTCTGGGACATCGTGCAGAGCGGCGCCAAGCAGGCCGCCGTCAAGGACAACATCAACTTCCTGTACTCGCACGACGACCAGGCCCAGCAGCAGGCGCAGCTGGTGGACGCGGCGGTCGACAAGAAGGTCGACGGCATCATCGTCACCCTCGCCAAGCCGGACGCCATGAAGGCAGCCGTGGCCCGCGCCGAGAAGGCCGGCATCCCGGTGATCACGGTGAACTCCGGCTCCGCGGAGTCCAAGGCCTTCGGCGCCCTCACCCACATCGGCCAGGACGAGACGATCGCCGGCGAGGCCGTCGGCGACGAGCTGAACAAGCGCGGGAGGAAGAAGGCCCTGTGCGTGCTGCACGAGCAGGGCAACGTGGGCCACGAGCAGCGCTGCGACGGCGTCGCCAGGACCTTCCACGGCACGCTGCAGAAGCTGTACGTCAACGGCACCGACATGCCGGACGTGCAGTCCGCCATCGAGGCCAAGCTCCAGGCCGACGACTCCATCGACTCGGTCGTCACCCTGGGCGCCCCGTACGCCGACACCGCCGTGAAGGCCAAGGGTGACGCGGGCAGCAAGGCCGAGATCGACACCTTCGACCTCAACGCCCAGGTCGCCGCCGAACTGAAGAACGGCACCCTGGGCTTCGCCGTGGACCAGCAGCCGTACCTCCAGGGTTACGAGGCGATCGACCTGCTGTGGGCCTACAAGTACAACGGCGACGTCCTCGGCGGTGGCCGGCCGGTGCTGACAGGGCCGCAGATCATCACCAAGGACCAGGCCGCCGCGCTGGCCGCGTACACCGAGCGGGGCACGCGATGAGCGCAGCCATTGATGAAAGGATTCTGCAGAGCTCGCCGCCGAAGAAGCTGCTCTCCCGGCCGGAACTGGGCTCGGTGGTCGGCGCCCTGGCCGTCTTCGTCTTCTTCGCCTGCGCCGCCGACGGTTTCCTGCGCGCCTCCAGCCTCAGCACGATCCTGTACGCCTCCTCGACCATCGGCATCATGGCCGTACCCGTGTCCCTGCTGATGATCGGCGGCGAGTTCGACCTGTCGGCCGGCGTCCTGGTGACGTCCTCGGCGCTGGTCTCCTCGATGTTCAGCTACCAGATGACGGCGAACAGCTGGGTCGGCGTAGGAGTGTCCCTCCTCGTGACGCTGGCCATCGGCGCCTTCAACGGCTTCATGCTCACCCGCACCAAGCTGCCCAGCTTCATCGTCACGCTGGGCACCTTCCTGATGCTGACCGGCATGAACCTCGGCTTCACCAAGCTGATCGACGGCACGGTGTCGACGAAGACCATCGGGGACATGGAGGGCTTCCCCTCCGCCCACGCGGCCTTCGCCTCGACGCTCACGATCGGCGGGGTCGGCTTCAAGGTCACGATCCTGTGGTGGCTCGGGCTGGTGGCGACGGCCTCCTGGATCCTGCTGCGCACCCGCGCCGGCAACTGGATCTTCGCCGTCGGCGGCAACCAGGACGCGGCCCGCGCGGTCGGCGTCCCGGTCGCCAGGACCAAGATCGGGCTCTACATGGGCGTGGCGTTCGGCGCCTGGATCTCCGGCCAGCACCTGCTCTTCTCCTTCGACGCCGTCCAGTCCGGCGAGGGCGTCGGCAACGAGCTGATCTACATCATCGCGGCCGTGATCGGCGGCTGCCTGATCACCGGCGGCTACGGCAGCGCGATCGGCTCCGCCGTGGGCGCCCTGCTCTTCGGCATGACCAGCAAGGGCATCGTCTTTGCCGAGTGGAACCCCGACTGGTTCAAGTTCTTCCTCGGAGCGATGCTGCTCCTCGCGACCCTGCTCAACGCCTGGGTCAAGAAGCGCGCGGAGGTCAACAAGTGACTCTGGTCGAGCTGGCCGACGTCAGCAAGCACTACGGCACCGTCCGCGCCCTCGAAGGCGTCTCGCTGGAGGTCCACCCCGGCGAGATCACCTGCGTCCTCGGCGACAACGGAGCCGGCAAGTCCACCCTGATCAAGATCGTCGCGGGTCTGCACCGGCACGACGGCGGCACCCTGAGCATCGAGGGGGAGGAGACGACCCTCTCCTCCCCGCGCGAGGCCCTGGACCGCGGTATCGCCACGGTTTACCAGGACCTGGCGGTCGTCCCCCTCATGCCGGTCTGGCGCAATTTCTTCCTCGGTTCCGAGCCCCGCAAGGGCAAGGGCCCCTTCAAGCGCCTGGACACCGACCTCATGCGCCGTACCACCCGCGAGGCGCTGCTCCGCATGGGCATCGACCTCAGGGACGTCGACCAGCCCATCGGCACCCTCTCCGGCGGCGAGCGCCAGTGCGTGGCGATCGCCCGCGCGGTCCACTTCGGCGCGAAGGTCCTGGTCCTGGACGAGCCGACGGCGGCACTGGGGGTGAAGCAGTCCGGTGTGGTCCTCAAATATGTGGCCGCGGCACGCGACGAAGGGCTGGGCGTTGTCTTGATCACCCACAACCCGCATCACGCGTACCTGGTCGGGGACAGATTCGTCCTGCTGCGCCGCGGCACAATGGTGGGCAATTACACACGGGACGAGATCACTCTGGACGAGCTGACCCAGCAGATGGCGGGAGGATCCGACCTGGACGCTCTGCGCCATGAACTGCAGCGTGGTTGAGGGGCGCGGGGAACTGTGCGACGAGCCACAACGCACCCGCGGTCGGCGACGCTCGCGCACCCCCCTCTCCTGTCCCGTACGCGACCCACACCCACGGTGAGGCAGAATCGACAGACGATGAGCACCTACCGCGACCTCACCGCCCCCATCGGCTCCCGCAGGGCCCCCGTGCTCCGTACGGTCGGTACCAGGGAACGCCGCTCCCATCTGACAGCACCCCGTGTGCCGACGGTGGGCATCGACATCGGCGGCACCAAGGTCATGGCGGGCGTCGTGGACGCCGACGGCAACATCCTGGAGAAGCTCCGCGCGGAGACCCCGGACAAGTCCAAGAGCCCCAAGGTCGTCGAGGACACCATCGTCGAGCTGGTCCTGGACCTGTCCGACCGGCACGACGTGCACGCGGTCGGCATCGGCGCGGCGGGCTGGGTCGACGCCGACCGCAACCGCGTCCTGTTCGCCCCCCATCTGTCCTGGCGCAACGAACCGCTGCGCGACCGCCTGAGCGGCCGCCTCTCCGTGCCGGTCCTCGTGGACAACGACGCCAACACCGCCGCCTGGGCGGAGTGGCGCTTCGGCGCGGGACGCGGCGAGGACCACCTCGTCATGATCACCCTCGGCACCGGCATCGGCGGCGCCATCCTGGAGGACGGCCAGGTCAAGCGCGGCAAGTACGGCGTCGCCGGCGAGTTCGGCCATATGCAGGTCGTGCCCGGCGGCCACCGCTGCCCGTGCGGCAACCGCGGCTGCTGGGAGCAGTACAGCTCCGGCAACGCGCTGGTCCGCGAGGCCAAGGAGCTGGCCGCCGCCGACTCCCCGGTGGCCTACGGCATCATCGAGCACGTCAAGGGCCAGATCGGCGACATCACCGGCCCGATGATCACCGAGCTGGCCCGCGAGGGCGACGCGATGTGCGTCGAACTGCTGCAGGACATCGGCCAGTGGCTCGGCGTCGGCATCGCCAACCTCGCCGCCGCCCTCGACCCCTCCTGCTTCGTCATCGGCGGCGGGGTCTCGGCCGCCGACGACCTGCTCATCGGCCCGGCCCGGGACGCCTTCAAGCGCCACCTCACCGGACGCGGCTACCGCCCCGAGGCCCGCATCACCCGCGCCCAGCTCGGCCCCGAGGCCGGCATGGTGGGCGCCGCCGACCTGGCCCGGCTGGTCGCCCGCCGGTTCCGCCGGGCCAAGCGCCGCCGGGTCGAGCGGTACGAACGCTACGAGCGGTACACCCAGGCCCGCCGGGATCGGGACTCCGCATGACCGCCTCCCTGCCCCGCCAGGCCGCCCCGCCGGACGAGCCGCGCCGCCTCGCCGAGAACCCCGGGCACAAGGCCAGGCGCCGCGCGCTCACCCTCCTGATCATCGGCCTGCTGATCGGCGTCCCGGCCGGCTATCTGGTGATCTCCGCGAACCAGAGCCGCAACAGCGGCAAGGACAAGGAGGCGAAGTACTCGGCGACCGGCCTGACCTCGGGCTGGCCGTCGAAGGTGCAGCGCCGCCTCTACCAGGTGACGGTCCCGCACCCGGCCGACTACATCGCCTCCTACGAGACGAACAACTGGAAGACCAGCCGCCTCTACGTGCAGTTCCGCACCAACGCCGCCGGCCTGGACAGCTTCCTGCAGACCATGGGCGCACGCCGGGACGAACTGAAGAAGAGCGACATCGCCATCGGCGCCCGCGACCAGAAGGTCAGCGGCTGGCGCTTCACCGGCACCGGGCCCTGGTGGGGACTGACCCACCGGCAGAAGAACCCGGCGCCGACCCAGGACGTGGTCGTGAACATGTCCGACCCGAAGAACCCGATGGTCTACGTCGTCTCCCGCACGGTCCCGTAGTCGCAGGCCCTGGGCGATCCCGGGGCCGGTTGTCAGACCCCGCCCGTAGAGTCGAAGACGTCTGATCCGATGCACGGGCGGGAGGTGGCAGGACGTATGAGCGGCGGCACGGCAGCGGTGGCCGACCGCGCGGGAGGATCCGGGCAGGCCGGGGACCGGCTCCCGGTGCGCCTCGCGTCCGTGTACCTTCCGGCGCCCCTCCCGCGCGAGGGCCGCATCGCCTTCTGGGACCCCGACGGCGGGTCCGTCGAGGGCGACACCACCGAGATCACGGTCGTACGACGCCACGGTGCGGGCGTGCGCCGCCGGCAGGTGCCCGCGCTGAGCCTCCCGCTCGCCGAGGCCCTGCCGCTGCTGGTGCGGGCCCGCCGCGACCCGGCCGCCCATCCGGCCACGGCCTGCTGGGGCGCCGCCGCGCTGCACGCGCTGCGGCTGGTGGCCCGCGGCCGCCTGCTGCCGGGCCTGACCCCGTCCGGCCACGACGCCTGGCGGGCCGGCCCGCTGGAGCCCGCCGACATCGCCCACCTGCGCGCGGTCGCCGCGGCCCTGCCCCCGGAGGGCCACGCCGTGCCGCTCCCGGACCCGGGCCCGCTCCGGCTGCCCGAGCCGGAGGCCCTGATCCGCTCCTTCCTGGACGCGGTCGCCGACACCCTGCCCCGCACCCCGGCCGCCCCCTACACCTCCGGCCGGCCCTTCGCCGCCCGGGAGCCCGTGGCGCTGCCCCAGGCCCATGAATGGGCGGCCGAGGTCGCCGCCGGCATGGACGCGGGCGTGCGGATCTCGCTCCGCCTGGACCTGTCGGCGTACGACGTCTTCGACGCCGGCGAGCACGACGGCGCGCGCGCCGCCGGGGCCGCCATCGTGCAGGTGCACAGCCTTGCCGACCCCACCCTGGTGGCCGACGCGGCGGCCCTGTGGGCGGGGGAGGCGGACACGGCGTTCGGGCCCCGCTCGCGGGTGGACGCCGCCCTCGCGGTGCGGCGCGCGGCCCGCGTGTGGCCGCCCCTGGACCGGCTCGCCGAACAGGACGTGCCCGATGTGCTCGCCCTGTCCGAGGAGGAGCTGGGCGAGCTGCTCGGCGTCGCTGCCCCGCGGCTGGCCGCCGCCGGGGTCGCCGTGCACTGGCCGCGGGACCTCGCCCGCGACCTGACGGCCGCCGCGGTGGTCCGCCCGGCGCCCGGTTCGGCGACCGACGGCACCGGCTTCTTCGAGAGCGAGGAACTGCTCCGGTTCCGCTGGCAGTTGGCCCTCGGCGGGGATCCGCTCAGCGAGGCCGAGATGGACGCCCTGGCCGAGGCCCACCGCCCGGTCGTCCGGCTCCGGGACCGCTGGGTGCTGGTCGACCCGGCCCTCGTCCGCAAGGCCCGCAAGCGCGAACTGGGCCTGCTCGACCCGGTGGACGCCCTGTCCGTCGCGCTCACCGGCACCGCCGAGGTCGACGGGGAGACCGTCGAGGCCGTCCCGGTCGGCGCGCTGGCCGCCCTGCGCGACCGGCTCACCGCTGGCCTGCGCCCCGCCGAACCGCCCGCGGGGCTGGCGGCCACCCTCCGCGACTACCAACTGCGCGGTCTCGCCTGGCTGGACCTGATGACCTCCCTCGGCCTCGGCGGCTGTCTCGCCGACGACATGGGCCTCGGCAAGACCGTCACCCTGATCGCCCTGCACCTGAAACGCGCCCGCACCGAGCCGACCCTGGTCGTGTGCCCCGCGTCCCTCCTGGGCAACTGGCAGCGGGAGATCGCCCGGTTCGCGCCCGGTCTCCCGGTCCGCCGCTTCCACGGCCCCGACCGGAGTCTGGACGGCCTCGACGGCGGCTTCGTCCTCACCACGTACGGCACCATGCGCTCCGCCGCGGCCCGCCTGGCCGAGCAGCCCTGGGGCATGGTCGTCGCCGACGAGGCCCAGCATGTGAAGAACCCCTTCTCGGCCACCGCCAAGGCGCTGCGCACCATCCCGGCCCCCGCGCGCGTCGCGCTGACCGGCACCCCCGTGGAGAACAACCTCTCCGAACTGTGGGCCCTGCTCGACTGGACCACCCCCGGACTCCTCGGCCCCTTGAAGTCCTTCCGCGCCCGGCACGCCCGCGCGGTGGAGAACGGCGAGGACCAGGAGGCGATCGAGCGCCTGGCCCGTCTGGTACGGCCGTTCCTGCTGCGCCGCAAGAAGTCCGACCCGGGCATCGTCCCCGAGCTGCCGCCCAAGACCGAGACGGACCACCCGGTGCCGCTCACCCGCGAACAGGCCGCGCTGTACGAGGCGGTGGTGCGCGAGTCGATGCTGGCCATCGAGACCGCCGAGGGCATCGCCCGGCGGGGCCTGGTGCTGAAGCTGCTGGGCGCCCTGAAACAGATCTGCGACCACCCGGCGCTGTACCTGAAGGAGGACCCGCACGCCGACCGGCTCCTGGCCCGCTCCGGCAAACTCGCCCTGCTGGACGAGCTGTTGGACACCCTGCTCGCCGAGGACGGCTCGGCGCTCGTCTTCACCCAGTACGTCGGCATGGCCCGCCTGATCACCGCGCACCTGTCCGCCCGCGCGATCCCGGTCGACCTGCTGCACGGCGGCACCCCGGTCCCGGAGCGCGAGCGCATGGTCGACCGCTTCCAGAGCGGCGAGACCCCGGTCCTGGTGCTCTCCCTGAAGGCCGCCGGCACCGGCCTGAACCTCACCCGCGCGGGCCATGTCATCCACTTCGACCGCTGGTGGAACCCGGCGGTCGAGGAACAGGCCACCGACCGCGCGTACCGCATCGGCCAGACCCAGCCGGTCCAGGTCCATCGCCTGGTCACCGAGGGCACGGTCGAGGACCGCATCGCCGAGATGCTCATCGCCAAGCGCGCCCTGGCCGACGCCATCCTGGGCTCCGGCGAGGCGGCCCTCACCGAACTGACCGACCGTGAACTGTCCGACCTCGTCTCGCTGCGGAGGCCGTCGTGACGACCGGCGAACAGCGCCCCGGAGACGCCGCGCGCCGCGCCCTGCGGGAGGCGCGGCAGCGAGCGGAGTCCGAGCGGGCGGAAGCAGGGCGGGAGACCGCGGAGGAGCAGGCGGTGTCCGGGCGCGTGGTCGACGGGACGGGCACCGCGCAACCGAGGCCTGCGGACCTCGCGCGCGCCGCCCTCCGGGCGGCCATGCCCCCCGTGCCCGCCCGGTCGGACACGGCCGGCACGCCGGACGGACCCGGCGACTCCGCCGCCGCAGACCGCAGGCAGACGCAGGCCCGGGCTCAGCCTGCCGACGAAGGCGCGCCCGGTACCGCCGCGCGGCCCGCCGACGAAGGAGTGCTCGGTGCCCCGGCGCGGTCCGCGGGTGCGAGTGCCGGTGCCGGCCGTGCGGGGGGCCCGGACGTGCCTGGGGCTGCCCGTGTGGGAGGGGGAGACGTGTCCGGGGGCGCCCTTGCTGGGACGCGAGACGTGTCCGGCGCCGGCCGTGCGGGAGACGGGGGTGCGCCCGGGGGCGTCCCTGCGGGGGGGCCCGGACGTGCCTGGGGCTGCCCGTGTGGGAGGGGGAGACGTGTCCGGCACTGCCCGTGCTGGGGCGCGAGCTGTGCCCGGTGCCGGCCGTGCGGGGGACCGGGACGTGTCCGGCACTGGCCGTGCGGGAGGAGACGTGTCCGGGGGCGCCCCTGCTGGGGCGCGAGCTGTGCCCGGTGCCGGCCGTGCGGGGGACCGGGACGTGCCCGGCGCCGGCCGTGCGGGAGAGGGGGGTGTGTCCGAGGGCGTCCCTGCGGGGGACCGGGACGTGCCTGGGGCTGCCCGTGTGGGAGAGGGAGACGCGCCCGGCGCCGCCCGTGCTGAGGCGCGAGATGTGCCCGGCACCGCCCGTGCGAGTGACCGGGACCGGCCCGGCACCGTCCCTGCGGATGACCGTGACGTCTCGGGCGTTGACCATGCGGGAGAGGGAGACGTGTCCGGGGGCGCCCGGGCGGGACGGCCCGGGGTGCGCCCCGCCGACGTGGCCAGGGAGGCGCTCCGGGCCGCCCGCCGGGAGGCGCTGCGTGCCGAGGCCGAGGCGCGCGGCAAGCGGTCGCAGGACCCCCGTACCCGGCGCGGGACACCCGCGACCGGTGGCTCCGCCGCCACGGTGCCGCGCCCCGCGACCGGCCCCGGACCGGACTCCTCGGCCGCCCGCATCAAGGCCGCCCAGGAGATCCGGCACTACCTGGCCAACGCCTTCCGGATGCCGACGTGGTCCGACACCCCGGAGGACGAGCCCCCGGGCACCGACACCAGCGGCAGTGACGACAGCACGACCCCGGCCGAGCCACACCCCGGCACCGCCCCCGCCGAGCCGAACCCCACTCCCGCAGGATCGGGGCCGACGTGGGACGAGCCGGCGTCCCCGCGCACACCTCCCGCCACCGCCGCCACTCCCACCGAACCGCACCACCCGGCCACCGCGCAGGCGTCCCCCTACCTGCCCGCCACCATGGCCACCCCCCACCGCGACTCCGAACTGCGACGCACCTTTCCGGAGTTCGAGCCCCGTGAGGCCACCGCCGAGGGCGCGCCGTTCGCCGGGACCTGGTGGGGCAATGCCTGGGTGGCCGCACTGGAGCAGGGCGCGCTGGACCCCAAGCGGCTGGCCCGGGGCCGTGGTTACGCCGAGCAGGGGCATGTCGACGCGATCACCGTGACACCGGGGCTCGTGCTGGCGTACGTCCGTGGCAGCCGGCCCCGCCCGTACCGGGTGCAGGTGCGGGTCCGCACGCTGGAGGACACGGACTGGGCGCGCTTCCTGGACACGGCCGCCGACCGGCCGGGGCACATCGCCGCGCTGCTCGACAAGGAACTGCCCCAGTCCCTCGCCGACTGTGGCGTGCCCCTGCTGCCCGGCCCCGGCGATCTCGTGCCGCGCTGCAGCTGCCCCGACTCCGGGCACCCCTGCAAGCACGCGGCCGCGCTCTGCTACCAGACGGCGCGGCTACTCGACGCCGATCCCTTCGTGCTGCTCCTGCTGCGCGGCCGGGGCGAGAGAAGCCTGCTCGACGCGCTGTCCCGGCGCAGTGCCGCCCGTGCGGCCCGCGCCGCCCAGGAGCGACAGCCGCAGTCCCTGCCGGGCGTACGCGCCGCTGACGTCCTGGCCCCGCGTGAACTCCCGCCGCTGCCCCCACCATTGCCGACGCCCCCGCACCCCGAGCAGCCCCCGGTCTATCCGGCGGCGCCCGGCGGCCCCGACCCCTTCGCCCTGGACCAGCTCGCGACCGACGCCGCCGCCCGCGCCCACGCGCTGCTCGGCACCGGACGCGATCCGGTGGGCGAGCTGACCCTGTGGCAGGACGCGGTGCGCCTGGCCGCCGCCCGCCCCGGCTCCGGCCTCACGGCCACCACCCGCACCCTCTACGCCACGCTTGCCACGGCCGTCGGCCGCCCCCCGGCCGACCTCTCGCGGGCCGTCGCGGCCTGGCGACAGGGCGGGGCCGCCGGGCTGGCGGTGCTGGAGGAGCCGTGGGACCCCCCAGCTGGCCGCTTCGACCGGGCCCGCCCGCTGCTGCTCGCCGCCGACCTTCCGGCGTTCCGGCCCTGGCGCAACCGCCTCACCCATCCCCGCGGCCACGTACAGCTCCGGCTGGGCCGCGACGGCCTGTGGTACGCGTACGAGTCGGAGCCGGGCCGGGACGACTGGTGGCCCCGCGGCACGCCCGACCTGGACCCGGTGGGCGCCCTGACCGGCCTCGGCACACCGGACGACGGCTGACCGCTGCGACGCGAGAAGGCCGGTGCCGGCAGCGGTTGTCGCTGTCGGCACCGGCCTTCCGGTGCTGGGGTGCGTCGGCTCAGTACGCGGAGTTGACGTTGTCGATGGAGCCGTAGCGGTGGGCCGCGTAGTTGGCGGCCGCGGTGATGTTGGCCACCGGGTCGGTGACGCTCTTGGCGGTACCGGCGACGTGGTAGGTGTTGAAGGTCGGGTCGATGACCTGGAGCAGGCCCTTGGAGGGGGTGCCCTGCTTGGCGTTGACGTCCCAGTTGTTCTGGGCGGTGGGGTTGCCACCGGACTCGCGCATGATGTTGCGCTTGAGGCCCTCGTAGCTGCCGGGGATGCCCTTGGCCTTCATGATCTGCAGAGACTGCTTGATCCAGCCGTCGAGGTTGTTGGCGGTACCGGCCTTGGACTGGGAGCCGGCGCTGCTGTCGTGCGAGGACGTCTTGACCACGGAGGAGGCCGACACCTGCGTCGCTTCGGCGGCCTGGGCGTTCGCGGGCATCAGAGTGAGGGCGACGGCCGCCGCGCCGGTCGTGGTGATGCCGGTGAGGGCGAGGGTGCGCAGGCGAGCGATGCGGGTGCGGTTGATCATGGTCATACGGAAGGAACTCTCCACGAAAGGACGTAGTCGGTGCCGGCCGCTGTCGGTCGCGGTGGCGTGGGGCGAATGCCCCGGGCTGCGTCGGGAGCGGGCGGATCCGGCGGTGTCCCGCTCGGTCCGGCCGGTGTCTCCCGGCGACGACAGCAATGTTTACGGGCCGGCTGAGCGCGACGCAATGATGTGACGTACTACCCAACTCCGTAGTAATGTCCGAAATGAACTGTTAAATGGTGACTTCTGTGCAGGTCGGCCGAGTGGAGCGTCTACGGCCCTCGCTAGGATGTGATCTGGCTCCTATGGGTGGCATCACACGCGGGGCCCCTCCGGCGGGGCTTCGGAGTCGACTCGCGAGGGGTAAATCGGGGTCTCACGATGGAAGACCCAGACCATCGACCCCTTGGACGGCACCATGTCCGTGACTCGCCCCGAAGGCTCCGCGAGGGCCCGGCGCCGGATCATCGTGGGAAGCGCGCTCGGCGGCCTGTTCCTCGTCGGCGGTCTCGTCGGCTGCGGCAACGGCAATGGCCAGAGCGCGGGCTCCGCGACTCCGGCCGGCACTCCCCGTACACCGAACGTCTCGTCGTTCTCCGGTGCGCCACCGTCGGCTCTGGCGTCCTCGGCCTCCTCGGCGATCGGCTCGGCCCGGGCGTCCGCCTCCGCCGCGGCGTCCTCCGCCTCGGCTCGCGCCTCCGAGTTCGAGGCCTCGGTGGACGCCGAGACCCAGCGCAGGAGTGCGGCGGCGGAAAAGGAGCTGAAGAACGTCAAAGGCCGGGGCAACGCGCTCTCCGAGGTCGCCATGACGGGCATTCCCAGGTCGCAGACCGGCGGAGTGCTCGCCGTCCTGGTCACCATCACCAACAAGACCGGCAGCGCGGCCTCGTACGCGGTGCAGGTCGACTTCAAGGACGCGGCCGGCAAGGTGGTCGAGACGCGGTACGTCGGGGCGGAGCACCTGGAACCCGGGAAGAAGGACCAACCCATCGCCTCCAGCCACCAGCCACCGGAGACGAAGCTGACAGCCGTCCTCGCCAAGGCCCAGCGCTACTGACGTCGGGCGGCTCGTCCGGATGCCGCAGTGAGGGACTCGTGCGCGCCGGGCGAGCGGGGGCGGGTGACCGGGGGCACCGTCCGGCGCAGGAGGTGCTCGCCGGCCACCCGCTATCACGCCGGGGGAAGGGCCGTCTGCGCGCGACACTCCACCTGACATGGGTGTGGCACAGCCCGCCACAGCCAGGATCTACACTCAGTTGGTAGCCGCAAGCAACGGAACGTGCGTGTCGACCGTCTCACCCGTCCGCTGCCGCGCCTCGACGACGATCCGGTCGACCGCACCTACACAGAGTCTCGAAGCCGGGCCGGGCCCGGCCGGCGAGGCGAGGCAAGGAGATCCGCACGCATGACCACGTCCGCATCCCCGGCCCGTGGGGGAACCGAAGCGATATCCGCGTCGGTGCCGGCCGGTAGGCTGACGCACCGTCAGATCATGACCATCCTCAGCGGCCTGATGCTGGGGATGTTCCTCGCGGCGCTCGACCAGACCATCGTCAGCACCTCGATCCGCACGATCGCCGACGATCTGCACGGGCTCAGCGCGCAGGCGTGGGTCACCACCGCGTACCTGATCACCTCCACCATCAGCACGCCGCTGTACGGAAAGCTGTCCGACCTCTACGGCCGCAAGCCCTTCTTCCTGGCGGCCATCACGATCTTCATCGCCGGCTCGGCGGCCTGCTCGTTCGCCACCTCGATGACGGAGCTGTCCGCCTTCCGGGCCTTCCAGGGCATCGGCGCGGGCGGTCTGATGTCACTGGCGCTCGCGATCATCGGTGACATCGTGCCGCCCCGCGAGCGCGCCCGGTACCAGGGCTACATGCTCGCCATGTTCGGCTCCTCCAGCGTGCTCGGCCCGCTGATCGGCGGTTTCCTCGCGGGCCGCAGCAGCATTCTGAGCATCGCCGGCTGGCGCTGGGTGTTCCTGGTCAACGTGCCGGTCGGCATCATCGCACTGTTCGTCGTCGCCAAGGTCCTGAACCTCCCGCACACCCGGCGCGAGCACCGCATCGACTGGTGGGGCGCGCTCACCATCGCCGTCGGCGTGGTGCCGCTGCTGCTCGTGGCCGAGCAGGGCCAGAGCTGGGGCTGGACCTCCACGAAGGCGTACGTCTGCTACGCGGTCGGCGCGGTCGGCCTGCTGGTGTGGGTCCTCGTCGAACGGGCCATGGGCGAGGAGGCCCTGATCCCGATGCGGCTGTTCCGCGGCGCGGTGTTCAGCAAGATGAGCCTGATGTCCGTGCTGATCGGCATGGGCATGTTCGGCGGGATGATGATGATCCCGCTGTACCTGCAGATCGTGAAGGGTGTCAGCCCCACCAGGTCGGGCCTGCTGATGCTGCCGCTGATGGTCGGCATGATCGCCGGCACCATCGTGGTCGGACGCATCATCCAGAAGACCGGCAAGTACAAGGTCTTCCCGGTCATCGGCACCCTGCTGATCATCGCCGCCATGCTGCTGTTCCACTACCGGGTGGAGTGGAACACGGCACTGCCGGAGACCATGGCCTACATGGCCCTGTTCGGCATCGGCCTCAGCGGATGCATGCAGATCCTGACGCTGGCCGTGCAGAACGCCGTGGAGCCCAAGGACATGGGCGTGGCGACCGCGTCGGCCACCTTCTTCCGCCAGATGGGCGGCACCGCCGGCACCGCGGTCTTCCTCTCCGTGCTGTTCAGCACGGTCGGCGACAAGATCAGCTCGGCCTTCCGGTCCGCCGCGCAGACGCCCGCGTTCCAGGCCGCGCTCCATGACCCGGCCGTACGGCACAACCCCGCGAACGCGCCGGTGCTGGAGATGTTCAAGCACCCCGGCGCGGGCGGCGGGAGCGGCTCGGGCGTGCTCGACGACTCCTCCTTCATCCAGCAGCTCGACCCGCGTCTCGCTCAGCCGTTCAAGGTCGGCTTCACCGACTCGATGCAGCTCGTCTTCCTCATCGCGGCGGCCGTGATGGTCCTGGCCTTCCTGGTCGCGGTGTGGACCAAGGAGGTGCCGCTGCGCAAGGTCTCCGGACTGGAGGCACGGGCCGCCGAGGAGAGCGCCGGCCCCGCCCCGGAGCCGGCCGAGACCACGGCCGCCGCGCCCGCCGCGACCCCGGCCACCGAGCCGGCCGCCACGGAACGCACCACCGCCGGGACCGCCGCCGACGCCCCGGCCGGAAGGACGCAGCCCGTCACCGAGCCGGCCGATCGGTTCGCACCAGTCCCCGGCGCCCCGTCCCACCGCGTCCACGGACGGGTGCTGGACGGCGCGGGCGCGCCGGTGTCACAGGCCGTGATCACCCTGATCGACGTGAACGGACGGCAGCTCGGCCGCGCCGTCAGCGGCGCGGACGGGGACTACGCGATGTCCGTCACCGGCCCCGGCACGTACGTGCTGATCGGCGCCGCCGGTGCCCGGCAGCCGCAGGCGGTCACGGTGCTGGTCGGCGACGAGCCGGTCGAGTGCGACCTCGCGCTCAGCGGCACCGTCGCGCTCACCGGGACGGTCCGGGAGGCCGTCGAGGGGCGCCCGCTGCCGGGAGCCCTGCTGGTCGCCACCGACGTGCGCGGCGAGGTCGTGGCCTCCGGCACCTCGGCCGCCGACGGCGCCTTCGTGCTCGCCGATCTGGTACCCGGCGGCTACACGCTCGTGGTGAACGCGCCCGGCCACCGCCCGGCCGCCCTCCCGGTCGACGTCACCCCGGGCGGCGCGGACGTCTGCGAGATCCGCCTCGAACCCGGCGCCCGGCTTCACGGCGTCGTCAGCACCGCGACCGGGCGGCCGCTCCACGACGCCAAGGTCACCCTGCTGGACTCGGCCGGGAACGTGGTCGGCACCACGATCACCGGCTCCGACGGCGCCTACGGATTCACCGACCTCGACGGCGGCGAGTACACCGTCATCGCCGGCGGCTACGCCCCGGTCGCCGCGTCGGTGCGCCTGGACGGCAACGGAGTCACCGGCTTCGACGTCGAGCTGGCCCACCAGGAGGAGTCCCGGTAGCGGCAGCACCTCGGAACGCACGGCAGTTGAGGCCGGGCTCCGCCCGGCCTTGGTTCCTTTGGAAACCGACCGGGACGAACCCTGCGAGCGCGAAGGTGTTGGTCACGGCGAGGCGGCCAGACGCAGCAGCACGAGGGATCAAGATTCCGCCGGCCCCTGCCCCCTGAAGATGGCGCAACGAGCAGCGACCCGGCCAGAGAGCGGCCCTCAAGGCTGCCCCCTGCACGGATGATGCGTCGGCATCCGCAGTGTCACGCTGTCACACGGCATCCGTGGTGGGGCGGGGTTCACGACCCGTCCGATCGAACGAAGTACACCCATCTGCCCTGTCCGTTACTGTCGTTTGCTGTCGCTGCGGTTCGGGTCGTCGCTGCCTAGGGGGCGCCGTGGGTCAGTCGGGGCGTTTGGGGCTGGTGGTCAGCGCGCGCTGGCTCGCCTACAAAGACGATCAGGCGTACATGCACGAGGCCGCGGAGGTTATCGCGGCTGCCCTGTACGACCCGGTCCTGGGGGCGTGCGAACCCGCGGTTGCGGGGCTGCGGGTGCTGCGGGATCCGCCGAAGAAGGTCCTGGAGGAGCGGATCCAGGAAGCCTTTGAGAACGCGTCAAGCACGGGGTCCACACTGGTGCTGTACCTGATCGGTCACGGTTCCTCCGACTTCGACGACGACCTGTACCACTTCATCCCGGCCGATCACCCTGTCAGCTTGGATGCGCTGCCGTCCCGCGGATACCCGCTGGGGGCGCGTCTGCGTACCCTCCACGGCGAGTTCCCCGGCTCGGACGGGGTGATCCTGATCATCGACACGTGCGAATCGGGGCGGCTGGCCGGCGAGCGACGGTGGTCGATGCCGATGAAGCGGATCTCGGTGTCCACCGCCACGAGCTACGAGTCGGGCTGGCAGGCGCGCTTCAGCCGGGTGGTCGGCGAGCACCTGGAGGCCGGCATCGACGACGCCGGCCGGTACCTGAGGGCCTCGGACTTCCAGCGCCACATCCCGCGGTGGCAGGACCAGTTCCCGCACCATTTCATCCACGACGAGAGCGACGACGCAGGTCTGTGGATCAGCGCGAACCGCGCGAGCCGCAAGGGCCTGGTGGAGGATCTGGTCGCCCGGGTCACCCGCCGGCAAGGCGGACTGCACGAGATACACCGTCGCTATCAGCGCCCCGAAGGCCACGACCCGGTGGCGCAGTCCGTGCGAGAGCACCGGAGGGTTGCAGTGCTGGGGCCAAGCGGCTCCGGGAAGAGCGCCACGCTGCAGATGACGGCGATCGACCGCATCGACCCGGGCCGGGCCGGCCCGAACCGGGATCCGTCGCTACCCGGCCAGGCGGTGGCGTTCTTTCCCATCGCAGCGGACACCACGCCGGAGGAGTTCGCCAGGCAGATCAACGATCAGCTGTACATGTCGGCCCGGGACGCCTTCCTCGAAGCGGAGGAAGCCTTCCTGCGGACCATGCCGCAGGAGGAGGTGGAAGCGCTTCCGGCGACCGAGCGCTGGCTGACCGGGCCGCTGCGGCATCTGCCGGGCGATGTCGAGGTCCTCCTGGTCATCGACGCGCTGGACCAGCTTCCTGCCGAGGCCGAGACAGCCGTGACGGAATGTATCTCCGAACTCGGCGACGCGGACCGCTACGGCCACGTGAGCACCGTGGTGTCGGTCCGTCACCGGCCCGAGTACGGCTACCCGGCCATCGTTCCGGTCGGCTTCGAGTGCGTGGCGGTGCCACCGTCCACGGTGCAACAGGTCCGCCGGTATGTGGAGCGCAGGAACGTCCCGGCCGAGCACGTCCCCGGCATCGTGCAGATCGCGGAGGGCAACTGGCTGATCGTCACTTTGCTGTGCAACGAGCTCAGCGGCCGCTCCGAGCGCGACACCGACCGGGACACGGGCCTGCCCACCACACGCGAGGACCTCTACGACCGGCTCCTGACCCGGGCCCTCGGCGAGTACGGCCGCGAGCAGCGCGAGAACACTGACAGAAACCTGGCCGCGATCCTGGCCGTGCTGGCCTACGGCGGCGAGAGTGTCCTGGTGCCCCTGGCAGTGCTGCGCGCCGCATCCGAAAGCCTGGAAGGCCCTTCGACCGTCGCTGGCGTGCGCACGGCTCTGGTCGCCCTGCACCACCTGGTGGAGCGCGTCGAACCCGGCACCGACCGCGAGCAGCTCACCGCCATCCACCCCACCTTCATCGACCACCTGCAACGCTCGCAGACTCTGACGCTTCCGAGCGCCGTCCGCACCCACTCGGCAATCGCCGATGCCCTGGCTAAGCTCGCTCCCATGGCCGATGGCAGGAACAGCGGCGACGATCCGGTGCGCGCCTACGCGGAGCGCAGCGAAGCCACCCACCGGTGGGAGGCAGGAGACCCCGACGGCGCCCTCGACGTGCTGATCGGCCGTCCTGCAGCACTCGCCGGCGAGAACAGACTCCGCTGGGAGCGCTGGACCCGCACCATCACCCACACCTTGGGCCCCGCGGACCTGCGCAGCCTGCGAGCCCGGCGCGAACTCGCCTCCTGGACCAGCCGCTGCGGCCTGTTCGCATCCGCCACCGAGCTCTACAGCCAGCTCCTGCCCGACGTCACGCACATCCTGGGCACCGACGACACCTTGTCCTTGCGTGTGGAGCTGGACGCGGCACTCACCCGGGGCGTCTCCGGCCACGCCTCGGAAGCCCGCGACCTCCTCCAAGATCTGGTGCCGCGCATCCGCACGGCCCAGGGCCCGCACAGCGAACTCACGCTGGAGGCCCGGCACGCGCTCGGAAGTTGGACCGGGCTTGCCGGGTCCCCCCGGACGGCGATGGACCAGATCCGCGAAGTTCTGCAGGAATGCCGCCAGTACCTGGGCGAAGAGCACTCCGAGACGCTCGCGTGCCGCAACAGCCTGGCCCGGTGGACCGGGGAATCCGGCTACGCTGCCCAAGCGGTAGAGGAGTTCAGCGCGCTCCTGCCCCTGCAGACCCGCCAGCTCGGTCCTCTGCACCGCGAGACCCTGCGCACCCGCTACAGCATCGCCTACTGGAACGGGGAAGCCGGACGGCCCGGACAGACCCTCGCCCTCCTACGCGACCTGGTACCCCAGCAGATCGAAGCACTCGGCGAGGACCACCCGGACACCCTGCGCACCCAGCACGGCATCGGCCTGTGGAGCGGTGTCAACGGGGACCCGGCCGAAGCCATCCGTATCCTCACTGACCTCATGCCCGCCCGCATCCGCGTCCTGGGCCCCGACCACCCCGATACCCTGCGCACGCTGAACAACCTCGGCCGGTGGACCGGTGTCATGGGTCGCTACGACGAAGCCATCCGCATCCTCGAGGAAACACGCGAACGCCGCACCCGCAGCCTCGGCGCCTCCCACCCCGACACGATGCGCACCGTCAACAACATCATCGACTTCACTGGGGCGGCCGGCGACTTCACCCGTGCCCGCCAGCTCGCCGACGAACTGCTCCCGCTGCAGGAGTCCGTCCTCGGTCCCCATCACCAAGACACCCTGCGCACCCGCTTCAACCAGGCAAAATGGCAAGCCGCACAAGGAGACGCGGCAGGCGCCCTCGACAACCTGCGCCACCTGCTGCGCGACCAGCAAGACGCCATCGGGCCCGAGCACCCCAACACCCTGCGCACCGCCGAGGAGATCGCCGCCCTGGAGCAGCAGGCAGGCGCGTGAACCGCAGTCCCTCGCGTCACTCCTCTCCTGCCGCTGCATCGTCGTCGCCCTGCACATCCTGCAGTTCGCGCAGGGCGCGCACCACGTCATCGGCGTCGCCCCTCAGTACCGTCTCGCGCACCACACCGTCGGGACCGGTGACACGCACGGACGTCTCCAGGGGGACCGAGGCGCCACTGGAGCGCGCCTCCCGCCGCGCCCGGATGACCATGAGGACCGCGTCCAGCGCCCCGGGGGCCATCTCCAGCGCGAACCGGAGCAAGTCACCGCCCTGGCGGCCGGGCACGGACGCGTCCGCCACCCGATCCACACCGCCGGACACGGCCGGAAGGCCCGCCAGGTCCCCCCGGATGTCCTTCAAGGCCCCGCGGGCCGCCTGAACCGACTCATCCGAAACCACCAGTGAGGAGACCGCTACCTCAACCGACCAGGTGCCCATTGTTCCTCCGTACTCCGCACCGCGAGCCCTCCGGTGTCGCCGAAGGCAACGATATTGGCCAACTCCCCTCCATGGAGCGGCATTTCATGAGTCCCTCAATAGAACTCGTCATCTTCGACTGCGACGGCGTCCTGGTCGACAGCGAACGCCTCGCGGTACGCGTCGACTCCGCACTGATCACACAACTCGGCTGGGCCCTGACCCCACAGGACATCGCACAGCGCTTCGTCGGACACTCCAGGCAGTACATGCGCGAACAGATCGAGCAGCAGCTCGGCCATCGACTCCCGGACGACTGGCAGGTCCCGTTCGAGGAGGCCTACTGGGCCCTGGTGGAGGCGGAACTCACCGCTGTCGACGGCGTCAAAGACGTCATCGAGCAGCTCACTATCCCCTACTGCGTCGCCTCCAACGGCAGCCACCACAAAATGACCCGGTCCCTGCGCCGCGCCGGTCTCCTGCACCTGTTCACCGGGCGACTCTTCAGCGCGGACGACGTGGCGTGCCCCAAACCCGCACCCGACCTCCACCTCTGGGCAGCAGCCCAGATGGGCGCCGCCCCCGAGCGCTGCGTGGTCATTGAAGACAGCCCCTTCGGGCTTCGTGCCGCCCGCGCCGCCGGTATGCGCACCTTCGGCTATACCGGCGGGGTGAACTCCGCCGAACAACTAGCTGGCCCAGGCACCACCCTTTTCCACGCAATGCGTGAACTACCCGACTTGCTCGGAGCAGCTGCCACCGCCAAGTCCTGCTGATGAGTGCCTGGACCCTAGCTCTCCGCCTCGGCCGCGCTCGCGGCCGGGGCAGTAGGTTGTCCCCGCGCTCCCGGGGATGGTCCCTCGGCTGGCAGGCCGAACGTCTCGGTCGGCTCGTGCTCCCCGCGCCCGCGGGGATGGTCCCGCAAGGAAGAGTGCGAGGACGCCCTGGGCGAGGTGCTCCCCGCAGGCTGCCGCCGTCACACGGCTTGTCGGATGCTGCCCAGTGCTCCTCCCGTGGCTGTCTGCAGTCGCGGCAGATGCCATCGGCGTTGGCGATGCCGCAGGGGTTCAGCGCGTCAGGCGTACCGGGCAGCGCGCAGCGGTGGGGTATCCGGACTACCAGCGGCGCGCCCCGCCCGCTGCCACGTCCCGGCTGCGCAGGGGAGGCGGCCGGCAGCCCGGTTTGGCCTGGCTGGTGGACATGAAGGCGGACGAGGCGGCGGTCCGCTGCGGCGGCGCGGGATGCGGTGGCCGGAGGAGGTGCGGTACTGGTGGCATTCGCGCACGTGGATCGTGCCCGGGCCCCTCTGCCGGATGTCGCGCGGCAGCGGTTCGACGGGCATCTGACCGGTGCTGCATGGACGGTTACGTACCGCTTATCCCACTCCCACGCAGCGGGCGGCGGAGTGCCTGAAGTTGACGGGCCATCAGGCGGATGATGTGCGGCCGGAGCGGATGGTGGCCGATTCTTGCGGCCGGGGGAGCGGATGTCGTGTCCGATCCGTGCGATCTGCCCTGCCCACTTGCGGGAACAGTCGCCCAAATCGCCCTGCTCGGCCCCCTGTTCACCGCGTACGGATTCTCCGCCGTGGGCTGGGCCTGCGCCGGAATCACGCTGGTCGCCTTCTGCCTGAGCGGATGGGCCTCCAGGCGGGACGACGAGCGGGTCCCGGCCCGCGAGGGTGTTGCGGACAAGGCGCTCGAGGTGAAGGCGGCGGGTCATGAGGACTGAGTTGGCGCGGCGGCTCCTGGACCTGCCCAGAAGTTCGTTCGCGATGACCGTGAGCAGGATCGACCAGCTCGTCCGGGCCGGCGAGGACGTCGTCAACCTGTGCCAGGGAAATCCCGACCTTCCGACACCGCCGCACGTCGTCGAGGCCTTGCGCAGGGAGGTACTCGACCCCGCGACGCACCGGTACCCGGCCTTCTCCGGACTGCCCGAGCTCAAGGCCGCCGCCGTCGCCCAGTGGTACGCGACGCATTACGACGTCCGGCTGGACCCCGAGACCGAGGTCGCGATCCTTTTCGGCGCGAAGGCCGGCCTTGTGGAGATCAGCCAGTGTTTCCTCAATCCGGGTTCCACCAGGAAGCGATCCGCCAATGGCGGGAGATCAGCGACTGGGTCGTCGTCGACGTGGAGGTGTGACAAGAACGCACGCTGGTCACCCGGGGCGGGATGTCACACCCCTGCGGCCCTGCGGGTGCGCCGTCTCGCAGGCCCGGCCAGGCCGCGCTCCCTTCGACTGCCGGCGGTGACGTCCAGGCGCTGAGCGCTCGAAGCCCTTGCGGGTGATGCGGTGGCGGATGCTTCATGGACGCAGGGCGCTCGTAGCCGTAGCCGTAGCCGTCGTCCGCGTGCCGCTTGCCGGGCCGTCGTCTGTGGGCCTACCAGGGAGCGCAGGGGCGGGGTCCCCGTATGGGCAGTGGCTGGTTGCGGAACCCGGTACTGGGGGTCGTCGCGCGCAGTGCCCCGCGGAACTCCGTGACGCTCGGCCGGCGAGGTTTCCGCCCGCACCCGTCCGGGAGAGCAGACAAACATTGCGGCAGGCCATGACGTACGACCCCGGGCAGTTCAGGGCTGCGGATGGACCACCTGAATGCCCCGCTCCCGCATTGTCTCCACCACCGGGTTGTCCGGTGCTGCGTCTGTGACGACGAGGGTGATCTCCTCCAGTGAGCAGATGCGCCCGAGTGCGATGCGGCCGAGCTTCTCGGCCGTGGCTACCAGGATGACCCGCTGGGCCGAATCGAGGGCCGCCCGTTTCACCCGCACGTCGTCGAGGTTGTAGGCGGTGGCTCCGTGTGCCGGGTCCACCCCGCAGCAGCCCAGCACGAAGGTGTCGAAGCATAGGTCCTTGAAGGTTTCGGCGGGCGTGTGGCCGTAGAACGAGAGCTCTCCCGAACGGACCTGGCCACCAGGCAGCAGTAGCTGGATGCCTGGATAGGTGGACAGGGCGAAGGCCGCGTGCAGCGACAGCGGGGTGACCGTGAAATGCCGGTTCTCCATGGCCTTCGCGACGGCCACCAGGGTCGTGCCGGTGTCCAGGGCGATCGTCTCGCCGTCCGTCAGCAGCGACAGCACCGTGCGCGCGAGCCGCTCTTTCGTCTCCGCTCCCGACATGGCGCGGATCGCGTACGGCGGCTCGACCCCGCCCGGCGCGTTGCTCACCGCGCCGCCGCGCACTCTACGCAGGGCGCCGCGCGACTCCAGGAGCTCCAGGTCCCGGCGAATGGTCATCTCCGAGGCCCCCGTCGCTCGGGCGAGGTCCGCGACGGTCGCGCGGTTCTCGCGCATGAGCAGCTCGATCACGAAGTTGTGTCTCTCCATCACGTTCATGCCAGCGAGGGTATCGGCTCCGCACACCTGCCCCGTATTTATGAACATATGGACTGTTCGAACAGCCGTGAATCGTGAGAGGATCGGCTGGCGACGCACGTGGCAGGGTTATTTCTGCCCACGATCGATGTTCGTTCAACCATCCTGGAGGAGTCCGATGTCCACAGCACGCAGACCCGATCCGTCCGGGGTCCCGCAACCGCGGCTCACGACACTGGCGATCGCCGCGTCCTGCGTGGCGTTCGTAGTCATCGGAGCCCTCCAGGCGCTGTACGGTCCGGCGATCCCCGCGTTGCGCAAGGACTACGGTGTCAGCCCCGCCGTCGCCGGACTC
The DNA here is from genome assembly GCF_053593835.1 of Streptomyces sp. NPDC002076. Taxonomy (NCBI): domain Bacteria; kingdom Bacillati; phylum Actinomycetota; class Actinomycetes; order Kitasatosporales; family Streptomycetaceae; genus Streptomyces; species Streptomyces sp. NPDC002076. The sequence goes on from NZ_JBSFDI010000025.1 coordinate 90,520, forward strand.
AGCCTGAGTGCACACTTCGCCGCCGCGGTGGTCGGCGTGCTCGTCTACCACGTGCTGTGTGCGCGACTGGGCCACCGGGTGCTGCTCGGCGCCTCGTACCTGCTCATGGCGCTGGGAGCCGTGGTCTTCGCCACCGCGCCCGACTGGCCCCTGGCCCTCGTCGGCACCTTCGTCATCGGCCTCGGCTTCGGCGGCGTCGACTACGGCCTCAACCAGTTGTTCGCCGCCGCCTTCGGCCGCCGCAGCACCGCGATGCTCAACCTGCTCAACGGCCATTTCGGCGTGGGTGCGATCGCGGGGCCCGCCCTGGTGGGGTGGCTCGGCGCCGAGCACTACCCGGGCATCTTCGTCGGCGTCGCCGCCGTCTGCGTGCTTATCCTGTTCACCCTCGGCGGCGTGGCCTCGCGGGAGCCCGAGCCCGTCACCGAGGCCACGTCCGGCGGGGGTGCGAGAGTCGCACCGATCATCGCCGCGTTCATCGGCATCTACGTGCTCCACGTGGCGATCGAGACCGGGGTCGGCGGATGGGAGCCAACCCATCTGGAGACCGTGGGCTACGCGGCCGCGACCGCCGCCACCGCCACGTCGGCGTACTGGGCGGCCATGACCATCGGCCGATTCGTCGTGGTCCCGCTCTGCCTGCGCTTCTCGGCGCCCGCGATCCTCACCGTGTGCTGCGCGGGCATGGCGGGATTCCTGCTGCTCGCGACCGTTCCCTCCGCGGCGCCCTACGCCTACTTCGGAGTAGGCCTCGCCATCGCCCCGATCTTCCCCACCTGTCTGCCCTGGCTGAACCGGGCAGTGCCGAGCGTCGCCGCGGCCGGTGCCTATGTGATGGCCGCGTCGATGATCGGCGGCGTCGCCTTCCCGCCGCTGCTCGGCGTGGTCATCGACAGCCTGGCCGTCAAGGCGCTCCCGGTCGTCCTGTTCGCTTTGGCCGGCGTCTGCCTGCTGCTCAGTTTCTGGCTGCGCGGGAACGCCCCCGATCCGAACGGACTGCCCACGTCGGGCCCCAACTCCGCCGGCGCCACCAGCCCCTCGGAGGTGCAGGCGTGAAGGCCGTCCTCTTCGACATGTTCGGAGTCCTGGCACGCGTGCAGTCCCCGGAGTCCCAAGCCGTGATCGAACGAACAGCCGGTATGAGCGGAGAGCAGTTCTGGGACGCCTATTGGTCCCTGCGCCCGCCGTACGACCGCGGCGATGTCCATGGCCCCGCCTACTGGAAGAATGTGGGCGAACGGCTCGGCACGCCGTTCACCGGCCGACAGGTCGACGACCTGATCGCCGCCGACCTGGCAAGCTGGAGCGAGATCGACCAGGAGAGCGTGGACTTCCTGGCCGAGCTGGCCGGCCGGGGGCTGCGGCTCGGGCTTCTGTCCAACATCCCGGAGGAGCTCGCCGTCCACTACGAGGCCACCCATGAGTGGCTCGGGTACTTCAGCGTGGTCGGACTGTCCTGCCGCATCGGCAGCGCCAAACCGGAACCGGCGGCCTACGAATGGTGCAGCCGCGAACTGGGGCTGCCCGCCGAAGAAATCCTCTTCGTGGACGACCGCTCCGACAACGTTCTCGCGGCCCGTGAGGTCGGCATGCGCGGCCATGTGTTCACAGGCGTCGGTGCCCTCGCCGCGGCCCTGGAGCAGGGGGCAGCCGGGTGACGCGGGCCCCTCTCCTGCTGGCCCTGTGCGGTGTGGGAGAAGGCGGGCGCTGGCCCTGGCCGTCCCGGAGCGAAGCCGGACGCGCGGTGGTCGGGGCGGCGCTGTTCGAACTCGCGCTCCAGCGGCGGCTGGAGCTGTCCGACGACCGTGTCGTGCCGTGTGGCGGCGGCGCGACGGGTGACGTGGTCCAGGACCAGGTGCTCCGCCGCGTCGGCACGGCCGGCCGGGCGCGGGCGCCCTCGGCGTGGGTGGAGCGGCTCGGCCCCGATGCGCTGCGGCACGTCGAGGAGGAGTGCGCCGGCGCTTCTGCGCTCGGCGTGCTGGGCGAGCGGGTCGGCGAGGCGAGGGCGCGGGTGCGCCGCGCCGCCGAACGGCCCGACGTCTCGGACACCTCGGCCCTGGCGGTCGCGGTGCTGCTGATCGCCGCCCGCCGCGGACACCTGGTGCGGCCCACGGTCCCGCCCGAGGTCATGGTCCGTCAGGCGGCGGACGCGGTGGCCCTGCTGGAGTTCCGGCGCCGGTACGCGGGGCGCACGATGTACCGCAAGCACCGCGAAGCCCTCGTCGTGCACGGGCAGACCACCCGGGAGGGGATCGTCGAGGCGATCGACGAGGACGTCCTGGCCCGGATCGCCGCCCTCCGCACGGTCCGGCTGGCCGTGCCCCGGCTGGGCCCCGGCGACCGGATGCGCCCGACGACCGATCTGCTCTCCAGCCCGCTGCGGGTCTTCCTGGTCGGGGACCGCTACGAGGACCTGCTCGCCGACCACCGGCGGATCCAGGGCCTGCAGGGGGGTGTCTTCCGGCTCGCCGGGCCCGGCGCAACCGCGCGCTGACGCGGCCGTCGTTCTCCCTGCGCACGTCCCGACCCGTACCGAAAGGAAGGTTGTCCCATGGGTGTGCCCACCCGGGCCGATCTGGCCGGCATCCCCGACTACATCATCCCGGGCCGGCCGCCCGGCGCTGTCCTGCTCAACTCGAACGAGAGTTCCCTCCCTCCGCTGCCCGCGGTCGTCGAGGCGGTCGCCCGGGCCGCCGCCGAGGGACACCGGTACCCGCAGTGGTTCTCCGAGGACTTGGTGGCGCGGCTGGCCGCCGAACTGGAGGTCCCCGAGTCATGGGTCGCGATCGGCTGCGGCTCGGTGAGCCTGTGCCAGCAGCTGATCCAGGCCTACTGCGCTCCGGGCGACGAAGTACTGTGCGCCTGGCGGTCGTTCGAGGCGTATCCCGTCTTCGCACGGGTCGCCGGAGTCCACGCCCGTACCGTGGCGCTGGACTCCGGGCATCGGCACGACCTGGCCGCCATGGCGGATGCCGTCTCCCCGGCGACCCGCGTGGTCTTCGTCTGCAACCCCAACAATCCGACCGGCACCGCGGTCGACGCCCGCGAACTGCGGGACTTCATGGAGCGAATCCCGGACGACGTGCTCGTGGTGCTGGACGAGGCGTACCGGGAGTTCGTGACGGACCCTGACGTACCCGATGGCCTGTTGCTCGCTCGTGAACGCGAGAACGTGGCGGTCCTGCGCACCTTCTCCAAGGCCTACGGGCTCGCCGGCATCAGGGTCGGCTACTGCGTCGGCTCACCGGCCGTCGTCTCGGCGGTCAACAAGGTGGCGGTGCCCTTCGCGGTCAGTCGCTTGGCCCAGGTTGCGGCGGAGGCCGCGCTGGCCCACACCGCTGAAGTGAGCGAGCGCTGCCGGGCCGTGGCGGCAGAGCGGGAGCACCTACGAGACCGGCTGCTGGCGGCGGGCCTGTCCGTCCCTGCCTCCCAGACGAACTTCCTGTGGCTTCCGTTGGGCGACCGTTCGGCGGACTTCGCCGGTTTCTGCGCGGACCGCGGTGTGCTGGTCCGGTGCTTCGGAAACGAGGGAGTACGGGTGACCGTAGGGGTGCGGGAGGAGAACGACGTCTTCGTGCAGGCGGTGCAGGAGTACGCGTCCGACGCGGGGGCTGGCTTCTGAACGTGCCGCCCCGCGGGGCTGTCGCCTTCACCACCTGTGCCGCACCCGAACGTAGTGGCCTGCGGCCGCGGGCCGAAGGCTGGGAGGCGGATGTGGCTTGCGGACGGGTACTCGCCCGCCGGGCCGCGCCTTAGACTGCGACCGCTCCGAAATCTGACGATCTTTTGGAGGGTGTGCAGGATGGACCGAGCTCTCATGACCGCATTGGCGGCAGCAGCGTTGGTCGTGTCCGGGGGCAGCACCACCGCCTCCGCTTCCGATGCCCCCCCGCGAACCACGCACGGTCCTTGCCAGTACACCCAGACACCGAACGAGCCGGCGGCGCGGCCGGTTCCCCTGCCGCCCGACCCGCGGCACACCCCCAGTCACGGCACGGTCGATATGGCTGTCCCGACCAGCCAGGGCCCGCTCCCGCTGCGTCTGGACCGGGCGAAGGCGCCGTGCACGGTCCAGAGCTTCGTGCACCTGGCGCGGCACCGGTTCTACGACCGTACGGTGTGCCATCGGCTGACGGCGTATCCGACGCTGAAGGTCCTGCAGTGTGGCGACCCGACAGGCACTGGCGAGGGTGGGCCGGGGTACGAGTACAAGGACGAGCTGCCGGTGGACCTGCCGCCGGCACCGAGCGATCCGACCGGCGTCCGTCGCCTTTACGGGCGCGGTTTGCTGGCGATGGCCAACGCCGGGCCGAACACGAACGGTTCGCAGTTCTTCGTCGTCTACGGCAACTCCGCGCTGCGACCGGACTACACGGTGTTCGGCACTGTCGGTGCCGCCGGCCTGAAGACGCTCGACAAGATCGCTGCTGGCGGTATCGAGCCAACTTCGCAGGACCCGGCGCCTGTCGACGGCATGCCCGTGCTGCGGACCGAGCTGCTGAGCGTCCGGCCGTCCTGCCGGCCCTGATGAACTGTGGTGCGGTCACCGTGGGTCCAGCTATGGCGCTGGATCGCCGACCTGCATATTCATGAATCCGGTAGATTCTGCTCGACCGTTTTCCGGGTCCTGGCGGTTCAACGTGTGGAGTGCGTCGTGATGCCTGGATCTGTCGTGGATTCGAGGGTGGAGACCGGGGGAGCGCGGTCGTAGCGACGGCCGGTGGTGCGCTGTGGTGGTCGATGACGAAGGCCACGCGGCCGACTCAACCCCTCCCAGATTTCTCCCACAGACCGCGAGGTTGCACTGCTGACCAGGTGAGGGCCTGCGCGGTCCGCCCGCACTTTGAAGAGATCGATCTCAACGCTTCCGTCGACGTCCGCCCCGGCCCGCTGCCGCTTCCGCGGTTGTCGTTTCCCTCTCCGGCCCGGGGCGATCGGCTGCGACCACCAGGGCCGCCAATAGCGTCGTGACCGGGACCGAGGCGACCAGGCCGATCGAGCCCACCAGCGTGCGCACGATCTCTTCGGCGACCAGTTCGCTGTTGGCGACCGTGCTCACGCCGCTCTGGGCGATGGAGAAGAGGAGCAGGAGGGGGAGTGCGGCGCCGGCGTAGGCGAGGACGAGGGTGTTGACCACGGAGGCGATGTGGTCGCGGCCGATGCGGATGCCTGCCCGGTACAGTCCGCGCCAGCCCATCGTGGGGTTGGCGTCGTGCAGTTCCCAGACGGCCGAGGTCTGGGTCACGGTGACGTCGTCGAGCACGCCGAGGGAGCCGATGATGACGCCGGCGAGCAGCAGGCCGCTCATGTCGAGCTTCGGGAAGAGGCCGTGGATCAGGCCGGTTTGGTCGTCGGTGTTGCCGGTGAGCGCGGCCCAGTCGATGAACTGGGAGCCGAGGATGCCGATCAGTGCCAGTGAGACCAGTGTGCCGAGCACGGCCACCGAGGTGCGGGCCGATAGGCCGTGGCACATGTACAGGGCGATCAGCATGATCGCACTCGAGCCGACCACCGCCACCAGGAGCGGGTTCGAGCCCTGCAGGATCGCGGGCAGGATGAAGAAGTTCAGCACCAGGAAGCTGATGGCCAGCGCGACCAGCGCCATCACGCCGCGCAGCCGGCCCACGACCACGACGGCGAGGGCGAAGATGCCTGCGAGCAGGCCCATCGGGAAGCGACGGTTGACGTCGGTGACCGAGTACTGCAGATCCTTGGGCGCGGAGGGTTCGTAGGCGGTGACGACCTGCTCGCCTTGGTGGAGCTGCCGTGCCTGGTCGGGCTGCACGATCTCGGTGAAGGTGCGTCCCTTGTCCTTGCCGGTGTCGACCCGGATCGTGGCCTTGTGGCAGGTGCCGCTCGTCTCCTGCTGTGCCGAGTTGCCCTCGGCGGTGGAGGTGTCGCCGGTGAGGGTCTCGCCGGAGGCGTTCACCGACTTGCAGCTCACCTCGACGACCCGGGTGACCGTCGCCTGCTGGGTTTGCTGGTCGAAGCCGACACCGGTGCGCTTGTGCGGCGGGGCTCCGCCCGGCCACAGCACCACGAGCCCCACGACCACGGCGGCGGTGAAGGGGATCAGGATGGCCGCGATGACCTTGCGCAGGTGCCGGGAGACCGGCGCCGCGGGCCCGTGGCTGTGGCCGTGTCCGTGACCGCCGGCTCCCGCTTCGGGGCTGTGACCGGAGCCATGTTCGGCGGCGGTCGCTGGTGCGTGCCCATGGCCTATCGCCTGAGAGAGGGGGAGGTGGCCCGCGCCCGCATCGGGTCCGTAGCCGGGGTGAGGTGTCGACTCAGGGACATTTCCGTACCCGTAGTCGTGGCCGTACTCGCTCGTGCGACCACCTCTGGGTCGGGGCAGGTCGCCGACCTGGTTCCAGTCTCCGGCGCTCTGCCGGTCAGCGGTTCCCATGCCGTCTCCCTCGCGGTTGTCCGTGCCCCCTCCGGAGCCGGTCCTGCGCGGCGGCTCTGAGGAAGAGTACGGGAACGGCTGTGGCGTGGACTCAGCCCGAGCATCGCCAGAAGATCGAGCGTTCTGCTCACCATGCCTGGATCATGAACCTCTTCACCGGCCGCATTTTCCGCGCCGCCCCCGGGGTTGCGTGCCGCGAAACTCCCGTCGCCATGGGAGGAGCACGGCTCCTCTGCGGGTGTGCGGCAGGACGCGAAGGGGCGTGGTCGGGTCGTAGATCCGTTCAGTCTCGGGGCTGGAGAGCCCTTGCGGCGCGTTCCCAACGCCGGTGGCCAGAGGCGGCGCGGCGGTGCGCGGCCGGCTGACGTCATCGGGCTCGTGGAGGGTGCCGCAGACGCTGGACAACGGTGAAAGGAGCGCTTGCGGTTGCTGTGCGGTCCCGGAAGGGAGTTCAGGCTGATCAACAGAATGAGCCCCGTTCACGGAAGATGCCGTCGACACCCACCAGGGCCAGCTCTGGGTCCAATGCCTGGCCAGCACGCGCCGGCCCCATGAGGGGGCCAACCGCATTCTATGGAGAAGCAAAGAATTCGACCTGGTACTGCCCGGTAGGACCTGTTCCGGTCTACGTTCCCCCCGCACCCTGTCATGTCACGCTCACCCGGCGTGGCAGGGGGCTGTGAGTGTCATGCTCCTGACTGCGCGGTTCCTCCGCCGCTACGCGCAATCACGGGCCTGCCCATCCAGTGCGAAACCCCACGTCAACCGGAGGCAGTACCCCATGCGTGAGTCACACCCGAGCGGGCGGAGACGGAGTCTGCGAAGACTCGTCGCCGTCGCCTTCCCCGCCCTCGCACTGACCGTCGCCGGATTCACCGCCGCACCGACGGCCGGCGCCCAGCCTGCCGCGACCCACCCTCAGACCTCCAAGGTCACGCAGAACAACAAGGCACTGACCGCCCCCGAGCGGCAGACCTACCACTCGACCGGCAAGGCCGGCCAGAAGGTGCCGACCCAGCACCTGTGCGCCACCGCCGAGCCGGGTCATGCGTCCTGTTTCGCCCAGCGCCGTACCGACATCAAGCAGCGGCTCGCCTCGGCGGTTGCCGCTGCCGCGCCTTCCGGCCTTTCCCCGGCCAACCTGCACAGCGCCTACAACCTGCCCACGGCGGCCGGTTCGGGCATGACGGTCGGCATCGTGGACGCCTACAACGACCCCAACGCCGAGTCGGACCTGGCCACGTACCGCTCCACGTACGGCCTGTCGTCCTGCACCAAGGCCAACGGCTGCTTCAAGCAGGTCAGCCAGACCGGCTCCACCACCTCGCTGCCGACCAACGACAGCGGCTGGGCCGGTGAAGAGATGCTCGACATCGACATGGTCAGCGCGGTCTGCCCGAACTGCAGCATCATCCTGGTCGAGGCCAACTCCGCGAGCATGGCCGACCTCGGCGCCGCCGAGAACGAGGCCGTGGCACTCGGCGCCAAGTTCATCTCCAACAGCTGGGGCGGCTCCGAGTCCTCCTCGCAGACCAGCGACGACACGTCGTACTTCAAGCACCCGGGTGTCGCGATCACCGTGTCCTCGGGTGACTCCGCCTACGGCGCCGAGTACCCGGCCACCTCCCAGTACGTGACGGCCGTCGGCGGCACCGCGCTCACCACCGCCTCCAACTCCCGCGGCTGGAGCGAGTCGGTGTGGCACACCAACTCCACCGAGGGCACCGGCTCCGGCTGTTCGGCGTACGACCCGAAGCCGAGCTGGCAGACCGACACCGGCTGCACCAAGCGCATGGAGGCCGACGTCTCCGCCGTCGCCGACCCGGCCACCGGCGTCGCGGTCTACGACACCTACGGCGGCACCGGCTGGGCGGTCTACGGCGGCACCAGCGCCAGCTCGCCGATCATCGCCTCCGTCTACGCTCTCGCGGGCACTCCGGGCTCCAGCGACTACCCGGCGAAGTACCCCTACCAGCACACCGGCAACCTGTACGACGTCACCAGCGGCAACAACGGCAGCTGCTCCCCGTCGTACTTCTGCACCGCGGGCACCGGCTACGACGGCCCGACCGGCTGGGGCACCCCGAACGGCACCGCCGCCTTCACCGCCGGCTCCACCGGTGGCAACACGGTGACCGTCACCAACCCCGGCAGCCAGTCCACCACCACCGGAAGCTCGGTCAGCCTGCAGATCAAGGCCACCGACAGCGGCGGCGCCTCCCTCACCTACAGCGCGAGCGGCCTGCCGACCGGTCTGTCCATCAACAGCTCCACCGGCCTGATCTCCGGCACGGCGTCCACCGCGGGCACCTACCAGGTCACCGTCACCGCGAAGGACTCCACCGGAGCCTCCGGCTCGACCTCCTTCACCTGGACCGTCGGCTCCGGCGGAGGCGGCTGCACCTCCTCCCAGCTGCTGGCCAACCCGGGCTTCGAGTCGGGCAACACCGGCTGGACCGCCACCAGCGGTGTGATCGTCAACGACACCGGTGAGGCGGCCCACAGCGGCTCGTACTACGCCTGGCTCGACGGCTACGGCTCCTCGCACACCGACACGCTGTCCCAGTCGGTGACGATCCCGGCCGGCTGCAAGGCCACGCTCACCTTCTACCTGCACATCGACACCTCGGAGACCACCACCAGCACCCAGTACGACAAGCTGACGGTGACCGCCGGTTCGACCACCCTGGCGACCTACTCGAACCTCAACCACAACTCCGGGTACGCGCAGAAGACCTTCGACCTGTCCTCGCTGGCGGGCCAGACCGTCACCCTGAAGTTCAACGGCGTGGAGGACTCCTCGCTGCAGACCAGCTTCGTCGTGGACGACACCGCCCTGACGACCAGCTGATCCTCCGCACGACCCCGGGTCCCGCACGCGGAAGCCGTCCGCGTGCGGGGCACGCCGTACCCACCTGCTCGTTGCAGCACGCCACGAGCTGGTGCCGCCGCCCGCCGTTCAGAGTGGCGGAAGGCGCGTTCGAAACCGGTCACAGATACGGGCTGCGTCGCTGGCGCGCCCGTTGTGAGCCCCTGGTGTGCCGGGTCACCAACTGCTGTTGGTCACGCCAGGGAGCTCGCCCGCGTGGGCCATCTCGCGTACGCGGATACGGGACAGGCCGAAGGCGCGCAGGTAGCCGCGGGGGCGGCCGTCCACGCAGTCGCGATTGCGCAGGCGGGTGGCACTGGCGTCGCGCGGCTGCCGGCGTAGTTCCCGCTGGGCGGCGGCACGGTCCTCCTCAGAGCTTCCGGGGAACGCGATGATCGCCTTCAACGCGGCGCGGCGCGCGGCGTATCGGGCCACGACGAGCCGCCGCTGCTCGTTCTTTGCGATCTTGCTCTCCTTCGCCATCAGACCTTCCCTCCACGGGCGCGGATGCGGGCCACCGCGGCCTCGATGCCGATCGTGTCGACCGTCTTGATGCCCTTGGCCGAGAGCGTGAGCCGGACGTGCCGGCCTTCGCTCGGCAACCAGTAGCGCTTGCTCTGGACGTTGGGATCGAAACGGCGCTTGCTGCGCCGGTGCGAGTGGGAGATGTGGTGCCCGAAGCCGGGCTGTCGGCCGGTGAGTTGGCAGTGGGCGGACATGGCTGTTCCTCCTTGGGGTGGATGCAGCAGCACACTAGCGCCAGATGAAAATGAAAACCAATCTCTGTATGATGCTGTCCATGGCCCGTAACGAACTGCGCCCGATCATCAAGCTGAGGTCCACCGCCGGTACCGGCTACACCTACGTGACCCGCAAGAACCGTCGTAACAACCCCGACCGGCTCACCTTGCGCAAGTACGACCCGGTCGCCGGCCGCCACGTCGACTTCCGTGAGGAGCGCTGAGAGCCGTGAAACCCGGAATCCACCCCGAGTACCGCCCGGTCGTCTTCCGTGACCGCGCCGCCGACTACGCCTTCCTCACCCGGTCCACGGCCACGAGCGACAAGACCATCGAATGGGAGGACGGCAACACCTACCCGGTCATCGACGTCGAGATCTCCTCGGCGAGCCACCCCTTCTACACCGGCACCCAACGGGTCCTGGACACCGCGGGGCGGGTCGAACGCTTCGAGCGGCGGTACGGACGCGGACGGAGCGAGCGGTGAACGGGGGCGAGGCGCGGCTGCCGGTGGCGATCGTCGGCGGGTTGCACGCGGACGCCCGCCGGGCCGCCGTCGAGGAGATCCTGCGTACGGTCCCCGGCTCGGTCGCGCTGCACCACGATCTGACGTCCGCCGTGGACAGCGCGGTGCGCCGGACGGTGCGCGACGCCGACGGTTTGCTGGGCAGTGGCAACGCACCCCTGGTGAATGACTGCGCGTGCTGCGCACTTCGCGAGGATCTCGTCCCCGAACTGCTGCGGCTCGCAGCGGAGGGAACGTACCGGCTGGCCGTCGTGGAACTGTGGGACTCCGTCGAGCCCCAGGCCATGGCCGCAGTCATCGCCGCCGCGGGCGCACCGCTGGCCCTGACCGGTGTCGCCACCGCGGTCGACCCCGCACTCGTCCTGCCGTACCTGTCCAACGGCGACGACCTGGCCGACGTCGGCCTCGCCGCCGCGCCGACCGACCAGCGCACGGTCGCCGACACCTTCGCCCGGCAGCTGGAGTACCCCACGGTGATCGCCCTCGGCGACGACGATTCTTGCGACGAGGTCGCCGACGACACCGACCACGCGCTGCTCGCCCAGCTCACACCAGGCGCACGAAGCGTACGGGTGGAGAGCGACGGTGCCCTGGGGGCAGCGCTGTTGGCGGGCTTCGACGTGGCAGCGGCCGCCGCCCGTGTGCATCCTGCGTGCGCGCTGCTGCCGCAGGAGTGCGACGAGCACGGCGTGAGCACCTTCGTCTGGCGGCGCGAACGGCCCTTCCATCCGCAGCGCCTGTACGCGGCGCTTGAGGACCTCACCTGCGCCGCCGCGCGCAGCCGGGGGCGGTTCTGGCTGGCGGACCGCCCCGACACACTGCTGTCCTGGGACGCCGCCGGCGGCGCGCTGTGCGTGGAGTCGGCCGGGCCCTGGCTGGCAGCTCTGCCCGACGCCGCCTGGGAGATGGTGCCCGCCGAGCGCCGCCTCGCCGCCTTGGTGGACTGGCACCCGGAACACGGCGACCGCTGCCAGTACCTCACCTTCACCTCGCCCGGCCTGGACCGCGACGGCCTGTCGGCCCTGCTCGACTCATGCCTGCTCACCGACGACGAGTACGCGGCGGGCAGGGACCGCTGGAAGCAACTCCCGTACACCTTCGACGACTTGCTCGACCCCGTGACCTGAAAGAGAGGACCGGCCTCACCATGACCCGACGCACAAGCATCCGGCGTCAGACTGCCAAGCGCCAGCGCACCAACCCGCTGGACGCCGCCGGAATCACCTACATCGACTACAAGGACACCGACTTGCTGCGGAAGTTCATCTCCGACCGCGGAAAGATCCGCAGCCGTCGGGTGACCCACGTGACGCGTCAGCAGCAGCGGCAGGTAGCACAGGCCATCAAGAACGCACGTGAGATGGCGCTCCTGCCCTACGGCTCCCGATAGAGCGATGGCGCCGCACCTTCCGTTACGCCCTGTACCGGTAGCGGATCCGGCCGCGGGTGAGGTCGTAGGGGCTGAGTTCCACGAGCACTCGGTCGTACGGGAGGATCTTGATGCGGTTCTTCCGGATCTTCCCGCTGATGTGGGCGAGCACTGTGTGCCCACTCTGGAGTTCCACCTTGAAGGTGGCGTTGCGCAGGCACTCGATGACGGTGCCTTCGGCTTCTACGCCCCCTGCTGCCTTTGTCATGGTCTCTCACTTCTCCCGTTCTGTGACGGCGAATTCAGTAGGAAGCGGCCGCTCGGTGCGATGCGTCGGAGCGTCAGTGGCGGACGAGCTCCAGGGTGCTGGCCGCCCGCCGGGCACCGATGCTCTCGAACAGGGCGGCGGCCGCCGCGTTGGACTCGTTCACCTCGGCCCATGCCGAAGCGGTCCCGGAGCGGTGCAAGGAACCGAGCGCGTGGGCCAGCAGCGCCCGGGCGATGCCACGGCGGTGCCGATCGGCCCGGACGGCGATCAGCCCGATCCGAGGCTGCCGGGTCAGCGGTCCCACCCGGACCAGTCCCACGTACTCGTCCACGTGCCTTGCCACCGCGTACTTCGACGGGTCGAGCACGGTGGTCCCCGCCGGGCGGGGCAGCACGTCGGCCGGCATCGTCTGCCATCCGACGGTGGCCTCGATCTCGTCGCGGACGATGCGGTCCAGGGCGCGCAACGGGCCCTCCTCCGCCTCACCGGCGGGCACGATCGTCACGCCGGACGGGGGCCGTACCGAGCCGAGCCCGGTGATCTGCGGGTCGGTGGGCACGAGACAGCCCCACTCGCGGCGTGCGGTGGTGAAGCCGGTCCGCTCCCAGGCGGACCTCGAGTCGTGGTCGGCCTCGTCGACGACGGTGTACAGCGGTGTCGAGAGGTCCGCCAGCATCGCGTCGGCGATGCGATCGAAGACCGCGCCGTGCCACGCGTCGATGCTGACGAAGAGCCGCCCGTCGGGCCGACGCGAAGCGACGCCGCGGCCGACCGTCAGGTCGTCCTCCACAGCGTGCCACTGCGTGTCCGAGACCCGCGTGACCACAACCGGATGGTTGTCCGTGCCCGGAGTGGAATGCACAAAGTTCATAGGGTTGCCTCTCAGGAGTGCCTTGTCCGAGGCGCTCCCGGCGACACCTACGTCAATCGCCCACCGTGACGACATGGGGGAGCACCCACATGGATACAGCCTTCATGGGTCTCACCTCCTCGCGTTCTCTCACGGCCGCCCAGACGCTATCAGCGGGGGCCGGTCAGCCCAACGCATTTATCCGGAGCTCTTGGTGTCCATACCGGGCCGGGCGGCGCCGTGGCTGTGTTCGCCGCCCGGCCCGGGGTCCTCAGGGGCCCGCCACGAGTTGGGGATGCTCGTGCTCGCAGGTGTCGTCGATGCCATAGGTGTCCCAGGTGGGGAACGGGTCCGTGGGCGGCAGGCTCTCCTCGTCCGCCATGAGGCAGTCGGTCAGTGCCGCGTGCAGTGCGTCCGCGTGCAGGTACGTGCCGATGAAGACCAGTTCCTGGCACTCGGGGCTCTCGCTGTCGCGTGCAGCGGACGGCTCGAAGCGTGCGACGGAGCCGGCCTGTGACCACAGGCCCGTCACATGCGGGCGGCTGGCGAGGGTGAAGAAGCCCTTGGAGCGCAGGATCTGTCCGTACGCACCGCTGTCGAGTTCCTCGGTCACGAACGTCCACAACCTGCCTGGATGGAAGGGCAGTTCAGAGCGGAAGACGGTCGAGGAGATCCCGTACTCCTCCGTCTCGGGTACGTGGTCGCCGTTGAGTTCCCTCACCCAGCCGGGGGCCTGTTGGGCGCGTTCCAGGTCGAACAGCCGGGTGCCCAGTACGTCGCTCACCTTCACGCGGCCGTGGACGGCCCGGACGAGGCGTGCGGCCGGGTTGAGGCGGGTGAGTGTCGCCCGCAGCCGGTCGTACGACTCCTTGTCCACGAGGTCGAGCTTGTTGAGGACGATGACGTCGGCGAACTCGATCTGGTCCATCAGCAGGTCACTGACGGTGCGTTCGTCGTCCTCGTACTGGTCCAGGCCGCGCTCGACGAGTTCGTCACCGCTTGCCAGCTCGGGCAGGAAGTTCGCGGCGTCCACGACCGTGACCATGGTGTCCAGGCGGGTGAGGTCGGCGAGGGTGGCGCCGTCGTCGCGGGCGAAGGCGAAGGTCGCGGCGACCGGCATGGGTTCGGAGATGCCGGACGACTCGATGAGCAGGTAGTCGAAGCGGCCCTCGCGGGCCAACCGGTCGACCTCCTGAAGCAGGTCGTCGCGCAGGGTGCAGCAGATACAGCCGTTGGTCATCTCGACCAGGCGTTCCTCGGTACGCGACAGTGCCGCCTCGCCGCCCCGCACCAGGGCGGCGTCGATGTTGACCTCGCTCATGTCGTTGACGATGACCGCGACGCGCAGGCCCTCGCGGTTGCCGAGGACATGATTGAGGAGGCTGGTCTTGCCCGCGCCGAGGAAACCGGACAGGACGGTGACGGGCAGTCGGCCGGAGGGATTGGACGGCATCGACGCTCAGCCCTCGGGGCGCAGCAGACCGCGCTCGTACGCCTTTACCAGCCGCTGCGGTACCAGGTATGACACTCCGTCGACGATGACCGGTACGAGCGCCGGCGTGGTCGCCTTCCACTGTGCGCGGCGGTGGCGGGTGTTGCTGCGGGACATCTTCCGCTTGGGAACGGCCATGGGAATCCTCCTGGTTGGGGTAGCGAGTAGAGGCTACATGAAAATGAACACCATTATGAACCGGCTAGGGGGCGATTCATTAGTTCAGGCTCACCTGAATTCAGGAATCTGTGTATCGTTGACGGTGTGCTGACTGTTGCCTCCGACATCGAGGTCCTGGTCCGGTTCGGCCGGGCGCTCGCCGATCCGATCCGCTGCCGCATCCTGCTCGCCCTGCGGGAAGCACCCGCCTATCCCGCCGACCTCGCCGACGCGCTGGATGTCTCCCGCACCAGGCTGTCGAACCACCTGGCGTGCCTGCGTGACTGCGGCCTGGTCGTCACCGTCCCCGACGGCCGTCGCACGCGCTACGAACTCGCCGACGAACGTCTCGGCCACGCGCTCGACGACCTGCGCACCGCCGTGGTCGCCGTCGAGGGCGACCGGACGTGTGTCGATGCCGAGGACAAGGGGTGCTGCTGACCGTGAGCGCAGAGATATCCCTCTCCCTCGGCCCCGACCCGGCCAGGCGCGGCGCGCTTGCCAGGCGGATACGGCTGCTGATTGCCGCGGCCATCACCTACAACGCCGTCGAGGCGGCCGTCGCCCTCACGGCCGGGACCCTGGCTTCGTCCGCCGCGCTGATCGGCTTCGGCCTCGACTCCGTCATCGAGGTCTCCTCGGCCGCCACCGTCGCCTGGCAGTTCTCCGCCCGCGAGCACGCGGTGCGTGAGGCCCGGGAGAAGACCGCGTTGCGGATCATCGCGCTGTCGTTCTTCGCGCTCGCCGCCTACGTCACCGTCGACGCCGCACGGGCCCTGGCCGGCTCAGGCGAGGCCACGCGCTCCCTGCCCGGGATTGTGCTGGCTGCCCTCTCGCTCGTGGTCATGCCGGTCCTGTCGGCGGCCCAGCGTCGCGCCGGTCGGGAACTCGGCTCCGCATCTGCCGTGGCCGACTCCAAGCAGACCCTCCTGTGCACCTATTTGTCGGCGGTGCTGCTGGTGGGCCTGGTCGTCAATGCCGTGTTCGGCTGGTCGTGGGCGGATCCGCTGGCGGCCCTGGTCATTGCCGCGGTCGCGGTGAAGGAGGGGCGCGACGCGTGGCGTGGGGAGGGGTGTTGTGCGGTGCCGGCGGCCGTTGCACCGGGCGCGCCCGGGCGGAAGGCGGATGCCTGCGGCTGTGCTTCGGGGTGCGACTGCTGCCCTTGACGGAGACCACTCCGGAAAGGAAGTGGCGCCAGAGTTCACTGGCGTTCGTCCGCCGCTTTTCCTCGGCCGCAGTCCGGGCACACTCCGGACAGCTCCACCGTGTGCCGGACGTTCGCGAACCCGGAGGTCTGAGCGATGGTGTCGGCCCATTCCTCCACCGGGCCGGAGTCGACGGGGCGGCTCAGGCCGCATTCGGTGCAGATGAGGTAGTGGCGGTGTTCGGGTCCCGGGCGGTAGCGGAAGAGGCGTTCACCGCTGGTGTCGCGCACCATGTCGGCCCGGCCGACGCCGGCCAGGCCGGCCAGCGTGCGGTAGACCGTGGAGAGGCCGACCGGTGAGCCGGCGGCGGCGAGCTGGTTGTGGAGGGCTTGGGCGCCGACGAAGCCGTCGGCCCGGATGAGCGCCTCGACCACGATGGTGCGTTGCTGGGTGAGGCGGCCGATCAGCGTGACGTCGTGCGAGGGGGTGGGGGTGCGCTGGCGGTCGGGTGCCATCGGGTGCCTTCGCTCATGTGCCGGTGGGGACGGCGGTGCGCGTACGAGGACGGGGGACCGGGCGTCGTATCAGAAAGGTCGCGGCGTAGACGGCCGTGGCGGCGGCCATGATGGCGAAGCTCGGCGGCATCTTCGGCACCGCGTACGAGGCGAAAAGCCCCGCCCACATCTCCAGCACCGCCAGCCCTGCGGAGAGGGCGAGCGCCCGGTAGGGGCGATCGGTGACCCGGATCGCGGCGCCGGCCGGGGCGGCGAGCAGACCGAGCAGGAGGAGGGAGCCGACCGCCTGGGTGGCCTCGGCGGCGCTGATCCCGGCCAGGGCGAGGAAGCCGTAGCCGAGCAGCCGGACCGGTACCCCACGAGCCGCAGCCACGGCCTCGTCGAGCGTGGCGAACAGCAGCGGTCGGGCGATGAGGACCACCAGCAGGCCGACCCCGGCTGCCACAGGGGCGGCGACTGCCGCGCTGCTGGAGGAGATGCCGAAGACGGAGCCGAACAGCACACTCACCCCTGCGGTGCCGTTGGTGGTGCTGCGCGAGGTCGTGTAGAGCGTGATGAAGAAGGCGCCAAGGCCCAGGATCCAGGAGAAGACGCTCCCGATGACCACGTCGTCGGGTCGCGCCTTGCGGCCGAGGGTGCCGAAGAGCAGCGCCATGGCGATGGTGGCGGCGAACAGCCCGAGGCGAAGGTCGGCGCCGAAGGCGAGGGCGGCCATCGCGCCGGTGAAGGCGACGTGGCTGAGCGCGTCGCCGGTGAAGACCTGGGCCCGCAGCACCAGGAAGTAGCCGACCAGCCCGCAGGCGGCGGCGATGGCGGTACCGGCGAGGAAGGCGTGCAGGAAGAACGGGTGGGACAGCGGGGAGACGGCGAGCAGGACGGTCATGCGACCACCTCCTTGGCGGCGGGCGTGGCCCCGGCCCGGGTGCGAGCGAGTCCCTCGCGCAGCGAGCGCCGGCCCAGCGCGAGCAGGTATCCGGCGAAGGCGATGGTCGTCACGAAGAAGCCCAGAGGGTAGGGCCAGTAGTAGGCTGCGGTGAGTCCCAGCCAGGTCGCGGCGAAGGCCAGCAGGACGGCCAGGGTCAGACTCAACGCCGGGCGGGCGGTGAGGACTTGCGCGGTGGCGGCCGGAATCACCATGAGGGCGAAGACCAGAAGGGTCCCGGTGATCTGGCTCGCCTCGGCGGTGGCCGCACCGAGCAGGACGAGGAAGACCACCGAGAGGGCGCGGACCGGCAACCCGCGCCCGCCGGCCACCTGCGGGTCCACGGACGCGAACAGCAACGGCCGCCCGATCAGCGCCAGCACCGCGAGCACCACCGCACCGACCACCGTCAGCACGGTCACCTGGGAGGAGGTGATTCCCAGGAAGGTGCCGAAGAGAATGGTCTGCGGCCCCTCCAGCAGCCCTCTGTACAGGGCGGTGAACAGGAAGCCGGACGCGAGCAGGAACGCCTGCACGGTCCCGGTCAGCGCCGACTCCTCGTGCTCACCGCCGCCCCGCAGGGCCGCGATCACCAGCGCGGCGGCCACGCACAGCGTGAAGTAGCCGTAGACCGCGCTGAACCCGAGCAGGAGCGCTCCGGCGGCGCCGGGGAAGGCGACGGCGGAGACGGTGTGCGCGGCGAACGTCTGCCGCCGCAGCACCACGAACCACCCCACGACCGCGGAGACCACGGCCACGACCGCGCCGGCGCGGAACGCGTTGACCATGAAGGGGTAGGACCACATGTCCTGGAAGTCGGTCAGGAGGTTCCACGACCAGGTTGGTGCCCCTGCCTCAGCCAGCAGCATGACCGCTCCCCGGAGTGTCGTGCCGGTCGGTGTGCACGGCCGGTGCCTCCGGCTGGCCCACCACGACCAGTCGCCCGTCCGAGGTCTGCAGCACCTCGACCGGTGTGCCGTACAGCCGGGTCAGCGTCTCGGAGGTGATGACCTCGGTCGGTGTGCCCGCGGCGGCGCCGCCCTCGGCCAGGTACACCACCCGGTCCAGGTGGTGGAGTATCGGGTTCACGTCATGGGCGACCATGACCACCGAGACACCCTCGTGATGGCAGATGCGCCCGATCAGCGCCGCGACGGCGCTCTGGTTGGGCAGGTCGAGGCTGTCCAACGGTTCGTCGAGCAGGAGCAGTTCGGGCCTGCGGACCAGTGCCTGGGCGATCAGTAGGCGCTGCTGCTCGCCGCCGGAACACTGCCCGATGGGCCGGTGCGCGTACGCCGACGCCCCGACCAGCTCGATCACCTCGTCCACCCGTGCACGGGCGGACCGCCGACGCGCGCTCGGGAACGGCAGCGGCACCCCCCACCGGTCACCGTCCAGGCCCATGCGCACCACATCGACACCGCGGATGCGCAGATCGGCGTCGAAGCTGCGCCGCTGCGGCAGGTAGCCGATGCGGTCGTTGGCCTGCCCGGGCCGGGCGCCGAGCACCCGAACCTCGCCGGCCGCCGCGGGCAGGGCGCCCAGCAGGACCTTGATCATGGTGGACTTGCCGACGCCGTTGGGGCCGAGCACGGCGGTGAACTCGCCGGCCCCGATGCGAAGGTCCACCCCCGACCACAGCGTCCGGCCGCCGACGCGCACGGCGGCCCCGCGCAGGGCGACCACCGGATCGCTTCCCGCTCCTGTGGCCGTGTCGTGCCCCCCGCTTCGGCGGCCGGGGACGGTGTGACTGCTGGTGTGTGTGACGGCTTCGCGGGCCTTCGCTATCGGGTTCATGGCTCTGGTTCACTTCCCGGTGGCCTTGGCCAGGGCCTGCTCGATGCCCTGCAGCTGGGTGGTCTGCCACTGCTGGAAGGTGGCCCCGGCGGGGGTGAGGGTCTCGGTCACCGTGGCGACCGGGATGCCCTGGGCCTTGGCCTCCTTGACCTGCGCCTGCACGTCCGGCGTGGAGTTCTGGGAGTTGTAGACGTAGATCTTGATCTTCTTGTTCTTGATCTGCTGGTCGATGGTGGCCTTGTCCTTGGCCGTGGGGTCGGAGCCCTCGCTCATCGCGTCCAGGAATGTCTCCGGGGTGAGCATCTTCAGCCCCAGGCCCTCGGCGAGCGGCGTGACGATGGACTCGGAAGCACCGATCGGCGTGCCCGCGTACTTCGCTTTGATGTCGGCGATGAGCTTGTTGTAGCCGGCGAGCGTCTTCGTCTCAAAGGTCGTCTTCTGCTGGTCGAAGTAAGCCGCGTCGGCCGGGTCGATCTTCTTGTAGCCCGCGGTGATCTTCTCGATGACCTGGTGGACGTTGTCCGGGGAGTACCAGCGGTGCGGGTTGCCGCCCGGCTCGATGCCGACCAGGTCGCCGACCTTGAGTTGGGTGCGTCCGCTGCCGGGGTTGGCGGCCAGCAGCTTGTCCGCCCAGGCGTCGTAGCCGATGCCGTTGACGATCGTGTACTGGGCGCCGGCCACGGTGCGGGCGTCTGCGGCGGTCGGCTCGTAGTCGTGCGGGTCGGCGTCAGGGTTGTTGATGATGCTGGTCACCTTCACGTGGCTGCCGCCGAGCTGGGAGGCGATGCTGCCCCAGAAGTTCTCCGCCGCCACCACCTGGATCGCCTTGCCCGAGCCGCTGCCACTGCTGGTCGCGGCGGTGTCGCTTGTGTGCGAGGAGGAGGTCGAGCAGGCGGACGCCGTCACGGCCGTCAGGGCGGCCGTCGCGGTGACCAGTGCGATCCTCGCGGTCGGCCGGGCGGTACGGGAGGCGGGGGCGGTAGACATGCGGGAGCTCCTTCGGGCGATACCGGGCGCGCACCGGACACGCGCCGGCCGTGTGGCGACACCTTCGACGCTAGATGGAAATGATTTTCAGATCAATATCAGATGAAAACCGTTGCCATCTTTTGACTGGGCGTACGAGTGCTCGGGGGGGCTGCGCAAGTAGGGGGTGTGGCGGATGCCGCCGGGACAAGCGCCGGCGGCCGTCGCTCACGAGGACCGGGCGTCCTGGTGGGCGACGGCCGCCGAGGGGACGAAGTGGCCGGCCTGACTGGCGAACGCCGGTTCCGGCAGTCGGCGGTTACGACCGGCAGTGGTTCAGCAGTCGCGGAACTCCGGCGACTGGTGCGTACCCCATCGGGCCGGTCGCCACCACGTACCCGGCATCCGGGGAGAGCGCGACCGTGAGTGCGCCCCCGGGAACCTCGAACGCCCCGATCTCGGCGCCCATCGGCGCGTCGAGAACCTTCACCGTCCCCTCGGCCCCGGCAACGGCGACCAGATCGCCCCGCGCGCTGAGGGCGACGGGTGCGTCGTCGACGCCGGCCTCCCAGGCGAGCGGGGACTGCACCGTCGTACTCACGCGGCCGCTCCCGCCGTGACCAGGCAGTCGGCGAAACCGCGTTCGAGGGCCTCGCGGTCGAGGTTGCGGCCGATGAACACCAGCTTGTTCGTGCGGGGTTCGCCCTCGCGCCAGTCGCGTCCGAAGGTGCCGTCCAGCAGCATGTGGACGCCCTGGAAGACGTACTGCTTGGGCGCTCCGGCGATCGCGAGGATGCCCTTGGAGCGGAACAGGTCGACGCCCTTGGTGCGCAGCAACTGGCCGAGCCAGGCGTTGAGCCGGTCCTCGTCCAGCTCCCCGGTCAGCTCGATGCCGACCGAGGTGACGGTGGTGTCGTGCTGGTGCTCGGTCTCGGTGAGGAAGGCGGGGTCGTCGGCGAGCACCCGCTCCAGGTCGAACGCGCCCACGTCCAGCACTTCGTGCAGATTGATGTGCGCGCGCTCTGCGGGGATGATCCGCACTCCGCAGTTGATGGCCCGGATGCGGCGCACGACCTGTCCGATGGTCTCCTCGTCGGCCAGGTCGGTCTTGTTGAGGACGACGCGGTCGGCGAAGGCGATCTGTTCGACGGCCTCGTTCTCCACGCCCTCCGGCTTGATCTCGTCCAGGTGCTGGAGCACGTGTGCGGCGTCGACGAGCGTGACGATGGCGTCCAGCCGCAGCTGGGAGGCGATCTCGTCGTCCATGAAGAAGGTCTGCGCGACGGGCGCGGGGTCGGCGAGGCCGGTGGTCTCGATGAGGATGTGGTCGAACTTCTCGCGGCGCCGCATCAGCGCACCCAGGATGCGGATCAGATCCCCGCGCACGGTGCAGCAGATGCAGCCGTTGTTCATCTCGAAGATCTCTTCCTCGGCGTCGAGGACGAGGGCGTCGTCGATGCCGACCTCGCCGAACTCGTTCTCGATCACGGCGATCCTCATGCCGTGGTTCTCGGTGAGGATGCGGTTGAGGAGGGTGGTCTTGCCGGCGCCGAGGAAGCCGGTCAGGACGGTGACGGGGACCCGCTCATCGCGGGGTTCGGCGGGTTCCGGGGAGGTCAATTCAGTCTCCTGGTCGTGCTGTTCGGGTGTGGCGAGGAGAGCGTCGCGCAGGTCGTCCTCGGTGATCTGGTCGGCGGGGTGGTGCAGGGTCCAGCGGCGGGCGTCGCCCTCCATCGGCAACACGACGATGACGGTTTCCAACGGCGGGCAGCCCGGTTCGGTGCAGGCGAGCTGGCGGATCAGGACGGCGGTGTCGTCGTCGAGATCGAGCAGGGCACGCACGGCCTCTTTCAGCTCGCGCAGCTGCGGACTGGGCTCCGGAGGCCAGCGGCGAGCTCCCAGTGGCATGGCTGTTCCTCTCCTTCATCTCCGTCCCCGGACGGCCGGCCTCCGTCGGTGTGGGGCAGACAGTCGGCGCAGACGCCGGTGAGTTCGACGGTGTGCTCCACCGCGGTGAAGCCGGTCGCGGCGGCGATCCGGCCCGCCCACTCCTCGACGACCTCGGAGTCCACCGGCCGGCTGCGACCGCAGTCGCGGCACATCAGGTAGTGGCGGTGCCCGTCGGCCGGACGCAGCCGGTAGAGCCGCCCGCCGGTCTCGTCGCGTACGACGTCCACGCCGCCGTCCACCTCCAGCTCACGCAGGGCGCGGTAGACGGTGGTCAGGCCGATCGAGTGGTCGCCGGCCACCAGAAGGGCGTACAACTCCTGGGCCGATACGAAGTCCTGGCAGGCCGCGAGTATCCGCGTGACCGCCTTGCGTTGTCGGGTCATCCGGCCGCCCATGGCGCATCACCCCCTATGGCTCGTGCCGGGTCGGCACGCTCCACCGTAGATGGAAATGAAATCCATGTCCATATGAACGCTCAGTCATGTGTGACTGGGCGGCATCGCCTGGGTTCAGCAGTGCTGCCGGAGCAATCAGACGGCAATGGCCCGCCGCACCTGCGCGGGTACGGCGGGCCATGGGGCGGGGCGAGTCAGGGCTGGCCCTCCGTGCGGGCCCGGGTCCAGGCGGCCTCGCGCAGGAGCCGCAGGCCGTTGAGGCCGACGATGACGGTCGAGCCCTCGTGGCCGAGGACGCCGAGGGGCAGGGGGAGGGTGGCGGTGAGGTCCCAGACGACCAGGCCGGAGATGAACACGGCGGCGATGGCCAGGTTCTGCATGATCAGGCGGCGGGCCCGGCGGGAGAGGGCGATGACGGCGGGCACGGTTGCCAGTTCGTCGCGCACGATCACCGCGTCGGGGGTCTCCAGGGCGAGGTCCGAACCGGCTCGGCCCATGGCGATGCCGGTGTGGGCGGCGGCCAGGGCGGGCGCGTCGTTGACGCCTTCCCCACGACCTGGACCTTGCGGCCGGCCTGCTCCAGTTCCCTGCACTGCTCTCATCGCCGCAGCGATTCGGTCGTCCGTGTGCGCTACCCGCTGGACGAGTGGATTGCCTTCCTCGACTTCGTCCAGGCAGAGCCCGCCCGCTTTCCGTAGTGGCGTCGTCAGCCGGCGTCGGCGGTGTGGGTACCCCAGCGTTCCTCGACCCTGGCCAGCCGCCAGTAGGCGATGGCCACGGCCCAGACGACCACGAACAGGCCGACGATGACGTAGCCGACGTTGTCCAGGTCCAGGCCCGAGATCCATCCGCTGACGCCATCGCTCAGCCCGAGCTTGTCGTGCAGGACGCCGACCAGTTCGATCGTGCCGACGAAGAAGGCGACGGCGATGGACAGGCCGGTGATCGTGAGGTTGTAAAACACCTTGCGGACGGGGTTGGAGAACGCCCACTGGTAGGCGAAGTTCATGAAGGTGCCGTCGAGCGTGTCGAACAGACTCATGCCGGCGGCGAAGAGTAGGGGCAGGCACAGGACCGCGTACCAGGGGAGGCCGGCGGCGGCGCCGTTGCCGGCCAGGGCGAGGAGCAACACCTCGGTCGAGGTGTCGAAACCGATGCCGAAGACGAAACCGAGCGGGAACATCTGGCCGGGCCGGCGGACGGACCTGGTGAGCCGGCCCAGGATGCGGTTCATGAAGCCGCGCGAGTCGAGGTGGGCTTCCAACTCGGCCTCGTCGTACTGGCCGTTCCGCATGGCCCTGAAGACGCGGGCGATGCCGAACAGCGCCACGAGGTTGAGCGCGGCGATGAGGTACAGGAAGCCGCCGGAGACCGTGGTGCCGACGGTGCCGAGGACCTGGTGGGTCCGGGAGCTGTCGTTCATCAGGGTGCCGGCGAGCTTGGCGCCGCCGGCGACCAGCGCCGCCATGACGACGACCACGCTGGAGTGGCCGAGCGCGAACCAGAAGCCCACCGACACCGGCCGTTTGCCGTCGGCCATCAACTTGCGGGTGGTGTTGTCGATCGCGGCGATGTGGTCGGCGTCGAAGGCGTGCCGCATGCCGAGGGTGTAGGCCGTGATGCCGAGACCCACCCCGAACGCCTTGGTTCCGACCTCGTAGTGGCGCGGGACCACGAGCAGGAAGAGGATCCCGAAGGCGACCACGTGCAAGGCGACGATCACGGCCAGGAGGCCGGCGGTTCGGAGGGTATCCTCGCGCCGCCAGCGGAAGGATGGGGAGACGGCAGTTTCGGGCACGCCTTCGGGCATGGTCATTCGGTCACGCTCCAGCACCTCGTGGATCAGCTTCGTGCTGCCGTGGCCGGTCTCCTGGCTGACGGGTCATCGCGCCCGCCCCTGCCTTCCCGGCCGCGAGGCCAGTGGCAATGCATGGGGCGGGAACTCCCCGATCACAGTGGCGAGGGCCGCTCCGGACTGAGCCCCTGAGGGACTGTCACCGGTCTTCCCGAACACCACGGCCCGCTCACCCTAGAAGGCCGGAGGCCGAGGCTGCAAGGCTGCATAAGTGTGCAGGTATTGAGGCGGCATTTCGTGGACTGCGATGATGGGTCCATGCATCTCGTCCCCGCGGAGCGCGCCGGGCAGCGCACCATCGACGGCCATCGGGTCTGCGACGCCATCGCCGCCGTCGGCGAGCCGGAGCGTGTACGCGCCTGGGCCGACCGCTTCTCGCTGCTCTCGGATCCCGGGCGCCTGGCCCTGCTGCTCGCCCTTCACGAGGCCGCTCCCATCGCCGTCTCCGACCTGGCCGTCGCCACCGGCATGAGGGACACCGCCGTGTCCCAGGCCCTGCGCCTGCTGCGAACCGCAGGCATCGTCCACGGCGAGAAGGACGGCCGAATCGTGCGCTACCGGCTGGTCGAGGGCCCGATGGCCGCACTGCTCGAACAGTGCGTGTCCCGAGAAGCATGACGAGACCCGCGGCCGCACGCGATCGCGGCAAGCGTCGCGCGACGCTCCCGCGCAGGTGCGGCCGCTCGGTTCAGGCGTGTGCGTGCCCGGTACGACGGCGTGTGACCCAGCCGAGGACCATGTCCACCGCGAGGAAGCCGGCGAGCGGGATCCCTAGCAGCGGGACGTAGTAGCCGACGACGGCGACCACCGCGACGCAGGGCACCAGCACGTACACCGGCACCTGCCGCCAGGCACCGCGGGGAATCGGGCGGCCGAAGGCGGAGCCGCGGCCGCGCTGCCACCACATGCGGTAGCCCCAGAGGATGAGGAGGACCAGGGCCAGGGCGAGGCCGGCCAGCGCGATCTGGTTCACGAGGCCGAACAGGGTGCCGGTGTGGGCGTCGATGCCCCACCGGGTCAGTTTGGCCAGCACCGGGTAGCCGGAGAAGCGCAGGACGTCGGTGACCTTGCCGGTGGCCGGGTAGACGGCGATCGAGTCCTGCTTCTCCGGCCAGCTGCGTTGGATCTGCCGTACGACATAGGCGGAGGAGGAGTCCGCGGGCGGCACGATTTCGACCGGATCGGACAGGCCCTCGGCGCGGGCCGTCTTCGGGACGGCGTCGAGACCCACGTCGGACCGTGCGCCGGAGTGCGAGCCCCTCTCCATGCCATTCATGTCCATGCCCGCCATGGAGCCGTGTCCCTCGTGCCCGCTGCCCACCGTCGCGGTGACGGACGGCGTGGACTGGCCGGGGGCTTCGCGGATGTCGCCGATGTGCGCTCCGGCGTAGGTGGACCAGGTCAGAGCCGGTCGCCGACAGGAAGAGCAGCCCGCCGGCCGCCCACACACCCACCGTGCCGTGCAGGGTCAGGGAGCGCCGCCGCCCCGTGGCGCCGCGCACCTTGCGGCGGGCGCGGCGCCGACCGAACCACAGCACCAGCCCGCCACCCGTGATCACCCAGAGCCAACTGGCGGCGAACGCGCTGTACAGGCGGCCGGAGTCGCCCAGGTGCAGCTCGCGGTGGAACTCGTCGATCCAGGTGCGCAGCGGCAGGGCGCCGGTGGAGCCGTACTGCTCCAGGGCGCCGCGCACCTTGCCGGTGTAGGGGTCCACGAACACGGCGAGGGTGTGGTCGGCGGCTATGCCCTTGACACCGGACAGCAGCACGCGGGTGGTCGCATCGGGCTGCGGTGACGGCCGCACGGCGGAGATGGTGCCCTCGGGGTGGGCCTTGCGGGCGGCCTTCACCTGCTGGGAGATCGGCAGCTTGTGGTCGCCGACCGGGACGGTCAGTTCGTGGGCGTACACGATCTTCTCGGCCTGGAACGAGCCCGCGTACAGCAGTCCGGTGACCGCCGTGACGAGCAGGAACGGCGCGACGAACACGCCCGCGTAGAAGTGCAGGCGCAGCACCAGCGGGCGCAGCGCGCGAAGGGCCCAGGGAGCCGAGGCCGAAACAGGGCCCGGGGCCGACTCACCGGCATCGCCGGCCGTGCGGGGTGGGACGGTGATGGGCGGTTCGACGGACATGGGGACTGCTCCTGGGGCGTACGGGTGTCACGTCAGCTGTCGGCTGAGCGGAACGGTGAGTTCCGTGCCGTTGGTGTGATGTGGAACACCCGGTCGGTCGCGAGGGTCGGCGGCCCGGCGCCGTGCAGCGACTGGAACAGGGAGTCGCCCATGCGGGCCGCCTTCGCGTTGCCCTGCGACGGTCGGTCAGGCGATGCCGTCCAGCTTGCCTGCCTTGGCGTCGGCGACGATCGAGGAGAACTGGTCGGCGCTCATCCGGACCTGCTGGCCGAAGTCGTCGGTCAGGACGATGCGGCGGTCGGTGGGGGCGCCCGGGTCGACGAACAGCTGGGGACAGCCGCAGTTGCAGTTGCCGCAGAACGTGGCGACGGGTTCCAGCCCGCTGGTGTCGGTCATGCTGATCCACCTCCGTGGGATGGGGTTGCGGCACTCCGGCGTCCGGACGGAACGGACGGAACGGACGGACCGGTGGGTGGCCGCGGGGGACTGCCCCGGGGATACCCGTCGCGGATGCGGCGGACGCGCGACCCCGTCGTGTGCAGGGGGCGTGGAGGCGGCGGGTGTGCGCCCCTGCTCCCTGGAGTGCTATCGGTGCTTCGATTTCGCCATGGTGGCTGGGAACTGAACGGCACTCGCGTCCGACTCGTAAGGAGGGGGCAGGTCGACCAGGTATGAGTCCGTGGGTGGTGATGCGTGTGCCTGGGCCGGGGGAGAGATCCTTTGGGCGCGTGGCAGCATCAGGTGCCGTGAGTGTGTCCCTGGCGGTGCGGAGCGTGCGCGCGGCGGTGTTCGCCGTGCTGTGCGTGCTGCTCGCTGCCGGAGGGCATGCCATGGCCACGGGCATGGCGCCGTCGGTGTGGGTGCAGGCCGCTGGGTGCGTGCCGGTCTTCGCGGTCGGCTGTCTGCTGGGTGGCCGTGAGCGGTCGCTGGCCGCCATCGGCACGGGGACTCTGGCTGCCCAGGGCGGGTTGCACCTTGTCTTCCACGCCGCCGAGCCCCATCGCGCCGTGATGGTCATGCACGGCATGCGGATGGTCCAACCGCCCCATGCACTGACACCGCACGCCACCGCCGCGCATGCCGGGGCGGCTCTGCTGCTGACCTGGTGGCTGCGGCGTGGTGAGGTGGCACTGTGGTCGCTGCTGCGGTGGGCGGTCGCGTTCGTGCCGGGGCTTGCCGCCTGGTGGCAGGTGGCCGGCGGGGCGTGGAGCGCGCCGACCGGGCCAGGGCTTGTGCGTCGGGCCGCCGGTGAGCCGTGGGCGTTGCGGCAGGTACGGCTGAGGTACACCGTTCACCGACGGGGGCCGCCGCCCGGGATGTCGTACGCGATCTGAACCCGACATCCCTTCTTCCGTACGGAGATCCCTCACCTCATGTCCAGGACCCGCACCACCCTGCGCCGCGCCGGCGCCGTCACGGCCCTGACCGCCGCCGGACTTCTCGCTGCCGCGGGCGTGGCCTCGGCGCACGTCACCGTCCACCCCGACAGCTACGCCAAGGGCGCGACCGACGGCGTGCTGACCTTCCGTGTCCCCAACGAGGAGGACAGCGTCGGCACCACCAAGGTCCAGGTCTTCCTGCCCACCGACCACCCCGTCCTCGGCGTGCTGGTCCACCCGCAGGACGGCTGGACCGCCCAGGTCACCAACACCAAGCTCAAGACGCCCGTCAAGACCGACGACGGCACCATCACCGACGCCGTCTCCGAGATCACCTTCAGCGGCGGAAAGATCGCGCCGGGCCAGTACGAGGACTTCAATGTCGCCTTCGGCCAGTTGCCCGGCGACACCGACCAGCTGACCTTCAAGACCCTGCAGACGTACTCCGACGGCAAGATCGTCCGCTGGATCGAGGAGGCACAGGGCGGCCAGGAGCCGGAGAACCCGGCGCCCGTGCTCAAGCTCACCGCCAAGGGCACGGAGGACGGCGGTGGCACCGCGACCGCCTCGCCGGCGGGTTCGAAGGGCTCCGACAGCGCCAAGTCGACCGCCTCGGCCAGCGACTCGACCGCCCGCGGCCTCGGCATCGCCGGGCTGATCGTCGGCGTGCTGGGCCTCGCGGCCGCGGGCTTTGCCGTCGTGCGCGGCCGTTCCGCCGGCTCCCGGGCGGAGTAGCGCACCGGCCCTGTCGACGGTAGCCGTCGGCAGGGCAGCGTTTCGTCGCCGCGACTCCCGGCACAGTTGTCCCTCACGTGACGCGGACCACAACTTTGTTCCGGAACTCGACCCCCGGCGGCCCCGACTCCTGATGCAGTACGGCGCGATCCGACCGACGCCGTACGACGTGATCTGGAGACGCGGTTGATGGACAAGTCCCGGCAAATCTCCTCCGGCGCGGGTGCGGTGTTGCGGAAGCTCGTGCCTCCGCCCGCCCTGTGCGGATTCCTTCTCCTCCTGGCGCTGATGTTTGCGGTGTCGTACGCCGTCGGCGTCGCCGCAGGGCCCGTCGCGCCCGGCATGCACGGCACCGGCACGAGCCGGGGGGACGGCGATTCCGGCGGGGGAGGCGGCACGGACGACATGGGGGACATGCACGGGGGTGGCCGCTGATGGGCGGGGAACCGGTCGCCGTCGACCTGGTGACGACCGACCTGACCGTCGGCGGCATGACGTGCGCGGCCTGTGTGAGGCGCGTCGAGAAGAAGCTCGGCACGCTGGACGGGGTCACGGCGACGGTCAATCTGGCCACCGGACGGGCCCGTGTGAGCCACCCGCCGCGGATCAGTCCCGAGGAACTCGCCGCCGCCGTCGAGAAGGCCGGCTACACGGTTGCCCTGCCCGAACCGCCCAAGCAGCCCGAGACGCGCGAGGGCGAGGACGCGGGCGAGCCCGAGGAAGCTCGCCAGGAGCGGGACCGGCTGCTGATCACCGCGCTGCTCGCGGTGCCCGTGCTCCTGCTTTCGATGGTGCCGGCGCTGCAGTTCCGCAACTGGCAGTGGCTGTGCTTCGCGCTGGCTGCGCCGGTCGCCGTCTGGGGCGCGTTGCCCTTCCATGTGCGTGCTGCGCGTGGGCTTCGGCATGCGGCGGCGACCATGGACACCCTGGTGTCGCTCGGTGTGGCTGCGTCCTTCTCCTGGTCCGCCTACGCGCTCTTCCTCGGCGGTGCCGGGGAGCCCGGCATGTGGATGCCGTTCACTCTGGTGCCCTCGGCTTCGGACGGCGCGGCGCACGTCTATCTCGAAGCGGCCGTCGGTGTACCGCTGTTCGTCCTGGCGGGGCGGTTCCTGGAGACGCGGGCCCGGCGCGGGACCGGCGCGGCGCTCAGGTCACTGGCTCAACTCGCCGCCAAAGAGGTGACGGTTCGGGAAGGCGGCGCGGAACTGCTCATTGCCATCGAGCGGTTGAGAGCAGGACAGATCTTCGTCGTGCGGCCGGGGGAGCGGGTGGCCACCGACGGGCAGGTGGTGGAGGGCAGTTCGGCCGTGGATCTGTCCCTGGTCACCGGGGAGAGCGAGCCCGTCGAGGTCGGGCCGGGTTCGGCGGTGGTCGGCGGCGCCGTCAACGCCGGCGGGCTGCTCCTGGTGAAGGCCACGGCCGTCGGTGCCGACACCCAGCTCGCCCGGATCACCCGGCTGGTCACCGAGGCACAGGCCGGCAAGGCGCGGGCGCAGCGGCTGGCCGACACGGTGGCAGGCGTCTTCGTCCCCGTCGTGCTGACGCTGGCCGTCACCTGTCTCGGCTTCTGGCTCGGTGCCGGGGCCGACCCGCAGGCCGCCGTCACCGCGTGCGTGGCCGTGCTCGTCGTGGCCTGCCCGTGCGCGCTCGGCCTGGCCACGCCGACCGCGCTGATGGCCGCGACCGGCCGCGGTGCCCAACTGGGCGTCCTGGTCAGCGGACCCCGGGCGCTGGAGGGGCTCCAGCACATCGACACGGTCGTCCTGGACAAGACAGGCACGCTCACCTCCGGCCACATGACGGTCGCCCGGGTCACGGTCGTGCCCGACGGACTGGGCAAGGAGGCGCTCCTGCGACTGGCCGGGGCCGTGGAGCACGGCTCGGAGCATCCCCTGGGCCGGGCGATCGCTTCCCACGCCCGGAGGGAACTCCCCGAGGGGACGCTGCCGGGCGTCAGTGAGTTCGCCGCCGTGCCTGGGCGGGGCGTGCGCGGCCTGGTCGAGGGCCGGCTGGTCGAAGTCCTCGCCTCCGACGGCGAGTTGCCCACCGCCCTGGCAGACGCGCTGTCGGTGGCCGAGGCCGCCGCCCACACGCCCGTCCTGGTCCGGGTGGACGGTGTGGCCGAGGCCCTGATCGAGGTCGGGGACGTGGTGCGGCCCGGCAGTTACCGGGCCGTGGACCGGCTGCGGCGCCTCGGCGTGCGGCCGGTGCTCGCCACCGGTGACCGCGAGGGCCGCTGGCATGGTGGTCCGCCTGGCGAAGGGGGTGATGGCCCTCGACGACGAAATCACCGAACTAGATGCCCTGGTCGAGACCCGTTTTCAGCAGCATCCGGACGCCGAGGTGATCCGCAGTCTGCCCGGCATGGGGGCAAGGCTGGGCGCCGAGTTCATTGCCGCGACAGGCGGCAACATGGACGCCTTCGGCAGTGCCGACCGCCTGGCCGGCTTCGCCGGTCTGGCCCCGCAGCCCCGTGACTCCGGCCGCGTCAGCGGCAACCTGCGCAGACCTCGCCGCTACCACCGCGGCCTGCTGCGGACCATGTACTTGTCGTCGATGGCCAGCCTCAAGTCCTGCCCCGCGTCCAAGGCGTACTACCAGCAGAAGAGGACCGAGGGAAAGGGACACAAGCAGGCTCTGCTAGCCCTCGCCGCCGAGGCGTCAACGTTCTGTGGGCGATGCTCCGCGACAGAGAGTGCTACGACCCTTCACTCCCCGTCGCGGAGGCGGCTTGACATCAGCATTGGGAAGTCCCGTACAAGGCGCACTACCGCAAGGGCATGGAGGACCAGCCCTTTTTCCGCCCCGCGCAGGCCGGCCGCCGACCGCTGCGCCAACCGTCGGCCGATGAGGACGCCAGCGAGGCGAAGCGGAGCGTTGCCCAGGGCAGAACAGTTCACGTTTCGTAGCGGCCATGGTGCGCGCGTGAGAGGGCGGCGGCGCCTTGGCAGGCGAGGGTGGCGGCATCGTCTGCGTACTGGGGGATGTCGTCGGGCCATTTCGAGGTCGGCTGGAGGATCAGCAGCGAGACGGCACCGTGCAGGCAC
Organism: Streptomyces sp. NPDC002076; assembly: GCF_053593835.1. NCBI lineage: Bacteria > Bacillati > Actinomycetota > Actinomycetes > Kitasatosporales > Streptomycetaceae > Streptomyces > Streptomyces sp. NPDC002076. Next base: position 122,037 of record NZ_JBSFDI010000025.1, read on the forward strand.
GCGCAGATGGCCCGGGTCAGCGCCGTCACATCGCCGTGGAGCACGCCGGCGTCGGCGCATCGCTGCACCGTTTCCCGCAGGAATCGGAAGCAGGCGTCGGCGACCTGCTCAGTGGCGGCTGTCGCGGGTCCGGTCGCGACCAGGCGGTAGCGCAGGGGATGGTCGAGCCCGAACCTGATGTAGGCGACACTGCGCTGGTGGAGTTCGGCGAACGGGTCGGTGGTCTGGGCGCTGATGCTCTGCATCCGTCGGCCGAGCTCGTCCCAGACCCCGAGGCACACGGTGTGCAGCAGTTCCAGTCGGTTGTCGAAGTGCAGGTATACCGAGGGGGTGCTGACCCCGACAGCCTGTGCCACCGCACGGATGGTCACGCCGTCCTCGCCGGCGTCGTCGAGCAGCGTGCCGGCCGCTTCGATGAGTTCGTCCCTCAGTCGGCCGCCGTGGCCTCGCTTGGCGCGACTGCGCCGACGGCCTTCGGTTGTGCTGGCGCGGCCGTCGGCCGTGGTCTGGCCGGGTCCCTTAGTCATGGCGCCTCCGGAGGGCGACGAGTTGAGTGACGCGGGCGCAGAGCCGGTCCTTGTCATCCGTGATGTCGATTTCCACGGCGACCGTTGACTTGCCGACGTGCAGCGGGCGGGAGGTCGCGAAGGCGCCGGTGCCGTGTACGGGCCGCAGGAAGTGGGTGGTGGATTCCATGGTCGCGGGGGCGGTGTCGGCGGTCCCGTTCAGCGTGGCGCACACGGCGCCGGCTACATCGGCCAGCCCCATCAGTGCCCCGCCGTGCATCGCGGCGCCGACGGTGGACTGCTCGGGCGTGTAGGCGAGTTGCGCGGTGACAGCGTCGGCCTTGAGGGATCCGAAGCGTATCCCGAGCGTCCTGGCGAACGGCGCCAAGGTGTAGACGTCTTGTGCGGTGATGGTCATCGCGGCCCCTCAGGTTGTCGCCGTTAAGTTAACGGCGACATGTTATGTGGACGTCACCGTTCGCGTCCACGCCTGTGGCGCGAGGCTGCAGGGCTGTGCGGTCTTCTGGTGCCGATCGGAGGCGTGCTGAAAGACGCCGAGCTGTCACTCGGATGAGACAACTTCAAGTGTCTGGAGAACCATCGAACTTCATCTCGTACCGCCAGCTCGCCCCGGCCGGCAGGGTCGGGACGAGCTTGGCGAGCGCGACGTCGACGGGAAGCCCACAGCATCAGACTCCGGCCGCCACGGCACCGATGCATGTGGACGGGCGCTACGGCCTCGGCACCGGGCCTGTGGGACGCGCACCTCGGCTGATGAGCTGGGCCCTTCGGCACAAGGAAGCCACAAGAAGCGCTCTTACTCTCACTGGCCCACCGACCGGCAGACTAGTGGGAGTTGAGAGTGCATGCACGGATCGTCACCAGGTAGGAGTGCGGCAGGGCAGGTCCTGCTGTGGGTTGCCGTGGCCGCCGCGCTGCTCGTCGGGTGCTCGGCAGCGCCCGGCAAGAGCGCGGCGGTCGGGGCGTCCGCACCCTCGTTGGCGGGGAGTTCTGAACAGGGCCGCAAGCCCAACATCATTTATGTACTCACCGACGACCTCTCCTGGAATCTCGTGCGGTATATGCCGCACGTTCAGCAGATGAGCAAGCAGGGGACGACGTTCTCGAACTACTTCGTCACCGACTCGCTCTGCTGCCCCTCGCGTTCCTCGATACTCACGGGGCAGTACCCCCACAACACCGGGGTCTTCACCAACAACGGGGACGACGGAGGCTACGGCGCCTTCATGAAGAACGGCGACGAGAAGAAGTGCTACGCGCCGGCTCTTCAGAAGGCCGGCTACCGCACCGGCTTCATGGGCAAGTACCTCAACGGCTACCAGCCGAAGGACACCAGCGGCACCGATCACCCGTACGTGCCTCCGGGCTGGAACGAATGGGACGTGGCCGGCAACGGGTATCCCGAGTTCAACTACGACCTCAACGAGAACGGCAAGGTCGTCCACTACGGCCATGACCCGCAGGACTACCTGACCGACGTGGTGTCCGCCAAGGCGGTCTCCTTCATCGGTTCCTCGGCGGCGGACAGCAAGCCGTTCATGCTGGAACTCGCCACCTTCGCGCCGCACGAGCCCTCCACGCCCGCGCCCCGCGACGCCAACAGCTACCCGGGGCTCAAGGCACCCAGGAGCGCCGCCTACGATCGGCTGCCCGCGCAGGCGCCGAAGTGGCAGGCCGATCTCAAGCCCCTGAGCGACAAGGAGAAGACGCAGATCGACCGCAAGTTCGCCAAGCGGGTCCGCTCGGTTCAGGCCGTCGACCGGATGATCGGCCGCCTGGAGGACGTGCTGAAGGAGAAGGGGCTCGCGGACGACACGTATCTGGTCTTCGGCTCGGACAACGGCTTCCACATGGGTGAGCACCGGCTGCGGCCGGGCAAGCAGACCGCTTTCGACACCGATATCCGCGTCCCCATGATGGTGACAGGACCGGATGTGCCGGCGGGGCGGACCGCCTCCCAGCTGGTGCAGAACACCGATCTCAATCCGACGTTCCAGCAGCTCGCGGGGCTGAAGCCGCCCTCGGCCGTGGACGGTCTCAGCCTTGTCGACCTCTTCCACGGATCGTCGCCGAAGGACTGGCGTGAGTCCGTTCTGGTCGAGCATCACCATCCCGGAACTGCCAAGGGCGATCCCGACGCGGCTCCGAAGGACAGCGGCAATCCGCCGACGTACGAGGCGCTTCGGACCGCGGACAGTCTCTGGGTCGAGTACGCGGACGGGGAACGCGAATATTACGACACGCAGGCCGATCCCGCTGAGCTTAAGAATCTCGCAGGCAGTCTGAGTGACGGGAAAGAGAAAGCCCTGCACGAGACCTTGACCGCGCTCGCCCGTTGTTCGGGCTCCGAGTCCTGCCGGGACGCGTCGCGGCTGCATCAGTAGCCGTCATCGGGCTGCGCGCGGCGGCATCCGGCTGCGGATATACGAAGACCCCGCATCCAGCGCCCTGAGGGGTGGCGGGGTCTTCCACACTTCATGCGAACCGCCCCCGGCACGATTTGAGCCTGCGCACACGGCTCCGGAGGCGTCAGTCCCGTCAGCAATGGGCGCTGGCCGGCGGCGCATCCTGTGGAAGTCTTCCTATGCTTGGCCGCCCACAGGCAGGACTCAACCTATGGCGTCATAGCCGGAGTCCCTGCTCCGGGTGGCAGATGACGCGTCGCTGCGGTGGCTGGTCGGGCCAAGTACCTCGTCGGCGCTGCGCGGTTCTGTGCGCGGTTGCTGGTTGAACTTGTGGCGCAGATAAGGCTTGCGTCCAGGCCCCGCTCGTACGGCGCTGTTACAGCCCCTCCGCTACAGGCGGTAACAGATCACCGGATCGCATGGAAGCGCGGAGGGACCCGGTCGCGATGCCGCTCGTCGGCATCAGGACGCGTGAGGTCCCTGCAGCCCCTGGAGAAGGAGAGCGATCAAGCGCCGGGGGTCGTAGCGGGGGTCGTTGTCGCGTCCGATGCAGAGGTTGCCGATGCCGCGCATCAACTCATACGGCTGCGTACCGGGCCTGATGTCACCGGCCTCGACCGCAGCGTCGAGCAGTTGGGCGCAGACGGGCAGCAGTCGGTCGAGGAAGTAGGCGTGCAGCGCGGCGAAGCGGTCGTGGTCGGACTGCAGGGCGTCGGCGAGCCCATGCTTGGTGACGAGGAAGTCGACGAACAGGTCAATCCACTGACGCAGTGCGTCGAGCGGGGATTCGGCACTGGCCAGCAGGTTCGGGCCGGCCTCGGCGCATGCCTCGATCTGATGGCGGTAGACGGCCGTGACGAGATCCGCCCGGGTCGGGAAGTGGCGATAGATCGTGCCCATCCCGACGCCCGCCTGGGCCGCGATCTGGCGGATCGGCGCGTCGACGCCGGAGGTGACGAACACCTCGGCGGCGGCAGTGAGCACCGTCTGCCGGTTGCGCTGTGCGTCGGCCCGCTGGCCTCGGGACGGCGACTGCCCTGCAGGGGTGTCGGTGACCATCGCGCACTCCTTCCCCACCGATTGACAAAGCGGAGCGTCGCTCCGAATAATAAGTGGAGCGATGCTCCGCTTCAGGTTAGTCGAAGCAGGATGCTCCTGACCACCTTGTCCGTCGTCGGTCGCAGGAGACCGGCGGACAGCACGTGCCACCGAGAGGGAACCCACATCGTGAGCACATCCACTGTCACCGGCGCCGACACCTTCGGCACACCCGTCCCGGTCTTGTCCTTCAGCCCCGTAGTCCTCTCCGTGCCCGGACGTCCCGTGGACCTCCAGGTACGCGTCTCCGCACCCGCGAGCGGAACCGGTCTTGCCGTCGTCCTCCTCTCTCACGGCCAAGGCCACTCGAACAACCTCTCCTCGCTCAACGGCTACGCGCCGCTCGTCAACCTCTGGGCCGCCCACGGATTCGTGGTCATCCAGCCAACCCACCTCAGCTCCAGGGCGCTGAGCCACCTGGTCGCTGACGCCCCCGGGGCGCCCTTCTTCTGGCGCTCGCGCTCCGAGGACATGTCGCACATCCTCGATCGAATCGACATGATCGAGAAGGCCGTGCCGTGGCTCTCCGGGCGGATCGACCACACCAAGGTCGCCGTTGCCGGGCACTCGTTCGGCGGCTTCACCTCCAGCCTCCTGCTCGGTGCCCGGGTCACCGACCCCGACGAAGGGGGAGAGGTGAGCCTTCTCGAACCGCGGATCAAGGCGGGCGTGCTGCTCGCCGCGCCCGGTAGGGGTGACGTCCTCAACGGACCGATGGCTGACGTGCTGCCGGTCCTCCGGACCATCGACTTCTCCACCATGACCACACCCACGCTGGTCGTCGCCGGTGACGAGGACGACTCCAGGCACTTCACGGACATGGGGCCGGACTGGCACGCCGACCCCTACACCCTCGCCCCCGGACCCAAGACCCTGCTCACCCTGTTCGGCGCGGAGCACGGGCTCGGAGGGATCGCCGGATACGACGCCGCCGAGACCACCGACGAGAACCCCGAACGAGTCGCCGCCCTCGCCCGGCTCACCGCGGCCTACCTCCACACCCAGCTTCGCCCCAGTGCCCCCACGTGGCAGGCCGAGTGCGAGGCACTGACGACCGACCCCGATCCGATAGGACGAGTCGAATCCAAGTAAGCCCCCGCCCCGCGGCCACGTTCCTCCTCGGACGGTCCGCGCCGTCGGGCGCATGGAGTCAGTCAGCAGGCTGGTACTCAAGAACGGTGTCCAGGCAGCAAGCCGCCACGGTGTGAGTGCCTCGGCACCAGGCCCCTCAGTCGTCATCGGCTGCCGCGACGCAGCCCAGACTCCTGCACTGTTCGAATCGCAGCCCACCGCGGACGCTGCTCAAACCAGGGTTCTGGCACAACTTCTGGGGAGCTACGCCGACCCGGCTCGTGTCTGCGTCAGAACAAGCCGCTGACCCGCCGGTTCCCGGCGTGCTCCGACCTCGGGCACTGAGAGTCGGCTCGACACCACAGAAGTTGCGCCAGAACCGGAAGACGTGAACAGAGCCAATCCGCAGTCGAAGCAGATCCAGGAGTCCTCTTTCGGTGAGTTGGCCATCGGGGTGCTGATCACGGGGGACGAGCGGCAGCTGCCGCAGCCGGTGAGCACCACCTCCTTGCGTGACGTCTCCCTGCCCATACCGGTCAGGAGTGGACGAGGGTCAACGCTTTGTCAGCCCGCTCAGCCAGGTTGAGCATCGGTTCGGCCGAAGTCATCCGGCAGTGATCGAGTCATACCGCTGTACCGGGATCGATGGGACGGTTGCACAGTGCCGTCCCGGGCGGGGGTCTGACTCGTGAGAATCTATGACCGAAGTGTCCAGTCACGGACCTGTCGGCTGCTGTTGCGGGATGCTGCCTGCCACCGAGCCACAGGGCGTGTCCCAATAGGGGCCTTGCCGAGTTCAGGCGCCATCACGGTTCAGACCGCCCGAGCAGGCGGTGCCACCAGCACGTCACCACGCGGGAGGCGAACCACCATGACGACCAGACAGCACAGCACCTCCTCGAGCACGGACCCTCCCGTGCGGAAAGAGGTCGTACTGGGCGTGGACACGCACGGCGAGGTGCATGTCGCCGCCGTGATCTCCCCGCTGGGGAAGGTCCTGGGCATCGCGTCGTTTCCGGCCACGGCGGCCGGCTATCGGCAGCTTCTCGTGTGGGCCCGCAAGCGGGGGACGGTGCGCCGGGCCGGTGTGGAGGGCACCGGTACCTTAGGCGCGGGCCTGTCCCGCTACCTGCTGACCCAGCAGATCCAGGTGTTCGAAGTGAACCGGCCCGACCGCACGGCCCGCCGTCTGCTCGGCAAGTCGGACCCGCTCGATGCGCAGGCCGCAGCGCGAGCCGTGCTCAGCGGTCGCACCCGGGCCCAGGCCAAATCCGGCGACGGACCCGTGCACAGCGCCCGGATCTACAAACTCGCCAAGGACTCCGCAGTCAAGGCCCGCACACAGGCGATCAACCAGCTCAAGGCCGTCCTAGTGATCGCCGACCCCGCCCTGCGGGAACGGTTGTCGAGCTTGGGCAATGCCGAGCTGTTCCGCACCTGCGCGACCCTCAGCCCACCCGACGGTGGGGGAGACGAGGACGCGGTGGCCCAGGCCACCCACATGACGTTACGCATGCTCGCCGAACGCATCGAACAGCTCACCGGGCAGATCAACGAGCTGAACCAATGCCTGACCCGGCTCGTCGAACGCCACGCGCCGCAACTGCTCGTACCGATGGGCATCGGCCCGGACAGTGCCGTCACTCTCCTGATCACCATGGGGGGACAATCCCGAGCGGCTGTGCTCCGAGGCGTCCTTTGCTGCCCTTTGCGGAGTCAGCCCCATCGAATACTCCTCCGGCCGACGGAGCACGCGCCGCCTCAACCACGGCGGCGACCGGCAGGCGAACACGGCCCTGCACCGCATCGTGTTCACCCGCCTGCGCCACGACCCGCGCACCCAGGCGTACTACGAACGCCGCACCCAGGAGGGCAAGACCCGACGCGAGATCATCCGATGCCTCATTGGGGAAGTATCGATGCTGCGGCCCAACCCATGGGCCGTGACTCCCCGGTGAGTG